>NZ_JAVREI010000001.1:0-963604 GCF_031845325.1 Blastococcus goldschmidtiae | reverse complement strand
ACGGACACGCTCAGCTCGACCGGGGAACGGCTCCTGGCCGCGGGGTCGCGCCGAGTGGGCCCCGGAGGGGTCCGCGCAGGCGGGACGGACACGCTCAGCTCGACCGGGGAACGGCTCCTGGCCGCGGTGTCGGCCGGAGGCCGACGATGTGCACAGTCACAGCACGTCGACGGACTGGATCAGCCGGCCGATGACGCCGTAGAGCTCGGCGTGGGTGTTCGGGATGGAGATGTAGAGCAGCGCGGGTGCGGGACGGCCGACGTCGATCAGCAGCAGCGCGGCCCGCTCACCGGAGGCGTCGTAGCCCTCGACGTCCCAGGCGAGCTGGAACTCGACGAGGTGCGCCTGATGACCGTCCACCGTCAGCGGCTCGTCCCGCAGGATCCGCCGTTCGTTGGGCTCCGGGTAGTAGTTGCCGCGCACACTGTCGGCCAGCGCCGCCACGGTCGTCGGCAGGCTGCCGGGGCCCGACCAGCCGAAGCCCTCGGCGACCGGCCCGGACGTCACCTGGGCGATGAACTGCCCGAGCGGGGTGTCCTCCTGGGTGGTGAAGTACTGACCCGCGACGGTCGTCGTCTCGTACATGAAGGTCCGGTCGTACTCCGACCAGCCCGTCCCGAGGTAGGGGTAGGCGATCCCCGCCGCCTCGTCGACGATCCGCACCGTCCCCGGCGCGAAGCTCGGCCCCGACGGCAGCTGGCTGGTCGGCGGGGGCAGCACGCTCCGCCCGGCGACGGCGTCGTCCTCGCCTCCCCCATCGCTGACGAGGAGCGCCAGCACCACGGCGAGGACGACGCCGAGGACGCCGACGGCAAGCCACGCCCCGCGGCGCGGGGGCTTCGACCCCGGCCGGGGACCGGGCGACCACTGGATCGGCTCCGGGGCGGCCGGCCGCTGCGCTGCGCCCACCGGCGAGCCCTGGACGGCGACGCCCGGGCCGGCCGGGGTGGTGACGTCCGACCACGCGGACCCGCTCCACCAGCGGACCATCCCCGGCATGCCGTCGGGATCGGCGTACCAACCCGGCGGCGGGGCAGGCTGCCCGGACGAGGTCACGCCCGCAACCCTAAGCCGCGCGCGTAGCGTGCCGGGGACCGTTCGAGGGAGGCCAGGGGTGGACGTCGTACCGGCGCCGTCCGCGGTGGTCGACCGGCTGCGCGCGGCCGGCTGCGTGTTCGCCGAGGACGAGGCGGCGCTGCTGGTGGCCGCCGCGGGAACACCGGGGCTGCTCGACGACCTGGTGGGACGGCGGATGTCCGGCGAGCCGCTGGAGCAGCTGCTGGGGTGGGCCGCCTTCGACGGGCTGCGGATCGCCGTCGCCCCGGGCGTCTTCGTGCCGCGCCGCCGCACCGAGCTGCTGGTGGGCGAGGCCGCCGCCCTGGTCCGGCCGGGCGCCGTCGTCGTCGACCTGTGCTGCGGCTCGGGCGCCGTCGGCGCGGCGCTGCTGGCCCGGTTCCCGGGCCTCGTGCTGCACGCTGCCGACCTGGACCCGGCCGCGGTGCGCTGCGCCCGGGCGAACCTGTCCGGCGTCCCCGTGCACGAGGGCGACCTGTTCGCCGCCCTGCCCGCGGAGCTGCGGGGGCGGGTGGACGTGCTGGTCGCGAACGTTCCCTACGTGCCCACGCCCGCACTGGCCCTCCTGCCGCCCGAGGCCCGCGAGCACGAGCCGCGGGCGGCTCTCGACGGCGGGGACGACGGGCTGGACGTCGCCCGGCGGGTGGCGGCGGGGACCGGCGAGTGGCTGGCTCCCGGCGGCTCGCTGCTGTTCGAGACCGGCGAGGTGCAGGTGCCCGCCGCCGTCGCGATCCTCACGGCGGCCGGGCTGGACCCGCGGGTGGTCGCCGACGAGGAGCGGGGTGCCACCGTCGTCGTCGGCACCTGTTAGCGCGCCAGCGCGGCCAGCTCCCGCCAGAGGTGGGCGGCGGCCTCGGCGCCCCGGTGCAGCATCGGCAGCAGCACCCGCTCGTTCGGCGAGTGGATGCGGTCGGTGGGCAGCCCCGCGCCCAGGAAGAGCAGCGGCGCGCCGAGCACCTCCACCAGGTCGGCCTCCGGACCGCTGCCGCCCTCGCGGGTGAACAGCACGTCGGCCGGATCGGTGTCGAAGGCCTGCCCGATGGCGCGCAGCAGGGCGTCCATGGCCGGGGAGTCCAGGTCACTCGCGCACGGCGACACGCCACCGGGCGGCGTGTGCACCTCGGCCACGATGCCGTCGGGCACGTTCGCCTCCACCCAGGCGCGCAACTGCGGGCCGACGTCCTCCGGGCGCTGGTCGGAGACCAGCCGGAAGGTGACCTTGGCGTGCGCCTCCGCGGGGATGATCGTCTTGTGCCCGGGGCCGGTGTAGCCGCCCCACATGCCGTTGACCTCGGCGGTCGGCCGGGCACCGGTGCGCTCCAGCGTGCTGTAGCCGGCCTCGCCGTAGGTCGCCCGCGAGGCGGCCGGGCCGGCCAGCCAGGCCTGCTCGTCGAACGGCACCCGGCTCATCAGCGCGCGCTCGCGGTCGGTCAGCGCGCGCACCTTGTCGTAGAACCCGGGCAGGGTGACCCGCCCCGAGTCGTCGTGCAGCTTCGCCAGCAGCTCGGCCAGCGCGTGCAACGGATTGGGGACCGCACCCCCGAAGGAGCCGGAGTGCAGGTCGACCGCCGGGCCGCGCAGGGTGATCTCCGCGTCGGCGAGCCCGCGCATGGCGGTGACGGCACTGGGGACGTCCGGAGCGGCCATGCCGGTGTCGGAGACGACGACGACGTCGCAGGCCAGTCGGTCGCGGCGCTCCTGGAGCAGGGCGGGGAAGTGCGGCGAGCCGGACTCCTCCTCCCCCTCGATCAGCAGCTTCACGGTGACCGCCGGGGTGTTCCGGCCCGTGGCCGCGAGGTGCGCGCGGATGCCCAGGAGGTGGAAGGCGACGTTGCCCTTGTCGTCGATCGCGCCGCGGGCATGCAACTCGGGCCCGTCGGGGCCCTCGACCACGGTGGGCTCGAACGGCGGGTGCTCCCACAACTCGGGCGGGTCGACCGGCTGCACGTCGTGGTGGCCGTAGACCAGTGCCACGGGGGCGCCGGTGTCCGCGCAGGGCCACTCCGCGAAGACCGCGGGCGCACCCGGGGTCGGCCAGATCTCCACGGTCGGGAAGCCGGTGCGCCGCAGCGCCTCGGCCAGCCACTCGGCGCTGGCGGCGACGTCGGGCGCGTGCGCCGGGTCGGCCGAGATCGACGGGATGCGCAGCCACGCGTCGAGGTCGCCGTGCAGGTCGTCGAGGTGGGCGGAGACGAAGGCGCGTTCCGGACTGGTCACGACCCCCGACGGTAGTGGTGGGCCGGGACCCGCCGCTGACCGTGCCCGGCCGCCGCTCGCCGCTCGGGGGCGGTGAGCCAGCGGAAGACGCCGCGCTCGACCGCCTCGGCGACCGCGATCGCGGCGAGCTGGACGCCGCCCCACAGCGCGAGCAGCGTCCATTCCTGTCCGGCGAGGGGCGCCTGCATCGACCCGAGTTCGTGCAGGACCACGGCGAGCAGGACCGAGGACAGCAGCGCCAGGGCCACCAGCGCGTTCGCGGCCCCGATCCACACGTTCGGCCGGGACCGGGTCATCGTCGCCTGCCGGCGCAGCCTGCGGTAGCAGACCACCCCGTAGCCCAGACCCAGCACCGCGCTCACGGCGAGCAGGTCCAAGGCCTGCCAGGTCGGGGCCACGCCGCCGCCCCGGGCGGTCGAGTCGATGATCAGGGCGGGCGCCACGACGACGCCGAAGGCGAGCACCGCGTACACCGCGGCGGCGCCCTCCCGGACGACGCCGTCCACCCGCAGCCGGGTGCTCACCGGCCCTCGCGCGCACGCAGCGTGAACCGGTCGACGGTGCGGCCGTCCGGGCGGATGCAGCGGCCCGTCAGCCGGTCGCCGTCGACCTCGACGTGCAGGTACTGCAGTACCGAGGCCGCCGCCGCCGTGATGCGGGTCGGGCGGACCGGCGTCAGCTTGGCGCCGCCGCCGCTCACCACGTAGGTGATGCCGTCGAGCGGGATGGTGCGCTCGTAGTTGTGGTCGTGACCGGCGAGCACCAGGTCGACGGCGTGCCGTTCCAGGACCGGGACGAGCAGGTCCTCCGCCCCGGGCGTGGAACCGTGGCGGCCCGACGAGTACGGCGGGTGGTGCAGGCAGACCACCTTCCACTGGCTCGTCGACGTGGCGAGCGCGTCGTCCAGCCAGTCGAGCTGCTCGGAGGCGGTGGAGCCGAACAGACCCGGCCGGCTCGAGTCGAGGTAGAAGAAGTCGACGGGACCGTGCGTGCTCCGGAAGTAGCGCGCCGGCGTCCCGAGCAGGCGGAGCTCGATCTCGATCTCCTCGAGCCGGCTGTCGCTGAAGTGCACGTCGCCGTCGTGGTTGCCGATGGCCAGCTCGACGTCGACGCCGGCCTCGACCAGGGGCCCGTAGGGGCGGAGGAACACGTCCTCGAACCGGTCCTCGATCCGGCCGTAGTAGCAGATGTCGCCGAGGTGCGTGATCAGCCCGTAGGGGTTCTGCTCGTACCCCTGGGCCATCCGGGTCGCGACCGCCACGGCCTGCCGGCCGCCGGTACCGGTGTCGCCGACCGCGGCGAAGGTGAGCCGGTCGGGCGTCGTCGTCCACGCCTGGGGACGCAGCGCCAGCTCCGGGGTCCGCCCGGGGACCAGGTCCTCGCGGCCGAGGAGCGGCCACACCTCCTGCGCGAGCACGCCACCGGCGACGGCCGCTCCGCCGGCGCCCGCGGCCGCGGCGAGCAACTGCCGTCGGGTCAGGGACATGTGGGGTGCAACGAGGAAGCGGACCCCGGACGTTCCCGCGGGACCGGGCGGGCGCGGCTGCGACCGCCGACCGTTAGCGTCCAGGCATGGCCGGAGAACTGCTGCGCACCGATGTCGGCGACCTCACCTTCGACGTCCGCGTCGACGGACCCGAGGACGGGCGGCCGGTGCTGCTGCTGCACGGCTTCCCGCAGACCTCGGCGTGCTGGGCGGCGGTGACACCGCTGCTCACCCAGGCGGGTCTGCGCACCTACGCCCCCGACCAGCTGGGCTACTCCCCCGGCGCGCGCCCGGCCGACGTGGACGCCTACGCCATGCAGAACCTGGCGCAGGTCACGGCGGACCTGATGACCGCGCTGGAGATCCCCGTCGCCGACGTCGTCGGGCACGACTGGGGCGCCAACGTCGCGTGGACGCTGGCCGCGTGGCACGCCGACCGCGTGCGGTCCCTCACCGCGGTGTCGGTGCCGCACCCGGCGGCGTACACCGCGGCGTTCCGGGTCGACCCGGAGCAGAAGGAGCGTTCGGCCTACATCCGGCTGTTCTGGCAGCAGGGCAAGGCCGAGGAGGTGCTGCTGGCCGACGACGCCCGTCGGCTGCGCCGGATGTACGACGTCGAGAACAGCGGCATCTCGCCCGAGGCGGTGGACGAGTACGTGGCGGTGCTGTCCGCGCCGGGTGCGCTGACCGCCGCGCTGAACTGGTACCGGGCGATGAGCTCGGACAACCGCGTGGACAAGGTCGAGGTGCCGACGGCCTACGTCTGGAGCGATGCCGACGTCGCGATCGGCCGGACCGCGGCCGAGGCCTGCGAGCAGTTCGTCACCGGCGACTACCGGTTCGTCGCACTGCCGGGCGTCACGCACTGGATCCCGGAGCAGGCACCGGAGCAGCTGGCCGCCGCGATCCTGGACCGCGTCGCCTCGACGTGAGGGTCAGCCGGCTCTCCTTCGCCGCCGAGCCCCATGCCGTCGCCGGAAACCGGTGGGTGACGCCGGTCGTCGACGGGACCCCGTTGACGGATCTGGTGGCGGACTTCGAGATCGCTCAGGGGTTCGGGGAGCTCGCCGGAACCTATGCCGGCATCGTCGTCGGAGCGGACGGTCGCCCACTGGTCGGCGAGCTGCTGGGAGACGGCCGACGGTCGCTGCTCGGCTGCGAGTGCGGCGACACCGGCTGCTGGCCCCTCGAGGCGGAGATCCGGTTCGACGACTGGTCGGTGACGTGGGACGGCTTCGCCCAACCGCACCGGCCCAGGTGGGCCTACGGCGGTTTCGGCCCGTTCGTGTTCGTGACCGAGGACTACCGGGCGGCCGTGGAGCGGTTCAGCGCCGGCTGACCGACCCGATCGGCGGTCAGAGCTTCTTGTAGTAGCGGACCAGGGGCAGGGGCGTGAAACCCGCCTGCTCGTAGGCGGCCCGCGCCGGGGCGTGGCCGGGGTCCCCGCCGGTGCCGATGACGGCCAGCCGGGAGCCGTGCTCGCGCATCCGGTCCTCCGCGAAGGCGATCAGGTCGGCGGCGATGCCGCGGCGCTGGTGGTCGGGGTCGACCGCGATCATCTCGATCTCGCTGCTGTCGGGTTCGTCCTCCTGCCTGTCGTGCACGACCGCGACGAACCCCACCGCTCTGCCCTCGTGGTCGGCGACCCAGGTCGGCATGGCCTCGTCCCGGCAGACCCGCTCCACGGCGGCCGCCTGCATGGCGCTCCAGTCCGGATAGAGGTTCCGGTAGATGCCCTCGCCCAGTACGCGGCGGAAGGAGTCGAACACCGGCGCCCACGCCCGGAGCGAGAGGTCGACGACGGCGGGGATGTCGCGCTCGGCGAGGGGTCGGATCGTCACGGGCACGGGCTCACTGTCCCGGGCCGGTCAACCGAGTTCCGCCGGACTCACGTTCCGGCGCCGGTCACCAGATCCAGGAGCGCCTGCTCGCCCAGCAGGTCGACCGGGCGGACGGTGAGCCGGTCGGCGACGTGGTGGAAGCCGGCGCTGACCTGCTCCACCGGGACGCCGGTGAGCCGGGACCAGCCCAGCCGGTAGGCGGCCAGCTGGACGCCCGCGGCGGCGAGCTCGGCATCCTTCGGCGGCGGGCCGGTCTTCCAGTCGATGACCTCGTACCCGCCGTCCTCGCACAGGAAGACCGCATCGATGCGGCCGCGCAAGGTCAGCGGGCCCAGCGGGGTCTCGAAGGGCACCTCCACCTCGAGCGGCTGGCGGTCGGCCCACTCGCTGTCCAGGAACGCCGCCTGCAGGAGCCCCAGCTGGGCGTCCGGGGCGGCGAACTCGTCACCGGAGCCGGGCAGCTCGTCGAGGTCGACCAGGCGCGCGGCGCCGAACCGCTCCTCGAGCCAGGTGTGGAAGGCGGTGCCCCGGCGAGCCTGCGGGGCGGGCGCGGCCGGCATGGGCCGGCGGAGCCGGCGGGCCAGCTCTCCGGGGTCGCGGCGCAGGGTGACCAGGGCGGAGACCGACAGGTGCGAGGGCAGCGGCACGTCGACCGTCGGGCTGGCGTGCCGGGCACGCTCGCGCAGCAGCAGGTCGGCGTCGCGGACCCAGGAGGTGATGAGCGGGTCGTCGTCGCCCAACGATCGCTCGGGGTCCAGCGGGTGCGGAGCCGCGGACTCCACCAGCTGGGCGGCCGCGCTGAGCGCGCGGCGCCGGCGGGCGGTGAGCGGGTCGGCCGGCCAGACGCCGATCGGCCACTCCTCCAGCGCCGGGTTGGTGGCGCCGTCGTCGGGGGCGGGAGCCCACTGCACGACCTCCCCGGCGCCGTCCTCGCAGGCCTGCCTGGCGGTGTGCAGCAGCACCGACGGGCCGCACGGGTTGACGCCGTCGCGCCACCAGCTGCCCGAGCACAGCAGCAGGTGCCGGGCGCGGGTGACCGCGACGTAGCCGAGCCGGATCTCCTCGTCGCGCCCGAAGTCCTTCCAGTCCTGCACGTACTGCTCGAGTGCATCCCGCACCGCTACCTGGTCCCCGGAGCCCGGCACCGGGAGCCTCAGGGCAGGCAGCTCGGCGCGGTCGGTGAGCCGCAGCTCGGCGGGGACGGCGCCCGGGTCCTTGATCCAGGAGTCGCTGGCGTTGCTGCGCGCGGGGAACTGGTCGACGGTCATCCCGGGCACCGCGACGACGTCCCACTCCAGGCCCTTCGCGGAGTGCCCGGTGAGCAGCTGCACGGCCTCCGGGTTGACCGCCACCTCGCCGGGCTCCAGGCCGCGTTCCCGTTCCTCCGCGTCGCGCAGGTAGCCGAGGAACGCCGGCAGCGACGGCAGCTCGGCCAGCTCGGTGAACTCCGCGGCGACGCCGTGCAGGGCGTCGAGGTGGGCGCGCGCACCGGCGGGGCTGGCCTCCGGGGCGCTGGCCAGCTCGGTCTCCAAGCCGAGGGCGCGGGCGACCTCGTCGACGAGATCGGGCAGAGACTCCCCCAGCCGGTTGCGCAGGTGCACGAGCTCCGCACCCAGCCGGCGCAGCCGGCGGTGGCCCTCGGGCGAGTACTGACCCGGGTCGCCGAGGTCGTCCAGTGCCTCGACGATGCTGCCCCGCTCGACCGGTGCCTCGACGCGCGGCTGCTCGCTCTCGCCGGCCGGACGCGGTGGCCGGCGCGCGTGCACGAGCGCCCGGGCGCGGGCCTCCAGCGCGGCGAGGTCGCGCGGGCCGATCCGCCACCGGGCGCCGGTGAGCAGCCGGCCGAGCGCATCGCCCGCGGTCGGGTCGACCAGGACGGTGAGGGTGGCCACGACGTCGGACACCTCGGGCACCTCGAGCAGCCCGCCCAGGCCCACGACCTCGACCGGCAGACCGCGCTCGCGCAGCGCGGCGGCGATGCCGGGCAGCTGCTTGCGGGTGCGGGCCAGCACCGCGACCGTCGGCGGTCGGCCGTCCGGACGGTGGCCGACCACCGGGTCCTCGCCGCGCCAGCAGGCGGCGAGCCGGTCGGCCAGCGCCGCGGTCTCCTCGGCGATCGTGGCGTAGAGGCCGACGGTCACCGCTCCCCGGCCGGCCGTCGGCGCCGGCGCCAGGTCGGGCAGCGGGTGCTCGGGCGGCGGCAGCATCGCGGAGACGGCGTTCGCGACGGCCAGCACGTTCTGGTCGTTCCGCCAGCTCGTGGCCAGGGTGAGCCGCTGCGCACGCTTCGATCCGCGGCCGGGGAAGGTGCGGTCGAAGCGCTCGATGGTGCCGGCCGAGGCGCCCCGCCAGCCGTAGATCGACTGCCGCGGGTCACCGACGGCGAGCACGGCGTGGCCGGTGCTCCCGCCGAAGAGCGCCTCCAGCATGCGCAGCTGCCCGACGCTGGTGTCCTGGTACTCGTCGAGCAGCACCACCCGCCAGCGGACGCGCTCGCGACGGCCGACCTCCGGTGCGGTCACGGCGATCCGGGCGGCGTGCGCCACCTGGTCGGCGTAGTCGATGGAACCCATGGCCCGTTTGCGCGCCTCGAACGCCTCCACCAGCGGCAGCAGCGCCACCCGCGCCCGCTGCCGGGCCAGCATCTCGGTCACCGCCGCGTACGGCCCCCGCTTCTTGGGCGCGTCGGCGTAGCCGGCGATCTGCGACTCGACCCGCGCCGTCCAGCTGCGCAGGGCCGCCGGGGTGACGTCGTGCTCCCCCAGCTCGGCGGCCAGGGCCAGCACGTCCTCCACCGTGGTGAGCGGGGTGAGCGGGACGTCGCTCATGTCACCGGTCCATGCCGAGACCACGGTGGCCGCCTGGCCCCAGCACAT
This sequence comes from Blastococcus goldschmidtiae, assembly GCF_031845325.1. Classification (NCBI taxonomy): domain Bacteria; kingdom Bacillati; phylum Actinomycetota; class Actinomycetes; order Geodermatophilales; family Geodermatophilaceae; genus Blastococcus; species Blastococcus goldschmidtiae. The sequence goes on along the minus strand of NZ_JAVREI010000001.1, from coordinate 954,110 downwards.
CGCGGGGCCCAGCACGCCGGCGCCGGGCTCCACCCCGATCCGCAGGCCGTGCTCGGCGACCAGGGTGGCGGCGTAGCCGTGATAGGTGGAGACGGTCGGCTGCGCGACGGCGAGCCGCTCGCGCAGGTCGGGCTCGGTGTCGGGATGGCGGGCCAGCGCGCCGAGCCGCAGGTGGACGCGCTCGTTCAGCTCGCTGGCCGCCTTGCGCGTGAAGGTCAGCCCGAGGATCTCCTCGGGCGCTACGACCCGGTTGGCCACCAGCCACGAGACGCGGGCGGCCATCGTCTCGGTCTTGCCCGACCCGGCGCCGGCGACTACCACGAGCGGCCGGTCGGCGGGCGCCTCGACGACGCGGGCCTGCTCCGCCGACGGCGCGTAGGAGAGGCCGCACCGGGCGGCGACCTCGGCCGGGCTGAGCAGCCGGCGCGGCGCGGCGGGCGCCTGGGCCGCCTCGGTCAGCAGGTCGTCGAAGGAGAGCTGGGTCATCCGGTCACCTGCCGGCCGCGCTCGTGCATCGGGCAGCTGCGCCGGGCCGGGCAGCGCGAGCAGTGGCTGCCGGTGCGCACCTCGAAGGTCGCCGCGCCCATGCCCTCGCCGACGTCGGTGATCAGCTCACCGGCCCAGGTGGTCGTCACCGGCACGTCGGCCGGCAGCGGCTGCTGGTGCTGTTCCTTGGCCTTGGCCCCGGTGCCCACCTGCAGCAGCGCCGCTCCACCGGGGACGGCACCGTGGTCGCCGAAGCCACCGGCGGCCACCGCCACCTGGTAGGCGGCCAGCTGGCCGTGCTCCTCGGTGTTCCTGGCCGTCGTCTTCCCGGTCTTCAGGTCGACGACGACCAGCCGCCCGTCGCCGTCCCGCTCGAGCCGGTCGACCTGGCCGCGCAGCCGGGCCCGGCCGACGACCACGTCGAAGTTCTCCTCCACGCCGACCAGTTCGCGATCGTTGGCCGCGTGCCAGCGCAGGAAGCGGCCCAGCATGTCCTGCGCCGCCTGCCGCTGCCGCTGGTCGGCCCAGCCCGGCCCCAGGTCGAGCTGGTCGAGCTCGCCGTCCAGGGCGGCGGGCGCCTCCCCCGGCGGCAGGCCCTCGGCGACCTGCTGTGCGATCGCGTGCACCGCCGTGCCCACCGTGCGGGTGGAGTCGGGTGAGGCCTCGGCCCCCACCGCGCCGAGCACCCAGCGCAGCGGGCAGCGCTGGAAGGTCTCGATGTGCGAGGGGCGGACGCGCACCTCGTCGTCCTCGGGCACCAGCGGGGCGTCGTCGGAGAGCGCGGCCAGACCCCACCAGTGGCGTGGCGACGCTCCGGGCACGCTCTCGTCGGCGAGCCGGCGCAGCACCGATGCTGCGGCCGACCGGCGCGGTGCCGGCGTCTCCGGATCGGTGACGGCGCGGCGCAGCTCGGCGACCAGCGCGGGCAGCGTCAGCGACCGGGGCAGCTCGGTCAGCACGCGCCCGTCCTCGGGTGGCGGCTGCACGAGGTCGAGGAAACGGGACGCGGTGGCTCCGGCGTCGGCCCCGTCGAGAGCGCCCTGCACCGCCGTGACCAGCAGCCTCCGGCGAGCGCGGGTGACGGCCACGTAGAACAGCCGGCGCTCCTCGGCCAGCGCCAGGGTGCGGCGGTCGACGACCGCGCCGTCGATGCCGGCAGCCCGCTCCACCAGCACCTCCGCACCCAGCAGCGAGGAGCGCTCGCTCAGGTTGGGCCACACGCCCTCCTGCACCCCGGCGACGCAGACGAGGTCCCACTCCAGGCCCTTGGCGGCGTGCGCGGTGAGCAGCCGGACGGTCTCGCCCGCCGCGGCGCGGGCGGCGCCGGTGTCGCTGGGCAGCTCCTGGGCGGACAGGTGGGCCACGAAGGCGCGGACGTCGGCCGACGGCAGCCGGTCGACGAAGCCCGCGGCAGCGTCGAAGAGCGAGACGACGGCGTCCAGGTCGCGGTCGGCGACCGCACCGGGCGGTCCGCCTGCGGCGCTCGCCCTGGCCCACTTCCCGGCCAGTCCGCTGCCCTGCCACATGGCCCACAGCACGTCCTCGGCCGTACCGTTCCGGGCCAGCGCCAGCCGGCCGGCCGCCAGGACGTCGGCCACCCGCCGTGCCGGCCGGGCGACGTGCTCGGGCAGCGCCTCCAGCAGGGCGTCGTCCTCCAGCGCCATCGCCAGCGGGGCACCCCGCTCGGCCGCGTCCACCCCCTGCCGGGCCAGCGCGACGCGCACGGCTCGGCGCAGCCGGCGCAGGTCGAGCACGGTGGCGCCACCCAGCGGGGAGGCCAGCAGCGCCTCGGCGGCCGGCTCGTCCAGGCCCGTGGCGATGCCGTCGACGGGATCGGTGGCCGGCCGCGGCAGCAGCGCGGTGAGCGCCCCGAGGAACGGGGCGACGGCCGGCTGCCCGGCCAGCGCCACGTCGTCGGACGACACGGCGACCGGCACGCCGGCCGACGCCAGGGCGCGGCGCAGGGGGCCCAGTGCGACGGCGGTGCGGACGACCACGGCCATCTGCGACCACGGGATGCCGTCGAGCAGGTGGGCGCGGCGCAGCCGGTCGGCGAGGTAGGCGGCCTCGATGGCGGCGGACCCGAAGACGTGCACCTCGGCCGAGCCGGGATCGGCCGTCCCTCCCGCCGTCAGCCGGCGGTGCTCCCACGGGCCGGGCAGCCCGTCGGCCACCTGCCGGCTGATGCGCAGCAGCTCGGCACCCGACCGGCGGGACACCCCCAGCGAGACCCGGGCCGCGGGCCGGCCGTCGGTGTGCCTGAAGCGGTCGGGGAACTCGGTGATGCCGCGCGGCTCGGCACCGCGGAAGGCGTAGATGGACTGGTCGGGGTCGCCGACGGCGACGACGTTGCCGCCGCGCCCGGCGAGCAGGGCCAGCAGCTCCACCTGGGCGGGGTCGGTGTCCTGGTACTCGTCGACGAACAGCCAGCGGGCGCGGTCGCGCTCCTGACGCAGCAGCTCGGCGTCGCCGTCGAGCTCGGCGATGGCCTGCCGCACCAGCTCCGCCGGGTCGTAGCCGGACGCGTCCCCCCGGCCCAGGGTGGAGAAGGCGGTGACCGCCTCGTACTGCTCCTGGAACGCCGCCGCGTGCACCCAGTGCTCGCGACCGGTCTCCCGGCCCCACGCGGCCAGCCGCTCCGGGACGACCCCGCGCTCGGTGGCCCGCAGCAGCAGCTCGCGCAGCTCGGTGCGGAAGCCCGCGGTGCCCAGTGCCGGGGCCAGGTCCGCCGGCCAGCGGACCGCGCCCTCCTCCTCCACGTCACCGCGCAGCAGCTCCGCGACGACGGCGTCCTGCTCGGCCGACGTCAGCAGCCGTGGCGGGGCCTCTCCGCGCAGCAGCGCGGCCCGGCGGAGGACGCCGTAGGCGTAGGAGTGGAGGGTGCGCGCCAGGGGCTCGCGGATCGTCTGCGCGACGCGGGTGGTGATGCGGGTGCGCAGCTCCGCGGCGGCCTTGCGGCTGAAGGTCAGGACGAGGATCTGCTCGGGATCGACCCCCGCCTCGATGCGGGTGGCGACCGCCTCGACGATCGTCGTCGTCTTGCCCGTGCCCGGACCGGCGAGGACCAGCAGCGGCCCGGCCGGGTGGTCGACGACGACCTGCTGCGTCGGGTCGAGCCGCGGCGCAGCCGGTGCCGGCCGCTCACCCGGCACCAGCCGGTAGACCGGTGCCCCTCCCCCTTGTGCCACCTCTCGATGGAAGCACGCCGCACCGACAGTTCTCGGGACGGCCGGGCGGAGCGGAGCAGTGCCTCAGATCAGCGCGAGGGCCGCCTCGAGCTGACCGGCTTCGAGCATCAGGTCCGTCGCGGTCGCGAGCCAACCGGCGACCTGCAGCAACGGCCACTCGCCCTCGCTGTCGAGGGACGCCGTCGCCGCGACGAGCCCGGCCTGGGCCACAGCACGACACGCGATGTTGTTCATGGATCGGTAGTCGGCAAGTGCACCGCAGAGCTATAGGCAATGGCAGGAAATGGTCCGTACGGGTCATCCGGATACGCGACCGACATGCGACCGATCAGCGCGGGACATCCCGGAACTCGAGGAGCAGCGTGCCCGGGTCCGCCGGATGCGGCGCCGGGACGAAGCCGGCGCGCTGGTAGAGCCGCCGCGCCGGGTTGCCCTCCTCGACGCTGAGGCTCAGCGCCGGCAGGGACCGGCGCCGCGCCTCCGCCACCGCGGCACCCACCAGGGCCGCCCCGAGTCCGGCGCCGCGGTACCCGGGCAGGACGCACACGCTGAGCTCCGGGACGCCCGCCCGCACGAAGCCGTATCCCGGGGCCTCCGGCGGGAAGCGGGTCACCCAGACGACGCCCGTCGGCTCGTCCCCGTCGGTGGACACCACCCCGAACTCCGGTGCCGCCCGGTAGTACCGGGCCAGGTGCGGATCGGCGTCGACCTGCGCGACGGTGAACCGCGGACCGCTCCAGTTGAGGTTCAGCCAGGTCGCGACGCGGAGCAGGAGCCGGTCACCGTCGTCGAGGGGTCTGGTCGGCACCGGCCGACCCTGCCACGGTCCGCCGCTGCATGGCAGCTCAGCCGGCCAGCCGCCAGGAGGCCGCGGCGATCCGGTCGGCGTCCGCGCGCTCCAGCGTGCCGACGTCGACCAGCCGGTCCAGCACGTGCGCCTGCCGGGCCTTCGCCAGCTCGGGGTGCACCAGCGGGTCGTAGGCGCTCGGCGCCTGGACGAGGCCGACGAGCACCGTCGCCTGCGCCCAGTCCAGCTCCGCCGGCGACAGCCCGAAGTAGCCCTCCGCCGCGGCGCCGACGCCGTAGAAGCCGTGCCCGAAGTAGGCGGCGTCGAGGTACATCCGGAGGATGTCCTGATTGCTCCAGGCGCGGTCGATCTTCAGCGCCAGGACCACCGCGCGGGCCTTGGCCAGTGGGTCGGTGGCGCCGTCCTCGTAGACGACCCGTGCCAGTTGCTGGTGCAGCGTGGATCCCCCGCGGTCGGTACCGCTGACCAGACCGAGCGGGGCCCGGAGCGCACCGCGCCAGTCGATGCCCACGTGGTCGGCGAAGTGGCTGTCCTCGGTGGCCAGCAGGGCCGCGGCGATCCGCGGGGGGATCTCCTCGCCGAGCGGCGTCCCGGCGTACGCGGCCAGCCGCGCGTCCACCCGGTCGCGGGTGTCGGCCACGCCCGGGGTGGCGACCCACGTGGCGCCCAGCGCGAGGAGGGCGACCACCAGCGGCGCGACCGCGGCACGGCGGGCATGCCGGAGCAGGCGGAGTCGTCGGCTGGGCGGGGAGGGGCGCTGCTGGGTCAGGTTCGGCACCCTCTCATCCGATCGTCCGGGGTCGCCCTCGCGCGTCCTCCCGGGAGGCGATCTTGCTCGGTGCCCCGTCATCCCTGGGGACGACGTCCGTGTCGCGGTCCGGCCAGCCGACGGCGGACAGATCGATCCGGCCGTTGCGCACCGGCACCCCCTCGAGGGCCAGCCGCTCCAGCTGCCGTGCGCGCACCGGCTCGGCGGCGGTGCCGTCGGCGCGCACCACCCGGAACCAGGGCACCGCTCCCCCGCCGGAGCTCAGCGCGCGAGCGACCCGGCGCGGACCCACCCCGACCAGCCGGCCGATGGCGCCGTAGGTGCTCACCCGCCCCGGCGGGATCTGCTCCACGGCGTCGAACACGGCCTCGTCGACGTCCAGCGCAGGATCGGGGGCGGGGTCGGCCACCTGCAGATCATGGCAAGCGCCCCGCCCCCGGAGGCGGTCAGTCCTCCGGGGACCCGCTCCGGTCCCAGTCCAGGGAGACCGAGTCCGGATCTACGAGCCGCTCCCCGTCCGCACCCGTGACCACCAGTTCCGCCAGGCGTGCGGTGCTCACGGTGGCCGGCCACCAGGCGGCCCACAGGCCGGACTGCACCGTCGCGGTGATGCGGGTGCCGTCGGTCAGGCGGAGCTCGACCCCGGTCACGTCCGACCCGGCCGCGCCGTAGGCGGACAGGACGTCGCCCACGGGTTCCCCCTCGCCCGGAGCCCTCAGCAGCAGGACGTCCTCGCCCGCAGGCAGCAGCACCGGGCGGTCGTAGACCGTCGCCCCTCCCTGCTGCACGGAGTCCCCGTCGCTGCGGATGCCGGTGACGGCGACGAGCGGATCGGTCTCCGTGCCGCTCCCGGGCGAGAGATCCAGGCAGAAGATGTAGTCGCCCCGGCGGTCGACCAGCACTTCGCGCTCGGCGGCTGCGTCCGGGTCGGGGGTCACGCCCTCGATGCCCACCCCGCCACCGGTCAGGTCCGTGCACTGCGAGGCCCACATCTCGATGTCACCGCTCGGCGGAGGTGCGAGGCCCGGGCCGGTCTCGGGCAGCGCCGTCCAGCTGCCGTAGTCCGGCGGCGCGGACGGGTCGCCGGTCGCCAGCACCGTCGCGGAGACCGCGGCGGCCGTGGCCACGAGCGCGAAACCGGTCCGCCGCACCACCGGCCGCCGCACGAACGCCACCGGCTGCGACGTCCGGCCCGCCTCGGCGACGAGGAGCGCCCGGACGGCCCGGTGCCGCTCGGGGGACATGGGGGTGACGGTCGAGCTCATGGGGTCTCCATCCGGAGCAGGGATCCCGGCCGGTCACCGGGAGCGGGAGGGAACGGGTCGACGGCCTCGCGCAACCGCGCGCGGGCCCGGGACAGCCGGGAGCGGACGGTGCCGACGGGAAGGTCCAGAGCCAACGCTGCGGACTCGTAGTCCAGGCCCTGCCAGACGCACAGGGTGAGGACGTCCTGGTCGGTGCGCCGCAGCCCGCGCATCGCCTCGTGCAGGCGGGCCAGCTGCCGCTCGTCGTCGAGCCGGCCGGCGACGTCGTCGGCGTGGTCGGGGACGCTCTGATCGCCGGCAGCCAGTCGCTCCAGCGCCCGCCGGTGCCGCGCGGTCGTCCGCCAGCGGCGCTGCACGGTGCGGTTGGCGATGCCGTAGAGCCAGGGCAGCGCGCTGTCCGCCAGCAGTTCGACGTCGGACCGTCGCCGCCATGCCTCCAGGAAGACGACCGACACCAGGTCGTCGGCCGCTTCCAGCGAACCGGTCCGGCGGGCGCAGTAGCTGCGGATCCGCTCCCCGTGCCGGTCGAACAGGATGCCGAAGGCCTCCGGTTCACCGTGCACGGCCCGCTGCCACAGCTCGCGGTCGTCAGGCTGGTCGATGTCGTTCACACCCCTCTGTGCCCGCAGGGGTGGGTCGGGTTCCCGCGACCGGTGCAGCCGCGCAACGGCTGCCCGGCTCAGTCGTCCTTGCGGCCGAACCGGGCCAGGAGCCTGGTCTGCGGGCTCGCTCCCGCCGGCACCTCGAGCGGCGGGCCGAAGAACCCGGGGACGCCGTCGTCGGGCAGCTGCTCGGCCAGCACCAGCGCCGCGGTCACCAGGTCGCCGTCCAGCTCGGTGTCCTCACCGGTCGCCCGGGCGAGGTCCCAGGCGTGGACGGTCAGGTCGGCGGTCATCTCGAGGATGTACTGGCCGGCCGGGGTCGGTCCGCGCTGCAGGTGCACGGTGCGCGTCAGGGCGTCGTCCTCGGCGAAGGCCGCCAGAGAGCCGTCCGCGGCGGTCTCCCAGCCGGTGAACGGGTCGTCGCCGAGCAGGTCGCCCGTGTCGTCGGGGACGCGACCTTCGGTGTAGGGCTCACCGGCCAGCAGCGGCGGGGCCCACAGCTGTTCGCTGACCAGGTGCGCGACCAGGTCGGCGACCGTCCAGCCGGGCAGCGCCTCGTCCTCCCACTGGTCGGGGTCGACGGCGTCCACCCGGTCGGTGAACAGCGCCTGCGCGCGCTGGAAGAGTGCGAGCAGCTCGACGGGCGAGAAGTCGGCCATGGGCAGAGTCAACATGCCGAGGGCCCGGTCCGCCTCCCCGGGGGAAGGTGGACCGGGCCCTCGGCACGGCTCAGTACGTGGGCAGCGTCTTGTCGATGCGGGTGGCCCAGGAGGTCACGCCACCCTGCACGTGGACGGCGTCCTTGAAGCCGGCCGCCTTGATCGCAGCGAGCGCCTCGGCGGAACGGACACCGGTCTTGCAGTGCAGCACGATCGGCTTGTCCTGCGGTAGCTGCGCCAGCGCCCGGCCGGAGAGGATCTCGTCCTTGGGGATCAGCGTCGCACCCGGGATCGAGACGATCTCGTACTCGTTGGGCTCCCGGACGTCGATCAGCTCGAAGTCCTTGCCGGCGTCCATCATGTCCTTGAGCTCGTCGACGGTGATCGTCGAACCGGCCGCCGCCTCCTGCGCCTCGACCGAGACGACGCCGCAGAAGTTGTCGTAGTCGATCAGCCCGGTGATCGGCTCCCCCTCGGGGTCCTTGCGCACCTTGATCTCGCGGAAGGTCATCTCCAGGGCGTCGTAGACCATCAGCCGGCCCAGCAGGGTGTCGCCGATGCCGGTGATGAGCTTGACCGCCTCGGTGGCCTGGATCGCGCCGACGGTGGCGCAGAGGACGCCGAGCACGCCGCCCTCGGCGCAGCTCGGCACCATGCCGGGCGGGGGCGGGACCGGGTAGAGGTCGCGGTAGTTCGGGCCGTGGTCGTTCCAGAAGACCGAGACCTGGCCGTCGAACCGGTAGATCGAGCCCCACACGTAGGGCTTGCCCAGCAGCACGCAGGCGTCGTTGACCAGGTAGCGCGTGGCGAAGTTGTCCGTGCCGTCGACGATGAGGTCGTACTGGCTGAAGATCTCCATCACGTTGTCGTTGTCCAGCCGCGTCTCGTGCAGGCGGACGTCGATGAGCGGGTTGATCTCCTTGATGGAGTCACGCGCGCTCTGCGCCTTGGACCGGCCGACGTCGGACTGCCCGTGGATGATCTGGCGCTGCAGGTTGGACTCGTCGACGGTGTCGAACTCGACGATGCCGAGGGTGCCCACCCCGGCCGCGGCCAGGTACATGAGCACCGGCGAGCCGAGGCCACCGGCGCCGACGGCGAGCACCTTGGCGTTCTTGAGCCGCTTCTGCCCGTCCATGCCCACGTCGGGGATGATCAGGTGGCGGCTGTAGCGGCGGACCTCGTCGATGGACAGGTCGGCGGCGGGCTCCACCAGGGGTGGCAGGGACACGATCGCTCCTCGTTCGGTCGACAGCGGCCCGGGACGCAGGCCGTCGTTCACGCGGCACAACAGCGTGACAGGCCCGGCTCTTCCCGCCGCCCGCGGGAGGGGAGGCCGTGGACCCGTTCAGGCATCCGGGGTGACGCGGAGCGGCGGCAGGCCGACGACCTCGAACGTGGCCGATGCCAGGCCGATGCCCGCCTCGTCGAGCTCGACCAGGAGCTCCCGGGCCATCTGGTCCTTGACGTCGCGCACCCCGTACACGCCGGTGAGGAAACGGACGGTGAGCTCGAGCCAGTTGTCGGTCAGCCGCCAGTACACCTTCGGTTCGAGATCGGCCCCGCGGACGAAGTACTTCTGGCGCATCTGGGCCAGCGCCTCGGCCGGCATGTCCTCGGCGGCCACGGTGTGCCGCCGCGCCGCGGCCAAGAGGATCGCCTCGGCGCGCGTGCGGTCGTCCTGGTAGCGGATCGGCAGCGTGATTTCCTCCCACAGGTAGGGGAAGTCGCGGGTGTAGTTGTAGACGGCCTCGTCGAACACCTTGTCGTTCGTGACCGTCACCACCCGACCGGTGTACTGCCGGCTCCTGACCCACTGCGCGGGATCGGCGTTCTGGACGGCGGGCGGCTGGCCCATCTCCATGATGGTGGTGCGGACGAAGCCCAGCGCGATGACGTCGCCCCGGACGCCGCCCAGCGTGATCCGGTCCCCGACGTTGAACGTGTCCCCGCGGAGGATGACCACGTAGCCCGCGAGCGCGGTGATGACCTTCTGCAGCGCGAACGCGAGGCCCGCGGTGACCAGCCCGATCCCGGTGGCGAGCCGGGTCGGGTCGTCGAACCAGATCGACAGGAAGCCGAGGAACAGCAGGACGGCCACGAACAGGTTGATCCCCTGCCGGGTCCAGAACCTGGTCCGCTCGTTGCGCCAGCCGCGCAGCAGGACGCGGGCGAGGAACCGGAACGCCCACCGGAGCAGGATCAAGGCCAGCACCAGCCCGAAGGTGAGCAGCAGCTTGATGCCGTTCTCCTCGCTGAGGAACAGCAGCCGGATCTCCTGCCCGAACACCTCGACGGTCATGCCGTCAGTGTGCTGGGCGGTCAGCGAGCGAGGGCCGGAGGCTGCCCGAACGGGCCACCGGAGACGCAACCTACGGGTACGGCCACGCGTTCTTGACGCAGCCGTCGAGGCCCAGCGTCTGCTGCTGCATGACGGGTGCGAGCTGACCGGCGCCAGGACACGGCGGGTGCTCCCGGTTGCCGAGCGCGTGCCCCACCTCGTGGTTGACGACGTACCGCCGGTAGGTGGCGACGTCGCCGTCGTAGTGCGGGACGGCGGTCGCCCAGCGGGCCAGGTTGATGACCGCGCGCTCGCCGTAGCGGCAGGACGTGTAGCCACCGGTCCCCACGCCCGGGCAGTAGGTCTCCATGCTCCCCGGGCTGACCAGCGACACGCGGAACTCGTACTCACCCGCCGCGGCCGCCGCGGCGCCGACCCGCTGGAAGGACATCCGCCCGCCGCTGCCCCACGAGCGCGGGTCGCCCAGCGTCTCCTCGACGGCATCGGCGAACCCGGCGCCGTCGACGTCGATGCCGTCCTCGATCTCGACCACGAAGCGCCGCAGCGGCCCGGTCCCGTATACCGGCGAGCTCCCGTCGACGACGGAGACGGTCCCGGCGCCCCGCTCCACGTAGGCCGCGGCGTCCGCCGGTGCCGACAGCTCGCTCGGCTCGGCGTCCCCCTGGGCGGGCGCATCGGCCGGGCGGCCGTCGTCGGGCATCGGGAGGACCGACGGGGTCGGCGCCCCGGTCACGCCGGCGGTCCCGGCGGGGTCGGTGCCGATGTCCGTGGGCCGGTCGACGGCGATGTCGACGAGCGCGGCGAGCGTGGCCAGGGTCAGCAGAGGGACGGCATAGGCACGCCAGCCGTACCGGCGCACGAAGCCGCGCACGGGGCCGTCGGCCGAGGCCCGTGCGCGTGGCCTGCCGGGGTCCGGTGCGGCGGCCAGTGGTCCGGAGCGGCTCCGGGCAGGCGGGCGGCCCAGACGACCCCGGAGATCGGTCCGGCCGTCGGTGCGGCGATCCGGCACTCCCGACCTCCCTGGCCTTCCGATCGACGATCCGGCCCAGGGTCTCACGCTGCGTGGTGTGTCGGCCGCAGCCGGAGACATGGGGCGTCCTCGGCCGCCGGGCAGCGCTCGAGCGTATTCACCCGCCGGGCAGCGCCTCGAGCATGCCGAGCACGGCACGCGCCGTCGGCTCCGGCGCCTCGAGCATCGCCACGTGGCCGATGTCCTCGAACACCCGCAGCCGCGCGTCGGGGATGGCCGCCGCCAGCTTCGGGGCCAGCGCCGGATCGACCAGCCGGTCCCGGCCGCCCCAGATGACCAGCGTCGGCTGCTGCAGCCCCCCGGCCATCCGCCAGGCGTTGGCGCGGCCCACGCGCAGGTAGGAGGTGATCAGCGCCCGCATGCTGCCGGCGAGCGCGCGGTCGGCCCACGGCTGCTCCGCGCGGATGCGCATCTCCTCGACCGCCTGCTCGACCCGCTCCCTCGGCACCCGGTCGGGCCGGCCGAAGCACATCCGGATCATCGACCGCACGTTCTGCTCCGGGGTGACCCCGGCGAGGCGGCGCTCGGCGAGCGACGTGGCCCCCGGCAGCAGCAGGAGCAGCAGCGCCCGGCTGAAGGCGGGGGGCACCCGGTACACCGGCATGGCCGGGGAGATCAGCGTCAGGGACCCCACCAGATCGGGCCGGCGAGCGGCGACGACCAGGCTGACCAGGCCGCCGAGCGAGTTGCCCAGCAGGTGCACCGGGCAGCCCTCGGCCTCCCCCGGCTGCCGGCGGATGTGCTCGAGGACGTCGACGACGGCGCGGACGTGACCGCGGATCGAGTACCGCCCCCGCGGCGGCGGCCGGGAGTGCCCGAATCCGGGCAGGTCGATGGCCCAGCCCTCGAGGCGGACGGCCAGCAGCCCCGCGAGGTCGGTCCAGTTGGTCGAGGCGCCACCCAGACCGTGCACGTACAGCGCCCGCTCGCGCGGGGCGCCGGCCCGCTCGCCGTCGACGGGTCCGGTCCACGGCGTGCACCGGACGAAGACCTCGCCGCCGCCGACGGGGAGCTCCTGCCCCGGCCACGGCGGACGGAGGTGCCCCACCTGCGGGAGGGGGGTCGCCGAATCAGGTGCATCCACGACGGACGGCGCCCCGCCGACGTCGGACCCGGGCATGTCGGACATCACCTCGACGGTAATCCAGCGGTGGAGCGCGGGATGCGGGGCACGAACCCGTCGGTAGCATCCCCGTGCCATGCATCCGCCATCCCCCGCGCCCGCGGCGAACCGCCGTACGGCCCGCCTCCCCCGGGGCGCCCGCCGCGTCCAGCTGCTGCGGGCGGCCCAGGACGTGTTCGTCGCCCAGGGCTTCCACGCGGCCGCGATGGACGACATCGCCGACCGCGCCGGGGTGAGCAAGCCGGTCCTCTACCAGCACTTCCCCGGCAAGCGGGAGCTGTACCTGGCACTGCTGGAGGAGCAGGTCTCCGGGCTCGCCGACCGCGTCGCCGACGCCATGGCCGCCACCGACAACAACCGGGCGCGGGTGGACGCGGCCGTCGGCGCGTACTTCGACTTCATCGACGCCGACGGCGAGGCCTTCCGCCTGGTCTTCGAGTCCGACCTGCGCAACGACGCCGAGGTGCGGGCGATCGTCGACCGCGGCATCGGCCGGTGCGTGGAGGCCATCGCCGAGGTGATCGCCGCGGACACCGGCGCAGACCCCGAGCGGGCGCTGCTGCTGGCCTCCGGACTGACCGGTCTGGCCGAGACCAGCGCCCGCTGGTGGCTGCCCCGCAAGGGGACCGTCTCCCGTGACGAGGCCGTGTCGCTCATGTCGGCGCTGGCCTGGCGGGGCATCTCCGGCGTCCCGCGCATCGACGGCGGCCACGCCCCCGACTGAGCGTTCGCTGTCGGCGCATCTGTCCCGGCGGTCCCCCGTCGCGCGGCTGGACTAGCGTTGGGGGCAGTCGCGCGAACCGAGGAGGCATCGCCCACGTGGAAGTCAAGATCGGCGTCCAGCACTCCCCCCGGGAGCTGGTCATCGACAGCCCCAAGACCCCTGACGAGATCGCTGCAGAGGTGTCGGCAGCGATGTCCGGCACCACCAAGGACGGCCTGCTGACGCTCGTCGACGAACGGGGCCGGCGCATCGTCGTCCCGGTCGACCGCATCGCCTACGTCGAGATCGCGCAGGCCGACCAGCGCCGGGTCGGCTTCATCGCCGGCGGCACCGCCTAGCAATAACACTGTCGGCCTCCGGCCGACACCGCGGCCAGTGGCCGTCCCCGACCGCCGTTGAGCCGTTGCGTCGGGGCTGCGCGGGACCCTTCGGGCCCCACTCGCCACGACAGAGCAACACAACAGAACGCCAGCGGGGCGATCCGGCGGATCGCCCCGCTGGCGTTCTCATGGATTGAGGCCGAGTGCGGTCATGCGTTCGGTGTGGGCGCTGGTGATCCGCTCGATCAACCGGCCGACGCCGGCCAGGTCACCGGTCCCGGTGATGATCAGCTCGGCGAGCCCGTCGTGTTCGGCGATGACCGCCTGCGAGCGGGTGATGGCCTCGCCGACGAGGCGCCGTCCCCAGAGCGCCAGGCGCCCGGCCAGCCGGCGGTCCGCCTCGATGGCCGCACGCACCTCGCGGACGGCGAAGTCGGCGTGCCCGGTGTCGTCGAGCACCTCCAGCACGAGCGCCCGGTCGGGTTCGGGCAGGAAGGCCGCGATCTCCCGGTAGAAGTCCGCGGCGAGCCCGTCGCCGACGTAGGCCTTGACCAGCCCCTCGAGCCAGGTGCTCGGCCGGGTGCTCTCGTGGAAGGTGTCCAGCGCGGAGGTGAAGGGCGCCATCGCCGCTGCCGGGTCGGCGCCCAGCTCGATCAGCCGCTCGGTGAGGCAGATGTGGTGGCCGATCTCGGCCGCCGCCATCCGGGCCAGCGCGGCCCGGCCGTCGAGCGTGGGGGCCAGCCGGGCGTCCTCGGCGAGCCGGTCGAAGGCGGTCAGCTCCGCGTAGGCCAGCACACCCAGCAGGTCGACGACGGCTCCGGGCTCGGGCTGGCTCACGCAGGTCTCCTCGGCTCGGGCGGGTGCAGCGACACTCCCCCCACGAGTGGGGCAGACCACATCATGCGTGCGGCGGGCAGAGGCTAACCGGTGCCCCGCGCTACCATGGGCGCCGGTGGGCCACACGGTTCACCGTGAATTCGTGCGCTGACGACCGTCGGACGACGCCCCCTCCGGGGCCGTCTCCCGGGCAGGTCCCGCAGGGACGCCCGGTCATGCTGGCCGCGTCGGCGCTGGAACAGATCCCGCGACAACCGACCCGGGACAGGTCCGACGCCGCGAGCGCGCCGGGACCTCTCCCCCCGCAGACCAGAGGCGAGACCGCTGACCTCCACCGAGAACGACACCCCCATCTCCGACATCCCGGCCGTCGAGCTGGAGCACGCCGAGACCGGCGCCCCCGACCCCGAGCAGCTCGAGCAGACCGTCGAGTCCCTGGGCGGCGCTCCCGTCGCCCCGGACAGCCCGCTGTTCAGCGACTTCGACGTGCACCCCGACATCGTGGCCGCGCTGGCCGAGGCCGGAATCACCCGGACCTTCGCCATCCAGGAGCTCACCCTCCCGCTCGCACTGGCCGGCAACGACCTCATCGGCCAGGCGCGCACCGGCACCGGCAAGACCCTGGGCTTCGGCGTGCCGATGCTGCAGCGGGTCACGCCGCCGGCCGAGGGTGGCGACGGCGTCCCGCAGGCGCTGGTCGTCGTCCCCACCCGTGAGTTGTGCGTGCAGGTGGCCCGCGACCTCGGCGCCGCCGGCACCAAGCGCGGCATCCGCGTGCAGGCCATCTACGGCGGCCGCGCGTTCGAGCCGCAGATCGAGGCGCTGCGCAACGGGGTCGAGGTCGTCGTCGGCACGCCGGGCCGGCTGCTGGACCTGGCGCAGCGGGGCGATCTGATCCTCGGCAAGGTCAAGGCGCTGGTCCTCGACGAGGCCGACGAGATGCTCGACCTGGGCTTCCTGCCCGACATCGAGCGGGTGCTGGCGATGGTCCCGGAGAAGCGGCAGACGATGCTGTTCTCGGCCACGATGCCCGGGCCGATCGTGACCCTGTCGCGGACGTTCATGACCCAGCCGACGCACATCCGGGCGCACGGCAACGACGAGGGCTCGACGGTCCCGCAGACCACCCAGTTCATCTACCGGGCGCACAACCTGGACAAGCCCGAGCTGCTCTCCCGGGTGCTGCAGTCGCGCGACCGCGGCCTGGTGATGGTCTTCTGCCGCACCAAGCGCACCGCGCAGAAGGTCGCCGACGAGCTGGTCGACCGCGGGTTCGCCGCGGCCGCCGTGCACGGCGACCTGGGGCAGGGCGCCCGCGAGCAGGCGCTCCGGGCGTTCCGCAGCGGGAAGGTCGACGTCCTGGTCGCCACCGATGTCGCCGCCCGTGGCATCGACGTCACCGGCGTCAGCCACGTCGTGAACTACCAGTGCCCCGAGGACGAGAAGACCTACGTGCACCGCATCGGCCGCACCGGCCGGGCCGGCAGCACCGGTGTCGCGGTCACGCTGGTCGACTGGGACGACATCCCCCGCTGGCAGCTGATCAACAAGGCGCTGGACCTGGGCTTCGACGACCCGCCGGAGACCTACTCCACCTCGCCGTGGGTCTACACCGACCTGGACGTCCCCGAGGGCGCGAAGGGCCGGCTGCCCCGCTCGCAGCGGACGCGGGAGGGCCTGGAGGCCGAGACCCTCGAGGACCTGGGCGAGACCGGCAAGCGCAACCGCCCCGCCGGCGGCTCGGACAGCGGCTCCCGCGGTCGCGGCGACGGCGAGCGCCCCGCCGGGGGCGAGCGCACTGCCGAGGGCCCGTCCGGCGCCGGCAAGAGCCGGCCCCGCCGGCGCACCCGCACCGGGAGCGGCTCGGGCGCCGGCGGCGAGTCCGCGGCTCCTGCGGAGTCCGGCTCGGACGGCGCACCGCAGGCGCAGGGCGGCGAGAGCGGTGACGCCCGGCCGCGCCGTCGTCGTCGCCGTCGTGGCGGCGCCTCCCGCGGTGGCGCGGAGCCGGCCGCCGACGCCTGATGCCGAGGTCGCCGTCCCGTCCGCCCCTGCGGGCGTGGCTGTGGATCGCGGCCACCCTGGCGCTCGTCGTCGTCGCGGCCATGCTGTGGCGGAACTCCGACGCGGCGGCCACCGAGAGCACCACCTCCGCACCGGCCGACGTCCTCCGGGGGACGCCGGCCGGTGGCGTGGAGGAGGCATGGTCGGCCGAGGGCGACCCGGTGCCCGCCGACGTCGTCGAGGACGGCCGGGTGATCCTCGGCTCGGAGCACGGCGTGCGCGGCCTGGACGCCGCGACCGGCGAGGAGGCCTGGTCCTACACGCGGAGCAACGCGCAGCTGTGCGACCTGACGGTCACCGACGGCGTGGCGGTCGCGGTGTTCCGCACCGCCGGGCGCTGCGACGAGGCGGTCGCCCTGGAGGCGGGCACAGGTGTGCGTGCCTGGACCCGCAGCCTGGACCTGCGGGGCGACGCCACCCTGGGCTCCACCGCGTCGATCGTCCTGGCCAGCAGCCCGACCGGCGTCCTGACCTTCGAACCCCGCGGCAACAACGTCCGGTGGCGGGCCGGCGCCCCGGAGGGGTGCCGCTGGCTGGATGCCGTGGCCGGCAGCGCAGGCGTCGCCGTGCTGCAGCGCTGCGCGGACGCCGACGCCGTGCAGCTGCGGCTGTACGACGGCTTCGAGGGGTCCGAGCACTGGACGGTCGACGTCCCGGTGCCGCAGGGTGCGGAGGTGTCGCTGCTGGGCGCCGACGATCTGGTCGGCGTGCGCGTCCCCGGTGAGGTGCGGTTGTTCGCGCCGGGCGGTGGCGGACTCCGGACGAGCCTGCCGGTCGCTCCCGAGGAGGCGGTCGGGCAGATCCCGGCCGCGGGGCTGGTGCTGGTGCGGACCGGGAACACGCTGTCGGCGGTCGATCCGGCGTCGGGCGCCACCCGCTGGACCACCCCGGCGGTGGGGCTGCCTGCGGCCGCCCCGGCGGAGACGGCGGAGCTGGTCGTGCCCACGGCCGAGGGATTCGTACGGCTGGACCCGCTGACCGGCGCCGAGCTCGGGCGTCTGCCGGCCCCGGACGTGCCGGCCGACGGCGTCGCGTCGGCTCTCGGGCCGGTCGTGGTCCTCCGCCTGGCCGACGAGGTGCGCGGGTACCGCTGACCCCGGCGCGACGCCCGCGGCGAGATCGCGGTTCACTGGGAGGCATGGTCCTGCCCGGCGGTTCCGATACCCCGATCTCGCTCGCCATCGCTCCCGACGACCTGCGCCAGCTGGCTGCCCACGACGCCGCCGCCCGCACGTTCGACGGCGGCGCCGGGCCGCTCGCGGCCCTGGACACCGGCCCCGGCGCCGAGGGCACCGTCCTCATGGTCGCGGGGTACACCGGCAGCAAGGAGGACTTCGCACCGCTGCTGGCGCCGCTGGCCGCCTCCGGCTACCGGGTAGTGGCCCTCGACCAGCGCGGTCAGTACGAGTCGCCCGGCCCGGACGACCCCGCCCGTTACACGGTGGCCGAGCTCGCCGAGGACGTCGTCGCCGTCGCCCGCGTGCTGGGCGGCGAGGCCGGTGGCCCGGTGCACCTGCTGGGCCACAGCTTCGGCGGCCTGGTCACCCGGGCGGCGGTGCTGACCGCGCCGGAGCTGTTCCGGTCCTTCACGCTGCTGGGCTCGGGCCCGGCGCAGCTCACCGGGGGACGCGCCGAGCTGCTGGACCACCTCGGTCCACTGCTGGAGGCCGGAGGCGTGGCGCTGGTGCACTCGACCATGGAGCAGATGTCCATGACCGACCCGAAGGCGCAGGCCGTGCCGGCACCGACCCGCGAGTTCTACACCCGCCGCTTCCTGCGCAACTCCGGCGCCGGGCTCCGCGGCATGGCCGACGCGATGCTCTCCGAGCCCGACCGCGTCGAGGAGCTGAAGGCCACCGGCATGCCGCTGCTCGTCGCGCACGGCGAGGCCGACGACGCCTGGATGCCGCACGTGCAGGAGGACATGGCGAAGCGGCTGGGCGCCCGGCACGAGGTCATCCGGAACTCGATCCATTCCCCCGCCGTCGAGAATCCGCCGCGGACCCTCGAGATCCTCTGCGACTTCTGGTCCAGCGTTCCGACCGCGTCGTGATCCGGCTGCCGTCGCGGACGGAGTGGACCGACGAGGAGGACCGGCTCGGCTTCTTCGGTCCGGACAGCGTGACCTGGCGGGTGCACGCCGACCCGTCGTTCTCCGTCGGCGGCCTGCGCGCCCTGCTGCTGCAGGCGCTGCACCCGGTGGCCATGGACGGCGTCGCGCAGAACTCCGTGGGGTTCACCCAGGAACCCTGGCCGCGGCTGATCCGCACCGCAACCTACGTCGACACGCTCACCTTCGGCACCCGGACCGAGGCGGTGCGGGCGGTGGCCCGCGTGCGCGGCATCCACCGCCGGCTGGGCGGCACCGAGGAGACGACCGGCCGCAGCTACCGGGTCGACGACCCCGACCTGCTGCTGTGGGTGCACTGCTGCGAGGTCGACTCCCTGCTGTCGGTCGCCCGCCGTGCCGGCGTGCCGCTGACCGACGACGACGCCGACCGCTACGTCGCCGAGCAGGTCACCGCGGCGGCGCTCGTGGGCGTGGATCCTGCCGACGTGCCCGGCTCGACCGCGGACCTGGCGGCCTACTTCGACCGGATGCAACCCGAGCTGGCCGCCACTCCTGCCGCGCGCGACGCCCACCGGCTGGTCGTGCTGCCGCCGATGCCGACGTGGGTGCGGTACCTGACGCCGGCCCAGCCCGCGTGGGGTGGACTGGCGTCGCTGGCGGTCGCGCTGCTGCCGGTGTGGGCCCGGCGGATGTACTCCCTGCCGGGTCTCGGGCTGACCGACGCCGCGGCCACCCCCGCCCTGCGGACGTTCCGGCAGACGCTGCTGCTGCTGCCGCGCCGAGCGCAGCGCTCGCCCATCGTGTGGGCCGGCTTCGACCGGGTGGGCGCGGAGCGGCTCAGCGCCTGACGTCCCGGGCCGCGGCGGCGGCGAGCAGCGCGGCGACCGGCAGGAAGACCAGGCCGATGCCGAGCCCCAGGACCAGCGACCAGACCAGCACGGCGGCCGCCGCCGTCCACGTCACGGCCCGGCTCCACGTGGTCCGGACCGTGGCCACGGCGACGAGACACAGGGCCACGGGCACGCCCAGGAGCACGGCGGCCCACCCGCCCGAGTCCGAGACGGCCGGCACCACGAGCACCACCGCGATGACGACGGCGAGCGCCGTCGCTCCCCACAGCAGTGCGGGCACCGCCCTGCGGTGCGCGGCCGGCGGGGTCACCGGTCCTCCTCGGCGAGGAAGCTCCACGGCTCGCGGGCCGGGGTCGCGGCCTGGCCCGCCGCGCAGGCCGGCCGGAAGTCGCACCAGCCGCACTGCCGGCCGGGCACGGTCGGGAAGGCCACGTCGGGGTCCTGACCGTCGTCCACCGCCTGCAACGCGGCGCCGATGTCGATGGCGACGTCCTCGGCCCGGCGGGCGTGGTTGGCCAGCGACCGCTCGGTGTGCTCGAAGGCCGCGACCGTCCCGGTCGGCACGTGGTGCAGCTCCACCCGGGAACAGGGACGGCGCAGGGTGCGGCGGACGGCGAGGACGTAGAGGGCCAGGGCCTGCGAGCCGCGCGCCTCGTCGTCGGTGCTGGGGTTGCGCCCGGTCTTGTAGTCGACGACCACGAGCTCCTCGCCCCGCTCGTCGATGCGGTCGACCCGCCCCGACAGCGTCATGCGCTCGGTGGTCGTGCTCACCGTGCGCTCCCGGGCCCGGGGCTCCACCGCGGGATCGAGGTCGGCGACGAAGTCGGTGAGCCAGCCGGCCGCGCGCGCCCGCCAGGCATCGGACTGCTCGTCGTCGCGGAACCCGGCCGGCGACCAGGCCGCGTACAGCAGCTGCCGCGCCGACGCGGGCGTCCGGCGCTCCACGGGCAGGTCGTACCACTGCGTGAGCGCCTGGTGCAGCGCCGTCCCCACCGTGTGGTGGGCGAACCGCGGACCACGCGGCGGGCTGGGCCGGTCGACGTTGGCGTGGCGGTAGCGCCGCGGGCAGTCCGAGAAGTCGGCCAGCGACTTGGGCGAGGCCCTGAGCAGCCGTCGCGGCATGCCCGGCAGCACGGACTGCCCGGCGTCCGAGGGGTTGCGCATGCCCGCCACGGTAGCGAGCGGGGCCGACGGTCCGCGGTCAGTCGCGGAACGGCGCGGCGCCGGTCCCGGCGGCCACGAGGGCCTCGAACTGCGCGGGATCGGTGGCGCAGACGCCGATGGGCGTCGTCTTGTTCGAGCCGTGGTAGTCGCTGGAGCCGGTGACGATCAGCCCGAGGTCGGCGGCCAGCCCGCGCAGGTGCCGTCGTTCCTCGTCGCTGTGGTCGGGGTGGTCGACCTCCAGGCCCAGCAGGCCCGCCTCGGCCATGGCCGCCACCGCGTCGTCGCCGACCACCCGGCCGCGCTTGGTCGCCAGCCCGTGCGCGAACACCGGCACTCCCCCGGCCGCCCGGACCAGCGCGATGCCCTGCCGGACGTCGGTGTCGGCCTTGGTGACGTAGTAGGGGCTGCGGTGGTGCAGCAGCGTGGCGAAGGCGGCGTCGACGGACTCGACGACCCCGGCCCGCACGAGGGCGCGGGCGACGTGCGGGCGGCCGACGACACCGCCGGCCGAGGCCTCGACGATCTCGGCCCACAGCACCGGGTAGCCGTCCGCGGCCAGCGCCTCGACGATCCGCTCCCCCCGGCTCAGCCGCTCCTCGCGCAGCCGTGCCCGCTCCGCCGACAGCGCCGGTGAGTCCGGGTCGAACAGGTAGGCGAGCAGGTGCACGCTGATCGGCGGCTGGTCGTCGGGAAACCAGCGGCAGGAGAGCTCCATCCCCGGCACGACGGTGAGTCCGGCGGGCCGGGCGTCCTGAGCGGCCGCCCAGCCGTCGGTGGTGTCGTGGTCGGTCAGCGCGACGACGTCCAGCCCGGCCGCCCGCGCGGTGAGCATCAGCTCGGCGGGCGTCTCGGTGCCGTCGGACACCGAGGAGTGGGTGTGCAGGTCGATGAGCATCGGCGTCCAGCCTGCCGCACCGGGCTCCGGTCCGCCGGGCTCACGGCCCCGGCGGCAGCGGCGGGATCGGTTCGGTGTCCCGCCGCACGGGCGGCGGCGCCGGCGGCGGATCGGGGTTGCCCTCGTCGTCCCCGCTGGCCGCGCCGCCCCAGTCGGCGCTGAACAGCAGGCCGCTGACCTCCTTGTAGACCTTCTTCGCGTCCGGCATGAAGGTGATGTGCCGCAGCGCCTGGTCCTGGCCGGCGGACTCGAACCGGAAGCTGCCGTAGCCGAGGATCTGGCCGAAGAAGGTCTCCTCCCACGTCAGGTCGGTGATCCGGCGCAGCGGCAGCAGCGTGACGGTGCGGACGATGACGCCCGAGGTCAGCAGCACCCGCCGCCGCGTGACGATGAAGTGCCGCATCCACCACTCGCCGACGCGCAGCGCGTAGTAGACGAGGGCGCCGAGCAGCACGACCAGCCCGACCACGCTGGTGAACGCGTTGTCCGGGTCGAGGAGGAAGAACCACCCGCCGACGGCGAACACCGGCAGGAAGCGCAGCGTCGGCTCGATGAGCACGGCCCAGTGCCGCCG
Source organism: Blastococcus goldschmidtiae (assembly GCF_031845325.1). Taxonomy (NCBI): domain Bacteria; kingdom Bacillati; phylum Actinomycetota; class Actinomycetes; order Geodermatophilales; family Geodermatophilaceae; genus Blastococcus; species Blastococcus goldschmidtiae. The sequence continues at coordinate 932,381 of NZ_JAVREI010000001.1, read as the reverse complement.
GGTGGCCAGGACGACGTGCTCGCCGGGGAGCAGGTACTTGTCGGCGTCCTTGCTGGCGCGGCCGGGCAGCACCGGGGAAGCGGTCACGTGCCCTCCTCGCTGGCGCTCGTCGGCCACGTGCCCAGGGGTGCTGTATCCCTGCGTGACCTCGCAAGCTCGGTCACGAGGTCCTCAGGCGAGGGAGCCGACGAACTCGGAGAGGGACGTCGCCGCGTCCCCGAGGGCCGTTCCGGCGTTGCGCACGATCTCCGCGGAACCCTCGGGGTTCTGGATGACGTACCAGACCACGAAGGCGACCAGGAGCCAGGTGAGGACCTTCTTCAGGTTCACCGCCACCTCCGAGGGGGCTCGAACGGACAGGCCGACGGGAGCGCCGGCCTGCATGGGAAGACCCGCCCGGACGTGGGGCGGACGCGTTCGTCCCATGGGTAACACAGACCCCAGGGGCCACCCCCCGCGACGCGCCGATCATGAACCGAGGCGGGCCGGTCCGTCGCGTCCCGGTCAGCTCCCGGGCAGCAGGTGCTCGCTCGGCGGACCCAGCGGCAGGTCGGGGTAGATGCGTTCCCGCAGGTCCAGCAGCCGTGGCTCCTCGGCGAGCAGCCAGGCGGCGTTCATCGGCCAGGTCACCAGCCACAGCCAGACGCCGTAGGCCTCGCCCACGAAGGCGGCGCGGTCGTCGGTGGTCGGGACGGCCCACAGCGGGGCGCGCTGACCGGCCGCCTCGACGGCGACCGAGGACGGGCCGGAGATCACGTCGCCGGGGTCCAGTCCCGGCAGCCCGGCGTACCCGCAGCCCACGCCCGTGCCCGGCTCCTCGGCGACCAGCACCAGTTCGGCCGAGCCGCCCAGCGGCGCGGGCCCGGCGGTGTCGACGACGATCGCCCGGGCACCGGGCTCCCCGCCCCAGGCCAGCCCGGTCACCGCCCAGCCGGCCGGCATCGGGTCGGGCACCCAGGCCGGCACCCGGGCGTCGGCGGTGACGGCGGCGATGGCGTCGTGAGCCACGAGCACGGTGTGGTGCAGCGGGGTGACGGCGCCGTGCAGGTGGCACCACGCCTGCGCCGCCGATCCGGGCCGCACCTGCAACTGCTCGCCGCAGCGGGGGCAGACCGGCGAGACGCTCATCGCGCAATACCGTCCTGTGGCCGACCCGAATCGTCAAGCGGTGCCCCGGGGGCGGGCCGGGATCGCCCCCCGCGGGCGGGGGCGGCCCGTAGCGTGCCGGTCATGGCTGCGGAGCTCCTGGTGGTGCGGTGCGTGGGGGCGGTCGTGCTGGACGACGCCGGCCGGCTGCTGCTGATCCGGCGCGGCCACGCGCCGTCGGCCGGGCTCTGGTCGGTGCCCGGCGGGCGGGTGGAGCCGGGCGAGACGCTCGAGGACGCCGTCGTCCGGGAGGTGCGCGAGGAGACCGGCCTGGCCGTGCGCCCGGGTGCGGTGGCGGGGCGGCTGTCGATCCCCGGGGACGGCGTCGTCTACGACGTCACCGACTTCGTGTGCACCCTGGTCGGGCCGCCGGCCGAGCCGGTGGCCGGTGACGACGCCGCCGACGCGCTGTTCGCCGACGCCGCCACGAGGGACGGCCTGTCCTGCACGCCGCGTCTGCTGGAGACGTTGCGCCAATGGGGTGCGCTGCCGGCCTGAGGTTCTCCCCGGCCGGCAGCGGGGCGCGGCTCAGCCGCGGGGCGTGGGCTCCGGGCGGCCGGGCTGCTCGCCGCCACGGGCCTCGCCGTAGGAGCGCTTGGGCACCATGACCTTGCGGCGGAAGACGCAGACGATCGTGCCGTCCTGCTTGTAGCCGATGGTCTCGACGTACACGACGCCGCGGTCGTCCTTGGACTTGGACTCGGTCTTGTCGAGGACCGTCGTCTCGCCGTAGATCGTGTCGCCGTGGAAGGTCGGCGCGACGTGCCGCAGCGACTCGACCTCCAGGTTGGCGATGGCCTTGCCGGAGACATCGGCGACGCTCATGCCGAGCAGCAGCGAGTAGATGTAGTTGCCGACGACGACGTTCTTGCCGAAGTCGGTGGTGTTCTCCGCGTAGTTCACGTCCATGTGCAGCGGGTGGTGGTTCATCGTGATGAGGCAGAAGAGGTGGTCGTCGTACTCCGTGACGGTCTTCCCGGGCCAGTGCTTGTAGACCGCGCCGACCTCGAACTCTTCGTAGTACCGACCGAACTGCATGTGCGTGCTCCCGACCTCGACGCGCGTGCGGGTACCGGCACGTGGCAGCGCGCAGGCCGACCGGCACCCGGCAGCCCACCGCCCACCACGGACCACCGGTGGCCCGTCTGACGGGTGGTGATCCTACGGAGGGCCCGTGCGCTCGCACGCCGAGAGGCCCGGCAGGGCGGCCGCGGAGGTCGGGGCCGACGATCCCGCCGTCCCGGCCACCGCGGCCGTCCACTCAGAGCAGCGCTCCGATGCGGGCAGCCATGTCGGCCTCGTGCTGCTGGTAGGACCCGGCGACGCTGGTGAGCAGCCCGCCCATGCCGTTGAGGGCGTCGCTCACCCCCTGGGCCGACCGGCGCCACTGCTCGTACAGCTCGGTGAACTGCACGGCGGCCTGGCTGTCGGTCCAGCCGTCGAGCACCGAGGTGTTGATGTTGCCCGACAGGGTGGCGGTCCGCGCCGTGCTCTCCCCGGCCTCGGCGCGGCACTGCCCCGCCATCGACTGGAGCGTCGCGATGTCGACCTTCACGGGTTCTCCTCTCCGTCCGGGACCCTCCCGGCGAGGGCGAACGGTAGGGCGGCGAGAGCGAGCAGGGGTCTGCTCGTCCACAACGCCCACCGTTGTCCACAGCCCCGCCCGGACGGGCACGCGATCGGTCGGCACCCGGGCACGATGCGCCGGTGCCCACACCGCCGTCCTCCGACCACCGGCCCTCGCGGGCGTCCCGGTGCTGGACGCTCCAGGGGGACGAAGGCGTGGTGGACGTGCAGGTCACCGCCGGGGACGACCATCGCGTCGCCGATGTCCTCCCCCTCCTGCGCCGCACCCTCGGCGTGCCCACCCCCGGGCTCTGGGCCGGGACAACGCGGCTCGACGACGAGCTGCCGCTGAGCTCAGCGGCGCTGCGCCACGGCGCCGTCCTCGGTCTGCGGCCACCCACCGAGCCGTCCGCGCCGGAGTCCAGCCCGCTGGAACTGCGCGTGGTCGGCGGGCCGGATGCCGGTCGCAGTCTGCCCCTCGGACGCGGAGTGCACGTGGTCGGACGGAACGCCGGGTGCGGCGTGCGGATGCCCGATCCCGACATCTCCCGCCGGCACCTGGAGATCCGGGTGGGGCGAGGTGCCGTGGAGGTCCGGGACCTCGGCTCGACCAACGGCACCCTGCTCGGCGACGCCCGGCTCGACGACCGGTTCCGTCGCTGGCCTCCCGACACCCGGCTCCGTCTCGGGGCGACGGCTCTCGCGATCAGCGACGCGGCGGATCCTCCTGCTGTCGTGGAGCCGCGCCCCGGCGGGCGCACCCTGATCCGTCCCCCGCACCGGCTCCGGACGCTCCGGACGGAGCACGAGGTGGCCTTCCCGCGGCAGCCGGCGGAGGCAGCGCGGCGGCGGCTCGCCTGGGTGGCGGTCCTGCTGCCCGCCGTCGGGGGCATCCTGCTGGCCTGGCTGCTGCGCACGCCGACGTTCCTGTTCTTCGCGCTGCTGAGCCCGCTCGTGGCGCTGGGTACCTGGGCGTCGGACCGCTGGTCCGGACGGCGCAGCACCCGCCGCGAGCGGGCCGCCTACGGCGAGGCCCTGGCCGTGGCCCGGCGCGAGCTGGAGGCCGCGATCAGCGCCGACGTCCAGGCCGCCGAGCACGAGCATCCCGACCCGGCGACCATCGCCGCCGCGGTCCGCCGCCGCACCGGCCTGGTGTGGAGCCGGCCCCGCGGCCCGGCCGACCCGCTCGTGGTCCGGGTCGGCACCGGGCCGGGACCGGTGCGGGTCGTCCGTCGCCAGGACGACGGCCGGCCGCAGCGCGAGGTGGCCGAGCACGTCCCCGTGCCGGTCGACCTGGCGGTCGCCGGCGGTCTGGCGGTGATCGGTCCGCGCGCGCAGGCCCTCGGAGCGGTGCGCGCGGTCCTCGCGCAGCTCGCCGCGCTGCACCCACCGGACGGCCTCCGGCTGGTCCTCCTCACCCGCCCGGACCGCATCGCCGACTGGACCTGGGCCAGGTGGTTGCCGCACCTGCCGGTCGGCGCCGTCCACGTGGGTCCCGACGCGGACGGCTCGCCGACCGGCGGGGAGAGATCGCTGCGTGCCGGGCTGGCCGGGCTGGCGGCCGGCCGGACCACCGACCCGGCCGGACTGTCGGTGGTCGTGGTGGACCGTCGTGTGGACGGGCGGACGGCCGCCGTGCTGCACGGAGCCCGCGCCACCGGCGTCGTGCTCCTCACCACCGGGGAGCGGCCCGGCGCGCTGCCGGTGGCCGTCGACGCCTCGCTGACGCTCGTCGGGGAGACCGCCAGCACCGGCGTCCTCGCCCAGGACAGCGCACCGGACCGCACCGCGGTGCTGGTCGATCGGATGACCGTCGAACTCGCGAGCGGGCTGGCCCGCGAGCTGGCCGACCTCGTCCCGGTGAGCGCGGGCGCGGCGCTGCCGACCGAGGTCCGGCTGCTCGAGCTGCCCGGCTGGTCCCTCCGGCCGGGGTCCCCGGCCGGGGCGCAGTGGCCCGACGACCGCGCGGCGCTGCGGACCTGCCTGGGCCGCTCGGCGGACGGCCCGGTGCTCGTCGACCTGTGCAGGGAGGGCCCGCACGCCCTGGTCGCCGGCACCACCGGTTCGGGGAAGTCCGAGCTGCTGCAGTCGCTGATCGCCGGTCTGGCGATGAACCACCCGCCGGAGCGGTGCTCCTTCCTGCTGGTCGACTACAAGGGCGGCGCGGCCTTCGCCGAGGCGGCCCGGCTGCCGCACACCGTGGGGCTGCTCACCGACCTGGACGGGTCGACCACCGCGCGGGCGCTGCGGTCCCTGACCGCCGAGCTGTCCCGCCGCGAGGCCGTCCTCGCCGAGCAGGGCGTCGCCGACCTGGCCGCTCTGCCGCCCACCGTCGCGCTGGCCCGGCTGGTCATCGTGGTCGACGAGTTCGCCACGCTGGTCGAGGAGCTGCCGGACTTCGTCCCCGGGCTGGTCGGCATCGCCCAGCGGGGCCGTTCGCTCGGCATCCATCTCGTGCTGGCCACCCAGCGTCCGGGCGGCGTGGTCTCTCCCGAGATCCGGGCCAACTGCACCTTGCGCATCTGCCTCCGCACCACCGACGAGGCCGACTCCCGCGACGTGCTGGGCACGGCTGCCGCAGCCCACCTGCCCGTCCACGTCCCCGGGCGGGCGTTCCTGCGCACCGGTAGCGGGGATCCGCGCGTCTTCCAGGTGGGACGGGTCGCCCTCCCCGTCGCGCGCGCCGGCGAGGGACCGGAGGTGCGTCGCTGGTCCTGGCCGCTCGCGACCGTCCCGCCCGAGCAGCCGACCGCCGCGGGGGCCACCGACCTCTCCGAGCTGGTCGAGGTCCTCTGCCGTGCCGCCGAGCTGCGGGACGCGCCCAGCCCCCACCGGCCCTGGCAACCGCCGTTGCCCGACCGGCTGCTCCCGGCCGGGCTCGACACCGCCGTGCCGGACGGGGCGGTGGACCGGGCGCCCACCCGCCTGCCGATCGGCCTGGTCGACCGGCCCGACCGGCAGTCCCGCGAACCGCTCGACCTCGATCTCACCGTCGGTGGTGGTGTGCTGGTGGTCGGCGGGCCGCGCAGCGGGCGCACCACCCTCCTGCGCACCGTGCTGCGATCGGCGACCGCACGGCTGGGTCCGGACGCATTGCACCTCCACGTGCTGGAGCCCGCAGGCGGAGGGCTCTGCGCCGAGGCGGCAGCGCTGCGGCACACCGGCACCGCCGTCAGCGGCGCCGACCCGTTCCGCACCGTCCGGCTGCTCGACCGCCTGAACCGTGAGGTGGAGGCCCGGCGGACCGCGCCACCCGGAGACCCGGTCCCCCTGCTGCTGGTGCTGGTGGACGGGGTCGAGGCCGTCGGCGCCCTGCTGGACGAGGCCGACCCCGGGCGTGGGTCCGACACGCTGCTGCGACTGGTCCGCGACGGCGCCGCGGTGGGAGTGACGTGCGTGCTGACCGCCGACCGGGCGTTGCCCGGCGGACGCCTGGCCGCCGCGGCACGCATGCGCCTGCTCCTGCCCCTCCCCGACCGCGCCGACTACGCCGTCGCCGGCGTGCCGGGCCGCGCCGTCCCCACCCACCGGCCGCCGGGTCGTGCCCTGCTCGGCGAGGACGCGCTGGAGTGCCAGCTCGCGCTCCCCCCTCCACCGGCACCGCACGGCGCGGTCCCGCCCGGCACGTCAGCGGTCCCGCCCCTGCGGATCGTCGAGCTGCCCACCGCTCCCGTGCTCCCGGCCCCACCGGCCGGGGCGGCCGACGGTTCCCCGGGGACGTGGCGGCTGACGATCGGCCCGGGTGGCGACGACGGGGACCTGCTGGAGATCGATCTGCACCGCAGCGGCGGGCTACTGGTCGTCGGGCCGGCTCGCAGCGGGCGGACGACCGCGCTGGAGTCGTTCGCCCGGCAGCTGGCCGCCGACGGGTCCGAGGTCGCCCGGCTGTCGCCGCCGTACGCCGTTCCAGCAGGTGCCGCAGCAGGAACCTGGCTCGATCCGGCCGATCCGCAGGCGCTGGTCCGCTGGGCGGAGGGCCTGCAGCGACGGCGCGGCGTCCTGCTCGCCGACGACCTGGGCTCCGTTCCCGAGTACGCCGGGCTGACCGCCCTGCCGCGGACGGGTCCGGTGGTGCTCCTGGCAGCGGGCGGCGCCGGGCAGCTGACGAGCCACTACCAGGGACCGGTGGCCGCCCTCCGCCGTGCACGCACCGGACTGCTGCTCCGCCCCACACCGGCCGACGCCGAGACCCTGGGCATCCGGCTGCCCCGGTTGCCGCTGCCCGCGCGGCCCGGCAGCGGCTGGCTGGTCGAGGACGGCGTGGCACAGCGGGTGCAGGTCGCGCGAGCGGCCCACTATCCGGGAGCAGCGCCGGGTCGGTGAGCCCCTCAGAGCAGTTCGAGCGCCGGGCCCAGCTCCTGGGTGGCGTACCAGGCGAGCTCGTGCCCTTCGGCCTGGTCGACGACGAACTGCGCATCCTCGCTGCCCAGGTCGGCCTCCAGGACGACGTTGACCGCGGCGCGGACGTCGTCCTCCGCCTCGCTGCCGTCGATGTGGGCACTGGCGACGTCCCGCATGCGGACGTCCGCACCCACCCGCACCGCACCGCGCTCCACGTGCGGGTCGTCCATCGCGACGACCTGGTCGTCGGGCACGTCCGCGGCGAGGACCACCCGCCGGCGCACCGCGGTGGGGTCGATGTCGAGCAGCCGGAGGCTGGCACGCGCGGCGGTCAGCAGCGCGGCGTACTCGAGCTCCTCCTGATCGGCCTCGGCGTCGCTGCGCGCGTAGAACTCGCGCAACTGCGGAGTGACGGCGAACGCCGTGTGCGGACCGGCCAGCCGGCCCTCGTCCACCAACGTCCTCAACACGGACGTGGTGGCCGGCAGGTACACGCGCACCCCGGTCTCCTCCTGTCGTAGATGGAACGGCGACGGTATCCCCTACGGCCCGCCGGTCCGCCGTGGTGGGGTCCGGTGGGCGGCCAGGAGCGTCAGCGGGCTCGCCCCAGCAGCTCGTCGACCTGCTGCTCGATCATGTCGGCGAGCACGTCGACGTCGCCCACGCTGTCCCGGTCGGCGTTGAAGCCGAAGAAGACGGTGCCGTTGTAGCTGGTCATGCCGATCGAGAGCCCCTGCCCGCGGGCCAGCGGGACGACGGGGAACACCTCGAGCATCCGGCCACCCGCGGCGTACAGCGACACCTGCGGGCCGGGCACGTTGGTGACCACCAGGTTGAACATCCGCCGGGACAGGCCGCGCGCCGCGCGCGCCCCCAGCGCGTGCAGCGTGGACGGCGCGAAGCCGGTCAGCGCGATGAGGCTCTCTGCGGTCATCGACCGCCCGGGAACGCCGACACCCCGCATCGTGTACCCGAGCCGGGCCAGCCGGACCCGCGGGTTGGGCTCCCCCACCGGCAGGTCGACCAGGTGGGAGGTGACGCGGCTGCCCGACCCCGCCTCATCGTCCTGCAGCGACACCGGCACCAGCGCCCGGACCGTGGTGCCGGCCACCACCGGCTCGCCGCGGGAGAGCAGCCACTCCCGCAGGGCGCCGGTGACGACTGCCAGCAGGACGTCGTTGACCGTGCCGCCGTGCACGCTGCGTATCCGCTTCATGTCCTCGAGCCCGGCCCGCGCGACCACCACCCGCCGCTGCCGGCCGACCGGCCCGTTGAGCGGGCTGCGGGGAGCCGGCAGCACCGTCGACCGCACGGCGCGGAGCAGCCCACCGGCCACACCCCCGACGCGTACCGCCGCGGAGCGGAGGTCGGTGACTGCGTGCCGTGCTCCCACGAGCGAGGACGGGCGCCGGACGTACTCGTCCAGCGCCTGCAGGACCAGCTCCGCCCCACCCGGGGTCCGTGCAGGCTGCCACGAGCCGGGCTCCGGCGCGACGGCGTCCGGGTCGACGTCGAGGAGGACCTGCCCGATGTCGATCGCGCTGAGCCCGTCCACCAGGGCCGGATGCGTCTTGGTCATGACCGCCACGCGGCCGCCGCTCAACCCCTCGATCAGATAGGCCTCCCACAGCGGGCGGTTGCGGTCCAGCGGCCGGGACGCCAGCCGCGACACCAGGTCCAGCAACTGCGCCTCCGTGCCGGGCCGCGGCAGCCGGGACCGCCGCAGGTGGCGCGCGAGATCGAAGTCCCGGTCGTCGACCCAGACCGGATCGGCCAGGTGGCCGGGCACCTCGGCGACCCGCTGACGATAGCGCGGCACCAGCGCCAGCCGGGCCTCGACCAGCGCAGCCAGCGCGTCGATCCCCCCGGGCGGGGGCTCGAGCACCAGCAGGCCCCCCACGTGCATGGGGGTGGCCGCCTCCTCGAGGTACAGGAACGAGGCGTCCAGAGGGCTCAGCCGCTCGACCATCGGGCTCCTCGGGTGGGTCGGGGGCAGGGACTCACGCTACGACGGCCGAACTGCGTCCCGGCACCGCAGGGTCAGCCCGCCCGGCGGATCTTCCGCAGACCCCGCCGGTCCGACGCCGGCTCCGGCACCTCGGCGAGCGACGCGGCCATGGTGCGCAGCTCCGCGCGCAGGGCGCATCCGGGAGCCACCTCGGCCAGCGTCCGCCCGGCGGCGAGGGCGGCGTCGGTGGCGCGACGGTCGGAGGGCAGGAAGAACGCCACCTCGCGGCCGGAGAAGCGCTCCATCGCCGCGGCGATCTCCCGCCTCGGGTCACCCGGCACCGGCCCGCGCCTGAGCTGGTTCACCACCAGCACCGGCTCCACGCCGGGAAGCACCTCGCGCAGGTCGTCGAGAGCCCGCACACTGCGCTGCAGTGCCACCGGGTCGGCGCCGCTGACGCACAGCACGGTGTCGGCGGCCTCCAGCACGGCCAGGGTCGCTCCGTTGCGGCGGGGTGCAGCGGTGTCGAAGGAGAGCTCCTCGTCGTCCTCGAGGTTGAAGGCACAGTCCACGACGGTCAGCTCGGCGAGCCGCCGTGCCTCCTCCAGCACCGTCGTGACGGCCCGGGGGCGCAGCTCCGGCCACCGGTCCGCACGAGCCGGCCCCGTGAGCACGCGCAGCTGTGGTCGCACCGTCCAGGCCAGCCGGACCAGCGCCTCCGGGTCCAGCGCGCCCGTGCTCGCCTGCCGCGCGGCGCCGGCCAGTCCCGGGGAGTCGTCGAGCAGGCCCAGCACCTGGGCGACGACCCCGCCGTAGACGTCGGCGTCGACCAGCAGGCTGGAGACACCCAGCCGCGCCGCCTCGTCGGCCAGGCCCACCGCGACCGTCGTCCGCCCCGGGGCACCGGTCGGGCCCCACACCGCGATCAGCCGCCCACGACCCACCGGACGATCGGCCGCGAGCGGCGGCACGCCCAGTGCGGGGAGCGCCGCCCGCGGATCGGCCACGTCGTGGAGAGCTCCGGACGCGCCCGCGACCGCCTCGCGCAGCGCCTGCGCGATGACCTCCGTCTCGGCGTCGGCCGGGAGCACGTGGAGGACACCCAGCTGGCGGAGCCGCTCGGTCGCCCGATCGTCACCCGGTTCGACCAGGCCCACGACCGCCACGCCGGCCGCCGTGAGCCGGGCGACGGCGTCGCCGTCCAGCCGGCGCAGCTCCGCCGAGAGCAGCGCGGCCTGACCGGTCCCGGTCGCCGCGGCAGCGAGCAGCTCCGACACGTCCACGCACCGCCGGACCACCGTGACGCCGTGGTCGGACCGGTCGAGCGCGCCCACCAGCGCCGACTCCCACGGCGCACCGGTGACCGCGGTGAAGACCTGGACGACCATCAGCCGGTCGGCCCCGCGTCCGGCGAACGGCCGACGCCGTCGGAGCCGCCCTCCACCGACTCGTGGACCACGACCACGAGGGGACGACCGCCGATCGCGGCGAGCACCGCGGCGGCCTCGTCGCGCGCGACCGACACGACCACCTGGACGGTCGTGGTGGGAGTCGAGAGGACGCCGTCGGTCCGGCCGGACAGGGCCTGCACCGGTGCTCGCTCGACCACCGGGGTCACGCTCCCGCCGGTGGCCGTGGTGGCGCCCACGGCCGGGTCGGCCACCGCGTAGACGTCGACCAGCCCTCCCCGTCGGAGCCCCGGGGGCACGAACCCGGCCTGCACCGGCAGCGCCACCTGCACCAGGTCGGCCGGCTCGTCCAGCGCGGAGCCCGGGATCAGCTCGCCGGACCGCACGGCGCGCGCGAGCGTGCGCCCCTCGGGGCGGGTCACCGTGGAGAGATAGGCATCAGCGGTGTCGTCCAGGCGCACGTCGACCGCGACCAGGTCGTCCGCGTCGAGCTCCGTGCCGGCGGCGAGGTCGCCCGTGGCCGCCCAGACCGGGACCGTGGCGTCGGCGGCGCCCACGACGCGGGCACCGAGCAGGACCGAACCGAGGACGAGGAACACCCCGACGAGCAGCCGGAGATCCAGCCAGCGTGGAGCGCGGACCCGGCGCGGTGCCGCACCCGGCGGCAGCGCGGTCGCGGGTGGCGGAGCGGGACGGACGGCGGTCACAGCGCGCTCACCTCTCCCGCGCGTCGATCGCACGACGCGGCGCGTCGTTCGCCGTCGACGCGACATGACGGCATTCGGGTGCAGATGATGCGTCACGGATGCGTTCGCCGCTTCCGTCATCCACACGTTCGGGTGTGGACAGCCGCCCGGGGTCACCGGTGCGGCTGACAGACTGGCGGCACCGGATGGAGAGGACCCCATGCCCACGCCCCGCTTCCTGACGCTGGACGACGTCGCCGAGATCCTCAACGTCTCGTGGTCGCAGGCCTACGCCCTCGTGCGCCGCAAGGAGCTCATCGCCATCCAGATCGGCGGCCGCGGGCAGTGGCGGGTCGAGGTCGACGAGCTCGAGCGCTTCATCCAGCAGAAGTACGCCGAGGCCCGCGGCACCACCATCCCGGCCGAGAGCGCCGACGCCGAGTAGCCCGTCGCGATCCCGCCCCCCACGGGGACACGGGATCGATCAACCCGGTCCGGGCTGCGCCGTCCGGATGAGCACGACGGCGTCGATGACCACGGTGCGCACGCCCTGCACCGCACCGGCACGGCGGTGCAGATCGATCGGGTGCTCGGCCAGTTCCAGGTAGTCCGCCCCCACTCGGTCGATCGTCCCGTGCAGCGCTGTCCCGTCGTCGAGCACCACCTGGACGGCCGCCCGGTCACGGGCCAGACCACGCAACGCGCGCCGCAGGTCCAGCCGGCTCCCCACCGACCCGGCGTCCCGCGCCGCCGCGGTCTGCCGGCCGAGCCCGCTGACCGCCCGCACCGCGGCCGTCGCGACCAGCACCTCCCGGCCGTCGTCGTCGAGGAGCAACCAGTCGGTGCCGACCTCGCTGAGCGCCCCCGACACCTGACCCGCACCCCGGCAGAGCAGGACGACGGGCGATCCGATCGCCCCACCCACCCGGTCGACGAAGCGCAGACCACCGATCTCGTGCCTCGACCGGGATGACGTCTCCGCCCGCTCGGCCGCCACCTGCTCGGCGTCGAACCGGGCCTCCAGGTCCGCGAACAACTGCTGCCAGCGCACTCTCCCACCTCCGTCATCAGCGTAGATGCTGCTCTTCTCTTGCGTTTGCATGCATTTGCTTGCTTTCATGGCGATCCATCGACTGAGGAGGAGGCGACATGTCGACACGCCGACTGGCGGGGACAACGACGGCCATGGCCGTCGTGGCCTGGGCGCTGGCCCTGCTCACGCCATCGGTTGCCGAGATGACCTCCGCGGTGCTGGGCGCCCAGCGCACGGCCGACTCCGCCGGCGCCGAGGCGCTTGTGGTGGCGGGCGCAGGCCTGCTCGCCTGGGGTGTCTGGGGGTGGGGAGCCGTCGGTCTGCTGCTCACCGCCGCCTCCGCGCTGCCCGGGGCGCTCGGCGCCGCCGCCGACGTGCTGACCGGGGTGGTCCTCCCTGGCGGAGCCCGTCGCGGCGCCGCCCTCGCCCTCGGTGTCGGACTCGCCGTCTCCGCTCCCATGGCGGGCACCACGCTCCTGGTCGTCGCCGCGCCGGCAGCAGCAGCCGACACGTCCCCGGCTCCCGTTCCCGACCGGCCCGGCGCGAGCTCCGCTCCCGGCGCCGTCCCCGACTGGCCGGCGACCTCGCACGCCGACGCCGGGACCGGGCCGGCACCGTCCACGGTCGTCGGCTCCTCCGTCGTCCCGGCGCTGCCCGACTGGCCCACCACGCCCGTGCCCGGGGACCACGTGGTGGTGCACGGGAACTGCCTGTGGGACATCGCCGCAGCACACCTGTCCGACCGCCTCGGCCGGCCCCCGACCGACGCCGAGATCGCCAGGGACACGCGCGCGTGGTGGACCGCCAACGCCGCGGTCATCGGCCCCGACCCGGACGTGCTGCTCCCCGGGCAGGTGCTGCACCCGCCCCCTCCGTGATGCCCGCCCGCGCTCCCCGGCTGCCCCGACCCCTGACCACCCTGGAGACCTCATGACCGTGCCCGGCCACCCGACCGCCCCGCCTGCGCCGGCTTCGTCCACCCCGGCCGCCGGCCGGCCCGGACCCGTCCGGCCGGCCCTACGGCTGGTCCGCGTGCCGACGCCCCAGCCCCCGCTCCAGGACGAGCGACCTCCGCTGCGCCTGGTGCTCCCGGGCGTCGCGGTGCCCCGGCCCCCGCACCGGCCCGGCCCCCGTCCCCGCCTCGCGGGCCCCGCCCTCCGGGAAGACGAGTTCGGTCCGGCCTGGACGCTCCGGGCGGACCTCCCCGACGCCGGGGTCGCCGGCCGCCGCGTGATCACCCTCGCGCTCGAGACCCTCGCCGGTCGCCGGCCGGTCGCTCAGCTGCAGGCGCTCACGTCACCGGGGGTCCTCACCGCACTAGCCGGCGGCCGCCGGCCCCGCTGGTGCGCGGAGGGCACCGCCCCGCTGTTCGTGGGCCCGGTGCACGTGTGCGAGCCCGTCGACGGCGTGGCCGAGGTCAGCGCGGTCGCCCGCCGGGCGGGGCGCGCACACGCGGTGGCCGCCCGCCTCGAGGGCATCGACGGCAGGTGGCGCTGCACGGCCCTGCAGATCGGCTGAGGGCCGTGGACGCACGACGCCCCGCCGACCGGGTGTCGGCGGGGCGTCGTCGGGTCAGCCGGTCAGCTGCTGGCCGCCCCGTGGCACTGCTTGTACTTCTTGCCCGAGCCGCACGGGCAGGGCGCGTTGCGCGGGCTCTCCTTGGTGCCGCTCACCGTCGCCGTCTTGGCCGCCTTGGCCCGTCCGGCGTCCTTGGTCGAAGCGTCCAGGCTCGGCGCGGAGTACGTCAGGTTCTCCGGCGCGCGGCGCGGCTCGTCCAGGCCCTTGACCTCCAGCTCCGGACCGGTCCCGGAGGCTGACGACGTCGTGGCCTCGGGCGCCGCCGTCGCGGCCGCGGGCTCGGCTCGTCGAGCCGTCCCGGACCGCCGGGCCGTCGGAGCAGGTGCCGGTGCAGCCGCAGGGGCCGGTGCCGGAGTCGGTGCCGGTGCGGTACCCGCGGGCGCTGCCGGGGCGGTCCCGGCCGCGGCGGCCTTCGCCTCGGCGGCCTGGCGGGCCAGCACCCGAGCCGTCCCCTCCTGGGCCGCGGCCAGCGCCTTGGCCTCCGCCTCGTCCTGCTTGGCCTTGGCCTCGGCGTCCTGCTCGGCCTTGGTCTTGACCTCGAGGTTGAACAGGAAGCCGACCGACTCCTCCTTGATGCCGTCGAGCATCGCGACGAACATGTCGTAGCCCTCGCGCTGGTACTCCACGACCGGGTCGCGGTTGGCCATCGCGCGCAGGTGGATGCCGGCCCGCAGGTAGTCCATCTCGTACAGGTGCTCACGCCACTTGCGGTCCATGACCGACAGCAGCACCCGCCGCTCCAGCTCGCGCATGACCGCCGACCCGAGTCCGGCCTCGCGCGCCTCGTAGGCACGGTGCACGTCCTCGAGCAGCTCGGTCTTGAGCGCCTCGGCGGAGAGCTCGGCCTGCTCGCCGTTGCCCAGCCGCTCGACGACGTCCTCGATCGTCACGCCCACCGGGTACAGCGCCTTGAGGCCGGTCCACAGCTGCTCGAGGTCCCAGTCCTCGGCGTAGCCGGTCTCGGTCGCGCCGTCGACGTAGGCGGCGACGACGTCGTCGACCATCGTGCGCAGCTGCTCGTGCAGGTCGGCGCCCTCGAGCACCTTGCGCCGCTCGTCGTAGATGACGGTGCGCTGGCGGTTGAGCACCTCGTCGTACTTCAGGACGTCCTTGCGGACCTCGAAGTTCTGCTGCTCCACCTGGGTCTGCGCGGACTTGATGGCCCGGCTGACCATCTTCGACTCGATCGGCTGGTCCTCGGGCACCCGCAGGGTGGTCATCATCGATTCGAGCATCGGGCCGTTGAACCGGCGCATCAGGTCGTCGCCGAGGGAGAGGTAGAACCGCGACTCCCCCGGGTCGCCCTGCCGGCCGGAACGGCCGCGCAGCTGGTTGTCGATGCGGCGGCTCTCGTGCCGCTCGGTGCCCAGCACGTAGAGGCCACCGGCCTCCACGACCTGCTCGTGCTCGGCCTTGACCTGCGCCTTGGCGGCCTCCAGCGCCTCGTCCCAGGCCGCCTCGTACTCCTCGGGCGTCTCGGCGGGCGACAGCCCGCGGGCCCGCAGCGCCTCGTCGGCGATGAACTCGGCGTTGCCGCCCAGCTGGATGTCGGTGCCTCGGCCGGCCATGTTGGTGGCCACGGTGACCGAGCCGGCCCGTCCGGCCATCGCGATGATCGCGGCCTCACGGGCGTGGTTCTTGGCGTTGAGCACCTCGTGCGGGATGCCGCGCTTGAGCAGGTACTTCGCCAGCACCTCGGACTTCTCGACGCTCGCGGTGCCGACCAGGATCGGCTGGCCGTTCTCGTGCCGCTCGGCGATGTCGTCGACCACGGCGTCGAACTTCGCCGTCTCGGTCTTGTAGATGACGTCGGAGCGGTCCTCGCGGATCATCGGCCGGTTCGTCGGGATCGGGACGACGCCCAACTTGTAGGTCTGGTGCAGCTCGGCGGCCTCGGTCTGGGCCGTACCGGTCATGCCGGAGAGCTTCTCGTAGAGCCGGAAGTAGTTCTGGAGGGTGATCGTGGCGAGCGTCTGGTTCTCGTCCTTGATCTTCACGCGCTCCTTGGCCTCGATGGCCTGGTGCATGCCCTCGTTGTAGCGGCGGCCCGAGAGCACGCGCCCGGTGAACTCGTCGACGATGAGGACCTCGCCGTTGGTGACGATGTACTGCTGGTCCTTCTTGAACAGCTCCTTGGCCTTGAGCGCGTTGTTCAGGTAGCCGATCAGCGGGGTGTTGACCGCCTCGTAGAGGTTGTCGATGCCGAGCTGGTCCTCGACGAACTCCACGCCCTCCTCGGTCACCGCGACGGTGCGCTTGCCCTCTTCGACCTCGTAGTGCACGTCGCGCTTCATCATCGGCACGATGCGGGCGAACTCGCCGTACCACTTGGCGCTGGTCTCGGCCGGGCCGCTGATGATCAGCGGGGTGCGCGCCTCGTCGATGAGGATCGAGTCGACCTCGTCGACGATCGCGAAGTGGTGGCCGCGCTGCACGAGATCGGCCTTGCTCCAGGCCATGTTGTCGCGCAGGTAGTCGAAGCCGAACTCGTTGTTCGTGCCGTAGGTGATGTCGCAGCCGTACTGCTCGCGCCGGGTGGGGGGCGCCTGCCCCGAGAGGATCGTGCCGACGGTGAGCCCGAGGAAACGGTGCACCCTGCCCATGGACTCGGCGTCGCGGGCGGCCAGGTAGTCGTTGACGGTGATGATGTGCACGCCGTCGCCGGTCAGGGCGTTGAGGTAGGCCGCCAGCACGCCGGTGAGGGTCTTGCCCTCACCGGTCTTCATCTCGGCGATGTTGCCCAGGTGCAGCGCCGCACCGCCCATGAGCTGCACGCGGAAGTGCCGCTGGCCCAGCGTGCGGGTGGCCGCCTCGCGGACGACGGCGAACGCCTCGGGCAGCAGCGCGTCGAGGGACTCCCCGTCGGCGTACCGCTCCTTGAACTCGTCGGTCTTCGCGCGCAGCTCCGCGTCGCTGAGGTCGACGTAGTCCTCGGCCAGGTACTCGACCGCGTCCGCGATCTTGGTGAGTCGTCGGACCTGCTTGCCCTCGCCGGCGCGGAGGAGTTTCTGGAGAACCACGACCCCAGCGTAGGCGGCCCACCTGGGAACGCGGCCCCTCCGAGGTCCGAACCGCCCGCTCGCGTCCTCTAGCCTGCCGCGGGTGTCCAGGAATCCCGCAGACCTCGGCCCCGCCACGCTCGAGTTCCTCACCGAGCGGCGCCTGGCGACGCTGACCACGCTGCGCGCCGACGGCAGCCCGCACGTCGTCCCGGTCGGGGTCACCTGGGACCAGGCCACCGCCACCGCGCGGGTGATCACCTCGGGTGGGTCGGCGAAGGCGCGCCACGTGCGCGCCGGGCAGGCGCGCGTCGCGGTGTGCCAGGTCGAGGGCGCCCGCTGGTTGACCCTCGAGGGGACGGCGGTCGTGAAGGACGACCCGGCCTCGGTGGCCGACGCCGTCGAGCGCTACGCCCGGCGTTACCGCACACCCCGGGAGAACCCTGCGCGGGTGGTCATCGAGATATCGGTCGACCGGGTGCTGGGCAACGCCTGAGACTGCTCCGGTGGACCTGACCCTCGTCGACCTCCCCACCGAGGTCGTGCGCACCGACCGGCTCGTGCTTCGCCCCTACCGGCCCGACGACGCGGACGCCGTGCACCGCGCCTGCCAGGACGCCGACATCCAGCGCTGGACGATGGTCCCGTCGCCCTACACCGAGGCCGACGCCGTCGAGTTCGTCACGCGGACCACGGTGGATGCGCGCGCCGAGGGACGGGCGCTGACCACTGCCGTGGAGGCCGACGGGATGTTCGTCGGAGCCGCGGGGCTGCACTTCACACCCGGCCCGCTCGGCCCCGCCGTCGGCTACTGGGTCGCACCCTGGGCGCGCGGGCACGGCTATGCGGCCGAGGCGGCGCACGCCCTGGCCGAGTGGGGCCTGGGTCTGGGCGCTCCGCGGGTGCACCTGACGGCCGACGTCCGCAATGCGGCCTCCCAGGTCGCGGCGCAGCGCGCGGGGTTCACCCGCGAGGGCGTGGTGCGGTCCTGCCTGGACTACCGGGACGGGACCCGCGGGGACGCCGTGCTGTTCGGACGGCTGCCCGAGGACTGACCCCCGGGTCGATCATCGTCCGCGTGCTCGGCGCTGCGGCAGGTCGTGCCGTGTCCCGTGCGCGCGGACGATGATCGACTCCGGTGGTGGCGTCAGACGGTCGCAGCGCCCGCGGCCGCGGCGACGGGGGCCGGCGCGGCGCCGTCCTGGGCCACCGGCGCCAGCCGGATCAGGCCGTAGTCGTAGGCGTGCCGGCGGTAGACGACCGTCGGCTGCCCGGTGTCGGCGCACTGGAACAGGTAGAAGTCGTGGCCGACCAGCTCCATCTCGTGGAGGGCCTGGTCGACGTGCATGGGTGTCGCGGGGTGGTGCTTCTCGCGGACGATCCGGCCGGGCAGGTGCTCGTCGAGCTCGGTGACGTGCTGCCCGGACGCGAGCTCCCGGTCGAGCTCCAGCTGCTTCTCGATGGACAGCTGGGGGTGCCCGGCATCCAGCGCGGCGGCGGTCGACCGGACGCTCTCGGGCGTCCGGCGGCCGTGGTGCACCCGGCGGCGGTCCGCGGCCCGGCGGAGACGGTTGTCCAGCTTGCCGACGGCGATGTCCAGAGCGGCGTAGAAGTCCGGTCCGGCGGCCTCGGCCCGGACGACGGGACCCTTGCCGCGCAGGGTGATCTCCACCCGCTGGCAGTGGTCGGACTGGCGGGGGTTCTTCTCGTGGAAGAGCTCCACGTCGATGCGCTGCATCTTCAGCTTGCCGTCGAAGCGATCGGTGGACCCGACCTTGTCCTCGACGTGCTGTCGGTAGTGTTCGGGAACTTCGACATTGCGACCACGTACGACGATCTCCATGAGACCTCCCGGTGAACTTCCGGTGTTGGGTCGCTTCGACGCTAGTCGCTCCGCCATCGTCCCGACAGTCGATCAGCGGGTGCGCCGGAACGGCGTCCCCGACCCACCCGGGAACCCCGCGGACCGCTGCCCGACCGGCTCCCGAGGGGTGGCGGCGACGACGGCGCCGAGCACCGGCGGACTCCCCGGCCGCGTCCGTGCGGCGAGCACCGCGGCCGCCTCGGTGAGCGTCGCTCCGCTGGTCACGACGTCGTCGACGAGGACCAGCGCACCGTCGACGACGCCTGCTGCGGGGCGCAGCACGAACGTGCCCGCGAGGTTGGCCCGCCGCTCGCCCGCGGAGAGCCCGGCGGAGTCGCGGACCCGGCCCCGGCGGCACAGCAGGCGGGCCTGCGCGGCGGGGACGCCCGCGGCGCGGAGCTCGGAGACCGCCCGCGCGGTGAGCTCGCGGACGTGGTCCCGGCCGCGGGTCCGCAGGGCGGCCGCCGAGCTCGGCACCGGGACGAGCAGCACCCGGCGCGGCGGCGGCCCGGGAACGGCGGAGACGACCGCGGCGACGGCGAGGGCGAGCGCCGTCCCCAGCGGGCCGGCCAGCTCCGCCCGGCCTCGTTCCTTGAACGCCAGGACCGCCGGGCGCACCCGCCCGTCGTAGGAGCCCGCGGCCACCGTCGGCGGGAAGCCCTCCGGGAAGCGACGCGGCGCGGCCAGGTGCGGGCGGGCGAACAGCGCGGCGCAGCGGCGGCAGAGCAGGTGCCCGGGCAGCCCGCAGCCGGCACACGTGCGCGGCAGCACCAGGTCGGCCAGCGCCGAGCCCACCTCGCGTAGCAGTGAGCCGGTCACACTGCACCGTAGGCCCCGTCCCGAGGCTCGCGCCGAGCTTGCGAGGCGTGAGGTGGACGGGGTCCTTCTCCTGTGGACGGCGGGGCGGGACCGGCCGCCGGCGGGCTCAGAGCGGGTAGAAGGGTGCCGATCCGGTCAGCGGCTCCTGGCCGCGGAGGAGGGTGCGCCACGTCCCGCGCGACCACTGCCAGAGCCGGTTGCCGGCGACGACCAGCGGATCGCGACCCGGGGCGGCGCCCAGCGAGGTGGGTTCGTCCGGCAGGCCCGACGTCCCCAGCGCGGCGAGCCCCCAGCCGTCGACGCCGAGCGAGTAGGGCGTCTCCTCGCCCGGATCGCCGGCCAGCACCCACAGCTGCCCGTTGGAGCGCCACGCCACGTCCACGACCGGCGAGAGGGTGGGCGCCACCCCGGGGAGGTCGCGGATGGCGACGCCGCCCTCCTCGGAGCGCACCACCGTGCCCACGTGCAGGCGGCGGCCGAGGGGGCCGTCCACGACGACGGCCAGGCGCGTCCCGTCCGGGGAGAGCTCGATGACCTCCGCCCGCCCGAGCCCCGCCAGCGTCGGCGCGCTCACCGCCTGGGGCGTGCCGCCGGCGGGCACGCGGACGACGTCGGTGCCGTCGCGCACGACCCACACCTCGGGCCGGGTCGCGGCCACCGTCGGGGCGCTCAGCGTCGCCCCGGAGAGCACGGGAGCGAGCTCGCCGCCGTAGGGCCCGGCCAGCAGGGTCGCTCCCCCCGGCTCGGGTCGCACGCCGGCCAGGAAGGTCAGCTCGCCGTTGCGGACGTCGGCCGACACCGCAGCGGACGCGAGCCCGTACCGGCCGGTGCCCGCCGGCCCCGGCGCGGGCGCGCCGTCGTCGGCGGTGTGCAGTGCGCCGTCGTCCAGGTAGTGCCCGACGGTCTCCAGCGGGGTGGCGTCCGGGTCGAACGCCGGCCAGTCGTCGGTGGTCTGCTCCACCGGCACGTCGTCCAGCGGCAGCGGCTCGCCGTCGAGGGTGATGACCACCGAACGGATGCGCTGCCCGTCGAGCCCGGTCAGGCTCCACACCAGCTGCGCGCTGAGCTCCCTCAGCGGGGTGTTGGCGTCGATGTCCAGCCCGGTGAGGTCGACCCTCGCTACCTGGTCCTCGACCACGACCGTCCGGGCCAGCCGGGCGCCGGCGAGAGGGTTGCGGACGCCGAGGGCGAGCGCCGCGGACGGGCCCTCGATCAGCCGGTTGACCAGGGCCGTGGGCTGCGCCTCGCCACCGATGAGGTAGCGCGGATCGGGGACGAGCCGCTGCATCGTCGGATCGAGGAAGTAGGCCTCCACGGGGTCGAAGAGCCGCTGGAAGTCGGTCTCGAGGATGACCAGGCCGTCGGGCGGATCGCTGATCCGCCATTCGCCGTCCACCTCGACCAGCGGGAAGTCGTAGGAGAAGACGTCGGTGCCGGCCACGGTGAAGATGCCGCGTTCGTCGATGGTCCCGACGCGACCAGCGGTCACCTCCACCGAACCGGACTCGCTGGCCACGGTCGCGTACCCGGAGCTGATGATCGTGATGGCGCCGGCGTCGGACCACGCGGCGGCCGCCTCGGGAGTCAGGTACTCCTTGGCGACGGGGCGCCCCGGCGCACTGCTGGCCGCCGCGTCGATGAACCCGCGGACGACCTCCTCGGGCGTCGCATCCCGAGCCGGGGGCAGCGCCGGGACGCCGACGTCCTGTACCGGCCGGGCCGGCGCCTGGGTGATGGGCACCGTCGGCGAGCTGGTCGGGACGATGGAACAGGAGGTCAGCCCCAGTACGAGCGCGGCGACCAGCGCGGGTGCACCCGCCCGGCGCGTCATGCCGGCTCTCCCGCGCGGCGGACCACCGTCGGGCGCAGCGCCAGCGGCGCACTGGTCAGCTCCCCGCCGGCGACCAGCGGCAGGGTCAGCCGGAACTGCGCGCCGGACCCCGGCTGTCCCCAGACCTGCAGCCACCCGCCGTGCAGCCGGGCGTCCTCGAGGCTGATGGACAGCCCCAGCCCGCTGCCGCCGACGCTGCGGACCCGCGAGGGATCGGCCCGCCAGAACCGGTCGAAGACGTGCTGCGCATCGGCCGGCGTGAGCCCGACCCCGTGGTCGCGCACCGTGACGGCGGCGGCGGTGCGGTTGGCGGCCAGGGTGATCTCGACGGGCCGGCCGGCCCCGTGCTCGATCGCGTTCCCGACGAGGTTGCGCAGGATGCGCTCCACCCGGCGGGCGTCGACCTCGGCGATCACGTCCTCCTCCGCCCGGTCCACCGTCAGCTCGCAGCCGTGCCGCTCCGCCAGGGAGTACATGCCGGCGGCGACGCGGGCCACCAGCGCCCCGAGGTTCGTCGACTCCGCCTCGAGCACGGCGGCCCCGGCGTCGTAGCGGCTGATCTCCAGGAGGTCGGTGAGCAACCCCTCGAACCGGTCCAGCTCGGCCCGCAGCAGCTCCGCCGAACGGGCCACGTGCGGCGGGAAGTCGCCGCGCGCCCCGTGCAGCACGTCGGCGGCCATCTGCACCGTCGTCAGCGGCGTGCGCAGCTCGTGCGACACGTCGGAGGTGAACCGCTGCTGCAGCTGCGACAGCCCCTCCAGCTGGGTGATCTGCCGCTGGAGGCTGTCGGCCATCGCGTTGAAACTGGTGGCCAGCCGGGCCAGGTCGTCCTCGCCGCGCACGGTCATGCGCTCCTCGAGCTGGCCCTCGGCCAGCCGCTGGGCGGTGCCGGCGGCCCGCCGGACGGGGTCGACCACGAGCCGGGTCACCAGGACGCCGATGCCGACGACGAACATGGTCAGCGCGAACCCGCTGATCACCACCGTGCTGCGGATCAGGGCGAGGCTCTCGGCCTCCTGGGTGAGCGGGAAGACGTAGTAGAGCTCGATCTGCTCGGTCCCCGCGGTGTCGCCCTGCACCGGGGCGCCGACCACCAGGGAGGCCCGGGGCTCCCCGGCGTCGTCGGGGATCTCGTCGTAGCGGTAGGACTGGTTGCCGGCGTCGACGTCCGCCCGCAGGTCCGCGGGCAGGGCCGGGTAGACGAACGCCCGGCTGGTGCCGGAGACCTCCCGGTCCCCGGTCCGGTAGGTCATCACGACGTCGAAGTCGCCGGCCGCACCGCCGGACCGCTGGAGGGCGGTGACCGTCCGGTCGAGGGTGGCACGCACGCTCGCGGCGTCGCCCGGGGCGATGCCGGCGATCTCGCCCTGCGCGTACAGGACGCCGGCCTGGGCCTGGTCGATCGCCGCCTGCCGCTTGACCGACAGCAGCTGGTCGCGGATCTGGCTGAACAGCACCAGGCTCACGATGACCACGACGCTGCCCGCGACGACCATCGTGATGGCGCCGACCCGCACCTGCAACGAGGACCGCCAGGCGTGCAGGGCGCGGCTCGCGCTCCGGCGGGCGAGCCACCGTGCGCGGCGCCGGGCCAGGCCGGCCCGCCGGCGCAGACCCCGGCGGATCCGGGCCAGTTCGTCGGCGCGGGGCCGCCCGGGCCCGGGCGGCGGGGGCGCGCCGGTGGCCACCGGGGGCGTTCGGGTGGCGGTCACGCAGCCATTGTCGGTCAGCCGGCGCCCCGGGCGGGGACGCCGCCCCCCGGGAGCACGATCAGGGCGGGCCGGCCTTGTAGCCGACCCCGCGCACGGTGAGGACCACCTCGGGCCGCTCGGGGTCCTTCTCGATCTTCGCGCGCAGCCGCTGGACGTGGACGTTCACCAGCCGGGTGTCGGCAGCGTGGCGGTAGCCCCACACCTGCTCGAGCAGCAGCTCCCGGGTGAAGACCTGGCGCGGCTTGCGGGCCAGCGCGACGAGCAGGTCGAACTCCAGCGGGGTCAGGGCGACCGGCACCCCGTCCCGGATGACCTGGTGCGCGGGCACGTCGATCTGCACGTCGCCGATGGCGAGGCTCTCGGCCTGGCCGGTCTCGCCGCGGCGCAGCTGCGCGCGGACGCGGGCGACCAGCTCGACGGGCTTGAACGGCTTGGTGACGTAGTCGTCGGCGCCGGCCTCCAGGCCCTGGACGACGTCGATGGTGTCGCCCTTGGCGGTGAGCATCACGATCGGCACGGTCGACTGGGTGCGGATGTCCTGGCAGATCTGCAGGCCGTTGCGGCCGGGCAGCATCAGGTCCAGCAGGACGAGGTCGGGCCGGGTCTGCTGGAAGACGCCGAGAGCGCGGTTGCCGTCGGAGACGAAGGCCGGTTCGTACCCCTCCCGGCGCAGCACGATCCCGAGCATCTCGGCGAGGGCGGCGTCGTCGTCGACGACGAGGACACGGCCGCGGCTGGGCCCGTTCTGCGGAGCGGTCGGTGGCACGGGACCCATTCTGCGCTGGTCAGGGCCCAACACGCTCGCACCCCACCCGCCCGGGTGGCGCGGATGGGGTGCGTCGTGCTCCGGAACCGGCGCTCTCGCGCCTGATCGGCCGCTGGAACGGCCCCCTCGCAGGGCCCCGCCGCGAGCTCGCGAGCGGTGGGGGGCGAGGGGGTCCTTCCTCAGTAGCGGTAGTGGTCGCTCTTGTACGGGCCCTCGACCGGCACGCCGATGTAGTCGGCCTGCACCTTGGTGAGCTCGGTCAGCTTGACGCCCAGGGCGTCGAGGTGGATCCGGGCCACGTGCTCGTCGAGCTTCTTCGGGAGCACGGTGACGCCGGGGGCCTTGCCCTCGTAGGCGGCCCGGTTGTTCCACAGCTCGATCTGCGCCAGCGTCTGGTTGGAGAACGAGGCGCTCATGACGAAGCTGGGGTGCCCGGTGGCGTTGCCGAGGTTCAGCAGCCGGCCCTCGGAGAGCACGATGATCGTGTGGCCGTCCGCGAACCGCCACTCGTCGACCTGCGGCTTGATCGTGGTCCGGACCACGCCCGGGGTCCTCGCCAGGCCGGCCATGTCGATCTCGTTGTCGAAGTGGCCGATGTTGCCGATGATCGCCTGGTGCTTGGTCGAGGCCAGCTGCTCGGCCGAGATGATGTCCTTGTTGCCGGTCGTGGTGATGATGATGTCGGCCTTGCCGATGACCTCGTCCAGCGTGGTCACCTCGTAGCCCTCCATCGCGGCCTGCAGCGCGCAGATCGGGTCGATCTCGGTGACGATCACCCGGGCGCCCTGGCCGCGGAGGGACTCCGCGGAGCCCTTGCCGACGTCGCCGTAGCCGCAGACGACGGCGACCTTGCCGCCGATCATCACGTCGGTGGCGCGGTTGATGCCGTCGATGAGCGAGTGCCGGACGCCGTAGAGGTTGTCGAACTTGCTCTTGGTGACCGAGTCGTTGACGTTGATCGCCGGGAACAGCAGGCGGCCGTCACGGGCCAGCTCGTAGAGGCGCATGACGCCGGTGGTGGTCTCCTCGGTGACGCCCTTGATGCCCTGGCCGATGCGCGTCCAGTAGGAGCCGTCCTCGGCGATCGTGCTGCGGAGGGTGTCGAGGATGACCGCGTACTCCTCCGAGTCGGCCTCGGTGGTGTCGGGGACGACGCCGTCGGCCTCGAAGCGGGTGCCCAGGTGCACCAGCAGGGTGGCGTCACCGCCGTCGTCGAGCAGCATGTTCGGGCCGACGACCTCGCCGCTCGAGTCACGGAACTCGAACAGGCGCTGCGTGCACCACCAGTACTCGGGGAGGCTCTCGCCCTTCCAGGCGAACACCGGCACGCCGGCGGGCTCCTCGGGGGTGCCCTCGCCGACGACGATCGCCGCAGCGGCGTGGTCCTGGGTGGAGAAGATGTTGCAGCTGACCCAGCGGACGTCGGCGCCCAGGGCGGTCAGCGTCTCGATGAGGACGGCGGTCTGCACGGTCATGTGCAGCGAGCCGGCGATGCGGGCGCCGGCCAGCGGCTGGGCGTCGCCGTACTCGGCGCGCAGCGCCATCAGGCCGGGCATCTCGTGCTCGGCGAGCTGGATCTCCTTGCGGCCGAAGCCGGCGAGGGACAGGTCGGCGACCTTGTAGTCGGCCTCGCCGGTGGGGGTGGACAGCGTGCGGGTGCCAGTGCTGGCGGTCATGAAGGCTCCAGGGTGTGCCCGGCACGGGAGCCGGGCGATGCAGTCGGATGCAGGGTCGCTTCGATCCCCGGTACCGGGGAGAGCGAGCATGCCGAGGCTTCGGCGGGGCTCGTGCCGTCGTCCAGGATAGACGAAGGACCCCGTCCTCCTCACCCCTCGCACGCTCGGGGCGAGCCTCAGGACGGGGCCGAAGGTCAGGACTCGCAGCCGACGCCGTCCCCGTCGCGGTCGAACCGCGACGCCCAGCCGGGGTCCCCCACCCGGATCGGCGCCGCTCCCGCGGCCGCCACCTCCGCGCACGAGGCGTAGGCCGCCGGGGGCGCCGCGACGGCCGATTCGGGCTCGGGCTCGGGCTCGGGCTCGGGCTCGGGTGCCCGCGCCGGCTGATGCGGGCCGGCTGCCACTCCCCCGGGCAGCGGCTCGTCCGGGCAGGAGCCGAGCACGGTGGCCATGGCGTCCTTCTCCGCCGCGGTGACCCACGCCCCGTACCGGATCTTCACCGCGACCTGCCGGGCGACGTAGGCGCAGCGGAACGACCTCGCGGGCGGCAGCCAGGTGGCGGCGTCCCCGTCACCCTTCTGCATGTTGAGCGGCCCGTCGACGGCGAGCAGGTTGAGCGGATCGTTGGCGAACTGCTCGCGCCGGTCGTCGTCCCACTGCTGGGCGCCCTTCTGCCAGGCGTCCGACAGGGCGACCACGTGGTCGATCTGCACGTCGTCGCTCGTGTCCTGACCGCGCTGGAAGGCGATGGTGGCCCCCGAGTAGGGATCGGCCAGCGTGCCGGTGAGGACGACGCAGTCACGGGTCCCCGGCTTGAACGTCTCGGCGGTCAGGTCGCGGGCGAGCACGTCGTTGCGCGTGTCGCAGCCGTTGCGGTCGGTGTCCACCCACCCGGCGCCGAACAGGTCCCGGTCGTACCCGGTCCGCGGGGCACGGCCCTTGACCTCGAGCTCGGCCAGCGCCGCGAGGGCCGAGGCCGGGTCCTGTGCCGAGCCGTCGCCGGGTGGGTCGGTGGCGGCGCCGGCCTCGTCGACCGGGTCGTCCGCGGACGGCCCGGCCCCCGGCGACGTCGTGGCGTCGCAGCCGCCCAGCAGGACGGCCGCCAGCAGCGCGGCAGGCACCCCGCGCGCGAGGCGCCCGGTGCGGGCGGGACGAGCGGACACGGCATTCCCCCAGGCAGACGACAGCGCCCGGAACGTAGGCCGCTGCCCGCCTCGACGCCGGCCGCGACACGCAGGTCGCGGCCGGCCCTCAGGAGAGGTTGGTGGTGACCCGGTAGAGGACGGCGGGTCCGCGGGCGGAGACCGGGGTGCCCGCCGGCACGAACGCCGAGGCGCCCTGGGGCAGGGTCAGCTCCTCCGCAGCCGTGGCTAGCACGGCGGTGCCCTCGGTGCACAGCAGCAGCTGCGGCCCACGGGTGGTGAGCACGCCCACCTGGTCGCCGAGCCGGCAGTGGGTGAGGTCGAACTCCTCGACCGGGACCGGGTAGCGCAGGCCTCCGGCACCGAGCACCGGGTGCAGCACCGGAACGCGCCCGTCGGTGAAGTCGAGCACCTCGATCAGCGCCGCGAGGTCCACGTGCTTGCCGGTCAGCCCGCCCCGGAGCACGTTGTCGGAGCTGGCCATGACCTCGACGCCGGCGCCGGACAGGTAGGCGTGCAGGTTCCCCGCCGGCAGGAACACCGCCTCACCCGGCGCGAGGCGGAGGTGGTTGCACAGCAGCGAGATGACCACGCCGGGATCGCCGGGGTAGGTCTCGGCCAGCGCGGCCGCCCAGCGGTAGGTGTTGATGAACTCCGGGTCGTGCGCCGCCACGAACCCGCCCGCCGCCCGGGCGACCTCGCCGACCAGCACGTCGCGCTGCTCGGGCAGCAGCGCCAGCAGCTGCGGGATGGCCGACCGCAGGCCCCCGCGGGCCAGCGCGGCGATGGTCGGTTTGAGCTCGGGGACCTGCAGCTTGGCCAGGCAGTGCAGGGACTCCTCCACCGGGCGGAAGCCGCAGAGGGCCTCGACAGGTGTCAGCGCCACGAGCATCTCGGGCTTGTGGAACGGGTCCCGGAAGGTGCGCGTCGGGTCGTCCCGCGGCACCCCGGCCGCCTCCTCGGCGGCGAACCCGGCCTCGGCCTGCTCGGTGGTGGGGTGCGCCTGCAGCGACACCGGCTTCTCGGCGGCGAGCACCTTCATGAGGTACGGCAGCCGCACGCCGAACCGGTCGAGGACCTCGGGGCCCAGCATGAGCACCGGTTCGGTGGCGATGGCCTTGTCCAGCGGCACGCCGTCGGACCGGACGCTGGGCTCGTCGGGGTGGGCGCCCATCCACAGCTCCGCGTGGGGGCGGTCGGCGGGCGAGGGGTCCCCGATCAGCTCAGGGATGACGGTGTGCGAGCCCCATGGGTAGTGACGCACCGCGTTCTGAAGCTGCCACATCGGCTCAGGCTAACGCCCCGGTCCGGCGCCCGGACCTCCCGCCGGAACGGCGAGGTCTCCCTCGTGGGCGGCCTTCCCCCGTCGAGGTGAGGTCACGCCGGCGCGCACGTCGGCGGCGCCGAGCCGCGCCGCATCGGCGGTCCGGTCGTCGGGCATCCGCTGCGACTCCCGTTCCGCCTCCACCCGTGCGGTGTAGTGCGCGACCTCGCGGGCGGTGCGTTCCTCGTCCCAGCCGAGTTCCCGGGCCATGAGCGCGGCGACCCGGGGCGCGGTGTCCACGCCCCTGTGCGCCGTCTCGATGGAGATCCGCGTGCGCCGGGTCAGCACGTCGTCGAGGTGCAGCGCGCCCTCGGCGGTGACCGCGTGCACGACCTCCGCGGCGAGGTAGTCCGGAGCGCCGGGCAGCGGCTGCGCCAGCTCCGCGTCGTCCGCGGCGAGGGCCAGCAGGTCCGGCGTGCGGTCGCCGTGCCGGTGCAGCAGCCGCTCGACCGCCGCCTCGGGGAGCCCGGCGCCGGCCGCCAGCGCCCCGGCGCGGTCGCGCACCTCGCTCCAGCGGTGCGCGCCGACCAGCGGCAGGTGCGCCGTGCGGGACGCCGGCACGCCGGGCAGCCCGGCCGCGGCCGCGTCGACGGCGTCCTCGGCCATGACCCGGTAGGTCGTGTACTTGCCGCCCGCCACCAGGACCAGGCCCGGCACCGGGGTGACGACGGCGTGCTCGCGGGACAGCCGGCTGGTCTCGTCGGACTCCCCGGCGAGCAGCGGCCGCAGGCCGGCGTAGACGCCGAGGATCTGGTCGGCGTTGACCGGTCGCACGAGCACCCGGTTGACCTGGTCGAGCAGGTAGCCGATGTCGGCGCTGCTGGCCGCCGGGTGGTCGCGGTCGAGCTTCCACGGCGTGTCGGTGGTGCCGACGATCCACTGCTCGCCCCACGGGATCACGAACAGCACGCTGGTCGGGGTGCGCAGGATCAGCCCGTCCTGGGTCCCGCCCGCCGCGGCCAGCGAGCCCCCGTCGATGGCCGACCGCGGCACGACCAGGTGCACGCCCTTGGAGGCGCGCACCCGGAGGTCCGGCGCGGCGTCCCCGAGCATGGTGCCGATGTCGTCGCTCCAGACACCCGTGGCTGCCACGACACTGCGCGCCCGCACGGTGAACGACGAGCCGTCGGTGAGGTCGGCGGCGTGCACTCCCACGACGGCCGCGTCCGGCCCCTCGCCGTCCCGCAGCAGGCCGGTGACGCGGGCGCTGGAGAGGACCCGGGCGCCGTACCCGGCGGCGGTGCGGACGACGGCCAGGGTGTGCCGCGCGTCGTCGACCTGCGCGTCCCAGTAGCGGATGGCGCCGCGCACGGCGTCGCGGCGCAGCCCCGGGAACGCCTCCAGGGTCGCGGTGCGGGAGAGGTGCCGGTGCCGGGGTATCGGCCGGTCGCGGGTGAAGGCCGCCCCCAGCACGTCGTAGAGCGCGACACCGGCGCCGAAGTAGGCGCGCTGCCACACCGGCGAGGTCAGCGGCAGCAGGAAGGGCAGCGGCTGCACCAGGTGCGGCGCGATCGTCTGCACCAGCCGGGCGCGCTCGTGCAGCGCCTCGTGCACCAGGGGGAAGGCGAGCTGCTCGAGGTAGCGCAACCCGCCGTGGATGAGCTTGCTCGAGCGGCTGGAGGTGCCCGCCGCGAAGTCGCGCGCCTCCAGCAGCGCCACCGTGAGGCCACGGCTGGCCGCATCCAGCGCGGCGCCGGCTCCGGTGACCCCGCCGCCGATCACCAGCACGTCGACGACCTCGTCGGGCAGCCTGGCGCGGTCCGCGCGCCGACGGGCCGGTGAGAGCAGCGTGCGGTCGGTCGTCCCCGAATGCATGGCTCCTACTGTCCCCCGCTCAGTGCGACGCGGTGTCGCTCCCGGCGTGCGCTGTACGCCGATGCACCGTGAGGGTCATCACGACGACGACCAGCGCGCCGACGACGAGGCCGAGGATCGCGCTGCCGATCGTGTTGACGATCCAGCCCACGACCCCGCCCAGCGCGCCGGTGGCGTCGTGCGCGGCCTCCTCGACGTGGTGCACGAACTCGTAGAGCGGGTGGAAGCCCAGCTCGTCGGTGCCGAGCAGGATGATGTGGCCGCCGACCCACAGCATCGCGACGGTGCCGATCACGGTCAGCGCGCTCAGCAGCTTGGGCATGCCCCTGACCAGCGCCCGGCCGACGGCGGCCACCCGCTTGCCCGACCGCTGCGCCAGGCTCAGCCCGACGTCGTCCATCTTCACGATCAGGCCGACGACGCCGTAGACGAGCACGGTGATGCCGAGGGCGACGACGATCAGGATGGCCGCCCGGGACACGAAGCCCTCGCTGGCCACCTCGTTGAGCGAGATGACCATGATCTCGGCCGACAGGATGAAGTCGGTGCGGACGGCCCCGGAGACGATCGTCTTCTCGTCCGGCAGCGCGTCCTCGACCGTCGCGTGCTCCTCGGCGTGGCCGCTGAACCGATGCCAGATCTTCTCCGCGCCCTCGTAGCAGAGGTAGGCGCCGCCGATCATGAGGATCGGTGTCAGCAGGAACGGCAGGAACTCGCTGAGCAGCAGGATCGCCGGCAGGATGATCAGCAGCTTGTTGCGCAGCGACCCCAGCGCGATCTTCCGGATGATCGGCAGCTCGCGGTCGGCGTTGAGCCCGTGCACGTACTGCGGGGTCACCGCGGTGTCGTCGACGACGACGCCGGCGGCCTTGATGCTCGCCCGTCCGGCGGCGGCCCCGATGTCGTCGATCGACGCGGCGGCGGCTCGCGCCAGCACCGCGACGTCGTCCAGCAGGGCTACGAGTCCACCCGCCACGGGAAGTCCTTTCCGTCGGTCAGCACGCGTGCTCTACCCATGATGCCGACGCTGACGCGCCGGACCCGCTCACGGGCGGCCACCCCGCTCGGTGTCCAGTGCCAGACCCAGGTAGACGGCGGTGAAATCGGCGACGGCGAGCTGCCGGGCCAGGCGCGGCAACCGGCCCGAGGACGCGGCCTCCCCCTGCTCGGCGAGGCCGCTGACCGGGACGTTGTGCCGCGCGGCGGTGCGCAGCACCTCCTCCATCGCCTCGCCGGCCGACCGGGGCTCCCGCTCCCCCGCGCCGTCGTGCCCACCGGCGAGGGCGTCCCGGATGGTCAGCAGCCGGAGCCGCCGGCCGGCGTCGTCGGCCCGGTCGCGGAAGAAGTCGTCGGCGTCGTGCGGCGCCAGCGGGCCACCGAGGACGGCGCAGGCCGCGACCCGCTGGTCGGGCAGCCGGAAGTCGGTCGCGGGCAGGCCGGCGAGCGTGGCCAGCTGGTCGGCGATGCGGGTCCCCGCCGCTCCGGCGAGCGGCCCCTCCGCGGCGATGACGGGCAGCGAGTCGAGCAGCTCCAGCGCGAGGGTCTTCGCCGGGTTGACGACCGTCTCCCGTGCCGGACCGCACTCCTGCGCCGTCGCGTCGAGCGCTGCCGCGATCGCCTCCGGATTGGCCACGTCGCCGGGCAGCAGACCGAGGTCGGAGGCGAGCAGGAGCATCGGCGTCAGCAGCGACCACAGGGTCGTGTGCTGCACCCGGGAGCCCGGCAGGGCCACGTACGGCGCACGGGCGACCGAGCAGGCCGCGCGCAGCGGCGCGTCCTCCCCCCCGATCCCCAGCAGCGAGATGCCGCGGCGGGCGGCCTCGTACGCCGGGCCGACGGCGTACGCGCCGGCTCCGGTGCGGGTCGCGACCACGACGACGTCACTCGGCCCGGTCCACGCCGGCAGCGCCGGCCCCGGCAGGACGTCGACGGTCACCGGGCTGGCCGGCCCGAGGAGCGCCCGCAGCACCGAGGCGGCGACGGCGCCCTCGCGGCGGGCGACGATGACCAGCCCCCGGGGCCGCCCCCCGTCGGTGATCCGCGCCAGCCCGGTCTCCCGGGTCAGGCGCGCGGTCTCCCGCACCTGCGCGCCGGCACCCGCGACCGCCGGGAGCAGGCTCCGCGGATCACGGGCCCGCATGACGTCGAGGTCGTCGAGGACCTCCTCGGCGAGCTCGGGCGGGATCATGCGCCGTGTTCTCGGCCCGCCCCGCCACCCTGGCCCGCCCCGCCGCCCTGGCCCGCCCCGCCACCCTGGCCCGCCCCGCCACCCCGGCGACGCGCCTCGTCCAGGAGCAGCACGGGGATGCCGTCGCGCACGGGGAAGACCCGGTCGCAGGTGGTGCACAGCAGCTCGCCGGCCGCCTCGTCGACGGTCAGCGGGCTGTGGTGGGTGTCGGGGCAGGCCAGGATGGACAGCAGCTCGGGGTCCAGCCCCAGCGGTCCACCGGTCGTCGTGTCGCTCGTCATGCTCGCACCATCTCCAGTACCTGATCCCGAACTTCGGTCATCCGCGCCTCGTCCGGCGCTTCCACGTTCAGCCGCAGCAGCGGCTCGGTGTTGCTCGCCCGCAGGTTGAACCATGCGCCGTCGGACAGCTCGACGGTGAGCCCGTCCAGCTCGTCGATCCGCGCGCCCTCCCTGTCGGCGAACGCCGCACGCACGTCGGCCATCCGCGCCGGCGCGTCGTCCACCGTGGAGTTGATCTCCCCGGAGGCCGCGTAGCGCGAGTAGGCCGCGGTCAGCTCGGACAACGTGCCGGACTGCTCGCCGAGCGCGGCGAGCACGTGCATGGCCGCCAGCATCCCGGTGTCGGCCCGCCAGAAGTCGCGGAAGTAGTAGTGCGCCGAGTGCTCGCCGCCGAAGACGGCGTCGGTGCGGGCCATCTCGGCCTTGATGAACGAGTGGCCGACCCGCGTGCGCACCGGCTCGCCCCCGTGCTCGCGCACGATCTCGGGCACGGCCTTCGAGGTGATCAGGTTGTGGATGATCGTCGTCCCGCGGCCCTTGGCCAGCTCGCGGACCGCGACCAGCGCGGTGACCGCCGAGGGGCTCACCGGCTCGCCGCGCTCGTCGATGACGAAGACCCGGTCGGCGTCGCCGTCGAAGGCCAGCCCGATGTCGGCGCCGTGCTCGCGGACGGCGGCCTGCAGGTCGACGAGGTTCGCCGGGTCCAGCGGGTTGGCCTCGTGGTTGGGGAAGGAGCCGTCCAGCTCGAAGTACATCGGCACGACGTCCAGGGGGAGGCCGGCCAGGACCACCGGCACGGTGTGCCCGCCCATGCCGTTGCCGGCGTCCACCACGACCTTGAGCGGCCGCATGCCCGACAGGTCGACCAGCCCGCGCAGATGGGCGGCGTACTCGGCGAGCACGTCGCGCTGGGACACCGCGCCCACCCGGTCGGGCTCGCGGTCGTAGCCGTCCCGCTCGGCGGACGCGCGGATGTCGGCCAGCCCGGAGTCCTGCCCGATCGGCGCCGCGCCCGCGCGGCACATCTTGATGCCGTTGTACCTGGCCGGGTTGTGGCTGGCCGTGAACATGGCGCCCGGGATGCCCAGCGACCCGGAGGCGAAGTACAGCATGTCGGTCGAGCCGAGCCCGGCCTCGACGACGTCGAGCCCTCGGCTGATCACACCCTCGGCGAAGGCCCGCGAGAGGGGCACCGAGGAGTCCCGCATGTCGTGCGCGGTGACCACCGACGTGGCGCCGCTGTCGGCGTGGACGAACTCGGCGAAGGCGGCGCCGATGGACCGCGCCACGACCTCGTCCCACTGGTCGGGGACCACGCCCCGGACGTCGTAGGCCTTGATGATCGATGAGAGGTCGTCCACGTCCGCGACCCTATCGGCGCGCCCGGTGGTCCGCTCGGACGGCCACCCGTCCGGGTCCGGCGCCACCCGCACCGCCGCGGACGGCGCTGCTCAGGGGAGGTCGGGCAGGACGCGCAGGTGACCGCGCCGGGTGCCGCGGCCGTCGTCGGCCGGGTCGCGCGCCGGCTCGGGCCGGGCGGCCTCGCGGACGGCGTCGGCCAGCGCGAGCAGGTCGTCACCGGTCGGCCCGACGTCCTCGAGATCGATCTCGTGCCGGACGACCTCCCAGCCGCGGGGCACGGTCAGCCGCTCGGCGTGGAACTCGCAGAGGTCGTAGCTGTGCGGCTCCGAGAAGGTCGCCAACGGCCCGACAACGGCCATCGACTCCGCGTACACATAGGTCAGAGTCGCCGCTGCCGGTTGCGCGCAGCCGCTGCGCGAGCAGCGACGTGACTGCCTCACCACCGGTTCCTCACGCAAGGCACAGTAAACCCGCCTGCGGGCCCGCCGCAGCAGGCACACCGGGATGTCGGACGCGGTGGTCCCATCCTGCACGATGACCCCGTGGGCATCGACACAGGTCCGGTCCTCGTCCTGGGCGGGCGCAGCGAGATCGGCGTGGCCGTCGCCGTCCGGCTCGCCGTACTCGGCTGCGACACGTTCGTGCTGGCCGCACGGCGGGCCGCCGACCTGGACGCGCAGGAGTCCCAGCTGCGCCGCGCGGGCGCCACGACCGTCGGCCGGGTCGCCTTCGACGCCGACGACCTCGCAGGTCACGCGGCCGTCCTCGCCGAGGTCGAGGAGCGCTTCGGCGTCCCGGCGACGGTGGTCGTGGCCTTCGGCGTGCTGGGCGACCAGGCCCTCGCCGAGCGCGACCCGGCCGCCGCGGTCGCCGTCGTCCACACCGACTACACCGCCCAGGTGCACGTGCTCACCCTGCTGGCCGACCGGCTGCGGGCGGCCGGTCGCGGCACGGTCGTCGTCTTCTCCTCGGTGGCCGGGGTGCGGGTGCGGCGGGCCAACTACGTCTACGGCTCGGCCAAGGCAGGGCTCGACGGGTTCGCCAGCGGGCTGGCCGACGCGCTGGCCGGCTCCGGGGTGCGGCTGCTGCTCGTCCGCCCCGGCTTCGTCATCGGCCGGATGACCGAGGGCATGTCACCGGCCCCGTTCTCCAGCACGCCGGACCAGGTGGCCGATGCCGTCGTCGCGGGGCTGCGGGGACGCCGGGGCGAGGTGTGGGTCCCGGCCGTGCTGCGGCCGGTCTTCTTCCTCCTGCGGCTGCTCCCCCGCGCCGTCTGGCGGCGGATGCCGCGGTGACCGCGTCGCCGCACCGGCGCCCGCTCGGCGCCGTAGGCTTCCCGCCGTCATGACCGACCCCGCCCGCCGCCCTCCCCTCTCGCGCCGTCCCGCCCGCTCCCGCCGCGACCGCCACGGCCGGGGCCTGCGCGGCCGCCTGGTGCCGGCCGAGGTGCCCCTGGCGCGCAGCCGCGCCGAGCAGTTCGACGACCTGGTGCTGGATGCGGTCGAGGAGCTCGAGCGCCGGTGGGAGCGCGAGCTCGCCGGTGTGGAGTTCGCCGTCGAGGACGTGCCGTGGGTGGACCACACCAGCCCCGACGACGTGGTGCTCGACGCCGACGTGCTGGACGACGCCAGCGTGCCGCTCGCCCGCGTCCTGCCCGCCCACCGCGAGGACGACCGCGAGGTGCCGCCGCGGATCATCGTCTACCGGCGGCCACTGGAGCTGCGGGCCGGTGACCGGGACGACCTCGCCGACCTGGTGCGCGACGTGGTGGTCGACCAGGTGGCCGTGCTGCTGGGCCGCGACCCCGAGGAGATCGACCCCACCGGCTGAGCGGCTCCCCCCGGCCGTCCTGCGATGCTGGGCGCGATGGACGTTCCCGCCGCGGCCGCCGGGCCCTGGATCGCGCTCGGCGCGGTGCTGGGGATCCTGCTCGTCCTCGCGACCGGCGCGGCCGTGCTCCGGCTCCGCTCGCCGTCCACCCCGACGGCGCCGCCCCGGCCGGCCGTTCCGCCCCGGGACGACCTCGCCGACTTCCTGGCCTCCCCGCCGGGCACCCGGGACGTCCCGGCCGACGACGACCGCGACGACACCTGGGCCCCGCTCGGTCCGCTGCCCGTGGTCCCCGCCGGAACCCGGACCGACCCACCCCCGCCGCCGGGCTCCCGACCCGGCACGGTGCTCGCCGGCCTCGCGGTCGTCGCCCTGCTGCTGGTCGGCGTCGCGGCCGCCCTCGCGGCGTCCGCCCGATCGCCGCAGCCGTCACCCGACGCCACGACGGGCGGCAGCTCCGCTGCCACGCCCGCCTCGCCCTCCGGTGGCCGGGACGAGATCGCCGCCCGGCTGGCCTTCGGCGGCGTCGTCCTCGAGGAACACGCCGTCGGCATCACCGCCGCCTACCCGGAGCTGGAGCTCTCCGCCGACGACGCGGGGGGCGCCGTCGCGCGCCTGCGGCTGCCCACCGTCAACTGCCTGGCCACGTCCGCTCCGCCCGAGGCCGGCGCTCCGGGCTGCCGGACCGGGCGCACCGAGTACGCCGAGCTGGCCGGCCCCGACCTGCGCGTCGTCCGCGACGGTGACCAGCTCTCCGTGTCCGGCCGGTTCCCGACCTACCTCCGCTCCCCGGGAGCCCCGGTGGAGTGGACCGGGCGGAGCTACGACCTGTCGGCCACCGTCGAGGCCACCGGCGAGGAGCGGGCCGGATGGCGGACCGCCGAGGGCGAGCTGCGCTGGGAGGACCAGCGCACCACCACGCGGACCGACGGGACGCCGAGCGTCCTGCGCCCGGACGCCTGAGCCGCGGCTACGAGCGCCGGGCGGTCACCGGCTCACGACCGACGGCGACCCGGGTGCGCCTGCCCCGGACGACACCGCAGCCGCCGACGGGGATCGTCGACGGCTGCAGGTGACGTGCTGGAACGGCCCCCTCCCGGGGCCCGGGCCGAGCGTGCGAGGGCTGGGGAGGAGGGGGTCCTTCGTCAGACGGCGCGGCGGCGCAGTCGACGGCGCTCGCGCTCGGAGAGACCGCCCCAGATGCCGAAGCGCTCGTCGTTGGAGAGCGCGTACTCGAGGCACTCGGCCTTGACCTCGCAGCCGGTGCAGATCTTCTTCGCCTCACGGGTGGAGCCGCCCTTCTCGGGGAAGAACGCCTCCGGGTCCGTCTCGGCGCACAGCGCGCGCTCCTGCCAGGACTGCGCCTCGGACTCCAGGCCGATGCCCAGCAGCCCGCTGATCCCGGTACCGGAGGGGGCAGCCAGGCCCTGTCCGGCGCCCGCGCCGAACCGGTCGGTCGTCCGGTCGCTCCCGTTGACGTAATCGCTCAACCACGAGACCTCGGCCATGACGATGCTCCCCTCTCGCTCTCGTCCCGGTGCGCGGCTGTCGAGACGTTCCCGACCCGCTCAGCACTCGATGACGTCGACGGAATTACACGCGTGTCGTTGCTCGCCCGTCAACTTTGCCCGGTGTAAGCGACACGCCACACCAGCCCCATCCGTCACGGGCCCTTCGTCACATCTCGTCTGCTACCCCGACACGCCCGTGGAACAGTGCACAACTGCCTATCGGGCACGATGTGTTTCGTGCAGATCGTGGTGCTGGCTGGTGGGACCGGAGGGGCTCGATTCCTGAGGGGGGTGCGGGCGGCCGCGCCCGAGGCGGAGATCACCGCGGTGGTGAACACCGGCGACGACGTGACCCTGCACGGGCTGCGCATCTGCCCGGACCTCGACACCGTCGTCTACACCCTCGGCGGGGGCATCGACGAGGACCGCGGGTGGGGCCGGACGGGCGAGAGCTGGACGGTCAAGGAGGAGCTGGCCTCCTACGGCGCGGACCCCGACTGGTTCGGCCTCGGTGACCGCGACCTGGCCACGCACCTCATCCGCACCCGCATGCTCGACGCCGGCTACCCCCTGTCGGCCGTCACCGCGGCGCTGGCCGACCGCTGGCAGCCCGGCGTCACGGTGCTGCCGATGAGCGACCAGCGGGTCGAGACCCACGTCGTCGTGACCGACCCGCAGAACGACCGTCCGCGAGCCATCCACTTCCAGGAGTGGTGGGTGCGGCACCGGGCGGAGTTGGCGGCGTCGGCCTTCGTGCAGGTCGGTGTGGACGCGGCGCGCCCCGGCCCGGGAGTGGCCGAGGCGTTCGCCGGCGCCGACGCCGTCCTGCTCGCGCCGTCGAACCCGGTGGTCTCCATCGGGACGATCCTGGGCGTCCCCGGCATGCGTGAGGCGCTCCTGGCCACGCCGGGGCGCATCGCCGGCGTCTCACCCGTCGTCGGCGGCGCGGTCGTGCGCGGGATGGCCGACCGTTGCCTGCCCGTGCTCGGCATCGAGGTCAGCGCCGAGGGGGTGGGCCGGCACTACGGCGCCCGCTCGGACGGCGGGCTGCTCGATGCGTGGCTGGTGCACCCCGGCGACGGGGCCGACGTCCCCGCCGTGGACGTCCGGCAGGTCCCGCTGCTCATGTCCTCCCCCGAGGCGACGACGGCGCTGGCCCGCGCCGCCCTGGACGCAGCCGTAGAAGGACCCCCCGGCCCCCCACCGCTCGCAAGCTCGCGGCGGGACCCTGCCGGGCGGCCGGATGCCTGACGTTCCGCGGGGGGTCTCGATCCTGCCCGTCGCGGGGCTGCCGGAGTTCGCGCCGGGCGACGACCTCGCCGCCGCGATCGCCGGGCGCGCCCCGTGGCTGGCCGCCGGCGACGTCGTGGTCGTGACCTCGAAGGTGGTCTCCAAGGTCGAGGGGGCGCTGGTCCGGGTCGAGCCCGGTGCCGACCGCGAGGCCGCGCGGCAGTCCGCCATCGACGGCCAGACCGTGCGGGTCGTGGCCCGGCGCGGACCGCTGAAGATCGTGCAGACCCCGCACGGCTGGGTGGTGGCCGCGGCGGGCATCGACGCGTCCAACGTCGACCAGGGCTCGCTGGTCCTGCTCCCGGAGGACTCCGACGCCTCGGCACGCGCCCTGCGGGCCCGGCTCGCGGACCTGCTCGGCGTCGACGTCGCCGTGGTGGTGAGCGACACCTTCGGCCGCACCTGGCGCGAGGGGCTGACCGACGTCGCCGTCGGCTCGGCCGGGATCGCGGCGCTCGTGGACCACCGGGGTGCCGTCGACGCCCACGGCAACCGGCTGGAGACGACCCGGATCGCCCTGGTGGACGAGCTCGCGTCCGCCGCCGACCTGGTCAAGGGCAAGCTCGACGGCGTGCCGGTCGCGGTGGTCCGCGGTCTCCCGGCGGTTCCGCCCGACCCCGACGAGGGCACCCGGCCGCTGGTGCGACTGCCCGGCGACGACCTGTTCCCCTACGGCTCCCGGGACGTGGTCGGCACCCGCTCCCCCGCCCCCGACCTGGTGCCGCGCGCCGGTGAGCTCGACGCGGTGACGGCCGCCCTCCGCACCGCCAGCGCCGCGCTGCCGGAGTTCCCCGTGGTGCTGCGCTACGGCGGGGAGGGCGACGGCGTCGTCGACGTCCACCTGAGCGACGCCGTGACCACCACGACCGCGGTCAACCTCGGGGCGCTGCTGGGTGCGGCGATCGTGCAGCTGCACGCGGAGGGCTGGGCCACCCGCTGGGAGCCGGCCGCCACGGCGGGTGGCACCTCACTCATCGGGAGGCTGTGGCTGGGCGTCCGGCCCACCGGGGGCGGCTCCGGTCGGTAACGTGCCTGCTCATGCGCGGGATCATCCTGGCCGGGGGCACGGGGAGTCGGCTCTTCCCCATCACCCAGGCAGTGAGCAAACAGCTCATGCCGGTCTACGACAAGCCGATGATCTACTACCCGCTCTCGACGCTGATGATGGCCGGCGTCCGCGAGGTGCTGATCATCACCACCGCCGGTGACTCCGGCGCGTTCCGCGCGCTGCTGGGGGACGGCAGCCGGCTGGGCATGCGCATCGAGTACGCGGTCCAGCCGCGGCCCGAGGGCCTGGCGCAGGCCTTCCTGATCGGCGCGGAGTTCCTCGACGGCGAGGCGGCCGCGCTCGTGCTGGGCGACAACATCTTCTACGGCGCCGGCCTGGGCACCGCCCTGGCACGGCTGCCGGAGCCGGCCGGTGGCCACGTGTTCGCCTACCACGTCGCCAACCCGCAGGAGTACGGCGTCGTGGAGTTCGACCCCGACGGCCGGGTGCTCTCCATCGAGGAGAAGCCGGCCGCCCCCAAGAGCTCCTACGCCGTCCCCGGGCTGTACTTCTACGCGGGCGACGTCGTCGAGGTGGCGCGGGGCATCACGCCCAGCGCCCGCGGCGAGCTGGAGATCACCGCGGTGAACGAGCACTACCTGCGCGAGGACCGGCTCACCGTCACCGTGCTGGACCGCGGCACCGCCTGGCTGGACACCGGCACGTTCGCCTCCCTGCGCCAGGCCACGGAGTTCGTCTCGGTGGTCGAGGAACGACAGGGCCTCAAGATCGGATGCATCGAGGAGGTCGCCTGGCGCAACGGCTGGCTGGACGACGAGGGCCTGCTGCGCGCGGCCGGGCCGCTGGGCAAGAGCGGCTACGGCGACTACCTGCTCGGCCTGCTCGCCCAGCCGCACTGACGGCGGCCGGGCCGGCTAGATCCGGCGGTGGTCGGTCGGGGCGTTGCGGGGCCCGAACCGCGGCGCCCGCGCCATCCCGTTGACCAGCAGTAGCCGCACCACCCGGTGCCGCTGCCCCGTCCACGGCGCGAGCAGCGCCATCATCGTGTCGTCGTCGGTGCGGACGGCGCCGGTCAGCGCGAAACCGACCTGGTTCTTCAGGTGGAAGTCCCCGTAGCTGACGGTGTCCGGACAGCCGAAGACCCGCTGCACGACCTCGGCCGCGGTCCACCGGCCGATGCCGGGGACCGTCGTCAGCCGGCGCCGCAGGTCCGCCGGATCGACCGCCTCGGGCGGCTCCATGCGGGCGGCGACCGTCGTGACGGCCCGCAGCGCCCGGCGGCGGGCGCCGTCCAGGCCGCAGCGGTGCCACTCCCAATCGGTCACGTCGAGCAGCCGGCGGGGCGACGGCGGCACCCGCATGCCCTCCGGCGCGGGCCCGGGCGCCGGCTCCCCCGCCAGCCGCAGCAGCGCCCGCCACACGCGGTGCGCCTCGATCGTGGTGACCTTCTGCTCCAGGACGGCGGGCACCAGGGCGTCCCACGTCCGCTCGGTGCGCCCCAGCCGCAGCCACGGCGTCGTGCGCTGCAGCCGGGAGAGCAGGGGGTGCCCGCCGCAGTCCAGCGCGGCCGCGTCGTCCTCCGCACCGAGCCACGCGGGTACCCGCCGGCCGGCCCACTCCGCACCCGGCCCCCAGGCGGCGATGCGCACCTCGCCGGCTCCCACGGTGATCCGGACGGTGGCCGCGCCCTCCGGCGTGGTGGTCCCCCGCCACGTCCCGTCGGCCTCGAACCGCAGGGTGGGGTCACCCGCCCCGCGCAGATGCACCCCCAGCGTGCGCCGGACGTCGAGCGGCCAGTCCGGCCGGAAGGCCGACTCGAAGGCAGGGGCGGTCACCGGCGTACGGGCCGGCGTGGTGGTGCTCAGGGCGCGCTCCGGGGTACGAGGTGGCGTGCTCGCCTCGGGGTGGGTCAGCGGGGCACGACGGTACCCGGGACGAGCGGGGTCCGGTTCAGCTGAACCGGTCGCCGTGCCGGGACTCGACCTCCGCGAGCAGCTGCTTGACCCGTTCGGCGTCGCCCACCGGGCAGACCATGGTCACGTCCGCCGTGTGCACCACGACGCAGTCGCGGACACCGAGCAGCGTCACCAGGTGGTCCGGGTCGTCGGAGAGGACGACGTTGCCGGAGCTGTCCAGCAGCACCCGCAGGCCCCGCCCGGCGTTGCCGTCGTCGTCGGTCTCCAGGGTGTTCGCCAGCGCCGGCCACGATCCGATGTCGAGCCACTCGACGTCGAGGTCGACGACGGCGACCCGCCTCGGCTCGGCGGCCGCCGGCTCCAGGACGGCGTAGTCGACGCTGATCTTGGGCAGCGTCGGGAAGACCTCCGCCAGGACCGCGTCCCGCTCCGGTCCGGCCGGCGCGGCCACGATGCGCGCCAGGCCCTCCGCCGACTCCGGGAGGTGGTCGGCGAGGGCGTCCAGCACGGTCTGCGCCCGCCAGACGAACATGCCGGAGTTCCAGACGTACTCCCCCGAGGCCAGGTACGCCTCGGCGGTCGCGCGATCGGGCTTCTCCCGGAAGGAGGCCGCCTCGGCGGCGCCGGGCACCTCCGTCGGCGCCCCCTTCTGCACGTAGCCGAACCCGGTCGCGGGCGAGGTCGGCGTGACCCCGAGGGTCACCAGCGCGGTCGGCCGCACACCGAGGAGGTCGTAGGCGGTCGTCAGCGCCGTCACGAACCGCTCGACCGGCCGGATGACGTGGTCGGCGCTGACGACGGCGAGCTCCGCGTCCGGGTCGACGTCGGCGACCAGCGCGGCGGTCAGCCCGACGGCGTTGGCGGTGTCCCGGGCCGTCGGTTCGAGCACCAGCCGGTCGGGGCGCAGCCGGGGCAGTGCCGCGCGGACCATCTCGGCGTAGCGGGCCGCGGTGCACACCCAGATCCGGTCGGCCGGCAGCACCGCCTCGAGCCGGGCGAAGGCCTCGGCCAGCAGGCTGTGCGCGCCGCCGTCCTCGTCGGCCACGACGTCCAGCAGCTGCTTGGGGCGCTGGGCGCGGGACAGCGGCCACAGCCGGGTGCCGGAACCGCCGGCCATGATCACCGCGTGCCGCACGTCAGTCCTCCTCGCGACCGTCGGCGGGCGCGGTCGCCGGGCGTCGCTCGCCCGCGCCGAGGACGTCGAGGTCCGCGGCGCGGCGCTGGAAGCGGGCACCGGCGGCCACCCGGCCGCTGACGTAGGAGAGCAGCATCCGGGCACCCAGCCCGGCCCGGAGCGCGCCGCGCAGCGGCAGGTGCGACCGGCCGGGGTACTGCCCGGACATGTAGCGCAGTGCGCTGGCGTGGTGGACCCGCCGCATGCGGTAAGGGTCGCGCTGGGTCGCGTGCCCGCCCTCGTGGACGACGACGGCGGAGGGGACGTAGACGTGCAGCCAGCCGCGCCGGCCCAGCCGTTCGGCGAGGTCGACGTCCTCGAAGTACATGAAGTAGCCCGGGTCGAAGCCGCCCACCGACCAGAACGCCTCGAGGTTGATGAGCAGGCAGGAGCCCGACAGCCAGCCGGCCGGCCGCTCGCGCGGCGCCTCCCGCTCGCGGCGGTAGCGCGCCGTCCACGGGTTGGCCGGCCACGCCCAGCCGAGCAGCGCGTGCCCGGCACCGGTGGACAGCCGCGGCAGGTCCCGGGCCGAGGGGTAGAGGTCGCCGTCCGGCGTCTTGATGGCCGGGCCGATGGTCGCCGCCCGGGGCCAGCGCTCCGCCGCCTCGAGCAGCGCGTCGATCGAGCCGGGCTCGAAGTGCAGGTCGGGGTTGGCGACGATCGCGTAGCCGCTGGTCAGCCCCGCCAGACCGGCGTTCGCCGCGGCGCCGTAACCGATGTTGCCCCCGGTCCTGAGCATCCGGACGTTCTCGTGCTCGGCAGCCGCACGCTCCGGTTCACCGTCGGTCGAACCGTTGTCCGCCAGGACGATCTCCACCGGGCGGCTCGTGGCGGCCGCGATCGACTCGACGAAGCCACGCAGGACTGCGCCGGGCGAGTAGGTGACCGCCACGACCCGCAGCGGAGGGTCGGCAGGGACGGATCGCATGCCAAGAACGTAACGGTCGGGGGAACCGGACAGGCGCGACCGTCCGCGCTCCCCCTCCGGAGGGTGGGCGGTCGTGTATGCAGTGGACCGTAGCCGCGGGCCTCCCGGACCGACTCCCGCACGACGACCACCGAGGGCGGAGATGAACACGCAGGTGTCCCCGAGGACGACCCCCACGGCGCCGGCCGCCTCCCCGTCGCGCCCCGCCGGCCGGGCAGGGCGACTGCAGGTGCTCCTCCCGTGGGTCCTCGTCCCCCTCGCCGTCCTGGTGGGCTACCTGGTGCTGCCCCCGGCAGCCGAACTGCGCAGCCAGTACCAGGCATCGGCGCTCGTCCTGGTGGCCGCCCCGCTGCTCGCCTGGTTGCTGACCCGCCGCATGCCGGTCGCCCACCACTGGGCGGGGGCGGTCGTGGCCGCGCTGCTGCCCGCGCTGAGCCTCGTCGCGCTCAACGGGACCGACTGGTTCTTCTCCGGCCCGCGCGGGGACCAGTCGTTCCGCATGGAGTACGTCACCCGGTTCGC
Organism: Blastococcus goldschmidtiae; assembly: GCF_031845325.1. Lineage (NCBI taxonomy): Bacteria > Bacillati > Actinomycetota > Actinomycetes > Geodermatophilales > Geodermatophilaceae > Blastococcus > Blastococcus goldschmidtiae. Next base: position 888,715 of record NZ_JAVREI010000001.1, on the reverse strand, counting down.
CGACTCCCTGGCGCTGCAGGACTACACCTACCGGGACGTCCCGGCGTTCTACTCCCCCGGCTGGTTCTGGGTCCAGGGCCTGGTCGCTCAGCTCGCCGACGTCGAGGCGTGGCGGCTCTACAAGTGGGCGTCGATCGGCACGCTGTACGTGGCGGTCGTCGTCGCCTTCGCGCTGTGGCGGCTCACCTGCGGCACCCGGCTGGCGGCCCTGCTCGTCGCGGTGACCGTCGTCGGGCTCCCGGCCGCCGGGTCGGGGTGGCTGGGGGCGCAGACGCTGATGTTCTCCGGGGCGTACGAGCCCTACGCGTGGCTCGTCGCCCTGCCGCTGCCCGCGCTGCTGGCCTGGTTCGCGAGCGCCCGGGGGCCGTTCTCCTGGCGCCGCGGCCTGGCGCTGGGAGTGGCACTGGCGGCGGCCGCGTGGCTGTACCTCCTGTACGCGCTCGTCGCCGTCGTCGGCGTGCTCGTCCTCGCCGCGTGGCGGCGGCGCGACTCCGCCCGGCTGCCGGAGGTCGCGGTCGCCGGGCTCGCCTCCATCGTGCTGGTGTCCCCGTGGCTGGGCCGGTTCCTGGTCGAGTACGTGGCGGCCGGCCTCCCGCCCGCGGCTGCGACCACCTGGGTCGAGGACGACTCCTACGTCAACCTGGTGACCATCAGCGCCTCCCCGTGGATGTGGGCGGCGCTGCTGGGGGCCGTCGGGCTGCTGGTGCTCGACGGGGAGCGGCACCCGCGGGTCCGCGGCCTCCAGGCCCTCGGCGTCGCCGTGCTGCTGCTGGGCGTCGTGCAGCTGGTGGCCGGTCAGGCCTCGGGCGGCGTCCTGTTCCACCGGGTCCTGCTGGTGCTCGGGCTCTGCCTCCTCGCCGCGGCGACGCTGACCCTCGCGGCGGTCGGCCCGGACCTGCGCACCCGCGCCGTCGGCGCCTGGCCGAGGGTGCCGCTGCGCCGGCTGGCCTTCGCCGCGCTCACCGTGCTGCTGTTCCTCAACCTCTCGGCGCACGCCCGCGAGTGGATGAACCGTGAGGTCGATCTGAGCCGGCTGGCCCACAACCACCCGTATCCCGACGGCAGCCTCCCCGCACTGGCCTCCACCGAGGGGCGCGAGGTGGCCGATGACGAGGAGGGCGACGAGGTGCCCGTGGCCCGGCTGGCCGACGCGATCCGCGACTCGGCGCGCGCGGCGGGGCAGGAGGAGACCGGCGTCGTCCTCACCGACCGCATCTCGCTGCTGGCGACCCAGCCCTTCGACGCCTACCAGCAGTGGTGGGGGCTCTACGCCAACCCGCTGGGCGAGTACGCGGAGCGCCGGTCCTTCCTCGAGTCGCTCGAGGGGCTGCCGGCCGACGACGTCGTCGAGCGGCTGCGCGCCGACGAGCAGGCGCCGTCGGTCTTCGCCCTCGAGGTGGAGGACGGGGAGGTGACCTTCGACTCGACCGACCGCGACGCGGGCGGCGACCGCGGGAGCGCCTGGTCGGTCAGCTTCCCCGTGGAGCTGTTCCAGGGGCCCGAGTTCGAGACCACGCGCGTCGGCGACTGGCTCGTGGCGGCCCTCCGGAAGGGGTGAGGCACCCCCCGGCGCGCCCGGCCGAATCCCGTCCGGCCGGTATCGTCACGACCCGTGACCTCCACCGGACCTGAACTCGTCGTCGTCGGCTCCGGGTTCTTCGGCCTGACCGTGGCCGAGCGCGTCGCCACCCAGCTGGACAAGAGGGTGCTGGTCATCGACCGGCGGGACCACATCGGGGGCAACGCCTACTCCGCGCCCGAACCGGAGACCGGCATCGAGGTGCACGTCTACGGCGCCCACCTCTTCCACACCTCGAACGAGCGGGTGTGGAACTACGTGAACCAGTTCACCGAGTTCACGAACTACCAGCACCGCGTCTTCAGCATCTACCAGGGCCAGACGTACTCGCTGCCGATGAACCTGGCCACCATCGGCCAGTACTTCGGCAGGAGCTTCTCGCCCGCTGAGGCCCGGGCGCTGGTCGCCGAGCAGGCCGGGGAGATCGACACCGCCGAGGCCGCCAACCTCGAGGAGAAGGCGATCTCCCTCATCGGGCGCCCGCTCTACGAGGCGTTCATCCGCGGCTACACGAAGAAGCAGTGGCAGACCGATCCCACCGAGCTGCCGGCGGCGATCATCGCCCGGCTCCCCGTCCGCTACACCTTCGACAACCGCTACTTCAACGACACCTACGAGGGTCTGCCCAAGGACGGGTACACCGCCTGGCTGACCCGGATGGCCGACCACCCGAACATCGAGGTCCGGCTCTCCACCGACTGGTTCGACGTGCGCGACCAGTTGCCCCAGGACGTGCCGACCGTCTTCACCGGCCCGATCGACAGGTACTTCGACTACGAGGCCGGCGAGCTGGGCTGGCGCACCCTGGACTTCGAGACCGAGGTCCTGCCGATCGGTGACTTCCAGGGCACGTCGGTGATGAACTACGCCGACGAGGACGTGCCCTACACCCGGATCCACGAGTTCCGGCACTTCCACCCGGAGCGGGACTACCCCACGGACAAGACCGTCGTGGTGCGGGAGTACTCGCGGTCCGCCACGAGCGGCGACGAGCCGTACTACCCGATCAACACCCCCGAGGACCGCGCCAAGCTGGAGCGCTACCGGGAGCTGGCCGCCAAGGAGGCCGCGGAGAAGCGGGTTCTCTTCGGCGGCCGGCTGGGCACGTACAAGTACCTCGACATGCACATGGCGATCGGGTCGGCCCTCACCATGTTCGACAACCGCATCCGGCCCTTCTTCGACCAGGGCGGGTCGCTCGACGGCCGGCTGGAGGACTGAACACCTGATGACGACCACCACCGCGCGACCGGGCGTAGCCGGCCAGGCCGACGCCGCAGGCCCGGCCGAGACCCTCCTGCAGCGGGTCCTGCTGCCGCGCCCCGAGGACCCGGCGAAGGTGCGCACGCTCTACGTCGAGGAGGCCGCGCACCGGCTGCAGGTGGCCGACCGCTCCGGCGGCTCGCTCGGCGCGGGCTCGGAGATCTCGTTCGCGACGTACTTCAACGCGTTCCCGGCGGGCTACTGGCGGCGCTGGACCACGCTGCCCAGCGTGCTGCTGCGGCTGGAGCTGCGCGGCACCGGGCGGGTGGACGTCCACCGCTCCAAGGCCGACGGCACCGCCGTGCACGAGCGGTCGGTCCCGGTCACCGGGGACGGCCCCGTCGAGCTCGAGCTCGACCTCACGCCGTTCGTCGACGGCGGCTGGTACTGGTTCGATCTCGTCGCCGACGAGGACCTCGCCCTGGTGCGGGCCGGTTGGTACGCCACCCGCGCGCCCGAGCGCGAGGGGCGCCTGGCGGTCGGCATCTGCACCTTCAACCGCCCGGCCGACTGCGTGGCGGCGATGTCGACCATCGCGTCGGACCCGGTGGTCTCCGGGGAGCTCACCGCCGTCGTCGTCGCCGACCAGGGCAACAGGAAGGTGCGCGACGACGACGGCTTCGCCGGGACGGCGGCCGCGCTCGGCGACCGGCTGCACCTGGTCGAGCAGGGCAACCTGGGTGGCAGCGGCGGCTTCGCCCGCGCCATGCACGAGACGCTCGAGCACACCGACGCCACGCACCTGCTCTTCCTCGACGACGACGTCCAGCTCGAGGCCGACAGCCTGCACCGCGCCCTCACGTTCAGCCGGTACACGACCGCCCCGATGCTCGTCGGTGGCCAGATGCTGCACCTGCAGAACCGGTCCGTGCTGCACACGATGGGTGAGGTCGTCGACCGGCACGCCTTCCTGTACCGCCCCGCCGCCCACGCGCAGATGCAGCACGACTTCTCCGAGGACTCGCTGCGCGAGACCCCCGAGCTGCACCGGCGCGTCGACGTGGACTACAACGCCTGGTGGATGTGCCTGATCCCGCGCGAGGTGCCGGAGAAGATCGGGCTGCCCCTCCCCCTGTTCATCAAGTGGGACGACGCCGAGTACGGGCTGCGGGCCAAGGCCGCCGGCTACCGGACGGTGACCCTGCCCGGCGCGGCGATCTGGCACCTGGCCTGGACCGACAAGGACGACGTCAGCGACTGGCAGGCCTACTTCTTCGCCCGCAACCGGCTGATCGCGGCGGCGCTGCACAGCCCGCACACCGATGGCGGCGGCATCCCGGCCAGCGCGGTCAAGGCCGACCTCAAGCACCTGCTGAAGCTCGAGTACTCGGCGGTCGCGCTGCACATCAAGGCCTACGAGGACTTCCTCGCCGGACCCTCGACGGTGTTCGCGTCGCTGCCCACGGCCCTGGCCGACGTCCGCGCGCTCCAGCAGCAGTACCCCGACAGCCGGGTGGTGACCGCCGACGTCCCGGAGCCGGAGATGGACGCGGTCGTCGTCGAGGGCATGTCGGAGCCCCCGGTGGGCAAGGTCGCCATCGCGAAGGCGCTGCTGCGCGCGGCCCGGCAGGCGGTCCGGCCGGCCCGGCCGGCGGACGACCGACCCCAGCTGCAGGTGCCGGCCCAGGACGCCCAGTGGTTCGTGCTCTCCCGGCTCGACAGCGTCACCGTGGGGACGGCCGACGGCCGCGGCGTCACCTTCCGGCACCGCGACCCGGCCACCGCCAAGCGGCTCGGGAAGCGCTCGCTGGAGCTGAACCGGGAGATCCGCCGCCGCTTCCCCGAGCTGTCGCAGCAGTACCGCGACTCCTGGGACGACCTGACCTCGCAGGAGGCCTGGCGGGCGGCGTTCGGGGCGGCCGAGCGCTGAGCGGCGCCCGCCCTCAGGGGCGGGTGAACCGCTCCCGGCGTCCCGCGCGAACAAGCCCCAGCCAGGACCGCAGTCCCGCGACGTCCCGGCGGGCGAGGAAGAACCACGAGAACCGCACCAGCTCGAGCGGGAACAGCCACCGCATGCCCGGCTGCGCCATCAGGTAGCCGCGGTTGCGGTAGGTGAAGAAGCGCTTGGTCTCGTCGGCCGGGTACTGCGCCGACAGCCGCCCGGCCAGGATGGGCCGGAACTCCTCGGTGCCCTCGGGGTGCAGGTAGGCCGCCTGCAGGCAGGTGCCGAAGCGCAGGCCCGACCGGACCAGGCGGCGGTGCAGCTCGGTCTCGTCCCCGCGCAGGAAGAGCCGGTAGTCCGGCACCCCCACGGCGTCGAGGGTCGCGGCCCGGAACAGGGCGCCGTTGAACAGCGAGGCGTAGCCGGGCAGCAGGTCCAGGCCGGCGAAGTCGGCCCGCGCCCGGCGCCAGCGCAGCCCCCGGCGCAGCGGGAATGCCAGCTGCCCGGGGTCGGCCTTGTCGACGACGGCCGGGGAGACCTCGGCGAGGTCGTGGGTGCGGGCGCACTCCAGCAGCGTGGCCAGCACGCTCGCGTCCGCCGGGCGCCCGTCGTCGTCGGCACACCACACCCAGTCCGCGCCCTGGGCGAGGGCGGTGAGCATGCCGAGCGCGAAGCCCCCGGCGCCGCCGAGGTTCCGGTGGGAGGGCAGGTAGGTCGTGGGGACGTCGGCCGCCGCGACCACCGCGGCGGTCTCCTCGTCGGCCCCGTTGTCCACGACCACCACCGCGTCGACCGGCCGGCTCTGCCCGGCGAGGGCGGCCAGGCTCTCGGCCAGCAGCGCCGGGCGCCGGTGGGTGACGACGACGGCGACGACCCGGTCAGGCCGCTCCGCCCCGGCGGCGGGCACGGGTGCCGGGAGGGTCACGCGCGGCTCGCCGCGTCGTCGAGCCAGGGGTCGCGGCCCTTGTAGGCGGTGAGGACCTCGCGCAGGTCGCCCCGCAGCTTGACCCGGCCGTGCTCCATCCAGATGGCCGAGGTGCACAGCCGGCGGAGGAACTCGTCGGAGTGCGACGCGAAGACCAGCAGGCCGGCCCGCTTGACCAGCTCCTCCAGCCGGTCGCGCGCCTTCTCCAGGAAGGCGGCGTCGACGGCGCCGATGCCCTCGTCGAAGAGCAGGATCTCCGGATCGATGCTGGTCACGACACCGAGCGCCAGCCGGACCCGCATGCCCGTCGAGTACGTGCGCAGCGGCATCGCCAGGAAGTCGCCCAGCTCGGTGAAGTCCGCGATCTCGTCGACGCGGGACTCCATCTGCTTCCGGGTCATGCCCAGGAAGAGGCCGCGGATCATGATGTTCTCGTAGCCGGAGATCTCCGGGTCCATCCCGACACCCAGGTCGAAGACCGGGGCGACCCGGCCCTCGATGTGCGCCGACCCGCTGGTCGGCGCGTAGATGCCCGAGAGCAGCCGCAGCAGCGTCGACTTGCCCGCCCCGTTGTGCCCGACCAGGGCGACGCGGTCGCCTTCCTCGATCGTGATGTCGATGTCGTGCAGCGCCTGGATGACGGGCACCTTGCGGTCGTCTGAGCTGATGTTGCCGCCGACCATGCCCAGGACGGCCTTCTTCAGCGACCGGGTCTTGGCGTCGAAGATCGGGAAGTCGACACTCGCCTGCCGGGTCTCGATGCGGACCACGTGTTGGGTTCCTCTCTGCGGGCGGCTCAGACCCAGTAGGGGACGCGCGTGCGGTAGCGGCGCATCGCCCACAGGGTCACCGCCCAGCCGACGAGCGTGATGACCACGACGACGGCCCAGTGGTGCCAGACCGTCTCCTGGCCGAGCATCGGCCGCCGGATGATCTCGATGTAGTGCAGGACGGGGTTGATCTCGGCGAGGCGGGCACGCTCGGCGATGGTCGGGTTGTCGCTGTTGAGGAAGTCCTCGTAGATCCACACGATCGGCGTGAGGAAGAACGTCAGCTGCACGACGCTGCCGACGATCGGGTTGAGGTCGCGGAACCGGCTGCTCGCCATGCCGAAGAGCAGGGCGATCCAGGCGCCGTTGACCGCGAGCAAGGCGAAGGCGGGGAACGCCAGCAGGCTCGACCAGTCCAGCGGCTGCGGGAAGATCATCAGCATGACCGCGTAGACGATCAGGTTGTGCGCGAACAGCAGCGTCTGGCGCCACACCAGCCGGTACACGTGCACCGAGATCGGCGCCGGCAGGTGCTTGATCAGCCCCTCGTTCTTGATGAAGACGTCGGCGCCCTCGAGGATGCAGCCGGAGATGAAGGCCCAGACGATGAAGCCCACGAGGATGTAGGGCAGCTGCTGCTCGAGCGGGTTGCCGAACAGCCCGGCGTAGAGGATGCCCAGCGCGACGGCGGTGACCGCCATGCTGATCGTGATCCAGATCGGGCCGAGCACCGAGCGCCGGTACCGCTGGCGGATGTCCTGCCAGCCCAGGTGCGCCCACAACTCGCGGGAGCGCCAGCCGGCGACGAGGTCCTTCCTGGCACCCGCCCAGGCAGCGTTCGACGACGCGGTGACAGCCACGTTGGTCGAGGCTACCGGCCGGGACGCGGGCTCCGGCGCACTCGGTGATACCAGGGGCAGCCGGGGCTGGCGGGTCCGCAGGGACGCGCCGGCCGGCCGGCGGAGGCGCCAGGGGCGCACATCGCCCGCGGCTACCCTCGCCGCATGTCCTCGGCCCGGCCGGCGCAGGGGCGGGCAGCGCACCTCCGTCTGCCCCTGATCCTGCTCGCGGCGCTCTCCCTGCTGTCCTCCGTCGCGTTCGTGCTCGCGCCGGTGGAGCGTCCGGAGGCCGTCTACGGCTGGCCGTCGGCCCCGGGGGACGCCACAGCGGTCGCGATCCCCCTGATGCTGGAGCGGCCCGTCGAGGTGCGCGCCGAGTGGGACTGCGCCGCGGCCCGGGCGGCCGACGACGGCACCGCCCTGCTGTCCACCACCCCCCTGGACCGGCCGCCCGGCGGCGCCGGGCTCGCCGGCGGGCTGCGGGTCGCGGTCGACGGAGGCGACCTGGTCGTGCGCTCCGGGGGCACCGACCTTCCCGCGCAGGCGATCCCGGGGTCCGGCGACTGCTCCTGGGAGCTCACCTCCTCGGCGGAGGCGACGACGCTGCGCCTGGACGGCGAGGTCGTGGCCGACGACACGGGCGACCTGCGTCCGGCGGTCGCGGGGGTGTTCAGCGACGTCGCGGACCCCGCTGGGCTCTCGGTCGCGGTCACCGCCGACACGGTCTTCCAGACCTCCCCCACCCCGCTGAAGTACGCGCTGGCCGTGCTGGCCGTGCTCGCGCTGGCAGGCGCCGTCGTCCTCGTCGTCCGGCGGGAGCGGCGGACCGTCCCCGCCGGGACGGACCCACCGGCTCCTTCCGCGGTCCGCCCGGGGGCCGGCGTCGTGCGGCCGGGGGTCGACGCCGTCGTCGCCCTGGGGCTGGCGGTGTGGACGTTCATCGGGCCGATGACCGTGGACGACGGCTACATCACCGGAATCGTCCGCAGCCGGGACGAGAACGGCTTCGTCGGCAACGTCTACCGCTGGTTCAACGCCCCCGAGGCGCCGTTCGGCTGGCACTACGAGCTCCTGGACCTGTGGTCCGGGATCAGCGAGAGCACCCTCTGGATGCGGGTGCCCTCGTCACTGCTCGGGATCGCGACCTGGCTGCTCATCGCCCGGGGCCTGCTGCCGCGGCTGGGGCGCTTCGCGGCGAGCCGGTCGACCTACGCCATCGCCGCGGCCACCTTCGCGCTGTGGTGGCTGCCCACCAACCTGGGGCTGCGGCCCGAGCCGTGGGTCGCCGCCGGGTTCGCCGCGGTCATGGTCCTGGTCGAGGGCGGGCTGCGGCGCGGCCGGTCGGCAGCGCTGCTGCTCGGGCTGGTGGTCGCCGGGGCGACGCTCGCGGTCACCCCCACCGGCGCCGTCGCCTTCCTGCCCTTCCTGGCCGCGGCGGTGCCGATCCTGCGGCTCGCCCGCAGCTCGCCCCTCGGGCTGCCGGCCCTGACCGTCGCCGCCGCGGCGTCGGCCGCGACGGCCCTCCTGCTGGTGTTCGGCGACCAGAACCTGGCCGCCCTCGGCGAGGCCAACCGGATCCGCAGCGCCCTGCCGGGTGCGCTGCCCTGGTCGGACGAGCCCGAGCGCTGGTACCTGCTGCTGTCCAACGGGGACCTGCAAGGGTCCCTCGGCCGGCGGGTGCCGGTGCTGCTGGCCGTGCTCGCGGTCCTCGGCATCGTGTGGCAGCGGGTCTCGGCACGCTGGCCGCACACCGCGGACTCCTCCGTCGCGGGGCGGCTGGCCGCCACGTTCGGTCTGTCCCTGGTCGTGCTCATGGCGACGCCGACGAAGTGGACGATGCACTTCAGCGCGCTGGTCCCGGTCGGCACCGCGCTGATCGTGGTGGCGGTGCACCTCTTCGGCCCGAGGCTGCGCGCCGCCTCGGCCGGCGGGCGGATCCCCACGGCCGCCCTCACCCGGACCGCGGTGCCCCTCGCGCTCGTGCTTCTCGTCGGCGCCCAGTCGTGGGCCGGGCTGAACCGGTACGCCTACCTGTCCGACCTCGGCGTGCCGTGGAACGACGTCCCGCCCGAGGTGCTCGGCCTCAGCATCTCCTCGATGTTGCTGATCCTGGCCGTGCTGGTCAGCGCGGGGGCGGCCGCGACCGTGATCTGGGCGCGGGCCCGGGACGTCGAGGACGTGCGCGTGCCGCTGGCCCGGTACCTGCCGTCCCCCGGCCTGGTGGCGGTGGGCCTCGTCGTGCTCACCGTCGCGCTGCAGCTGGGGAGCTTCGTCCAGTCGACCCGCGCGCGGCAGGACACGTACACGCTGGCGTCCGACGCGGCCGCCACCCTCGGCGGTGAACCGTGCGGGCTGGCCGAGGAGCTGCGGGTCGAACCCGACCCGGCCGCGGGGCTACTCACCCCGGCGACCGTCCGCGGCAGCGCCGGCGAACCGGTGCTCGACGGGTTCGCCGCGGTGCCCGACGGCCGGGCCCCGGCCGGGCCGGACCTCACGATGGCCGGCGTCGCGCTGCCGGGCTGGGCCGCCACCGGGGACACCGACGAGCCGGCCCGGCTGGTCACCGGGTGGTTCGAGGTCCCGGACGCGCTCCGGGAGGAGCGCCTTCCGCTGGTCGTGACCACCAGCGGCCACCGCCGGGCGGGGACGAGCGTCGTGGCCGAGTACGGCCGCGCCCAGGACGGCGACGTGGAGATCCTGCGGAGCGTCCGGGTGCCCGACATCGGTGGCGCCCCCGCGGCCCGGGACGGTCGGCTGGACCCCGGCGCGGTGCCACCGGAGGCCGAGCTGGTCCGCCTGGTCGCCGAGGACGGCGGCGTCGAGGGCGACCTCCCGCTGGCGGTGTCGGTCCCGAGGGTGCCGGTGACGGTTCCGTTCCGGGACGTCGTCGACCCCGGTTCCCCCGCGCTGGTCGACTGGCCGGTCGCCTTCGTGTTCCCCTGCCAGTCGATGGCCGTGCAGCAGAACGGCCTCACCGACGTGCCCGACTGGCGGATCTCCCCCGCCGCCCCCGACGAGGCCGGCGACATCGTCGTCCAGGAGGACCTCGGCGGCCCCTACGCGCCTGCCCGCTCGCTCGTGGACCAGGAGCACGTGCCGGTCTACCTGACCGGACAGCCCCTGGAGCGGCCCGTCTCCCTCTACGCGTGGGAGCCCCGGATCGAGCTGGCGGAGCCGGTGCGCCGCATCACGACCGGGACGGTCGCCGGCTGGGCGGGCTGACCGCCGGCGCCGGTGGACCCCGCCGGGTTCAGGTCCGGCGGACGGCGACGAGGTACTCCCCGACGACCACCGAGTCGAACTCCGGTCCGTCGAAGAGCTCGGCGGGGAACACGACGTCGTAGAACTCGACGTTGGGGGCGGCCGGGAAGGTGTCCCGGCTCAGCCGCAGGTGCAGGCCGTCGTCCTCGATGCGGAACACGAAGGCGGTGGGCGGCGCCCACGGGGCGTCGTCCAGCCGGGAGAGCAGCTCCGCCGTGCTGCCGCTGCGGGCCAGCTCCGCCACGAACTCCGCCCGCTCCTCGTAGTCGGCCAGCGGATTGGCGTAGTGCCGGGTGATCTGCTGGAAACCGCGGTAGGGGTGGAAGGACAGCATCGAGTAGTTCGTGGTCAGCACCACCGTGTCGCGCGGCCGCTCACCCGTCCGCCGGTCGATGGCGGCGGCGAGCTCGTCGCTCCAACCTTCCTCGCGTCCCCGGTCGACCTCGCCCCGGGCGTTCGCGCCGCTCGGGTAGGGCGTCGTCCACGCCGCCTCCACCCCCTCGTCGAGGTCCCCGATGCGGTCCGTGAGCACCTGGGTGGCGGCCAGCGCGGTGAGCAGCCCGCCGGCGACGGCCACCCGGCGGGCCGGCCAGCCCCGGCGAGCCGCCTGCGCCGCGGCCGGCGGAGCCAGCTCGGCCAGGACCAGGACCCCGGCGGTGGCCAGGCCGAGCACCAGGATGCTCTCCATGCGGAAGGCCAGCAGCGTCGTCCCCCCGGCGAGCGCGAGCGTGCTGGCGGCGTACCAGGCGTACGCGCACGCCACCGTGACCCCCAGCGCGGCGAGGACGCCGGGGCGCCGCCCCCATGAGGCGCAGATCCGGGCCACCAGCCCGAGCACGCCCAGCGTGAGCAGCAGCCGCCACGGATCGGCGCCCAGGACGTCGGGCAGCCGCGCGGAGTCCGCGGGCAGGAAGCGGGCGGCGGCGTTGGGCCCGACGCCGGAGCGGAGGGCCTCCAGCAGGAACGGCGCCCAGGCGGGCAGCGCCACCACCAGACCGACCGCCGCGACGATGCCGCCGTCCCGCAGCGCTCGGCGGAGCACGGCCGACCGGTCCGCCCGGGCCGACACGACGGCGAGAGCCGCGAGGACGACGACCAGCAGCGCGGCGAAGAAGCCGTACAGCGTGTACGAGCTGCCGGCGGCCCCGACGAACACGCCGACCGCCAGCAGCCGGCCGGTCGCCGCCCGGGGCGCGGCCACGACCTGCGCGAAGGCCACGGCGGCGGGCGGGAGCAGCGCGGCGGCCGGCCACGAGTAGGGCTCGGTCGCCGACAGCGCCACCCCGGCCACCAGCGTGACCGCTGCGATCGCCACCGCGGTCCGCCCGCCGATCAGCCGGGACCAGACACACCACACCACGACCGGCATCAGCGCCACCGTGGCGACGGCGATCGGCTTGTAGGCGACCCACGGATCGACACCGGCTGCCGCGGCGATCCGTCCGCCCAGCCAGAACCAGCCGGCCGGGTAGAAGGGCGGGAGGTCGGCGTAGTTCATGTCGCTGAGCGCCGGACTGTCGGTCAGCCGCGTGAGGTACTGCACGCGGAACTGCTGGTCGCTCACCAGCCCGCCGAAGTAGTACGCCGTCCCGTGCAGGGGCAGGGCCAGGACGGCCGTCGCCGTCCCCGTCAGGCCGGCCGCCACGAGCACCGAGCGCACCCAGGAGGGCAGCCGCCCGACCAGCGCCCCGGCCAGGACGACGGCGCTGCCGATCACGACCGACCACGTGATGGCCGCCGCCGGGACGTTCGACGTCGCAGGCAGGTCCGTGGCCGCGATCGCCGCCTGGACCGCGCCGGTCACCGCCACCGCGACCACCGCCAGCAGCGGCATCTGCCGCCAGGGCACCACGAGCGCCTGCCCCTCGTCCCCGCCCGACACCGCGCGTGCCACCCGGCCTCCCCCACGACGCTCCGGCCCGGCCGGCCCGGCAGGCGCGCCCGATCCTGCCACTCCCGGTGTGACACCTGCGACCAACGAGGGCTTGCGTGACCAGGCGGGCGCAACCGCCCCGCCGGGGCGCCGAATCCTGTGTCGGACAACCGATCGGCACGCCCGCCCGATCTACCATCGCCCGTACCGACGAGCAGCCGCCAGCAGTGAGGAACTCCGTGAGCCGAGACCGGAACGAGCCCGACGACCGTCACGGTCGTCCGCTCCCGCCGAGCCTCGACCCGCGCGCCGGCCGGCCCCCCCGCCGGAGCGCCGATCGCGCCCCCTCGCGCGCCGAGGCCACCGGTCGGACGGGTGCCGGTACCCGTCGCGTCGCCGTCGGCGCACGCGCGGTGGCCACCGTGCTGTCACTGGTCCTGCTGGTCGCCAGCGGCTGGGGCTGGTACCTCGGTCAGGTCGCGGACGCCGCGGTCAACCGCACCGACGCCATCCCGAGCGACGGCAACGAGGGCAGGGGAGGTTCGGCGATGAACCTCCTGCTGGTCGGCAACGACAGCCGCACCACGCTGTCCAAGGAACTCCAGTCCGAGCTGCACACCGGTGGCGACCAGGGGCTCAACACCGACACGATGATCCTGGTCCACGTACCCGCCGACGGGTCCCGCGCCGCGTTCGTCTCCTTCCCCCGCGACTCCTACGTGGAGATCCCCGGCTACGGGAAGGACAAGCTCAACGCGGCCTACGCCTACGGCCGGCAGAACGCCCCCGCCGACGCCTCGGAGGAGGAGAAGTCGGGCCAGGGTGCGCAGCTGCTGGTGCAGACCATCAGCGGCCTGACCGGGCTGAAGATCGACCACTACGCCGAGATCGACCTGCTCGGCTTCTTCAACCTCACCGAGGTCGTGGGTGGCGTCGAGGTCAACCTCTGCGCGGCGGTCGACGACCGCAAGTACTCCGGCGCCGTCTTCCCGGCCGGGCCGCAGGTGATCTCGGGCGCCGACGCCGTCAAGTTCGTCCGCCAGCGCCACGGGCTCCCCCGCGTCGACCTCGACCGGATCGTCCGCCAGCAGGTGTTCATCGGCGGCGTGCTGCGCAAGATGCTCTCCGAGGACGTCATGCTGGACCTGGGCCGGCAGCGCGAGCTCGCCGAGGCCGCCTCCAAGGCGCTCACCGTCGACCGGGACCTCGAGCTGCTCGATCTCGCCCAGCAGATGCAGTCGGTCACCGCCGGCAGCATCAAGTTCCAGACCATCCCGATCGTCACCCCCGACGGGCGCGACGAGCAGGGCCGCTCGATCGTCCAGCTCGAGGACGAGGAGACCCTGCACGCCTTCTTCGCCGACCTCTCGGCGGAGCCGGCGAAGCCCACGACCACGGCCACCCCGACCAGCGAGGCTCCCCCCGCGGCGACGCCGTCGGAGGTCACCGTGGAGGTCTTCAACGGCTCGGGCACCCCCGGCCTCGCGGGCACCGCCGCCGATGCGCTCACCGAGGCCGGCTTCGTGGTCGGCAGCACCGGCAACGCCGACTCGATGGACTACACCCGGACGGAGATCCGCTTCGCCGCCGCGAGCAAGCCCCTCGCCGCGACGCTGGCGACGTCCGTCCCGGGGGTCAAGCTCACCGCGAACGAGGACGTGCCGGCCGGCACGGTCCACCTGGTGATCGGATCGGACTTCAACGGCATCGGTCAGGCCGTGACCAAGCAGCCCGCTCCCGAGAAGACCGAGGCCGTGGACGCCCGGACGGCCGCCGACGACTCCTGCATCAACTGATGCCGGGCGGTCGCCGCCCGTTCTCCGGCTGTTAACCTCGGCGGACCTTTTTCCGGCGTCGATGGTTCCGGCCCTCGTGCGCGGCGCGCACCCCACAGAGGAGACGGGCCCCTGCTGTCCCACCTGGTCCTGGACGACGACGGTCTCTCGTTCGGCGCCGCGCGCGAGGACGAGGACCGCGTCGTCGACCTGCTGCTCGGCGGCCGGCGGATCTGGTCGTTCCGCGTCTCGGCCACCGACCCCGACCCCGACCCGGCCGGGGACCAGCCGAGGCGCCGGCTGGCCTGGCCGCGGCCGCTGCAGCCCTACCTGACCGGGACCGGCACCATCGGCCTGCGGCCGATCGACGGCGGACCCGACGTGCTGACCGCCACCGCGCGGTTCGGCGACAGCGACCAGCCGCTCCGGTTCGACGACCGTCACGGCATCGGGCTGGTCATCAACAAGTTCGGGCGGATCGGCCACGCGCTGGCCGACTACGACCCCGGCATGGTGCAGCGCCTGCTGGACAACCTCGACCTGATCCGGGCCGCGCTCGCGGAGCACCGGCCCGACCTGCCCGTCTACGTCATGAGCGGCACCCTGCTCGGCCCCTACCGGGACGGCCGGATCATGCCGCACGACGACGACGCCGACCTCGGGTACCTGAGCCCGTACGACCACCCCGCGGACGTGGTCCGCGAGGCCTTCCAGCTGGGCCGGATCCTGCGCGCCGCCGGGTTCGAGGCGATCCGCGCCTCCGCCGGCCACCTGCAGGTCCACTTCAGCCACGAGGGCCGGCCCGATGCCTACGTCGACCTCTTCACCGGGTTCATCGACGAGCAGGGCTGGTGGCAGCACACCTTCGCGATCCGGCTGCAGGCCCGCCGCGACCAGGTGGTCCCGACGATCGCCATCGACGTGGAGGGCCGCCCCGAGCCCGCGCCCCGGGATCCGGAGCTCATGCTCGAGGCCAACTACGGCCCGGGCTGGAAGGTGCCCGACCCCTCCTACCGGTTCGACATCCCCCGTTCCGTGCAAGACCGGTTCTGGGGCTGGTTCTCCGACTACGGCATGGACCGGACCATGTGGGAGGACTTCTACCGCTACGACATCGAGGGCGCCCGCGTGCCGCTCGGCAGCGCACCGTCGGACTACGCCCGGTGGCTGGCCGGGCGCATCCCCGCCGGCGCCCGGGTGCTGGAGCTCGGCACCGGGCGCGGTCACGACGCGCTGTGGCTGGCCGCGCAGGGGTTCGACGTCGAGGCGCTGGACTACGTGCGCTGGCCGATGCGCGCGGCCGCCGAGGCCGCCAGGGAGCAGGGCGCCGGCGCCCGGTTCCGGGTGCTCAACCTCTACGACCTGCGCCGGGTGGTCGCGCTCGGAGCGGAGATGGGCGCCCGCCGGGAGCCGCTGGTCGTCTACGCACGGGGGCTGCTGGGCAACTACTGGGACATCGGGCGCCCCGTCCTGCTGCGCGGCCTGTCGATGCTGCTGCGCAGCGGCGGGCAGGCGCACCTGGACGTGCCCCGTTCGAGCCTGCTGCCGCAGCCGGGCACCGGCGTCCCGATGCACCGGGCGGTGCCGGTGGAGACGCTGCGCGCGGAGATGGCCCCCTACGGATTGCGCATCGACGCTCTGCACGACGCCGACGAGGTCGTCGAGGACACGCCCTGGGAGGCGGGCACCGACCCGCTCCCGACGACGAGGATGGTGGTGACATGGCAGCGACCGGTGCGGTGAAGCGGCTGGTGCGGGCGCCGGCGAAGGCGTTCCGGAAGGCTCTCTTCCCTGACTACGAGGTGGTGCTGCGCGACATCCGGCTGGCCTTCGAGTCCGTCGAGGCCGCGCACCGGGGCATCGCCGACCTGCAGGTGGAGAACGCCGCGCTGCGGTCCCGCCTGGACGAGGCCCACCTCCGGCTGGACGAGGCGCAGGGACGCCTGGACGAGGCGCTGCCCCGGCTGGCCGAGGGCCTGCTGGAGGAGCGGCGGCTGAACCTGCGCATCGCCGAGCTGACCGACCTGGTGACGGAGATCGTGCTGCCCCTGCACGACCGGGACATCGACCCGCAGCAGCTGCAGAGGCTGGCCCCCGACACGTTGTGAGGCGCCGCCGCAGCCGGTCGCGGCGGCGCCTGCGCGTCAGAAGGGCAGCCGGCGGAACACCGCGCGCGGCGTGTGCCGCAGTCCGCTCATGACCCAGCGCATCGCGCCCGGGACCCACACGGTGTGCCGGCCCTTGCGGACGCCGATGACGATCGCCTCGGCCACCGCCTCGGGCGTGGTCGACAGCGGCGCCTCCGCCATCCCCTCGGTCATCTTCGACCGCACGAACCCCGGTCGGACGACGAGCACGGAGACCCCGGTGCCCACGAGCGAGTCCGCCAGGCCCGAGTAGAACGCGTCGACGCCCGCCTTGGTGGAGCCGTAGACGTAGTTGGACCGCCGTGCGCGCTCGCCGGCCACCGAGGACAGCACGACGATCGCCCCGTGTCCCTGGCTCCGCATCCGGTTGGCGAGCACCGTGCCGACGACGACCGGGGCGACGTAGTTGACCCGGCCGAGCGCTCCGGCCGCGTCCGGGTCGGTGGCGAGCTGCTCCTGGTCGCCGAGCTGGCCGAAGGCGACCACCGCGACGTCGATGTCACCGCCGGCCGCCGCGGCCTCGACCATGCGCGCGGGCGAGTCCGCGTCGTCGGCGTCGAAATCGACGACGTCGACAGCTGCGCCGGCGGCCCGCAGCTCGTCGGCGACAGCGGCCCGGCGCGGGGTGTCCCGGGCCGCGACGACGACGCGCAGCGGCCGTTCGTCCAGGTAGCGGCGAGCCGTGGCCACGGCGATGTCGGAGGTGCCACCGACGAGCAGCAGCGAGCCCGGGGATCCGAGGGCGTCGATCACAGCGAGAGCCTCCTGGCCAGGTCGGACGTGAACACGCCGTCGGGGTCCACCCGTTTGCGCACCGCGCGGAACTCCTCGAGCCGGGGGTACATCCGCGCGAAGGTCTCCGGGCGGACCCGCGAGTCCTTCGCCAGGTAGGTCCGCCCCTCGGCGGCGACGACCACCTCGTCCAGGGAGTCGAGCAGGCCGGTCAGCCCCTTCATCACGGGGATGTCCAGCGCCAGCGTCCAGCCCGGCGACGGGTAGGACAGCATGCCGGGGTTGCCGGGGCCGAACCGCTTCAGCACGGCGAGGAAGGACGCCGTCCCGAAGGAGCTGAGCCGGTCCAGCACCTCGCGCATGGCCTCCTCGCACCCGTTGGGCACGGTGACCTGGTACTGCACGAAGCCCCGCGGGCCGTAGATGCGGTTCCACCCACCGACGGCGTCGAGCGGGTGGAAGAACGTCGGGATGCTCTGCAGCTGGTCGCGCTTGCGCTTGGGCGACTTCCGGTACCAGAGCTCGTTGAACGCCGCGACCGTGGCCAGGTTGAGCAGCCCGGGCGGGAAGACGTCGGGGACCGACACCTTGATCGAGCCGTGGTACTTCAGCGGGTCGGCCCGGCGCTTGGCGGGCAGCTCGTCGAGCGTCGCGAAGCGGCCGCGGGTGACCACCGAGCGCCCCATCCGGCTGCCCTTGGCGAGGGTGTCGATCCAGGCGACCGAGTACTCGTAGAGGTGGTCGGTCTCGCTCAGCAGCGTCATGAGCGAGTCGAGGTCCGGCGTGCGGTCGGTGTCGACCAGGCAGCGGGAGGTCTCGATCCGCTTCATCTGCACCTGCGCGCGCAGGATGACCCCGGTCAGGCCCATGCCACCGGCGGTGGCCCAGAACAGGTCGGGGTCCTCCTCGGGACTCACCCGGCGGACCTGGCCATCGGCGGTGAGCAGGTCCAGCCACCGGACGTGCTGGGAGAAGCTGCCGGCGACGTGGTGGTTCTTGCCGTGGATGTCCGCGCCGATCGCCCCGCCGACGGTGACCAGGCGGGTGCCGGGCGTGACCGGCACGAAGAAGCCCTGCGGGACGAAGCGGTTCATCAGCTCGTCCAGCGAGATGCCGGCCTCCACGTCGACCAGGCCGGTCCCCGCGTCGAAGGACAGCACCCGGGAGGCCGCGGTCATGTCGAGCACGTGGCCACCGGCGTTCTGCGCCGCGTCGCCGTAGCTGCGGGCCAGACCACGGGCCACCACGCCCCGGCCGCCGGCCGCGGCGAGCACCGCGCGCACCTCGGCGTCGTCGTGGACGGGGGTGAGCACGGCCGGCGTGGGGGCCGTGCGCCCCCAGCCGTTCAGCATCACGGGCCCCTGCAGGGTCCCGGCCCGAGCTTGCGAAGGTCGGGGGGCAGGGGTTGTTTCCTCAGACATCGAAGACTCCCAACGCCATGGTGGTCACCCAGAGCACGCCGAGGCAGAGCAGGACGCGGTCGTGCAGGACGATCTCCTCGGGCGCACCGGCGGAGCCCTTGTCGACGTCCACGGCGTACCTGAGGATGGCCATGACGAACGGGGCGATGGAGATGGTCGACCACGGGATGCCGTCCTGCGTCTCCCCCATCTCGAAGGCCCACAGGCTGTAGGCGGTGACCGCCACGCCGGCCGAGAGGCTCCACACGAAGCGCAGGTAGCTGGCGGAGTACTCCTTGAGCGTCTTGCGCGTCGCGGCGGCGTCGCCGACCAGGACCAGCTCGGAGTAGCGCTTGCCGGCGACCATGAACAACGAGCCGAACGCGGCCACGAGCAGGAACCACTGCGAGAGCAGCAGCCCGGCCGCCACACCCCCGGCGATCCCGCGGAGCAGGAAGCCCGACGCCACGACGGCGAGGTCGATCACCGGCTGGTTCTTGAGGAACACGCAGTAGGCCAGCTGGATGACCACGTAGCTGGCCAGGACCCACGCCAGCTCGGGCCGGGTGAGCAGCACGGCCGCCACCAGCGCGACGGTGAACAGCACGGCGGCCAGGACGAGGGCCAGCCAGCGCGGCACGATGCCGGCCGCGATCGGCCGGAACCGCTTGCGCGGGTGCCGGCGGTCCTCCTCCACGTCGATCGTGTCGTTGACGAGGTAGACCGCGGAGGCGGCGAGGCAGAAGAGCACGAACGCCGCGGCGGTCGGCCGCATGACGTCGGCGTTGAAGATCTCCCCCGCGGCCAGCGGGGCGGCCAGCACCAGCACGTTCTTGACCCACTGGCGGGGCCGCAGTGCCCGCACCAGCCCCCAGGCGAAGCTGCCCCGGAAGCCGGGGAGGCGGGGGGCCAGCTCCGGAGCGGACGGGGACTCGCCGTGGGCCGGTGCCGTCGCGGCCTCCGGTGCCAGCGCGGGGCTCGACTGGGGATGCACGGTCACGCCTTCCTGCCTGGGTCTCTGGTCATGCGACGCCGCACTGCCGTGGCCACGCCCGCGCCGAGCGCGGCGCCGGACACCACGTCCGAGGGGTAGTGGACGCCGAGGAGCACGCGGGAAACCAGCATCGCGCCGGTCAGGGCCACCATCGGGGGACCTCCCACCATGGGCCCGAAGCCGACGGCCGCCGCAGCGGTCGAGCAGCTGTGCGCGCTCGGGAAGGACAGCCTGCTCGGCGTCCCCACCAGCGCGGGGACGTCCTCCAGGGCGGGCCGCACCCGGCGCACCACTCGCTTGACCGCCACACCTGCCGCATGCGCGGCGACGACGCCGGCCATCCCGGCCGCCCACTCCTCGCGCCGGCGGCCCGAGGCCCACCCGGCCGCGCCCAGGGCCAGCCAGCCGAGCGCATGCTCGCCGAAGTGCGACATGCCGCGGGCGACCGGGACGGCCCGGGTGCCCCCGAGCACGCGGCGCGTGGAGCGGAGCACCGCATGGTCGATCCGGATCAGGGCAGCGCTCGGTGCGGCGGTCATCGAGTGACGACTGTAGACGGGCGACCCCGCCGTCGCCCGGACCACGCGGGGCGGACCGATCCGTCGCAACTCTCCCTGCCACTCTTGTCCCGTGTCCACCACCCGACCCATCCCAGCCGGCGCCGGGCGGCCCGAGGCAGGGCTGCCGGGCGACCTGCTCGCCGCCGTCGTCCGCCGGAACGCGGCCGCTCCGCTGCTCACCTCCTACGACGACGCGACCGGCGACCGCGTGGAGCTGTCCGCGGCCACCCTCGCCAACTGGGTCGCCAAGACCGCGAACCTGCTCCAGGACGAGTTCGACATCGCGCCGGGCAGCGCCGTGGCGGTGGCGCTGCCCGTCCACTGGCAGACCGCGGCGGTGCTGCTGGCGGCGTGGAGCTGCGGAGCGGCGGTCCTCGACACCGCCGCGGAGGACGACGACCGCCTCACCGGCGCCGACCTGGTCCTCGCGGACCGGGCCAGGCTGCCGGCGCTGGAGGAAGCGCTGGCGACGGGCGGCCCGGAGCTGCTCGGGCTGTCCCTGCACCCGCTGGGGCTGGGCATGACCGGCTACGCGGGAGCGGCCCGTGACTTCGCCCTGGAGGTCCGCGCCCAGGGCGACTTCTTCGCTCCCTGGCAGCCCCCGGACCCCGCGGCACCCGGGCTGGTGACCGGCGGGCTGACGCTGGACCTCGGCGGCCTGGTGACCGCCGCCGGCGAACTCGCGACCCGGCTGGGCATCCGGCCCGACGACCGCGTGCTCGTCGACGCCGCGACCGCGGCCGAGGCCGGGCCGGTGGCCTGGCTGCTCGCCCCCCTCGCCGCGGGCGCGTCGACGGTGCTGGTCAGCTCCCCGGCGGCGGAGGAGCTGCCGCGACGGGCGGTCACCGAACGCGTGACGGCCACCCTGGGCATCCGGGTCGAAGGGGTACGCGCGCTGGGCGGCACCGCCTGAGCACTGCGGGAGGTGGCGTCGTTCGCGACGCGCCGTGATCGGGCGGTTACTGGACGCGGGCAGCCGGTTCTTGGTCTGCTGCATCGCGCTCCACCTGTTCCGACCCGCTGCTCAGCCGCCATCGGATGCGACGGCTCAGCCGTCCGTTCCCGTACCGGCGCTGCGCTCGACACCACTGAGGTGTTGCTTTGCATCCCCGCCCACGCTCGTCCCGCCGACGCCGCGCCCTCCTGGTCCTCGTCCCCGTGGTGGCCGTCGCCGCCGCTGCAGGCATCTGGCTGACCACCGGTGAGGAGGACGACGACGTCCGCGCGGGGAACGACACGCCCGCGGCGGCCCCGACCACCGCGCCGTCCGATCCGGACAGCGAGGCCCTCGCCAGCCTCGGGCCCGACCGCACCGGTGGGGCGCCCGTGCCGACCGAGCCCCCGGCCGAGGTCGCCACCGACGCCCCGGTCCCGACGCAGGACGCCGGTGGCGAGGTGACCCCGCAGCTCACCTACTACGGCTGGAACGCCGACATCGAGGCGGTCGAGGCCGGCGGCATCGTCCTGGGCATCGTCGAAGCCGGCGGCACCTGCACGCTGACCATGACCCAGGGCACGACGACGGTGGACGTCTCGACGACGGCCATCGACAACGCCACCTCCACGTCGTGCCCGGCGATGACCGTTCCCGGTGACCAGTTGGAGCCGGGGACCTGGCAGGCCACCCTCGCGTACGAGTCCGAGACGTCGCGGGGCATCGCCGAAGCCGTGGCGGTCGAGGTCCCGTGATGCGTCCCGTGCTGCGCGTCCTCACCGTCCTCGCCGTCCTCGCCGCCTCGCTGCTGGCCCCGGTGGCGACGAGCACTCCGGCCCAGCAGGCCGACGCGGCCGACACGCGGCTGTTCAGCGCGGGCAACATCATCTCCGACGCCGTCTTCTTCGACGGTCGGGCGATGGATGCCGGCCAGATCCAGCGCTTCCTCGAGAGCAAGAGCCCGAGCTCCTGCCCGGACCCGGCCCTGGACAGCAGCCCGTGCCTCGAGGACTTCCGGTTGGACACGACCTCCCGGGCCGCGGACGGCCTGTGCGCCGGCTACCAGGGCGCGGCGCGGGAGAGCGCGGCGCAGATCATCGCGAAGGTCTCGGTCTCCTGCCGGGTCAGCCCGCGGGTCATCCTGGTGCTGCTGCAGAAGGAGATGGGCTTCATCACCAGCAGCAACCCGACGGCCAAGATGTACGACCGGGCAGCCGGCTACTACTGCCCGGACATCGGCACCGGGTGGTGCCACCCGGACTACGCGGGACTGCAGAAGCAGCTGTACAACGCGGCCAGGCAGTACCAGCGGTACGCCGCCTACCCGGCGAACTACAGCTACCGGGCGGGGTACACGAACACCATCCAGTGGGACGTGCCCACCTCGTGCGGGACGTCGCAGGTCTTCATCCAGAACCAGGCGACCGCGGGGCTGTACAACTACACCCCCTACCGGCCGAACCAGGCAGCGCTCGACGCCGGCTACGGCACGGGCAACGACTGTTCGGCCTACGGCAACCGCAACTTCTGGCTCTACTTCACCGACTGGTTCGGCTCCACCCAGTCCCCCGGTGGGGCGGCCATCGCCGCGCGAGCCGCCCTGGCCGATGCGGTCACGATCGGCAGCGCGACGTCCGGGATCATCTGCGGGCTCCCTCAGGGCGGTTGCTTCCGCGCCCATCAGAAGGGCGCCATCTACTGGTCGCCGAACTCGGGCGCGCGCATCGTCTGGGGGGCGATCCAGGCCCGCTGGGGGGCGCTCGGCTGGGAGACCGGACGACTGGGGTACCCCACCGGGGAGGAGTCCTGCGGCCTGGCCGGCGGCGGCTGCTTCCAGGACTTCCAGAACGGGGCCATGTACTGGTCACCGGCCACGGGCGCCCATCCGGTGCTCGGCTCCATCCAGAAGAAGTGGGCCAGTACCACGTGGGAGACCGGGTACCTCGGGTACCCGACGGCCGCGGAGCGGTGCGGTCTCACTGCCAAGGGCTGCTACCAGCAGTACCAGGGGGGCCGCATCTACTGGTCCTCGGCCAGCGGGGCGCACGCCGTGGTGCCCGGGCCGATGTCGACGTTCTGGACGGCGCGCGGCAACGAGAAGGGCAGCCTGGGCTACCCGACCGGTGACCAGACGTGCGGCCTGGCGGACAACGGCTGCTCGCAGTCGTTCCAGAAGGGCACCGTCTTCGCGTCGGCGGCACACCCGGCCCGCATCGTCAGCGGCGCCGTGCTCACCAAGTACGCCGCGACGAAGGCCCAGGACGGGGTGCTGGGCTACCCCACCGGGAACGCGGTCTGCGGTCTCGCGGACAAGGGGTGTTTCCAGACCTTCGCGAAGGGCGCCATCTACACCTCCGCGGGGAGCGGCGCCTGGACGGTGCTCGACGGTCCGCTCCGGACGGCATGGGCGGCCCAGCGGTGGGAGACCGGACGGCTCGGCTATCCGACGGCGGACCAGGTCTGCGGGGCCGACGGCAGGTGCCTCCAGCAGTTCCAGGGCGGCGTCGTCTACAGCAGCCCCGGCACCGCCACGCGGATCGTCGGCGGCCCCATCTACGAGGCCTATGCCACGAGCGGCCGCGAGAAGGGCCGGCTGGGCTTCCCGACCAGTGCGGAGCGCTGCGGGCTGGGGGGCGGCCGCTGCAACCAGTACTTCGAGGGCGGGATCGTGATCCACTCGCCGATCACCGGTACCCACGTCGTCTCGGGCGAGATCCGCAAGACGTGGCTCAGGGCTCCCGCCCTGCTCGGCTACCCGATCGGTGCGGAGTACTGCGGGCTGGTCAGGAGCGGCTGCCTCCAGAAGTTCGAGCGCGGCTCCGTGTACTCCTCCCCCACCGCAGGCACGCACGCCGTGAAGGGCCCGATCTTCCGGGCGTGGGGTGGCCAGCGCTGGGAGCTCGGCCAGCTCGGTTACCCGAAGACCGGGGAGAGCTGCGGGCTGGCCGGCGGCCGCTGCCGGCAGTACTTCGAGGGCGGGATCGTGATCCACTCGCCGACCACCGGTACCCACGTCGTCTGGGGCGCGATCGGCAGGGCGTGGCTCAAGGCTCCTGCCCCGCTCGGCTACCCGACCCGCGGAGAGGTCTGCGGCCTCACCCAGGGCGGCTGCTTCCAGGACTTCCAGAAGGGCCACTTCTACTGGTCGCCCACCACGGGCGCCCACGCCGTCAGCGGGCGGATCTTCAAGGCCTGGGCCGCTCAGCGCTGGGAGACGGGCACGCTCGGCTACCCGACGGAGGACGCCGTGGTCGCGCCGACGACGATCACCCAGCGGTTCCAGGGCGGAACGCTCGTGGAGGACCGCACCACGGGCCAGGTCGCCCGAAAGTAGTCGCCACGGGGCCGGAGAGCGGCCGGAGGGGGCGCACCCCTCCGGCCGCTCCCAGCGTCGGAAAGTAGGCTGCCGCCCGATGACGACCGCTTCCGCCGTGTCGGGCGCCGGCTCCTCCTCGACCGGCCGGTCGCAGCCGCGGCGCAGAGCCGCCTGGGTGCTCGCGCTGCTCGCCGTGGCGCTCGCCGTCGCCCTGCCGCTGGCGCCGGTCTCGGTCGACACCCCCGAGGTCCAGTGGCCCCTCGACCCGGCGGATCCGCAGCCCACGACGGCTCTGTTCATGCCGTACCGCCCGATCGACCTCACGGCCACGGCGCCCTGCGCCACCGTCCGTGCGCTCGCGGCCGATCAGCAGGAGGGCGACGCCCCCGCCGTCCTGGTGGCGACGGCGCTGCCCAGCTCGACCCGGGGCAACGAACGGGCCCTGTCGATCGGCGTCGACCGCGACGCCATCCGCATCGTCTCCTCGGGCGCCCTGCTCTGGGAGGGCCCCGTGCCTGCGGAGGACGACTGCGAGCTCGTCGTGCGCGCGGACCAGGAGGGCACGCGGGCCTCTGTCCAGGCCCCGGGCCAGGAGACGCGCATCCTGGCGGACGACCCCGGCGCCGCGGTCCCCGAGGTCACCGCGTTCACCACCGACGTCACCGCGGGTACCGGGCCGTCCCCCACCGTCGTCGCCCACCCCGACGCCCGTTTCCAGACCTCGCCGACGGCCGCCAAGCTCGTCCTCATCGCTCTGCACGTGCTCGCGGTGCTCAGCTGTCTCTGGCTGCTGTGGCGGGCCGGCCCACCGGCCCGGGGGCACCGCGACCGGACGGCCGCAGCCGCCGGCACCGAGCCGGCGCGGGCCGACCTGGCGTACGCACGGGTGCCGTGGGGACGCGCGATGGCCGTCCTCGCCGACATCGGGGTGGTCGGAACCCTGGTGGCGTGGACCGTGATCGGCTTCCTCAACACCGACGACTACTACTACAGCCTCGAAGCGCGCACCCTCGACAACGCAGGATTCGTCGGGAACCAGTTCCGGTTCTTCAACGTGCCCGAGGTGCCCTTCGTCCTGCTCCAGACGCTGCTCGCGCCGCTGACCGAGCTGTCCACCCAGCCGATCGTGCTGCGGCTGCCCTCGCTGGCCGCGGGCCTGCTGGTGTGGTGGCTGCTCACCCGCCAGCTCCTCCCCCTGCTGGTGGAGCGCCCCCACCCGGCGCTGCGGCTCGTGGCCGGAGTCGCACTGCTGGCCTGGTGGCTGCCGTGGAACATCGGCGCCCGGCCCGAGTTCCTGGTCACGCTGGCGTGGACGGTCACCGTCACGCTGGCCCTGCAGGCCATGCGCCTGCAGCGGCCGTGGCTGATCGGCCTCGCCGCCGCGGTCGCCGGTACGGCGGTCACGGTCACCGCGTCCGGTCTCGCCTGCGTGGCGACGCTGCTCGTCCTGCTGCCGCGGCTGTGGCCGACGCTGCGCCGGTCGGCGCTGGGCGCATGGCCGTCGCTCGCCCTGGTGGTGGCCTGCGCCAGCGTGCCCGCGACCGTGGTGTTCTCCGACGCGACGCTGGCCACCGCCGTCACCGCCCTGCGCGTGCACCAGGAGGTCGGCCCGGCCGAGTCCTGGTACATGGAGATCCTGCGGTACTGGTACCTGACGCTGGGTCCGGACGAGAACATGCGGACCTTCGCCAAGCAGCTGATCGTGGTCCTCACCGTGGTGGTGGTCATCGCCGTCTCCATCAGCCTGCTGCGCATGACGCGCACCCGCGGTGGCCGCATCAGCTGGCTGGTGCCCGCCCTCGGCTTCCTGATCACCGTCGTCGCCCTGGTGCCCTCCCCCACGAAGTGGACCCACCACTTCGGTGCCCTCGCCGCACCCGGCGCGCTGGCCCTGACCGTCGCCGTGGCGCTGCTCGTGCGACGGCGCCCGGACAGGTGGGCCTCCGCCGGGATCCTCGGCGCGGTGGCCTTCACCGCGGCACTGGCCTTCCACGCCGGCAACCAGCAGGTGGAGAGCTCCGCCTACGGGGTCACCCCGGTGCTCCCGGACGCGCTGGGGAACCCGTTCCTGTGGCTGGCTGCCGGACTCCTGGTGGCGGCCGCGGCCTGGTGGCTGCGCCGCCGGGCCGGATCGACCCACCAGCCGTGGCCGGAGGCAGCCGTCGGCACGCTGGTCGCGGCACTGGTGATGTCCGTGCTGGTCCAGACGGCGAGCGCGGGGCTGGCCACCTGGCGGTACCGCGACTCCTTCGCCCTGGCCGCGAGTGCGGTCGACGCGCTCACCGGGGAGGACGACTGCGGCTTCGCCGACCACGCCGTCGCGCTGACCGATCCCTCGGTCCTGCGCGCGGCGCCCGGCGCGGACGCCGAGCGCGACGGGGACCCGGACGACGCCTTCCCCGGTGTGGGCGGCTCCGTAGGCGCCCTGACCCCCGACGACGTGCGCCGGTGGTCGACCTGGACGGCGGAGCCTCCGGCCGAGCCCACGACGATCACGACGCCCTGGCTGGAGATCGGCGACCTCACCGAGCGCGACGTCCTCGCCCTGTCGGTGACCGGGAACCTCGACAGCGGCACGGACGTGGCCGTGCAGTACGGGACGGAGGGCGCCGGCGAGGAGCCCACCGTGCTCCAGGAGGTCCCGGTCGAGTTCCCCGAGGCTGACGAGCCCGACGGCTCCTGGGAGCAGGAGCGGCTCGGCTCCACCACCCACCTCCCCGCCGGGGCGACGCTGGTCCGCGTCCAGGCGATCGACCGCAACTTCACCGGGAGCGGCTGGCTCGGCGTCACCGACCCCTACCGGGTCGACGGGCGGATCCTCCGCGAGCTGTTCGAGGGCGACGACGTCGTGCTCGACTGGCCGGTCGGGTTCACCCTGCCCTGCATCGAACCGCCGCGCATCGCCGACGGCCTGGTGCCTCCGGTGGAGTGGATCATGCTCAGCGAGAAGTACGCCGACGCGCCGGAACTCCTCGTGATCGACGAGCGCGGCGGCAGCTACTCGACCTTGACCGAGGTGGCCGACGCGACCACCTACCCCGGCTTCTCCCCCGGCGTCGGCCCGGAGTACACCGAGTGGGGCCGGCTCGTCCGCTACGACCTGGAGTTGCCCGCCGACGCCTACCGGCTGGTCGAGGACGAGCGGGTCATCGCGGGTTGGGGCTGGTGGCCCGGCGCCGGCGCCGGTCCGGTGCCCGAGGGCGACGAGCCCGACTGACCGGCAGCCGCCCGTGCCGGCGATAGGCGGCCTCCGCCCGAGCAGGAGCAGCGGCCCACCCGAGCTGCTCACCCTGACCGTGCGGATCCGCCGGGGACCGGGGCGGTAGCTGCTCGACGCGCGGCCGCTCGCGGGTCCTCTGCCGGCGGCTCAGACCGGGCGTCCGCGCATCCGCCGGTACTGCTCCACCAGCGCCGCCGTCGAGCCGTCCTGGTCCCCCGCCGCCGGCTCGCGGCCGGTCAGCGCGGGAGCCAGCTCACGCGCCATCACCTTGCCCAGCTCGACGCCCCACTGGTCGAACGAGTCCAGCTGCCAGACCACCCCCTGGGTGAAGACGACGTGCTCGTACAACGCCACCAGCTGGCCCAGCGTCGCCGGGGTCAGCCGCGGGGCGAGGATCACCGTGCTGGGCCGGTTCCCTGGCATCACCTTGTGCGGCACCAGCTCCGGCGGCGTCCCGTCGGCGGCCACCTCCTCGGCGGTGCGCCCGAAGGCGAGCGCCGACGACTGGGCGAACATGTTGGCCATCAGCAGGTCGTGCATCTCGCCGAGGTCGTGGTTCGGCTCGCCGAAGCCGATGAAGTCCGCGGGCACGACCGTCGTCCCCTGGTGCAGCAACTGGTGGAAGGCGTGCTGTCCGTTGGTACCCGGCTCACCCCAGAAGACCTCACCGGTGTCGACGGTGACCGGCTCCCCGTCCGCGCGCACCGACTTGCCGTTGCTCTCCATCGTCAGCTGCTGCAGGTAGGCCGGGAGCCGGGACAGGTACTGGCTGTAGGGCAGCACCGCGTGGCTCTGCGCCCCGAAGAAGTCGCGGTACCAGACGTTCAGCAGTCCCAGGAGCACAGGGACGTTGGCGGCGAGCGGAGCGGTGCGGAAGTGCTCGTCGACGGCGGCGAAGCCGGCCAGCATCTCGTCGTAGGCCTCGGGGCCGATCGCCACCATGAGCGAGAGCCCGATGGCCGACGTGAACGAGTAGCGGCCACCGACCCAGTCCCAGAACCCGAACATGTTGCGCGGGTCGATGCCGAAGTCCCGGACGGCGTCGGTGTTGGTCGACACCGCGACGAAGTGCCTGGCCACCGCGGACTCGTCCGCACCCGGGCTGCGGAGGAGCCAGTTCCGGGCGGCCGTGGCGTTGGTCAGGGTCTCCAGAGTGGTGAAGGTCTTGGAGCTGACCACGAACAGCGTCTCGGCCGGGTCCAGGTCCCGCGTCGCCTCGGCGAAGTCGGTGGGGTCGATGTTGGAGACGAAGCGGACGGTCAGGTCGCGGTCGGAGTGGTCGCGCAGCGCCGTGTAGGCCATGGCCGGACCGAGGTCGGAGCCGCCGATGCCGATGTTCACCACGGCCCGGATCCGCCGTCCGTCGTGACCGCGCCACTCCCCCGAGCGCACCCGGTCGGCGAACCCGCGCATCCGGCCGAGCACCTCGTGCACGTCCCGGACGACGTCCCGGCCGTCGACCACGAGGTGCGCGTCCTCGGGCATCCGCAGGGCGACGTGCAGGACCGCGCGGTCCTCGGTGGTGTTGATGCGCTCCCCCCGGAACATCGCCGCGATGCGCTCGCCCAGCCCGCTCCGCTCGGCGAGGGCGAGCAGCAGGGTGAGCGTCTCGTCGGTGACGCGGTGCTTGGAGAAGTCGACGTACAGGTCGCCGGCCCGGCCCGTCAGGCGGGTCCCGCGGTCGGGATCCGCCGCGAAGAGCTCGCGGAGATGGGTGGCGCCGAGTGCCTGGCGGTGCTCGGCCAGAGCGCCCCATTCCTCGGTGGTGGCGATGTCCATGCTGACTCCGTCCTGCGTAGGGGGCGGTGGCGGCGCCCCGTCCCGGTCATCCTGTCCGACGGGCCGCGACGTGACGAACCCCTCATCGTGTCAACCCTGACGTAAGGGACGAGTTGCGGCAGACTGTCCCTGACACGCGCCGCCCCCCAGCGCACCGCTGCTGTCGAGCCGGCGATCCCGACCTCCCGCATCGCAGCCCTGGGGTGGACGCGCCCTCGGGTGCAGCGTCGCACCCTTCCCCTGACTCGGCACCGCCTCCGGTGCCTCCCGCCCGCGCCGCGACGGCGCACCGAACGAGACGGACCCATGTCTTCACTCCTGAGCACCACCCCCCGGCCGGGCGTACGCCGACCGTCCTGGCTGTCCCCGAAGGTCGCCCGCACCGAGGTCCTCGCCGGCATCGTCGTCGCCCTGGCGCTGATCCCCGAGGCGATCAGCTTCTCCATCCTCGCCGGGGTCGACCCGCGGGTCGGGCTGTTCTCCTCGTTCGTGATGGCGGTGGTGATCTCCTTCACCGGCGGTCGCCCGGCGATGATCACCGCCGCCACCGGCGCGATCGCCCTGGTGGTCGCGCCGCTCGCACTGGAGTACGGCGTCGAGTACCTCCTCGCCGCCGTCGTGCTCGGCGGGATCTTCCAGGTGGTCCTCGGCCTGACCGGGTTCGCCCGTCTCATGCGGTTCATCCCGCGCAGCGTCATGGTGGGCTTCGTCAACGCCCTGGCGATCATGATCTTCATGGCGCAGCTGCCGCAGCTGACCGACGTCCCGTGGCTGGTCTACCCGATGGTCGCCGCCGGCCTGGCGATGATCTTCCTGCTGCCGAGGCTGACGAAGGCCGTACCCGCCCCGCTGGTGTCCATCGCCGTGCTCACCGTCCTGACCGTGGCGGCGAGCGTGACCGTTCCGAACGTGGGCGGTGAGGGCGAGCTGCCCGACGCCCTGCCCTTCTTCGGCCTTCCCGACATCCCGCTCACCTGGGAGACGCTGACGATCATCGCGCCGTATGCGCTGGGCGTGGCCCTGGTGGGGCTCATGGAGTCGCTCATGACGGCCAAGCTCGTCGACGACATCACCGACACCCACTCGGACAAGACCCGCGAGTCCTGGGGCCAGGGCGTCGCCAACATGGCCTCGGGCTTCTTCGGCGGCATGGGCGGCTGCGCCATGATCGGCCAGACGATGATCAACGTGAAGTCCGGCGCGCGCACCCGGCTCTCCACGTTCCTGTCCGGCGTGTTCCTGCTGATCCTGGTCGTCGCGCTCGGCGACGTCGTCGCGATCATCCCGATGGCCGCCCTGGTGGCCGTCATGATCTTCGTCGCGATCGCCACCTTCGACTGGCACAGCCTGCGCACCATCCACCGCATGCCCAGGAGCGAGACCACGGTGATGCTCGCGACCGTCGCGGTCACCGTGTTCACCCACAACCTCGCCATCGGCGTCGGCGCCGGCGTCCTCGTCGCCTGCGTGCTCTTCGCCCGCCGCGTCGCCCACCTCGCCGCGGTCACCAGCGTCACCGACCCCGACGGCGGCACCCGGGTGTACTCGGTCACCGGAGCACTGTTCTTCGCCTCCAGCAACGACCTCTACACCCGGTTCGACTACGCCGGCGACCCGGAGGACGTGGTCATCGACCTCACCGACGCCCACATCTGGGACGCCTCCACCGTCGCCGCCCTGGACGCGATCACCCACAAGTACGAGACCCGCGGCAAGAGGGTCGAGATCGTGGGCCTGTCCGGCCACTCGGCGGACCGCTTCGACCGGCACACCGGCCAGCTCGCCGGCGCCCACTGAGCAGCCGGCACCCCCACCTCCGGGGCGGTCGCCGACGCCTGTCCGACCGCCCCGGAGCCCTGCACCGGCCCAGCGGGCGCACCCGAGCGCGGGAGGTGACGAACGGCTCACCCCCGAACCCTGACGTCAGGGACGAGTTCCCGGCAGACTATCGGTGACGCCGTCTGCACCGCGCCAGCAGGAGTCGACCCGTTCGGCTGTCCCGCAGCACTCCGCGACTCCCCCGGCGCACCGGCGCGCCACCCGGAAGACGGCACCGCTCCCGCACTGACCACCTGCGTCGACGACGACGGCGCACCGAACGATTCGGGTCCATGTCCTCCGCTGTCGCTGCTCCGCACACGCGCCCTTCCCGCCGGCCGACCTGGCTCGCCCCGTCGGTCGCCCGCACCGAGGTGCTCGCCGGGTTGGTGGTCGCCCTCGCGCTGATCCCCGAGGCGATCAGCTTCTCCATCCTCGCCGGCGTCGACCCGAGGGTGGGCCTGTTCTCCTCCTTCGTCATGGCCGTGGTCATCTCCTTCACCGGCGGCCGGCCGGCGATGATCACCGCGGCCACCGGCGCGATCGCGCTCGTGGTGGCGCCGCTGGCGCTGGAGTACGGCGTCCAGTACCTGTTCGCCGCCGTGGTCCTCGGTGGCGTCTTCCAGATCCTGCTCAGCGTGACCGGGTTCGCGCGGCTCATGCGGTTCATCCCGCGCAGCGTCATGGTCGGCTTCGTCAACGCCCTGGCGATCCTGATCTTCACCGCGCAGCTGCCGCAGCTGATCGATGTCCCGTGGCTGGTCTACCCGATGGTCGCCGCCGGGCTGGCGATCATCTTCCTGCTGCCGCGGCTGACGACCGTCGTCCCGCCGCCCCTGGTCGCGATCGTGGTGCTGACGACGCTGGCGCTGGCCGCCGGGTGGAACCTGCCCGACGTCGGCGGCGAAGGCCAACTCCCCGACAGCCTGCCGTTCTTCCTGCTGCCCGACGTGCCGTTCAGCTGGGAGACGCTGACGATCATCGCGCCCTACGCCCTCGGCGTGGCGCTCGTCGGCCTCATGGAGTCGCTCATGACGGCGAAGCTCGTCGACGACATCACCGACACCCACTCGGACAAGACCCGCGAGTCCTGGGGCCAGGGCGTGGCCAACATGGCGTCGGGCTTCTTCGGCGGCATGGGCGGCTGCGCCATGATCGGCCAGACCATGATCAACGTGAAGGCGTCGGGCGCCCGTACGCGGCTCTCCACCTTCTTGTCCGGGGTCTTCCTGCTGATCCTCGTGGTCGCCCTCGGCGACGTCGTCGCGACCATCCCGATGGCCGCGCTGGTCGCCGTGATGGTCTTCGTGGCGTACGCCACCTTCGACTGGCACAGCCTGAAGACCATCCATCGCATGCCCAAGAGCGAGACCACGGTGATGCTCGCGACCGTCGCGGTCACCCTGTTCACCCACAACCTGGCCATCGGCGTGGGCGTCGGCGTGCTCGTGGCCTGCGTGCTCTTCGCCCAGCGCATCGCCCGCCTCGTCGACGTGGAGCGGGTGGTGGAGGGCGACACGGCGCGCTATGCGGTGGACGGCGCGCTGTTCTTCGCCTCCAGCAACGACCTGTACACGCAGTTCGAGTACGCCGAGGACCCGGAGAACGTCGTCATCGACCTGTCCCGGGCCCACGTCTGGGACGCCTCCACCGTCGCCGCGCTCGACGCGATCACGCACAAGTACGCCACCCGCGGCAAGGACGTCGAGATCGTGGGGCTGCAGGGCCACTCGGCGGATCGCTTCGACCGGCACACCGGCCAGCTGGCGGGTGGGCACTGATGGTCACCCCGGCGCCCGGGGACGGCCGTGCCGACGGCCGCCGTGGCATGCCCTATGAAGAGGGGGTGATCGACACCCCTCGCGGCGAGCTCGTGCAGATCGGCCAGGTCGCCGAACGCACCGGCCTGAGCCTGCGGACCATCCGCTTCTACGAGGAGAACGGGCTGGTGATCCCGACCGCCCGCTCCGAGGGCGGCTTCCGCCTGTACAGCGAGCACGATGTCTCGCGCCTCGAAGTCATCAAGCGCATGAAGCCGCTCGGCTTCACGCTCGATGAGATGCAGGAGCTGCTGACCCTGCTGGCCGATCTGGAGTCCGGCAGCGGGAACCGGGAGCAGCTGGCGGACCGGCTGCGGACGTTCCACGAAGCAGCCACTGCGCGGGTGAGCGCACTCAAGGCCCAGCTGGCCGTGGCCGAGGGATTCGCCGAGACGCTCGCCGGGCACCTCCGCAACCAGGGCTGAGCGGCACCCCCGGTCCCGGAAGGCGGAGCGTCATCGGCCGGGGACCAGGAGCTCGATCGCCCGGTCCGTGGCGCGGCCGTCGTCCAGGTGGCAGTAGCGCTCCCGGAAGCGGTCGTACCGGTCGCCGTACCGGACGCGCATCGCGTCCGGCCGGGACAGCGCGTCGAGGAGTGCGGGCAGCGACTCCACCACCGGGCCCGGAGCCTCCGCCAGGAGGTCGAAGTAGAAACCCCGCAGCGAATCCCGGTAGTGGGCGAGGTCGTAGGCGTAGAAGACCATCGGCTTGCCGGTGACCGCGAAGTCGAACATCACCGACGAGTAGTCGGTCACCAGCACGTCCGCGGCGAGGTAGAGGTCCCGAATGTCCGGATAGCCGGAGACGTCCAGGACCCCTGGCCGCTCCTGCCACGACGTCCGGCCGGCCATGTAGTAGTGCGTCCGGACCAGCAGCGAGCAGCCCTCACCCATCCCCGCGACGAAGGAGTCGACGTCCAGGCCCAGCGGGACGTCCAGGGCGTCGCGCTCGTCGTCCCGCCAGGTCGGTGCGTACAGCACCGCCCTCGTGCCGTCGTCGAGGCCGAGACGGGCGCGCACCGCCGCCCGCCGCAGGTCCCGGTCGCCGGCCACCAGGACGTCGTTCCGCGGGTAGCCGGTCTCCACCACCCGGCCGCCGAACCGGAAGGCGCTCCGGAGCCGTGCGGTGCTGGCACGGTTCGGGGACAGGAGGCAGTCCCAGCGGGCGACGTCCCTCCCCAAGCGTTCGTCATCGTCCGGGCCGACCGACGGCTCGTCGTAGTGGATCAGCTTCAGGGGCGTTCCGTGCCACGTCTGCAGGTACACCGCCTCCGGTCGCTTCGTCCACGGCGGTTCCAGGCAGATGTTGCTGACGACGACGTCGGCGGCCTCCAGCGCCGCGACGCTGTCCGGAGTGCCCAGCGCGACGGTGTCGACCCCCTCCGGAAAGGCGTGGTCGTGCCCCTCTCCTCTCAGCCACACGTGGGCATGGCCCGCCTCGACGTCGAACAGGCGCTCGTAGATGGCCCGTGGATTGTCGGAGTACTGGCCGAGGAAGGAGTTGTAGACGAAGAGCACCAGCGAGTCATCCTGTTCGACAGCGGACGCGGGCCGGGGAGCCCGGTCCGTCGGGGTCACGAGTGCGCGCCCGCCGCACGACGCGTGAGCGGGATCGGCAGCCGCCCGGTCACGTGGCGATGGATGTGCTGCCGCCCTGTCCGGAGGTCGATCCGCAGCGCCCGGCGGGACGCACGGTGACGTAGCCCGATCGTCGCACCTCCGCCACGAGCGGGTCGGCACCGAGCGCCCACTGTTGGGACGTGCGCACGACGGTGTTCACCGGGAGGTCGAGTCGTCGTTCCGCGCGTTCGGCAGCGGCGGCCACCGCGACGGGAGATGGTGCACCGACGATCAGCAGATCGACGTCGCTCGGCGACGACGGATACCGGCCGGAGGGGCCGCCGGCCCACTCGCCGAAGAGCACCACCACGTCGGTCTCCGCCACCGCAGCGAACTCCTCCCTCACCACGCGGACCGGCCCGTGCGTCGCCATGAAGGAGCGAGCCAGCTCCCCGGCGGCGATGTGCGCCATGTTGGCCCGGTACACATCTCCCGCATCGGTCGGCCTCAGCGAGACGAGGTCCGCAGCCACCATCGGCTGCAGCTCCGCACCGGCGGCCGACGTCGGCATCCCCACGTCGACAGCGAGTTCCACGAGGGCGAACTCCTGCCCGGAGTGGAGGAAGAGCCACGCCAGCAAGTCGGTCTGCGCGCTGCTGAGCCGACCTGGCTCCCACGGACGCACCGGACCACCTCCGCTCGGCGGCGCGGCCCTGCGGACCGTCTCGACGAGCTCGCGTGGTCACCACACTATCGTTACGTGAGGGTAAGCCGCAGCCCGGCGTGGCGCGGGGTGACGACGACGGCGGGGCCGCGCCCTACCGCAGCAGGCTGCGGGCGATCACCATCCGCTGCACCTGGTTGGTGCCCTCGTAGATCTGGGTGATCTTGGCGTCGCGCATCATGCGCTCGACCGGGAAGTCCTGGGTGTAGCCCGCGCCGCCGAACAGCTGGACCGCGTCGGTGGTCACCTGCATGGCGACGTCGGAGGCGAACGCCTTGGCCGAGGCCGAGAGACGGGTGACGTCGGGCCGGCCCGCCTCACCGGCGGCGGCCGCGACGTAGACGAGGTGCCGGGCGGCCTCGATCTTCATCTCCATGTCGGCGAGCATGAACTGCACGCCCTGGAAGCTGCCGATGCTGCTGCCGAACTGCCGGCGCTCCTTGACGTAGGCGACGGCGGCGTCGAGCGCGCCCTGGGCGACGCCCACGGCCTGGGCGCCGATCGTCGGGCGGGTGAAGTCCAGCGTCCGCAGCGCGGTCTTGAAGCCGGTCCCGGGCGCGCCGATGATCCGGTCGGCCGGGATGGTGCAGTCGGTGAAGTAGAGCTCGCAGGTGGGCGAGCCCTTGATCCCCATCTTCCGCTCCTTGGGGCCGACGGCGAAGCCGGGGTCGTCGCGGTGGACGGCGAAGGCGGAGATGCCGTTGGCCTTCTTCTCCGCGTCCGTGACGGCCATGACCGTGTACCACTCGGAGATCCCGGCGTTCGTGATCCACGCCTTGGTGCCGTCGAGCACCCAGCTGTCTCCCTCGAGCCGCGCCCGCGTCGCCATGGCGGCGGCGTCGGAGCCGGCCTCGCGCTCGGAGAGGCCGTAGCTGATCATCGCCTCGCCGGAGGCGACCGACGGCAGGACCGTCCGCTTCACCTCGTCCGACGCGGACAGGATGATCGGCATCGACCCGAGCTTGTTCACCGCCGGGATGAGCGAGGCGCTGACGTCGACCCGCGCCACCTCCTCGATCACGATGCAGGTCGCGATCGCGTCGGCGCCCTCGCCGCCGTACTCCTCGGGGATGTGCGTGGCGTGGAAGCCGGCCGCGGTCAGCGCCTTCTGCGCCTCGGCCGGGAAGCGTGCGTCGGCGTCCACCTCGGCGGCGAAGGGCGCGATCTCGCGCTCGGCGATGTCGCGCACCGCCTCGCGGATCGCGTCGTGTTCCTCGGTCAGCGCGTAGAGCCCGGCGGCGTTGTTACCCACGAGTAGATCGTAGGACGCCCGACTATCGCTCGGAAGCGAGCCGCTCCTGGAGGGTGAGGTCCCGCGCCACGACGGACTCCGCGAGGTCGGTCTGGAAGCGGCTGACCGCGGCCAGCAGGGCGGGGTCCCCGGCGGCCAGGATGCGGACGGCGAGCAGCCCTGCGTTGCGCCCGCCGCCGATGCCCACCGTCGCCACGGGCACCCCCGCCGGCATCTGCACGATCGACAGCAGGCTGTCCAGCCCGTCGAGCCGGTCCAGCGGGCGGGGGACGCCGATGACGGGCAGCGGCGTCGCGGCCGCGACCATGCCGGGCAGGTGGGCCGCTCCCCCGGCGCCGGCGATGATCACCCGCAGACCCCTGCCGGCCGCGGCCTCCGCGTAGTCCAGCATCCGGCGCGGCGTGCGGTGCGCGGAGAGGACGTGGGCCTCGTAGGGGACGCCGAACTCCTCGAGCGCCCGGGCGGCGGGCTCCATCACCGGCCAGTCCGAGTCGCTGCCCATCACGATGCCGACGACCGGGTCGCTCATGCCCTGCTCCTCAGTGTTCGGGGTCGTGCGCGAAGGCGAAGGCCGGGTCGACGACGCCGTCGGCGAGGTACCGGGCCGCCGCCACCGCACGGGCACGGACCTCGGTGACGTCGTCGCCGAGCGCGGTGAGGTGGCCGAGCTTGCGGCCGGCCCGCTGCGTCTTGCCGTACCAGTGCAGTTTCACGTCGGGCCAGTGCGCCATCAGGTGGTGGATGCGCTCGTCCAGACCGGGGCCGGTCCAGTCCGGCGACGATGCCGCGCCGCCCAGCACGTTGGCCATCACCACGACGGGGGCGGTCATGGCCGTGGATCCCAGCGGGTAGTCGAGCACGGCGCGCAGGTGCTGCTCGAACTGGCTGGTGCGCGCACCCTCGATGGTCCAGTGACCGGAGTTGTGCGGCCGCATGGCCAGCTCGTTGACCAGCACGCCGTCGGCGGTCTCGAACAGCTCGACGGCGAGCATCCCGACCACGCCGAGGCGGTCGGCGATGCGCACGGCCAGCTCCTGGGCCGCCGTCGCCAGCTCCTCGGACAGGCCGGGCGCGGGGGCCAGCACCTCGGCGCAGACACCGTCGCGCTGCACCGTCTCGACCACCGGCCAGACCGCGACCTGGCCGAACGGCGAGCGGGCCACCTGTGCGGAGAGCTCGCGGCGCATCGGCACCTTCTGCTCGGCCAGCAGCGGCCCGTGCCGCTCGACCAGCTCGGCGGCCGCCGCCGCGTCCTCCACCACGAAGACGCCCTTGCCGTCGTAGCCGCCGCGCGGGGTCTTCAGGATCACCGGCCAGCCGTGCCGCACGGCGAAGTCGGCCACGTCGTCGGCGCCGGTGACCCGCGCCCACGGCGGCTGGGGTTCACCCGCTCCGGCCAGCGCCGCGCGCAGCACGAGCTTGTCCTGGGCGTGCACGAGGGCCGCCGGGCCCGGGGCCACGCGGTGGCCGGCCAGCTCCAGGGCCCGCAGGTGCTCGGTGGGCACGTGCTCGTGGTCGAAGGTGAGCACGGTGGCTCCGTCGACGAGTTCCCGCAGGGCCTCCAGGTCGCCGTGGTCACCGATCCGCACGTCCGCCGTCACCAGCGCGGCCGACTCCTCGGGCCCGGCGGAGAGCACCCGCAGCGACTGGCCCAGGGCGATGGCGGCCTGGTGCGTCATGCGGGCGAGCTGCCCGCCGCCGACCATCGCCACGACGGGCAGACCCGTGACGGCGGAGAGGGACGCAGAACCTGACATGGCCCGAGGAGCGTAGCGGGCCGCGAACCGGGACCCGGATGCCTAGAATCGGCCGGGTGCCTTCACCACACGGTCGATCCGCCCTGATCGGGCGACGGGCGCGCCGTCGGCTCAAGGAGCTCAGCGCCTTCGGGATCGTCGGCGGGATCGCCTTCGTGGTGGACATCGGCCTGTTCCAGCTGCTGTACGGACACCTCGACGTCGGCGCCGTCACCTCCAAGACGCTGGCCACCCTGGTCTCGATGTGCGTGGCGTTCCTGGGGCACCGGAACTGGGCCTTCGCCCACCGGGACAAGACCACCATCCGCCGGTCGTTCGCCCTGTTCACGCTCATCAACGCGGGCACCCTGGTGCTGGGTGCGGCCGTCATCTGGTTCGTGCGGTACCCGCTGGACCAGGAGAGCCTGCTGGTCATCCAGACGGCCAACATCGCCTCGATCGGGCTCAACAGCGTGCTGCGCTACCTGGCCTACCGGCGCTGGGTCTTCCCCGCGATCATGCATCCGGACGCCGGTGCGGTCACGGACCCGCGGCCGGCCACCACGACCAGCGGTGACCCGACGACGCCTCCGGCGTCGGCCGACGGCGGTGGCGCGGTCCCGGCGGTGACCCGCGGGGCCGTCTGACCCCGGTCATCCCCCGAGCCCGGAGGCCGCGACCCGGTCAGCCTGCGAGCCGGGAACCCGAGCGGCCCGGAACCACCTCCAGGCGGCTGGCGATGCGCGTCCGCAGCTCCTCCACGTGGCTGATGAGGCCGACCGTGCGCCCGCCCCGGCGGAGCTCGTCGAGCACGTCCATCACCGCGTCCAGGGCCTGCGGGTCCAGCGTCCCGAAGCCCTCGTCGACGAAGAGGCTGTCGATCTGGACGCCGCCGCTCTCCGCGGTGACGACGTCGGCCAGGCCCAGCGCCAACGCCAGCGACGCCATGAAGCTCTCCCCGCCGGACAGCGTCTTGGTGGGCCGTCGGGTGCCGGTGTACTCGTCGAGCACCTCCAGGCCGAGGCCACCGCGGGCGCCGTGGCGACCCTGGGCATCGCTGTGCAGGAAGGTGTAGCGCCCGCCGGACATGTCCTGGAGTCGGCGGCTGGCCACCTCGGAGACCTGCTCGAGCCGCGCCGCCAGCACGAAGGACTGCAGGCGCATCTTCAGCCGGTTGGCACCCCGTCCGGTCGCCAGGTCGGCCAGCGACGTCACCTGCTCGGTGAGCGCGCGCTGCTCGTCCAGCTCGACCTCCGCCGCGGTCAGCTCGCCGGCGAGCTCGTCGAGCCGCGCGACCCGGCGGCGGGCGTGCTCCAGCGCGGACACGGCCGCCTCCCGGTCCGCGGTCGCCGCACGGCAGGCCGCTCCGAGCGCCTCGAGGTCGGGCCGGGCAGCGAGCTCGGCGAGCTGCGGCTCGGCCAGGACGCCGG
This sequence comes from Blastococcus goldschmidtiae, assembly GCF_031845325.1. NCBI lineage: Bacteria > Bacillati > Actinomycetota > Actinomycetes > Geodermatophilales > Geodermatophilaceae > Blastococcus > Blastococcus goldschmidtiae. Next base: position 849,127 of record NZ_JAVREI010000001.1, on the reverse strand, counting down.
TGACGACGGCGAGGGCGCGGTCGTGCTCCTCCACCTGACGGGCCAGGTCGTCGGCCCGGCCCGGTGGGAGCAGTGCCCGGGCGGCGGCGTCGAGGTCGGGGAACCCGGCCGCCTCCACCCGCGCCCGCGCGACCGCCAGGGCCGACTCCTCGGCCAGCCGGGCCCGCCCGTCGACGGCGGCGGCCTCCACCAGCGCCTCGCAGGTCTGCGCCTCGGCGGTGAGCCGGTCGATCCGCGCCGGCAGGTCGGCGTCGTCCCCGCGGGCCGTCACCAGCTGCGTGGTGACGTCGGCGAGCGCCGACCGGACCGCCGCCAGCCCGGCCTCCCGGCGGCCCAGCTCCTCGCGGTCCGCCGCGAGCGCCGCGGACCCGGCCTCCTTCTCTACCCGCGACCGGTCGAGGACCGCGCGCGCGGCACCGAGACCGTCGGCCAGGACCTGCACCGCCTCCTGCTCGGCGACCAGGTCGGCGAGCTCGGCCTCCTGCGCGGCCACGTGCTCGGGCCCCGCCTGCGCGCGACGGGCGGCGAGCTCCCGCTCGGTGGTCGTGCAGGTCTCGCGCGCTGCGGTCCAGCGCGCCTCGGCCCGCTCGGCGGCCACACGGGCAGCGTCCTCGTCGTCCCGGGTGACCAGCGGGCCGCCGGGCTGCGCGGGCGAGGGGTGCTCGGCCGCGCCGCACACCGGGCAGGCGGAGCCGTCGACGAGGCCCGCGGCCAGCTCGGCGGCCATGCCGTCCAGCCGCTGCGTGCGCAGGTCGTTCCAGCGCTCCCGGGCGTCCAGCCACGCCTCCCGTGCGGCGTCGGCGGCCGCGCGCTCGGCGGTCAGCGCCGCCTCCAGCGAGACGGTGGCGCGCGCCGCCTCCAGCGCGGTCCTGCGGTGCGTGACCGCGGCCCCCAGACCGGGGAGCCGGGCGGTCGCGTGTGCGGCGGCGTCCACGGCCCCCTGCTGCTCCTGGAGCCGCGCGGGCCAGGCGGCCATCGCCCGCTCGGCCTCCAGGCACCGCTCTCCCAGCTCTTCCACGCTCCGCTCGCCGGCGGCGAGCTCGTGTTCGAGCCGGCGGGCACGCTCCACCTCCGGCAGCAGGGCGCCCAGGGCGGCGGCCTCGTCGCGCAGCGCCCGGGCGAGAGTGGCGTCCGCCTCCCGGCCGGCGGCGACCTCGGCCCAGGCGGCCCGGGCGGACCCGAGGGCGTCCGTGGCCCGCTCCGCCTCCAGCGCGGCCCGGCCCGCGGCCTCCAGCACGTCGCGCACCGGCTCGGCACGGCGTGCGGCGTCCAGGGCGGCACGCACCGGCTGCAGCCGGGGGGCCGCGACTTCCAGGCGGGAGAGCTCCGCGCGCGCCCGGTCCCGGCGGGCGTGGCACTCCTCCTCCGCGCGGGCGTCGGCCAGCGCGGCCTCCTGCGCCCGGGCGTGCTCACCGGCGGCGTCCGCGGCCGTCTGCGCGCGCGCGGCACCGTCCGAGGCGACGGCCCGGATCCGGCGAACCCAGGCGGTGACCGGGGAGCCCGGCGCCGCGCCCACCAGCTCGGGGGCGAACTCCTCCGGGACGGTGACGTCGGCAGCCTGGGCGACCAGCGACACGAGCGTGCCGGTGCGTGCCCGGATCCGGTCGAGCCGCTCCCGGGCGGCCGTCCGCTCGCCGACGAGCCAGTCCTCGACGCGGGCGAAGCGGCCGACGTCGAACAGCGTGCGGAGCAACCGGCCCCGGTCCTCGGGTTCGGCCCGCAGGAACCGCGCGAAGTCGCCCTGCGGCAGGAGCACCACCTGGCAGAACTGCTCGGCCGAGAGGCCCAGGCGCGTGCGCAGGTACTCGGAGCCCTCGTCGATCCGGGTGCTGACCGGCTCCCAGCCCTCGCCGGACAGCCGCTGAAGGATGAGCCGCGCCTGCTCGGTCGTCCAGCCCTCACCTCGCCGCTTGGGACGCTGCTGCTCGGGCCGGCGGGTCACCCGGAGCCGCTCGCCGCCGAGCGTGAGCTCCAGCTCGACCTCGGTCCGGACGTCGTCCGCCGCGTGGTCGCTCCGCAGCCGCTTCTCCTCGCCGCGCGCCCCGGGGACTGTGCCGTAGAGGGCGAAGACGACCGCGTCGAGCAGCGTGGTCTTCCCGGCGCCCGTCGGGCCCCAGAGCAGGAAGAGCCCGTCGCGGCCGACCTCGTCGAGGTCGACGTCGATCCGGGTGGCGAACGGGCCGAACGCGGTCAGGGCGAGCTGGTGGACCCTCACGCGGCGTCCTCGCGGGCGGCGGCGGCCAGGGCCCGGGCGAACAGCTCGCGCTCGGCCTCGCTGGCCCCGGCGCCCCGGACGTGGTCGACGAACTCGTCGGCCACCTCGAGGTCGCTGCGCCCGCGCAACCGATCCTGGTAGCTGCGCCCGTCGGCGGTCACGCCTGCGCCGGTCCACTCCAGGTGCACGCAGTGCGGGAAGCGCTCGCGCAGCTGCCGCATCGGGTCGGCCGGGCGGACGGCGTCGGTGAGCCGCGCCGAGACGAAGTGCTCCTCGGCGGCGGCGTGCTCCGGGGCGGCCAGCAGCTCGGCGAGCTCGCCGGTGAGCACCGACAGCTGCCGGGGTGCGGGCAGCGGGACGGCGCGGACCTCGCCGAGGCCCTCGCCCCCGAGCTCGACCAGCCACGCCTGCTTCTGCTGCCCGGCCTCCCCGAAGGAGTACGCCAGCGGTGAGCCGCTGTAGCGCAGCCGTGGGCTGAGGGTCTGCGGCCGGTGCAGGTGACCGAGCGCCACGTAGTCCACGCCCTCGAACACGCCGGCGGGCACCAGATCCACGCCGCCGACGCAGATGTCGCGCTCGCTCTCGGTCGGGACACCCCCGCCCACGAACGCGTGCGCGAGCACCACCGAGCGGACGCCGGGACGGAGGAACAGGTCGGCGCGGATGCGGTCCATCGCCGCCGTCAGCACGCCCTCGTGCCCGCGGACCGCCGCCTCGCCCCGGCCGGCGAGGCCGAGTTCGTGGCGGGCCACCTCCGGCTCCAGGTAGGGGATCCCGTAGACGGCGACCTCGCCGTGCTCGTCGGCCAGCAGCACCGGCTCGTCGAGGGCGGGCGTCGCGGCGCGGACGTGGAGCCCGGCCGCCGAGAGCAGCCCGGAGAAGGTGCCCAGCCGCCGCGCGGAGTCGTGGTTGCCGGGCGTGAGGACCACCTGCGCACCGGCCCCGAGCAGCCGCGCGACCACCCGGTCGAGCACCGCGGTCGCGTCGGCGGAGGGAACGGCGCGGTCGTAGATGTCGCCGGCCACGACCACCAGATCGACCGCCTCGGCGGTCACCACCGCGGCCAGCCCGCCGAGCACCGCCTCCTGCTCGGCGAGCAGGTCGGTGCCGTGCAACGTCCGGCCGATGTGCCAGTCGGAGGTGTGCAGCAGCCGCATGCCACCGACCGTATGCGCAGGCACGGACAGTTCCTGGCGGCGCGCTGTGACGGACCGGTCCGGACGAGAGCGGAGGGCCGGGTGTGGCGCGCGGGATCCACGGGAGGGCACGCCGCCGGGCGGCACCCCTGTCCGGACCCGACCGTGCCGGAGACTGGGGGCATGCAGGTCACTGCGATCCACGCTCGTCCGCAGCAGGACTGGGATGCCGCCGTGGGACGGCTGCTCGCCGAGGCCGCCGGCGCGGAGGCCCGGATGGCGTCCCTGCTGCGGATCCTCACCGGCGTCGACGGACCCGCGGCGGCCGCCGTCCTCCCCCGCGACGTCCCGGCCATGGTCGTCGTCGTCGAGGACCTCCTGCCCGTGCTGGTCGGGGACCGGCGGCTGCTCGACGACTTCCGGCGCTGGGTGCACGCGGTCGCCCGGTTGTGCGCGCTGCGCACCACCGTCGTGCACGCGGTCTGGGAGCGGCGGTCCGAGGACGGCCGGTCGGTCATGCACCCCGTCTGGTCCAGCGGGGACGGCCGGCGTCACCCCATGACGGCCGGCGAGCTCGCGAGGACGATCACCGCCGTCGCCCGGCCGCTGGGCCCGTCGTCGGACGACCTGCTCCTGCGGCTGGACAAGGCAGCTCCCGAGCTCGCGGTCCTCAGCCGGCGCTGAACCTCCGCCACCGGGAGGCGGTCGGCGCCGGCTCCTGGTCGTCCGCCTCCCGGTCCCGCGGGTCGTCGCGGATGTAGCTCGCGCTCTCCTGCGCCCGGCGGTCGGCGTCCTCCTCGATCATGTGGTTGAGCAACTGCTGGACGCCGTCGCTGTCCGGGATCCGGTGGAGCACCGTCGCGCCGCCGTCGCCGGCCGTCTCGATGGTCACCGTGCCCGAGCTGATCAGCCGCTCCCACAGCGTCTGCGTGTAGGACACGTCGGTGATCCGGGCCAGGCCCAGGTCGCGGCCGCGGCGGGCCAGGATCCCCTCGCGGAACAGCAGCCGGTGCGTGGTGACGACGTAGTGCGTCGCCCGCCAGCGCGCCAGCGGCACGACGACGGTGACCAGCAGCAGGACGACGGCGACCGCGAGGAGCAGGAGGCGGTAGATGCCCTGCTGCCGCCCGTCGGGGATCATCGCCGCCCCGAAGGACGTGGCGCCCACGATCAGCAGGAAGCGCACGACCGGCCAGAACACGGTCACCCAGTGCGGGTGCAGGTGCCGGACGACTTCTTCGTCCTCGGCGAGCAGCTTGTCCGGATAGGGCATCCCGCCAGGATGACGCAGCCCCGGCCGCTCATGGCGTAGCCACGGAGCGGTGTCGCGCCGAGTGGGCCCCGGAGGGGTCCGCGCAGGCGTGGCGAGGGGGCTCAGCGCATGCCGGGGACGACTCCTGGCCGCGGTGCGGTCCGGAGGACCGCAGTGTCACAGCGGTGTCGGCCGGAGGCCGACGGTGTCATTGCGTCCGGACGTGCTGCACGTCGCCGCTGGCCAGCTCCACCGTGCCGGCCGGGGTGCGGACCACCAGCCGCCCGTCCCAGTCGACCGCCTCGGCGACGCCGTCCAGGATCGATCCGTCGGGCATGTGCACCCGGACGTCCGACCCGACCGTCGACGACCAGCGCAGGTAGTCCGTCGCCAGGCCGGAGGCCACCGGGTCGCCGAGGTGCTCCACCCAGCGCAGGTAGCGCCGTTCCAGCGCGCGCAGGAACGCCAGCAGCACCGGTCCGCGGTCGACCGTGCCGCCGGTGACGTCGGCCAGCGACGTCCCGGTGTCCGGCAGCTCGGCCGCGGTGGTGGAGACGTTGAGGCCGGTGCCGACGACGACGGCCCTGCCCGAGCTCTCCGCCAGGATGCCGGCCAGCTTGCGGCCGTCGCGGGCCAGCAGGTCGTTGGGCCACTTGACCGACGCCAGCACCCCGGTCGACTCCCCCACCGCCTCGGCCAGCGCGACGCCGGTCAGCAGCGGCAACCAGCCCCTGCGCGCGGCCGGGACGTCGGGACGGAGGAGCACCGAGACGGTCAGCCCGGCCCGCGGCGGGGAGGTCCAGACCCGGTCGAGGCGGCCCCGCCCGGCGACCTGGTGCTCCGCGACGAGCACCGCGCCCTCGGGGGCGTCGCGCCCGGCGGCCGCGATCAGGTCGGCGTTGGTCGAGCCGGCTTCCGGGACCACCTCGAGCGTCCGCCAGAGCGCGCTGTCGCGGACGAGCGCGGCCTGCAGCGCGGCGCCGTCGAGCGGCGGACGCCCGAGATCCGACCATCGAGGTGAGGAGTCGTCGGGCACTCCCCTACGCTACGTAACCCGTGGCCGGGCGTGCGCGGTCGCCGGATGTGCGCGTCGGCCCGACCCGGGGCCGGCGTGCGTCAGCGAGGAGGAAACGTGAGCGCGGCTGAACTCGAGAACGCCGGGGAGCAGATCCCCCAGGACATCGACATCCACACCACCGCCGGCAAGCTGGCCGACTTCGAGCGGCGCGCCCAGGAGGCGCAGCACGCCGGGTCCGAGCGCGCGGTGGAGAAGCAGCACGCGGCCGGCAAGATGACCGCCCGCGAGCGCATCGAGGCGCTGCTGGACCCGGGCTCGTTCACCGAGTTCGACGAGTTCGCCCGCCACCGGTCCACCAACTTCGGCATGGACGCCAAGCGCCCCTTCGGTGACGGCGTCGTCACCGGCTACGGCACCGTCGACGGCCGCCCGGTCGCCATCTTCAGCCAGGACGTCACGGTGTTCGGCGGCAGCCTCGGCGAGGTCTACGGCGAGAAGATCGTCAAGGTCCAGGACTTCGCCATCAAGAACGGTTGCCCCGTCGTCGGCATCAACGAGGGCGGCGGCGCGCGCATCCAGGAGGGCGTGGTCTCCCTCGGCCTCTACGGCGAGATCTTCCAGCGCAACGTGCACGCCTCCGGCGTCATCCCGCAGATCTCGCTGGTGATGGGCCCGGCGGCCGGCGGGCACGTCTACTCCCCCGCGCTCACCGACTTCATCGTGATGGTCGACAAGACCAGCCAGATGTTCATCACCGGCCCCGACGTCGTGAAGACCGTGACCGGCGAGGACGTCTCGCTGGAGGAGCTGGGCGGTGCGCGGACGCACAACACCAAGTCCGGGGTCGCGCACTACCTGGCCGAGGACGAGGCCGACGCGCTCGACTACGTCAAGGCGCTGCTGTCCTACCTGCCGAGCAACAACCTCGACCCGCTGCCCGCGCTCGACGTGCCGCCGGTCGAGACGGTCCTGCCGGACGCGCTGACCGACGAGGACCTCGAGCTCGACACCTTCATCCCGGACTCGGCGAACACGCCCTACGACATGCACACCGTCATCGAGCACGTGCTCGACGACGGCGAGTTCCTCGAGGTGCAGCCGCTGTTCGCGCCGAACCTGCTCATCGGCTTCGGCCGGGTCGAGGGGCGCCCGGTCGGCGTCGTGGCCAACCAGCCCACCCAGTTCGCCGGCACGCTGGACATCGACGCCAGCGAGAAGGCCGCCCGTTTCGTGCGCACCTGCGACGCCTTCAACATCCCGGTGCTGACCTTCGTCGACGTCCCCGGCTTCCTCCCGGGCACCTCGCAGGAGTGGGAGGGCATCATCCGCCGCGGCGCCAAGCTGATCTACGCCTACGCCGAGGCCACCGTCCCGCTGGTCACCGTCATCACCCGCAAGGCCTACGGCGGCGCCTACGACGTCATGGGCTCCAAGCACCTGGGCGCAGACGTCAACCTGGCCTGGCCGTCGGCGCAGATCGCCGTCGTCGGCGCGCAGGGCGCCGTGGGCATCCTGTACCGCAAGGAGCTGGCCCAGGCCGAGGACCCGGACACCCGTCGCGCCGAGTTGATCGCGGAGTACGAGGACACCCTCGCCAACCCCTACATCGCCGCCGACCGCGGGTACGTGGACGCCGTGATCCCGCCCTCGCACACCCGCGTCCAGGTCACCAAGGCGCTGCGCGTGCTCGCCAACAAGCGCCAGAACCTGCCGCCCAAGAAGCACGGGAACATCCCGCTGTGACAGTGACACCGTCGTCCTCCGGACGACCACCGCAGCCAGGAGCCGTCCCCGGCTCCAGCGGAGCCCCTTCGTCGCTCGATCGCGAGGACCCTCCGGGCCCTCACTCCTCACGACAGGACGACCTTCCGACCGTCCCCCTCCTGCGGGTGGTGTCCGGGTCCCCCACCGTCGAGGAGCTGGCCGCGCTGACCGTCGTCGTCGCCGCCATGTCGCAGCGCCGGTCGCGGAAGCGCCCGACGCCGGTCCGCGCATGGGGGGCCTACGGGCGCAGCCACCGCGCCGTCCTGCAGACCGGCCCGGGCGGCTGGCGCGCGGCGGGGAGCCCGGCGTGACCGTGGACCGCAGGCTCGTCCTCGCCTCGGCGTCCCCGGCCCGCCTCACGCTGCTGCGCCAGGCCGGCCTGGCCCCCGAGGTCGTGGTGAGCGACGTCGACGAGTCGGCCTACTCCGCCCCCAGGGTGGCCGAGCAGGTCGCGCTCCTGGCGGCGGCCAAGGCCGCCGCCGTGGCGAAGCGGGAGACCGACGCCCTGGTCATCGGCGCCGACTCCCTGCTCGAGTTCGGCGGCAGGCCCATGGGCAAGCCGGTCGACGCCGCCGACGCCCGTGACCGCTGGCGACGGATGGCCGGCCGCTCGGGCGTGCTGCACACCGGCCAGGCCCTGTTCGACGTGAAGGACGGCGGCATCGCCAGCCGCGACATCGCCGTCGCCTCGACCGTCGTGTATTTCGCCGAGCCGACCCAGCCCGAGATCGAGGCCTACCTCGCGACCGGCGAACCGCTGGCGGTGGCCGGCGCGTTCACCCTCGACGGTCTCGGGGCACCGTTCGTCCGCCGGGTCGAGGGCGACCCGGCAGCCGTCGTCGGGCTCTCGCTCACCGTGCTGCGCACGCAGCTCGGCAAGCGCGGCCTGGCCATCACCGACCTGTGGCGGCGCTGACCGCCGTCCTCCCCAGCGACCTGGCCCGGTGCGGCCGGCGAGCCCTGGTTACAGTCCGACCGGTCCACGGAAGAAGGAGAGCCCGGTGCAGAAGGTCCTGATCGCCAATCGCGGTGAGATCGCCGTGCGAGTGGCGCGAGCGTGCAAGGACGCCGGTCTCACCAGCGTGGCCGTCTACGCGGAGCCGGACCGGGACGCGCTGCACGTGCGCGTCGCGGACGAGGCGTTCGCGCTGGGCGGCACCACCCCCGGCGACTCCTACCTCGTGATCGACAAGATCCTGGACGCCGCCAAGCAGTCCGGCGCCGACGCGATCCACCCCGGCTACGGGTTCCTCTCCGAGAACGCCGACTTCGCCCAGGCCGTCCTCGACGCCGGGCTCACCTGGATCGGCCCGTCGCCCCAGGCGATCATCGATCTCGGTGACAAGGTCGCCGCCCGGCACATCGCCACCAAGGCCGGCGCCCCGCTGGTGCCCGGCACCAAGGATCCGGTCGGCGGCGCCGACGAGGTCCTCGCCTTCGCCGAGGAGCACGGCCTGCCCGTCGCCATCAAGGCGGCCTTCGGTGGCGGTGGCCGCGGGCTGAAGGTGGCCCGCACCAAGGAGGAGATCCCGGAGCTGTTCGACTCCGCCGTGCGCGAGGCCGTCTCGGCCTTCGGCCGCGGCGAGTGCTTCGTGGAGCGCTTCCTGGACAAGCCGCGGCACGTCGAGGCCCAGGTGCTCGCCGACACCCACGGCAACGTCATCGTCGTCGGCACCCGCGACTGCTCGCTGCAGCGGCGCAACCAGAAGCTGGTCGAGGAGGCGCCCGCGCCGTTCCTCACCGACGACCAGCGCGCCCGGATCCACTCCTCCGCCAAGGCCATCTGCAAGGAGGCCGGCTACCACGGCGCCGGCACGGTGGAGTACCTCGTGGGCGTCGACGGGTCGATCTCGTTCCTCGAGGTCAACACCCGTCTGCAGGTGGAGCACCCGGTCTCGGAGGAGACCAGCGGCATCGACCTGGTGCGCCAGCAGTTCCGCATCGCCCAGGGCCTGCCGCTGGAGATCACCGAGGATCCCGAGCCGCGGGGCCACAGCATCGAGTTCCGGATCAACGCCGAGGACGCCGGCCGCAACTTCATGCCGGCCCCCGGCCCGGTGGACCGGCTGGAGGTCCCGCAGGGCCCCGGCGTGCGCTGGGACTCCGGCGTCGAGACCGGCGGCGAGGTCGCCGGCGCGTTCGACTCGATGCTGGCCAAGCTGATCGTCACCGGCGCCACCCGCGCCGAGGCCCTGCAGCGGGCCCGCCGCGCGCTGGACGAGCTGGTCGTCGAGGGCATGCCCACGGTCATCCCGTTCCACCGTGCCGTCGTCCGCGACGAGGCGTTCACCAGCGAGCCGTTCACCGTGCACACGCGCTGGATCGAGACCGAGTGGGACAACCAGGTTCCGCCCTATGCCGCCGCGCCGGGCGAGTCCGACGAGCAGGCCCCGCGCCAGACCGTCGTCGTCGAGGTCGGCGGACGTCGGCTGGAGGTGTCGCTCCCCGCCGGGCTGGCCGCCGGCGGCGGCGCCTCCGCCGGTGCCCCGGCCAAGCCGCGCAAGCGTGGCGGTGGCGGAGGCGGCTCGGCCGCCTCGGGTGACTCCCTCACCTCGCCGATGCAGGGCACGATCGTCAAGGTCGCGGTGGAGGACGGCGCCACCGTGGCCGCCGGGGACCTGGTCGTCGTCCTCGAGGCGATGAAGATGGAGCAGCCGATCACCGCCCACAAGGCGGGCACCGTCACCGGCCTGTCGGCCGAGGTGGGCGCCTCGGTCACCAGCGGTGCGGTCATCTGCACCATCGCCGACGCCGCCGAGTAGTCCGCGAACGGCCCGGGAGGCCGGATCCGCTCAGCGGGTACGGCCTCCGTCGTCCTGCCGGGTCAGCGGGCCGGGAGCCGGCGGAGCCGCCGCAGGGCCAGCAGCACCGTCACGGCCAGCCCGGTGACGGACAGGGCCACGTACAGGCCGCCGGTCGACGTCCACCCGGCCGCCGGGTCCAGCGCGGGCGCGGGCGCGGGAGCGGCCGCGGCAGCAGCGGCAGGGGCCGTGGGCAGGCCCGGGCCCCGGAGCGTCGGCACCGGAGGCTCCTCCGCCGGTGCGTCCTGGGCGGCCGGGTTGCGTGCCGCGGCAACGGCCGCGGTGGAGCCGCCCGTACCCGCCACCAGCTGCCCGGTGCCGTCCTCGCCGGGGGCCGGACGGGCCGGCGACGTCGTCGTCGGGGCGGTCGGCACCACGTCGAGCGTGGCACCACCGGCGGTCAGCGAGCGGACCGTGACGGTGAAGTCCCCGCCGGAGAGCGTCACGGGCACCCCGACGGGCAGTGCGGCCTGCAGGTCGCCGACCCACCCGGCGGCGGGTGACGGGGTGCCGTCGAGCAGCACCGTGGTGTCGGGGAACTCCGACTCACGGCGCAACAGCACACCGGTCTGCAGCCGGTACGGATTGTCGTCGGGACGGCCCAGCCAGGCATCGGCCCCGGTCGCCGTGCGGTACTCCAGCCAGTAGGCGGTGCCCTCGGCGTCGGTGAGACGGAGCGCACGGGTCCCGGTGCGGGTGCCCGCCGGCGCGAGGACGGCCGGGGCGGGGGCGTCGTGCACGTCCCGGTCCAGCAGCGCACCGGCCGGCAGGACGCCGAGCCGTGCCGCCTGGGGGGCGCTCAGCGAGCCCAGCTGACGCCAGGAGGCGCCCATGACGTCGTAGAGGTCCCGGTAGCCGGTCGTGCGGCAGGTGCCGGTCTCCACCGTTCCGTCGCACTGCAGGCCCGAGGAGTGGCTCAGTCCCAGGTTGTGGCCCAGCTCGTGGGAGATGACCGAGGCCAGGGTGTCGCGGACGTAGAGCCGGCCCCCCGAGGCGGGACCCGCCCCCACCTCGGCGAGGGCGTAGGAGCAGCCCGGCTGGGTCGCCGTCGCGCTGCTCAGGTGGAGCATCAGGTGCTTGCCGGGACCGGCCTCGAAGTCGACGGCGTCGGCCACCTCGTCCCAGAGGGCCGTCGGCTCGGCGCACCCCGCGGCGGTGCTGATCCACCCGTGGCTCGCGGCCACCCCGAACCGGACGGCGTCGGCGGTCTGCTCCGCCCAGAAGGCCGCGACCGCGCCGTCGACCACCCGGGCGACGTCGTCGGCCGCCACCCCGGCGTCGGGGCGCGTGCCCGCCGGCGCGACGAGGACGACCGTCACCTCGTTGGTGAGGCGGCCCCGCGCCGGGGGCACGGTCCGCGCCGGGGTGACCGAGCCGGTGCTCAGCACCTCCTGCGCCGGGTCGAGCCCGTGCTCCTCGGTGCCCTCGTCGCGCACCTCCCCGCCCACGGTGAGCTCCACGGTCGCGCCGGCCGGTACGCCGGTGAGGTCCTCGGTCGGGACGCGGACCGCCCCGTCGGCGGTCTCCACCCAGCTGAGCGGTGCCGCGGTCTCGCCGTGGGCGGCGTGCTCGTCGTCGGGTCCCGGCTCCGGCCACGCCTGCACGAGCCGGCCGACGACGGAGGTGCCGGCCGGCTCCTCGGCGACGGCCACCCCGGCGACGGGGCCGGCCGTCGCCACGGCGACGGCACCGGCCACGACCAGCGCGCGAAGCAGCGACGAGGGACGGCGGACAGCAGGGGCGGCAGACATCCCCTCCTGCATCGGCGGGCTCCGCGCGCGTCGGCACCGGCCCGGGGAGATCAAGCCGGGCAGCCGTCACATCCGCCCCGGGCGGCCCACCGGGCCCTCCCGGCTCAGGCCAGGTGGTCGGCGCCCATCAGCCGTCGACCGGCCTCGGTGATCGAGCCGGACAGCGAGGGGTAGATGGCGAACGTCTGCGCGAGGTCCGCGACCGTCAGCCCCTTGGTGACCGCCAGCGCGATCGGCAGGATCAGCTCCGACGCGCCCGGCGCCACGACGACCCCGCCCATGATCACGCCGGTCGAGCGGCGGGCGAACAACTTCACGAAGCCGTCCCGCAGGTCGCTCATCTTGGCGCGCGCGTTCGTGGCCAGCGGCAGCCGGACCACGTCCACGTCGGTGTACTCGGGCAGGCTCTGCTCCTGCACCCCGACGGTCGCGATCTCCGGGTGGGTGAACACGTTGGCCGCCACCGTCTTGAGCTTGATCGGCGTGACGGCCTCACCGAGGGCGTGCCACATGGCGATGCGCCCCTGCATGGCCGCCACCGAGGCGAGCTGGAAGACACCGGTGACGTCGCCGGCGGCGTAGACGCCGGACACCGAGGTCCGCGAGACGCGGTCCACGACGACGTGCCCGGCCTCGGTGAGCTGCACCCCGCACTTGTCCAGGTTGAGCCCGCCGGTGTTGGGGACGGTGCCCACGGTCATCAGGGCGTGCGAGCCCTCGACGGTGCGCCCGTCGGTGAGCTCGACGACCACCCCCGTGTCGCTGCGGCGCACACCGGCCGCCCGGCCGCGCTCGAGCCGACCGCCGCGCGACTGGAAGACCTCCTCCAGCACCTCGGCGGCGTCGGAGTCCTCGCCGGGCAGCACCCGGTCGCGGGAGGAGACGAGGGTGACCGGCACGCCGGCCTCCAGGTACCCGGAGGCGAACTCCGCGCCGGTGACGCCCGACCCGACGACGACGAGGTGCTCGGGCATCTCGGCGAGGTCGTAGACGTCGCGCCAGTCGAGGACGCGCTCGTGGTCGGGCTCGGCGCCGGGGAGCACGCGGGGGTCGGCTCCGGTCGCGATGAGGACGACGTCGCCCTCCAGGTCCTCGGTGACCTCGCCGGAGGCGTCGAGGACCTGCACGCGGTGGGCGGCGAGGCCTCGCATCGCGTCGGACAGCCGACCCTGCCCGCTCACGATGCGGACGCCCTCGGCGGCCAGCCGGGAGTGGATGTCGGCGGACTGGGCCACCGCCAGGCCCTTGACCCGCTGGTTGACGGCGGCGAGGTCCAGGCCGACGGCGGCCGGTTCGGCGCCGTGCACGCCGAGGACGGCGGAGTCGTGGACCGAGGTCATGGCGCCCGCGGCGGCGATGAGGGTCTTGGAGGGGACGCAGTCGGTCAGCACGCTGGCGCCCCCGATGCCGTCGCGTTCGACGACGGTGACCTGCGCACCGAGCTGGGCTGCGACCAGCGCGGCCTCGTAGCCGGCCGGTCCGCCGCCGATGATGACGATGCGGGTCATGGGTCCTCTCCGGGTTCGAACGGGCGTCGTGGGCCATTGTCCCCGCCCGGGGGTGGAGGGGGTGTCAGCCCCGGCCGGCCGCGCCGTCCCCGGCGTCCGCGGATCCGGCGGAGCGCGCCGACGGCGCCGGGTTGAGGCGGATGCGCCAGACGGCCGACACCGCCTCCACGGCGATCCCGGTGTTCATCTTGGACTCACCGAGCTCCCGGTCGCGGAACGTGATGGGCACCTCGACGATCCGCGCACCAGCCTGCAGCGCGCGGTAGGTGGTCTCGATCTGGTAGCCGTATCCGTTCGCGGCGAACGAGTCGACGTCCAGCCGGGCCAGCAGATCGGTCCGCCACGCCTTGAAGCCGCCGGTGAGGTCGCGGGTCCTCGTGCGGAGCACGGTCCGTGCGTAGAGGTTGCCGATCCAGGAGACGGTGCGCCGGCTCCACGGCCAGTTCGCCACCGCTCCCCCGGGCACGTAGCGCGAGCCCAGGACCAGGTCGGCATCGGCGATGGCCGCCAGCAGGTCGTCGATCGCGCGCGGGTCGTGCGAGCCGTCGACATCCATCTGCACGATGACGTCGAAGCGCTCCTGGGCCAGCCCCCATCGGAAGCCGGCGACGTAGGCGGTGCCCAGCCCCTGCTTCCCCGAGCGCTCCAGCAGCTCGACGCGGCCGGGGTGCTCCTCGGCGAGGGCCCGCACGATGTCCGCGGTGCCGTCGGGGGACCCGTCGTCCACGATGAGGACGTCGGGCCGGGCCGGCCGGGCGAGCACGGCCTCGACGTGCTGACGCACGTTCTCCGCCTCGTTGTAGGTCGGCGTGACGACCAGGATGCGCACGTTCTTCCTTCTTTCGCGGGGAACGGGGGTCGATGTCACCGGGCGGGCTCGGGCATCGGATCGGTTCTGCGCCGGCGGCTCCGGAGCACGTGGACCAGTCCGGCGACCAGAGCCACCCCGAGGACACCGAGGGCGATCTGGTCGACGAGGGGACGGGAGTACAGGTCGGTCACCGAGTGCCCGCCGGGCAGCACCGTGAACAGCATCAGCACCGACCACGCCACCACGAGCAGCCGCTCGGCGAACACCCCGGCCGCGGCGAAGAGCATCGTGGGCCAGACCAGGTACCAGGGCCACACCACCGAGCTGGTGAGGATCACCGTCAGGGCGATCCACGACGTCACCCGGACCAGGCCCCAGCTGCGGAGCCGGGTCAGGAACAGCAGGCTGACCACGACCGCGACGACCACGCCGGCGACCCGCGTCCCGTCGATCGGCGGGTCGTCGACGTCCAGCGCGAAGGCCAGGGCGGTCGTCGGGGTCATCGACTCGAGTGCCTTGCCCGGGACGTCGAGGTTGTCCAGGAAGCCCCATCCCCAGCCCGTGAGCTGGACGGACAGGGCGAAGGCACCCGCCCCCAGGCCACCGGCGAGCGCCAGGGCGCGCAGCCGTGCGGGCCAGCCGTCCTGGCGCTGCGCCCAGTCCACGCCGATGACGAGGACCGCCACGAGCGCGGTGGCCTTGATCCCGGCACCGGCCACGCACAGCAGGATGCCCAGCAGCGGCCGGTCGTACAGGGCGAGGAGCAGCCCCGGCAGCAGCAGGGCCAGCATCAGCGCGTCGTTGTGGTTGCCCGACACCAGGTGCACCAGCACCAGGGGGTTGATCGCGCCCAGCCACATCGCGACCGCGGGGCTGCCGCCCAGGCGCTGGGCGATCCGGCAGACGAGGAGCGCGCAGACGGCCCAGCCGGCCACGCACAGCACCCGTATCGCGGCCAGCACCGCGAGCAGGTTCTGGTCGAACAGCCAGGACAGCCCGCTGAGCAGGGCCACGAAGGGCGGGCTGTACGGCGTCGGGCTGAACCGCCAGAACCTCTCCGCGCCGCGCACCGCGTCGACGTCGCCCAGCACCCCGGGCCCGTACTCGAAGGGGTCGACGCCGTTCTGCACGGCGGCACCGATGGCGGTGTAGAACCACGGGTCGGCGGTGAACAGCGGGGGCCCGATCAGCAGCGGGACCGACCAGAACACCCCCACCGCCAGCAGCCACCGGACGGCGACGCCGCGGCGGACGGCCAGCCCGGCCAGCAGCCAGGCCACGACCCAGATCCCGAGCGCAGCCGCGGTCCACGACCGGGCGGCCTCGAAGCCCAGTTCCACCGGGCGGAGCGCGGGGTGGTTCTCCCGGAACCACAGGTCCGGCGCATCCAGCTGCGCACCCAGGCTGGTGCCCGCGGCGGCCAGATAGGTGGTGCCCGCAGCGCCGAGGAGGGCGCTGAGCACGAGGAGCACGGCGGTCGCGGCACCCGACCGGGGCGGGCGGGAGGCCGGGGCGAGCGACGCTGCGGTCGAGGTCGCGCCGGCCACGCTCGTGCTGACGGCCATCTCCTGACTGCTCCCGTGCACCGGCCCTGTCCCGGTACGTCGTCGTCCCCGCCACCGGACCGGCAGGCGGGCAGAGACTAACAGCGCGGCCGGGACCCCCCGGCACCGTCGGCCGGGGATCCGGAGGCGAAGGTCTCCAGGATCTGCCGGGCGGCCAGGGCCGGCGTCAGCTCACCCGCGAGCACCGCCTTCTCCAGCTCCGGCGCCGCCGAGCGCACACCGGGATGCCCCCGCAGGGCGTGCTCCAGGCCGTCCCGGACCAGCTGCCAGGTCCAGCGCACCTGCTGGGTGCGCCGCCGCTCGTCGAACTCCCCCGAGACCTTCATGCGGTCCTGGTGCTCGACCAGCTTGGCCCAGACCTCGTCCATACCGTCGCCGGTCAGGCCCGCGCAGGTGAGCACCGGCACGTCCCAGGTCTCGCCGTGCCCGCGCAGCATGCGGATCGCCTGGGACAGCTCGCGCGCCGCCTTGCGGGCCGCGGGTGCGCCGTCGCCGTCGGCCTTGTTCACCGCGATGACGTCGGCGATCTCCAGGATCCCGCGCTTGATGCCCTGCAACTGGTCGCCGGTGCGGGCGAGGGTCAGGAAGAGGAAGGAGTCGACCATCTCGGCGACCGTGATCTCGGACTGCCCGACGCCGACGGTCTCGACCAGGACGACGTCGTGGCCCGCGGCCTCCACCACGACCATCGACTCCCGGGTCGCCTGCGCGACGCCACCGAGCGTCCCCGAGGTCGGCGAGGGCCGGATGAACGCGTCCGGGTCGACCGCCAGCCGGGCCATCCGGGTCTTGTCGCCGAGGATGGACCCACCCGAGCGGGCCGACGACGGATCGACGGCGAGCACCGCCACCTTCGAGCCCGTGGCGGTCAGCGTGACGCCGAGCTGGTCGATGAAGGTCGACTTGCCCACGCCGGGAACGCCGCTGATGCCCACGCGACGCGCTCCCCCGGCGTGCGGCAGCAGCTCGACCAGCAGCTCCTGCGCCCGCTCCCGGTGGTCGGCCCGGCGGGACTCGACCAGCGTGATGGCGCGCGCCCTCACCCGCCGGTCGCCGGCGAGGACGCCCTCGACCAGCGCCGGGACGTCGACGTCCCTGCTCATCAGCGACCCTGCATCTCAGTGACTCTGCATCTCAGTGACCGAGTCGCTGCGCGAGCGTGCGCAGCAGCTCCTGGGCGGCCTCCGCGATGACGGTGCCGGGCGGGAAGACCGCGGCCGCACCCATCTCCTTGAGGGTCGGGACGTCGTCGGGCGGGATCACGCCGCCGACCACGATCAGCACGTCGTCGGCACCGAGCTCGGCCAGGGACTCCTTGAGCGCGGGGACGAGCGTGAGGTGGCCCGCGGCCAGGGACGAGACACCGACGACGTGCACGTCGGCCTCCACCGCCTGGCGGGCGACCTCGTCCGGCGTCTGGAACAGCGGGCCGACGTCGACGTCGAACCCGAGGTCGGCGAAGGCGGTGGCGATGACCTTCTGGCCGCGGTCGTGGCCGTCCTGGCCCATCTTGGCGACCAGGATGCGGGGACGGCGCCCCTCGGCGTCGGCGAACGCCTCGGCCATGCGGCGGGTCTCCTCCATGGGGCTGTCCTCTCCCGCCCTGCCTCCATCACCCACCCGGCCCACCCGCATGGCCTCGTCCCGGTAGACGCCGGAGATGGTGCGCACCTGGCCGGCGTGCCGCCCGTAGACCTCCTCGAGCGCGTCGGAGATCTCGCCGACCGTCGCCTTGGCGCGGGCGGCGTCGACGGCCAGCTTGAGCAGGTTGGCGTCCAGGCCGCTGTCCCGCCGTCCCTCGGCCGCGGCGCGGGCGGCGTCGGTGAGCCGGCGCAGCGCCTCGGTCACGGCACTGCCGTCCCGGGAGGCGCGGAGCTCCTCGAGCTTGGCCTTCTGCTGCGCGAGGACGTCGGCGTTGTCGACCTTGAGCACCTCGATGGCCTCGTCGGCCTCCACCCGGTACTTGTTCACGCCGATGACCGGCTGGCGGCCGGAGTCGATGCGGGCCTGGGTGCGGGCCGCGGCCTCCTCGATGCGCAGCTTCGGGATGCCCTCGTCGATGGCCTGCGCCATGCCGCCGGCCTCGGTGACCTCCTGGATGTGCGCCCAGGCCCGGCGGGCCAGGTCGTAGGTCAGCTTCTCGACGTAGGCCGAGCCGCCCCACGGGTCGATGACCCGCGTGGTGCCCGACTCCTGCTGCAGCAGCAGCTGAGTGTTGCGGGCGATCCGGGCGGAGAAGTCGGTGGGCAGCGCGAGCGCCTCGTCGAGGGCGTTCGTGTGCAACGACTGGGTGTGCCCCTGGGTGGCGGCCATGGCCTCCAGGCAGGTGCGGACGACGTTGTTGTAGACGTCCTGCGCGGTCAGCGACCAGCCCGAGGTCTGCGAGTGGGTGCGCAGCGCCAGCGACTTCGGGTTCTGCCCGCCGGCCTCCTTCACCAGCCGGGCCCACAGCAGGCGGCCGGCGCGGAGCTTGGCGACCTCCATGAAGAAGTTCATCCCGATCGCCCAGAAGAAGCTCAGCCGCGGCGCGAACGCGTCGACGTCGATCCCGGCGTCCTTGCCCGCCTTCAGGTACTCCACGCCGTCGGCCAGCGTGTACGCCAGCTCCAGGTCGGCCGTCGCCCCGGCCTCCTGGATGTGGTAGCCGGAGATCGAGATGGAGTTGTACCGCGGCATCTGCTGCGAGGTGAACGAGAAGATGTCGCTGATGATCTGCATCGAGGGCTTGGGCGGATAGATGTAGGTGTTCCGCACCATGAACTCTTTGAGGATGTCGTTCTGGATCGTGCCGGTGAGCTGCTCGGGCTGCACGCCCTGCTCCTCGGCCGCGACGATGTAGAGCGCCAGCACCGGCAGCACGGCGCCGTTCATCGTCATCGACACCGACATCTTGTCCAGCGGGATGCCGTCGAACAGCTGCCGCATGTCCAGGATCGAGTCGATCGCCACGCCGGCCATGCCGACGTCCCCGACCACCCGCGGGTGGTCGGAGTCGTAGCCGCGGTGGGTGGGCAGGTCGAAGGCGACGCTCAGCCCCTTCTGGCCCGCGGCCAGGTTGCGCCGGTAGAAGGCGTTGGACTCCGCGGCGGTGGAGAAGCCGGCGTACTGCCGGACCGTCCACGGCTGCGTGGTGTACATCGTCGGGTAGGGCCCGCGGAGGTACGGCGGCAGGCCGGGCAGGGTCTCGAGGAAGTCGAGCCCCTCGAGGTCGGCCGGGGTGAACAGCGGCGGGACGGCGATGCCCTCGGGGGTCTCCCAGCTCGCCTCCGCCACGCTGCGGCCGGTGGCCTCCTCGAACGCCTTCGCCCAGTCGTCCGTCGAGGCCGGGGCGGTGGGGCGGCCCAGCTCGACGCCGCCGAAATCGGGGATCGCGGTCACGCGTCCTCCTCGCTGGCGCTCGTCGGCCGCGTTCCCACGAACGCGGCTCTGTTCGATTGTTCGCTCGCGGGCTCGCTCACTGCCTGCACTCCTTCGAGGCCCAGCTGCGCGTGGACGGTGCGGAGCACGTCCAGGGCGTCGCATCCGGCGTACACGTACCCGTCCGCCCCGTCGACGGCGAGGTCGGGCTTGCCGGCCAGCCACACCTGCGTGGCGCCGGCCTCCTTCAGCGCGGCGGCCAGTGGTGCCGCCGACTCGGCGTAGTCCTTGTCGGTCCCGCAGATGCAGGCCACCGTCGTCCCGGCGTCGGCGAGGCCGCCGGCGCCGTCCGCGGCCGGCGTGGCCAGCCCGCCGGCCTGGAAGAGGTTGCCGGCGAAGCTCGCCCGCGCGGTGTGCCGCGCGATCGGGCCGATCGTGGCGAGGTAGACGGCCGGCCGCTCCCCCGCGGCGTCGGCCGCGTCCCGGAGCGCCTCGTACTCCTGCGCCGCCCGCACGCGCGGCAGCCCGCCGCCGGCGTGCAGCTCCGCCGCGGGCTGCCGCTCCGGCAGTTTCTCGGCCAGGTTGGGGAACTCGCTGACGCCGGTGATGGCGTCGGCGCGGGTGGCCAGCCGCAGCGCCCGGGCGTCCCAGGCGGTGGCGATCCGCTCGCGGACCAGGCCGGAGTCCAGCGCCGCGGCCAGG
Source organism: Blastococcus goldschmidtiae (assembly GCF_031845325.1). NCBI lineage: Bacteria > Bacillati > Actinomycetota > Actinomycetes > Geodermatophilales > Geodermatophilaceae > Blastococcus > Blastococcus goldschmidtiae. The sequence goes on along the minus strand of NZ_JAVREI010000001.1, from coordinate 829,247 downwards.
CCGCCGGCCCGCTCGATCTCGGTGAACCAGTCCCAGGCGGCCCGGGCCAGCTGGTCGGTCAGCGACTCGACGTACCACGACCCACCGGCGGGATCGAGGACCCGGGCGAGGTGGCCCTCCTCCACGAGCAGGCTCTGGGTGTTGCGGGCGATCCGGCGGGCGAAGGCGTCGGGCAGCCCGAGCGCTGCGTCGAAGGGCTGCACCGTGACGGCGTCGGCACCACCCACGCCGGCGGCGAAGCAGGCGACCGTGGTCCGCAGCATGTTCACCCACGGGTCGCGCTTCGTCGTCATCACCGAGGAGGTGACGGCGTGCTGGTGCTGACCACGCGCCTCGGGCGCGGCCCCGCTGACCTCGCTGACGCGGTCCCACAGTCTGCGGGCGGCGCGCAGCGCGGCGACGGTCGTGAACTGGTCGGCGCTCACGCTGTACCGGAACTCGACCTGGCCGAAGGCCTCGTCGACGCTCAGCCCGCCCTCGCTGAGGGCGCGCAGGTAGGCGACCCCCGCCGCCAGCGAGCAGCCCAGCTCCTCGACGGCGGACGCACCGGCGTCGGCGAAGACCGTGCCGTCGACGACGACGGTCCGAAGGCCAGGGTGGGCCGCGGCCCGGCGGGCGAGATCGGCCAGGCCGGAGAGGTCCTGCGGCTCCCCCGTCGCCGCGTGCACCCCGAGGGGGTCCAGGCCCAGCGAGCCACCGGGCGCCACGTCGTCCCGGCCGTCGATCAGGGCGAGGAAGGCCTCGGCGGCTGCTCGCGCCTCGCCCGCCCCACCCCCGCCGGTCACCGCCACCGGGGCGAGGTCGAGGTAGACGTCGGCCAGCACGTCGCCGAGCCGGTCGGTCGGCACGGCACCCTCGCCGACGACCAGCCACAGCGAAGTGACGCCGTTCTCCAGGTCGGCGGCGATCGCCTCCCGGGTCACGGCCACGTCGGGGTGGGCGTGCCGCTGGCGGATGTCCCAGCCGCCGGGGGCGCCCCCCGCGGCACCGCCGGAGGCGGTGACCTCTGCCGATCCCGCTGGGCCGCCGGAGGGACGGGCGCCGCGCACGAACGGCGGGAGCCCGGGGACCCCGGCCGACGTCGGCAGGTCACCGGCGTCCTCGGCCGTGTACAGCGGGGCGACGGTGATGCCGGTCGCGACGGGGCGGCGCAGCGCCTCCTCGACCGGCTCGGGGAGCTCCTGCCGGCCGGCCTTGCGCAGCACGCCGGCGACCAGGTCGCGCCACTGGTCGCGCGTGACGCCGGGGAACTGGGCGGCCAGCCCGAGGTCCTCGGGTATCTCGTGCTCGCTGGGGACCTGTGCGTCGGCCGTCGCCGGGGCCGGGGCGCTGCTCTGCTGGTCGGGTGTCATCCTCGGTGGGACTCCTCGTCGGCTCGTCTGCCTGCAGTGTCTCCGGAGGCGTGCCGGCCCGTGCGGCCGGGTGGGGGCGCACCGACCCCTGCGGGGGACCCGGCGTCGGTCACCAGCGCGTGCAGCGCCGCGCGGGCCAGCAGCCGGACCCCCACCGCGATCGCCCGCTCGTCCACGTCGAAGGTGCCCCGGTGCAGGTCCAGCGGCTCTCCCCCGCCGTGCGTGCCCAGCCGGGCCAGGGCGATCGGCAGCCTGTCCGCGTACCAGCCGAAGTCCTCCCCGCCCATGCTCTGCGGTGAGAGCACGACACCCTCGGCACCCACCGTCTCCAGGGCGGCGCTGCGCAGCAGGGCCACCGAGCGGGGGTCGTTCACCACCGGCGGGACCCCGCGGACGTAGTCGACCTCCACGGCGGCGCCGGTGGCGGCGGCCACCTTCGCGACCAGCGAGCGGATGACCTCCTCCGCGCCCTGCCAGGCGTCGCGGTCGAGCACCCGCACGGTGCCGCGCAGCATGCCGCGCTGCGGGATGGCGTTGGCGGCGACCCCCGCGTCGACCGCCCCCCAGACCAGCGACATCCCGGCGCGGGGGTCCACCTGGCGCGACAGCAGCCCGGGCAGCTCGGTGATGAGCCGCCCGAGCGCGTCGACGAGATCGACGGTCAGGTGCGGCCGGGCGGTGTGCCCGCCGGGGCCGGTGAGCGTGACGTCGATGCCGTCGCAGGCCGCGGTGATCGCGCCGGTGCGCAGCCCGACCTGCCCGACCGGCACGGAGGGGTCGCAGTGCAGCGCGAAGGCGCGGGTGGCGCCGTCGAGCACGCCCGCGGCGAGCACCTCGGTGGCACCCCCGGGCACCGTCTCCTCCGCGGGCTGGAAGATGCAGCGCACCCGGCCCGGCAGCCCGTCGACGGCGGCCAGCGCCAGGGCGACGCCGAGCACCACGGTGGTGTGGACGTCGTGACCGCAGGCGTGGCACACGCCCTCGCGGGTCGAGGCGTACGGCACGTCCTTCAGGTCGGGCAGCGGCAGCGCGTCGATGTCCCCGCGCAGGACGACCGTCGGCCCCGGCCCCTCCCCCACCTCCACGACCAGGCCGGTGCCGCTGGGCAGCCGCTGCGGGGACAGCCCCGCCTCGCGCAGCCGCTGTTCGAGGAAGGACGTCGTCTCCACCTCGGCGTAGGCGAGTTCGGGGTGGGCGTGCAGGTGCCGCCGGGCGGCGATCAGCTGGGCCTCGTGCGCCTGCACCCAGTCGTCCACCGCGGCGCCGAGCTTCTCGACCACCGGGGTCACGCCGCGTGCCCTCCGGCGCAGTCGCCCGGGCCGGGGGCGGGTTCGGTCGGCCGCCCCACCGGTCCGGTCGCGGGAAGCCCGTCCCGCAGCTCGGCGAGCAGGCTGTCCACGACCGGCTCCAGCTGCCCGTCGTGCGCGGCGGCGACCGCGCGCTGCCGCTGGTAGGAGGCACCGACGTCGAGCACCCGCAGCACGTCGGCCAGCTCCGCCTCGCAGTCCAGCCGCTTCGCGGTGGGCCGCAGCTCGTCCACCAGGTCGATGATCGCCTGCCGGACCGGCCGGACGGTGCCCTTCTCGTCGACGACGATGTCGGCGTCGAGCCCGTACCGGGAGGCGCGCCACTTGTTCTCCCGCAGCACCCAGGACGCCGGGGTGGGCAGGGTGTAGCCGCGGTCGAGCTGGGTGTCGAACTGCTCGACCAGGCACTGGGCGAGCGCGGCCACCGCCCCGATCTCGTCGAGGGTGGGCAGCCCGTCGCAGATGCGCAGCTCGACGGTGCCGAAGTCGGGGTGCGGGCGGACGTCCCACCAGACCTCGCGGACGCTGTCGATCGAGCCGGTGGAGATCAGCGTCTCCATGTACTCCTCGAACTCCGCCCAGTCGGCCAGCTGGTAAGGCAGCCCCGCCGTCGGCATGCCCTCGAAGATCTTGGTCCGCGAGGACGCGAGGCCGGTGTCGCAGCCCACCCAGAACGGAGAGGACGACGACAGCGCCAGGAAGTGCGGGATGTACTGGCACAGCGCGTTGACGATCGGGATGACCTTCTCCGGTGCCCGCACACCCACGTGCACGTGCACGCCGAAGATCTGCATCCGGCGGGCCATCCACTGCATGCGCTCCACCAGCTGGAGGTAGCGCTCCTTGGGCGAGATGAGCTGGGTCTGCCAGTCGGTGAACGGGTGGGTGCCCGCGCACATCAGTGCCAGGTTCCGCTCGTCGGCGGCCGCGACCACCTCGGCAAGGGTGCCGGCCAGGTCCGCCTTCGCCTCGGCCACGGTGGTGCAGACGCCGGTGATGATCTCGACGGTCGACTGCAGCAGCTCGTGCTTGGCCTTGGGGTGCTCCTCGGCGCCCTCGGGCCGCAGCTGCTCGAGGATCTCGTTGGCACCGGCCGACAGCTCGCGGGTGTCGCGGTCGACCAGTTGCAGCTCCCACTCGACGCCCAGGCTGGCCCGCTCGGACGACCGGAAGGGGATCTCCACCTGCGGGAGTCTAGGGAGGTCCGGCGGCACCCACCCGGCGACCGACCCGGATCACCCGTGCGGTGGATCGGCGGTGCGGGACGGCCGCGCCCGAGGGGGTCCGCTCCCCCGGCACGAGCAGGGCCGCGGCCCTTTCTGCGTTAGCGTTCCTCCGTGAGCCAGCCCCCCGGTACCGACGCCCAGTCCATCGCCGCCACCGCAGCCGACGACCTCATGACCGCGCTCGGTGGTCCGCACGACGTCGCCGTCGTCATGGGCTCGGGCTGGGCTCCCGCGGCCGACGCGTTCGGCCCGGCCGACTACACCGTGGCCATCGGCGAGCTGCCCGGCTTCGCCGCGCCCACCGCGGTCGGGCACGGCGGTGAGGTGCGGTCGGTGCGGGTCGGCGAGCGCAAGGTGCTGCTCTTCCTCGGGCGGACCCACCTCTACGAGGGCCGCGGCGTCGAGCCGGTCGTGCACGGGGTGCGCGTCGCGGCGGCGGCCGGCGTGAGGACCGTCGTCCTGACCAACGCCGCCGGCGGGCTGGCGCCGGAGCACCGGGTCGGCCAGGCCGTCGTCATCGCCGACCACCTGAACCTGACCGCCCGCTCGCCGCTGGTGGGCGCGGACTTCGTCGACCTCACCGACCTGTACTCGGCCCGCCTGCGGGCGCTGGCGCGCGAGCTGGACCCGGCGCTTCCCGAGGGCGTCTACGCCGCGCTGCCCGGCCCGCACTACGAGACGCCGGCCGAGATCCGGATGCTGCGCACGATGGGCGCCGACCTCGTGGGCATGTCGACGGCGCTGGAGGCCATCGCCGCGCACGCCGCCGGGCTGGAGGTGTTCGGGCTGTCGCTGGTCACCAACGCCGCGGCGGGCGTCACCGGCGAGAAGCTGGACGCCGACGAGGTCATCGCCGCCGGTCGTGAGGCCGCGGGACGGCTGGGCCAGTTCCTCGTGCAGTTGATCGGCCGGCTCCCGTCATGACCGGGCCGGTCCTGGTGACCGGCGCGGCCGGGCTGATCGGCACGGTGCTGCGCCGCGGGCTGCCCGAGGCCGGATGGGCGCTGCGCAGCCTCGACGTCGTGCCCGTGCCCGAGCCGCGCCCCGGCGAGGAGCACGTCGTCGCCGACATCACCGACCTGTCGGCGATGGTCGAGGCGGCGCGCGGCGCCGGGGCGCTGGTGCACCTCGCGGGGATCGCCTCGGAATCGACCTGGCCGGCGATCGCGCACACCAACATCGAGGGCACGTACTGCGCACTCGAGGCGGCGCGGCGGGCCGGCGTCGGCCGTGTGGTGCTGGCCAGCAGCAACCACGCCACCGGTTACACGCCGCGCCCCGACGGCGGCCTGCTGCGCGAGGTGGACGCCCCGCCCCGGCCGGACACCTACTACGGCGTCTCGAAGGTGACGATGGAGGCGCTCGGCTCGCTCTACGCCGACCGCTACGGCCTCGACGTCGTCTGCCTGCGGATCGGCAGCGCGTTCCCCGAGCCGACGACGACCCGGCAGCTGTCGACGTGGCTCTCCCCCGGCGACACCGTGCGGCTGGTCGACGCCGCGCTCCGGGCGCCGTCCCCGGGCTTCGCCGTCGTCTGGGGCGTGTCGGCGAACACCCGCACCTGGTGGGACCTCACGGCCGCCCGCGCCCTCGGCTACCGGCCTGCCGACGACGCCGAGGTGTACGCCGAGGCGCTGGTCGCCGCGCACGGCGAGCCCGACCTGGCCGACCCGGTGCACTCCCGCGTGGGCGGGGAGTTCACCACGGCCGCCTTCGACTCCGGGAACTTCGACGCGTGAGGGACGACCTTCCGGCATGACCGACGACCTGCTCGCCACCGCCCGCTCGTGGGCCGACGCCGATCCGCACGAGGGCGACCGCGCGGAGATCCTCGCGCTCGTCGAGGCCGGGGACGCAGCGTCGCTCGGCCCCCGGTTCGCCGGCCCGCTCACCTTCGGGACGGCGGGGCTGCGCGGGCCGCTGCGCGCCGGGCCCGGAGGGATGAACGCCGCCGTCGTCACCCGGGCGGCCGCGGGACTGGGTACGTGGTTGCACCGCACCGGCTCGGCCGGGGGCGGCATCGTGATCGGCTTCGACGCCCGGCGCCGGTCCGACGAATTCGCGCGCATCTCGGCGGCGGTGCTGGCCGGGGCGGGCTTCGCGGTGCAGGTGCTGCCGCGCGCGCTGCCCACGCCGGTGCTGTCCTACGCGGTCCGGCACCTCGGCTGCGTGGCCGGGATCATGGTGACCGCGAGCCACAACCCGCCGGACGACAACGGCTACAAGGTCTACCTCGGCGACGGCGCGCAGCTGGTGCCCCCGGCCGACCGGGAGATCGAGGCCGCGATCGCCGCGGTCGGGCCGGCGCGTGAGGTGCCGCTGTCCGACGGGTGGCTCACCCTCGGCGACGACGTCGCCGAGGACTACGTGGTGGCGGTGGTGGCCGCGCTGGAGCCGTCCCGCGTTCCGTCCCGCGGCTCGCTGCGCGTGGCCTACACCGCGATGCACGGGGTGGGCGCCGACACGACGCGGGCGGTGTTCGCGGCCGCCGGGCTGGCCGAGCCGGTGAGCGTGCCGGAGCAGGACGAGCCGGACCCGACGTTCCGCACCGTGGCCTTCCCCAACCCCGAGGAGCCGGGGGCGACCGACCTGCTCAAGGCGCTGGCGGCCCGGAGCGGTGCGGACGTGGCGATCGCGGAGGACCCCGACGCCGACCGCTGCGCCGTCGTCTGCGACGGGCGGCAGCTGACCGGGGACGAGGTCGGTGCGCTGCTGGCCGACTGGCTGCTGCGGCGGGGGGTGCGCGGCACCTACGCGTCGTCGCTGGTGAGCGGCTCGCTGATGCACGTGATCGCGGCTGCACACGGAGTTCCCTCGGAGGAGACGCCGACCGGGTTCAAGTGGATCATGCGGGCCGGGTCGGACTCGGCGCCGCTGGTGTACGGCTACGAGGAGGCGCTCGGGTACACGGTGACGCCGTCGGTGGCCCGGGACAAGGACGGCATCTCCGCCGCGCTCGCGGTCTCGCTGCTTGCCGCGGAGCTCAAGGAGTCGGGCCGGACGCTGGTGGACCGGCTGGACGAGCTGGCCCAGGAGCACGGGCTGTTCGCGACGGGGCAGCTGTCGGCCCGGGTGGAGGACCTGTCGGTCATCTCCGATGCGATGGCACGGGTGCGCACGGATCCGCCGGCGACGCTGCTCGGGCGCGCGGTGGCGTTCGCCGACCTGGCGCTGGAGGACCCGCCGGTCGAGGCGGTGCGGCTGCTGGGTGACGGGGTGCGGGTGATCGTGCGGCCCAGCGGCACCGAGCCCAAGCTGAAGGCCTACCTGGAGACCGTGGTGCCGGTGCACCAGGACGCCGGGCTGATCGCTGCGCGCGGCCGGGGCGAGGACGAGCTCGACCAGCTGCGCGCGGAGATGTCAGCGGCGCTGGGTCTGTAGCGGCCCGACGTGCCGGGCCTTGTCCGGAGCCGGCGGTCACGCCGGCACCCTGCGGCGGCGCAGCACAGCGGGGATGCGAGGAGGACGCCACGACGCAGGGGGCGGCCCGTAGCGGTTGGGCAGCCGATCACCGCTGAAGAAGCAGACCAGTACGACGAGGACGAGCGCGCCCACGACCGGGACGAGCGCGAGCAGCAGACGCCATGCCGAGTAGCCCTCGTCGTGCAACCGTGCGACGAACGCCGAGATCATCGGGACGGCGAGGAGGCCGGCGACCGTCGACTGCAGCGGCCCTGTCGGGTCGTCCACCGCTACCCCGGTCTCGGTGACGAGGGTGGTCACCGGCAGGCCCAGGGCGCGATCGGCCCCGCCGGCCAGGATCGGCAGCAGGACACCAGGCAGCAGGTACTGCAGCCACCAGGCGCCGCGGGAGAGCCGTCCTCGTCGCACGTACCAGTCCCACACACTCATGCCTGCTCCTCCGACTCCGTCCTTCGCGGGAGTCACACGCTGGCATGAACCTGGACGGCGGCCGTCCGGTTTTCCACAGGCCAGAGGTGCAGAGTCGTTCCTGCTCTGCGTAGTCTCCGGCGACCGGTGATCAACTCGGGGAGAGACGACGTGACGCGACCCTGGACGCTGCGGCTGATGGCCTGCCTCGTTGCCGGGTGCGCGGCGCTCACGGGTTGCTCCGAGAAGCAGGAGGCCAGCCAGAGCCTGCCGTCGACCAGCAGTGCCGCACCCACCGAGGAGCAGCTCCCGCCGCTGGGCCCCGAGGACCTGCCGATGCCCGACGAGGCCCGCACCCAGGACGCCGCCGGCGCCGAGGCCTTCGTCCGGTACTACATCGAGCTGATCAACCGGACCTCGACCGTCATGGACGCCCAGCCCCTCCGCGAACTCAGCGACGGCTGCCGCGACTGTGACCGCATCGCCGACAACACCGACGCAGACGCTGCGGCGGGGTACCGCTACGTGAGCGGTGAACTACTCATCCGTGCGGCGGGGCGTGCGACCGTCGATGGTGGTGAGGCCCAGATCGCATTCACTCTTGACCAGAAACCACTGCAGGTGGTGGATGCCGCAGGATCCGTCAACACCGAGTTGAGCACGGATGCCTACTCTGGGCTGAACGGCGGGGCCATCGCGAGATGGGACCCCGAGCGCGAGACCTGGCTCATGACGACCCTCACGCTGGGCTAACTGAGATGCCCATGGTCATCCGCATGTTCACCTTTTTCGCGCTGGTTCTCGCCCTCGTCACTGTCGCCGGCTCCGAACTGGCGACTGCCGATCAAGCCGGCTGCTCGAGGCGGACTTGCGCTGACGTCGGCTACACCCCGGGCACGCTGACAGCCGCCTTCATGGAGCGCACTCCCGGCGGGTCCTGGCTCGCCAGCAACAGCGCTTCTGTAATGCCCGAGTACCGATACCAGCTTTCACATCCCTGCGTCGTCGATGACCGAGAAAACGGCGGCTGCAGGTCGACGGACTTCCGCGCATGCGCGGCTGGGCCCGACCAGGTCGTTCAAGATCTGGTCATCGAAAGGCAGCGCCTCATCCAAGCTGACGGGACCGCCGGCCCCCTGGATGTCCCAGCCGGCAGCCAAGTCGGCTCCCCTGTCGGGCCATGGGACCGCATCGAACGGGCTTGTGTGGACATCACGGCGTTGAACCCGCCGCCGTCGCCGGATGAGGTGTTCCGCTACTTCCGGACCCTGCCGCTCCCCCAGTTGCCCACCAAGCAGCAGCCACCCGGCAACGGCCTGGTCGGCCTGCCCGTCATCTTCTTCACCGACGGACCCACCACGCAGACCTTCACCCTGGACATCCGTGGGTTCACCGTCGACATCACCGCCACCGCCACCACCTTCACCTGGCACACAGGCGACGGCACCGACCTCACCACCACGAGCCCGGGCGCCCCCTACCCGGACCACACCATCAGCCACGACTACGCCAGCGGCAGCTACACCGCCTCGCTGACGACCACCTGGACGGCCACCTTCAGCGTCGACGGCGGCCTCACCGTGCCCGTCCCCGGCAGCACCACCACCGACGGCCCACCCGTCACCTTCCAGGTCCTCCAGGCACGCCCGGTCCTGACGAATCCGTTCGACTGACCGTCGGCGCCACCGATGAGTGCGCGTGCCCGCCCCGGTCAGAGAGCCGAGGGTCGCCTGGCCCAGGAGGAGACAGCCATGCGGAAGATCGTGTTTCACCTGGGGGTGTCACTCGACGGCTACTTCGAGGGGCCGGACGCCGACCTCAGCTGGCACCGGGTGGACGAGGAGCTGCACACCTACTTCAACCGGCAGCTCGCCGCCTCCAGCGCCTTCCTCGAGGGCCGGGTCACCTACGAGCTGATGGAGGCGTACTGGCCGGACGCCGACAAGGACCCGGACGCGGATCCGGCCACGGTTGAGTTCGCCGGTATCTGGCGCAGCATGCCCAAGATCGTCTACTCGCGGACCCTCGACACTCCTGGCCCCAACGCCACGGTGGTGCGCGACGTCGTCCCCCAGGAGGTGCGGGCGCTGCAGGCCCAGCCCGGTGGCGAGATGGTGGTGGGCGGCCCCGTGCTGGCCGAGGTGTTCCGCCGGCACGACCTGATCGACGAGTACCGGATCTTCGTCATGCCCGTACTTGTGGGCCGGGGACGCCGGCTGTTCGAGTCCGAGGGGATGCCCGCGGACCTTCGGCTGGCCGAGACGCGGACCTTCGGCAACGGCGTCGTCATGCTGCGGTACGAACGGGACCGCTGACGCTCAGTGCGCGACGGTCTCCCGGCGGCCGGAGTCCAGGGCTCGCGCGGCGGTCTCGAGCACCGCGACGACGTCGCGGCCGAACGCGACGTCGCAGGGATGCGTGCCGCCCGTGAGCGCGGCTGCCTGCAGCTCGTCGACGGCGAGACCGAAGGCCTCCACCGCCGTGCCGGAGTCGGGCAGCAGCACCAGGCGGCCGGCGTCGCCGTGCACGAAGAACTCGACGCCGGCCGACATGGGCGCCACGGTGAGGGAGAGCGTGACCGTCGACGCCGACCCGGACTCGTGGGTCAGCACCAGGTGGACGGTGTCGCGCAGCCCGGCTCCCGCCTGCACGGCGACGACGGGCCCGAGCGCGGGCACGAGGACCGAGAGCGCGTGCGGCCCGACGTCCCAGAGCGCCCCGCGCTCGTGCCGCCACGGCGACGCGGCGAATCGCGACCCGGCCAGCGAGGCCAGCCAGGAACCGGCGCCGCCGGCCAGCTCCGTGCGCGCCGCCTGGGTCAGCCAGGTGGTGGTCGCTGCCTGGAAGCGCAGGGTGAAGAAGACGACCGAGGCGACGCCCGCGTCCTGCACCGCCGCCACGACCTGATCGGCCGCCGCCGTGCTGAACGCGACCGGCTTCTCCAGGAGCAGGTGCTTGCCGGCTGCAGCCGCACGCTCGGCCAGCGGCGCCTGGAGGTCCGGCGGCAGCGCGATCGTGACGGCGTCGACCTGGTCGAGCAGCCCGTCGACGTCGGCGAAGCCCGCGACCTCGTGCTCCGCTCCGAGCGCCTTGGCTTTCGCCAGGTCCCGGCCCCAGACGCCGACCAACTCGGCCGCGGGGTGGCCGGCGAGCGCCGGGGCGTGCACGGTCCGCGCCCAGGGGCCGGTGCCGAGGACGCCGAAGCGCATCGTCAGACCGCGCCGAACTGACGATCGCCGGCGTCGCCCAGGCCCGGCACGATGTAGGCGTTCTCGTTGAGCCCCTCGTCGACGCTGGCGGTGAACACCCGCAGCGGCAGACCGCTCTCCTCCAGCCGCTGGATGCCTTCGGGGGCCGCGAGCGCGCACAGCACGGTGATCTGCGTGGCGCCGCGCGCGGTCAGCAGGCCGCAGCAGTGCACCAGCGACCCACCGGTGGCGAGCATCGGGTCGAGCACGAAGACGTGCCGGTCGATCAGCGACTCGGGCAGGGAGGCCATGTAGGCCTCGGGCTGGAAGGTCTCCTCGTTGCGCGCCAGGCCGACGAAGCCCATCTGCGACTCGGGCAGCATCCCGTGCGCGGTGTCGGCCATGCCGAGGCCGGCACGCAGCACGGGCACGATCAGCGGCGGTGCGGCCAGGCGGTAGCCGGTGGTGTCGACGACCGGCGTCCGGATCGGCTCCTCGGCGACGGTCAGCTCGCGCGTGGCCTCGTAGACCAGCATCTGGGTGAGCTCGCGGAGCGCGGCGCGGAAGGCGGCGTTGTCGGTGCGCTCGTCGCGCATCCGGCTCAGCCGGGCTCGGGCCAGCGGGTGGTCGACGACGGTGAGCTGCACGGCAGGAACGGTAGCGGCCCCGCTGGCAACCCCGGCAGGCCCGCCCGGGACGCTCGGACGCCTTCCTACGGCGCCGCCACCTCTCACGCGGCCTGGAGTGGGCGTCCCCGCGCTTCGGCGGCCAGACGGCGCTGGAGATCGCGGTTGGCCAGCAGTACCCAGACGACGTGGGCGAGATCCATCCGCTCACCGTTCACGTGCATCGCCGACGTCAGCCCGGGCGCTCCGCCGGGGAACAGCAATCCGGTCAGATCGCCGGCCGCGGCCTCGCTCGGCTCACCCGCCGCTGCTCGGCCGTCGACATCGACCGTCGGCCGGCGGGCCGCCAGCTCGTCGATCGGCGCCACGCCGACGAAAGCCCCGCCCACGGTGTCCGAACCGCTCCCCGCCCCGGCCACCCCCTCGACGAAGGCAGCATCGGCGGCGCCCCACACGCGGCGTCCGTCCGGGGTCAGCACGACGAGACGCCCCGCCCGCCGCGACATGACGAGGTCCTGGTCGTGCACCTGTCCGTGGTCGACGTCGCAGAGCAGCACGAGATTGTCGATGTCGGTGCCGCCACCGAACAGCCAGTGCCGCATGTGGTGGGCGTGCAGCCGTTCGATCCGCGTCTCGGTGCACCCCGGCCGGGCGCATCCACCGTCCCGCCGCAACAGCGCGCGCCGCTGCGGCCGGGTGGCGAGCCGGCGGGAGCGGCCGACGCCGAGGACCTCGCGGTCCCGTTCGAGCATCGCGACGACCGTCGCCCCGCAGAGCATCCGCCGGACCTGCGACGCGTGCAGGGCCGGACCGTTCTCGAGGTAGGCCTGTCCGGCCGCGGCGTCGTCGGCCAGCACGGCGGCATCGACGTGCACGACGACCTCCCGGCGGGGTGGGTCGCCCGGCCGCCGGTCGAGATGATGCCCGGCTCTGGCCAGTCCCGCGACGGCGGCACAGCGCCGGGCGGCCGTGCGCTCGCGGGCGCAGGCGATCTCCTCGCGCTCCGGCGATTCCGCATGATCGTCCCGGCCGGGGGGCACGCCGCCCACAGCCTCGCGCTTCGCCGCGGAACGGTCGCGCCGGGCCGCGGCCTCGGCCCTCGACTCGACCGCGGCGAGGAAGTCGGCCCCGTCGTCGGGCCCCAGACGCATGCGGACGACGAGCATCCCGTCGTCGTCCCACCAGTGCTGGAACTGCTGCTTCACCGCGACGGTGACGTCGTCGACCCGGTCGCTCCGTCGCCAGGCGCGCACCACGCGCTCGACCTGGGAGGCGGTGGCTTCGATCGCCAGGTCCAGGAGCATCTGCTCGGTCTCGGCTTCGGCGACGCGGGTGAGGGCGCGCACCTTCGAATAGGACAGGCGCCCCTCCGCGAAGGCGGCGGACAGCAGGGGGAGATCGGCAAGCGCGCGGGCGACGCGGACGTGCTCCCGGGCGGTGCCGGGCGCCATGCCGCACTGCCAGGCGAGCCAGTGGGCGCAGGAGACGATGCCGTGCGCGTGCCAGCCCTCCCGTCGGTCGAACTCCGCGACCAGCCGCAGCCAGGCGGCCGTCGCGGCAGCGAGCCGCACGGCACCGGCGGTGATCTCGCACGCCAGATCGGGCAGGGACGTCTCGGGCACCAGGATCTCCTTCGAACGTGTGATCGAAGACTAGGGCGGAGGTCCGACACTTCCGGTCGCCGAGCAGATCAGGGAAGGGCAGGGCGGCCGTCCGTGACGTTCCCGCGGGAACGCTCACGGGGCGGCGGTAGCGGTGGCCGGGAAGAGCCTGCCTGCGCGTTCCCGCGGGAACGCCTCCGCGCACCTGGGTGACGGCAGCACCCGGAGGGGGCTGCCTCTCCCGCACGAGCCGGATCCGTCGCGTCATCGGACGTCGTGCCCGGACGTGGCACTCCTCCCGGCCGGGCGCACCGCATCCCTCCGGGTGAGGCCGTCCCATGTCTTGGGACGGACAGGGGGAGAATGGCCGGCATGACCCACGTGCTCGACCCCGACGCCCTGTCGGACGACGCCCGGGCGCTGTCCGTGCCGCTGCCCCCGTACCGCGACGTCACCCGCTCCGACGCCAGCTTCCGCGCCTTCCTGCACGGCCTGCCCGGCGTCGACCAGGTGGGCGCCGAGGCACGCGTGGCCCAGCTCGGCACCCGCTCGATCAAGACCACGTCCAAGGCGTGGGCGATCGACACCGCGATCTCGATGGTCGACCTCACCACGCTCGAGGGCGCCGACACCCCCGGCAAGGTGCGCAGCCTCGCCGCCAAGGCCCGGCGGCCCGACCCCACCGACGCGACCTGCCCGCGGGTCGCCGCCGTCTGCGTCTACGGCGACCTCGCCGGGGTCGCCCGCGAGGCGCTCGGCGACAGCGGCGTGCACGTCGCCGCCGTCGCCACCGCCTTCCCCAGCGGGCGGGCCAGCCGGGCGGTGAAGCTCGCCGACGTGCGCGACGCGGTGGAGAACGGCGCCGACGAGATCGACATGGTCATCGACCGCGGCGCCTTCCTGGCCGGCCGCTACCTCGACGTCTACGAGGAGATCGTCGCCGTCAAGGAGGCCTGTTCCTCACCCGGCCGCACCCCCGCCCACCTCAAGGTCATCCTCGAGACCGGCGAGCTGGTCACCCTGGACAACGTCCGCCGCGCCAGCTGGATCGCGATGCTCGCCGGGGGCGACTTCATCAAGACCTCCACCGGCAAGGTCAGCCCGGCGGCGACCCTCCCCGTCGGCCTGGTCATGCTCGAGGCGGTCCGCGACTTCCGCGCCGCCACCGGTCGGCAGATCGGCTTCAAGCCCGCCGGCGGCATCCGGACGACCAAGGACGCGATCAAGCACCTCGTGCTGATCAACGAGACCGTCGGTCCGGACTGGCTGCACGCCGACTGGTTCCGCTTCGGCGCCTCCAGCCTGCTCAACGACCTCCTGCTGCAGCGCCAGAAGCTGCGCACCGGCCACTACTCCGGCCCCGACTACGTCACGGTGGACTGACAGCGATGACCAGCAGCACGACGACCCCCTTCGAGTACGCCCCCGCCCCCGAATCCCGGTCGATCGTCGACATCGCGCCGTCCTACGGCCTGTTCATCGACGGCGAGTTCGTCGACGGCACCGGCGAGTCCTTCAAGACGGTCAACCCGGCCACCGAGGAGGTCCTCACCGAGGTCTCGGTCGCGAGCGCGGCCGACGTCGACCGCGCGGTCCGCGCCGCCCGCCGGGCGTTCGAGAAGACCTGGGGCCCGATGCGGCCGGCCGACCGCGGCAAGTACCTGTTCCGCATCGCCCGCCTGCTCCAGGAGCGCGCCCGGGAGTTCGCCGTCCTGGAGTCGCTGGACAACGGCAAGCCGATCCGCGAGTCCCGCGACGTCGACGTCCCGCTGGCCGCGGCCCATTTCTTCTACTACGCCGGATGGGCCGACAAGCTCGACCACGTCGGGCTCGGCACCCGGCCCCGCCCGCTCGGCGTCGCCGGGCAGGTCATCCCCTGGAACTTCCCTCTGCTCATGCTCGCGTGGAAGGTGGCGCCGGCCCTGGCCGCCGGCAACACCGTCGTCCTCAAGCCGGCCGAGACCACGCCCCTGACGGCGCTGCTGTTCGCCGAGGTCTGCCGGCAGGCCGACCTCCCTGCCGGCGTGGTCAACATCGTCACCGGCGCCGGCGACACCGGCCGGGCGGTCGTCGAGCACGACGACGTCGACAAGGTGGCGTTCACCGGCTCCACGGACGTCGGCCGCTCCATCGCCCGGGCCGTCGCGGGGACAGCCAAGTTGCTGACCCTCGAGCTCGGCGGCAAGGCGGCGAACATCGTGTTCGACGACGCCCCGATCGATCAGGCCGTCGAGGGCATCGTGCAGGGCATCTTCTTCAACCAGGGCCACGTCTGCTGCGCGGGCTCCCGGCTGCTGGTGCAGGAGTCGATCCACGACGAGGTCATCGCCAGCCTCCAGCGGCGCATCGGCACGCTGCGCGTCGGCGACCCGCTGGACAAGAACACCGACATCGGCGCGATCAACAGCGCCGAGCAACTGGCCCGCATCCGCGAGCTGTCCGACATCGGCGAGGCCGAGGGGGCCACCCGCTGGCAGCCCAGATGCGAGCTGCCCGACCGCGGCTACTGGTTCCCGCCGACGGTCTTCACCGACGTCTCCCCCGCCCACCGCATCGCCCGCGACGAGGTGTTCGGCCCGGTCCTGTCGGTGCTGACGTTCCGGACGCCCGACGAGGCGGTGGCCAAGGCCAACAACACCACCTACGGGCTCTCGGCCGGCATCTGGAGCGAGAAGGGGTCGCGGATCCTGAAGATCGCGGACCAGCTGCGCGCCGGCGTCGTGTGGGCCAACACGTTCAACAAGTTCGACCCGACGTCGCCCTTCGGCGGCTACAAGCAGTCCGGCTACGGCCGCGAGGGCGGCCGCCACGGCCTGGCGGCCTACCTGAGGGGTGCAGACCAGTGAGCAGCGACCGTCTCGCCGTCCGGAAGACCTACAAGCTCTACGTCGGCGGGGCCTTCCCGCGGTCGGAGTCCGGCCGCACCTACGAGGTGACGGACGCCAAGGGGCACTTCCTGGCCAACGCCGCGTGGGCCAGCCGCAAGGACGCCCGCGACGCCGTCGTCGCCGCCCGCGCCGCGTTCCCGAAGTGGGCCGCCGCGACCGCCTACAACCGCGGCCAGGTGCTCTACCGCGTCGCCGAGGTGATGGAGGGCCGGCACGTCCAGTTCTGCGAGGAGGTCGCGCTGGGCGAGGGCCTCTCGGCGTCCAAGGCCCGGGCGGCCGTGGACGCCGCCATCGACCGCTGGGTCTGGTACGCCGGCTGGACGGACAAGCTGGCCGCCGTGCTCGGCGGGGCGAACCCGGTCGCCGGCCCCTACTTCGACTTCTCCACCCCGGAGCCGACCGGCGTGGTCGCCGTCCTGGCCCCGCAGCAGTCCTCGCTGCTCGGGCTGGTCAGCGTCCTGGCCCCGGTGCTCGCCACCGGCAACACCGCCGTCGTCGTCACGTCGAAGGAGCGCCCGCTGCCAGCGGTCACGCTCGCCGAGGTGCTGGCCACCAGCGACGTCCCGGGCGGGGTGGCCAACCTGCTCACCGGTGACGCGGCGGAGCTGGGCACCTGGCTGGCCGAGCACGCCGACGTCGACGCGGTCGACCTCACCGGCGCCCCGGCGAACCGGGCCATGGAGTTCGAGCGCGAGGCCGCCGGCACCATCAAGCGGGTCGTGCGCCCCCCGCTCGCGGAGCCGGACTGGACCGCCGACCCCGGTCTGACCCGGATGACCCCGTTCCTCGAGACCAAGACGGTCTGGCACCCGATCGGGCTCTGACGCCGTGGTCGATGCCACTGTCTCGGGCCTGCGCCGGTCGTCAGCTGTCCGGCCTGAACAGTTCGTTGTGGTCGAACGCGAACCCGGTTGTGCGGTACCCGAGCTCGGCCAGCAGGTTCCGCAGCTGCTCGTCGGAGGCAGGTGCCCGGCCGATGGAGTTCTCCTTGATCTCGACGTAGACCGCACGGGGCCGTAGTCGGGCGAGGGTGGTCCGCATGCCGATCAGGGCTGCGGCTTCGTGTCCTTCGACATCCAGCTTCACCACGTCCAGTCGCGGTAGCGGCCCGCCGGGGCGGGCGGCCGCCCAGTCGTCGAACCTGATGGCGGAGACCTGTCCGACCTGCTGCCCACTGCCGTGCAGGGAACGCACTCCGGCGTCGGCAACGGAATAGCGTTCATCGGCGAACAGCGGCAGCCGCCCTGGCACGTCGCTGCACGCAGCCTCGACGACCTCGACGTCGAGCCCGTTGCGAACGGCGGCGGCCCGCAGCTTCGCAGTCGAGTCGGCGGCCGGCTCGAAGGCCAGCACCGAACCTCCGCCGAGGCGAGCCAGCCGACGGGCGATGGCGAGTGCGTGCACGCCGATGTGCGCGCCCACGTCGGCCACGACATCTCCAGGGCGCAGATCGGTGAGCACGTGACCGATGAAGCTGGGCTCGTAGACGCCGGTGTAGAACAAGATCGCCTGCAGGTTGTCCCGCAGGTCCAGCTCCAGCGCCAGGCCTCCGCGGCGGACCCGCACCGTCGGGTTCCCCGACCAGCGTTCCGGGACCTTGGTCAGACCGGGATTCTCCGCGCGCAACCGTGGCGAGATGCGCCGCACCGTCGTGGCGTAGCTGCGCGGTGCCCGAGCTGCGACCCGCAGCGCCATAGCGGCGGCCAGTCGGGCAGGGCGGGGACCGATCAGCCGCTCGGCCACGAAGAGACTGCGCCAGATCAGTCGGGTCACCGGCGGGTCGACGAACACCGTTGCAGCTTCGCGGGTGGCACAGGCGCCCGCGAGGGGATCGGTTCCCGATTCCTGGCGGAGGGCGGCTGAACCTCAGTCGCCGCGGACCAGCCGCTCCAGCAGGGCCTGGAGCGGCGCCAGGCCCGAACGCGCGGGGAGCCCCGTCAGCGTCTCGAGGAACAACCCGTCGCCGACGAGCAGGACCAGACGCGCGATGACCGGGTCCGGGATGCGCTCCCCGAGCGCCCCGGCCCACGCCCGGTCGGCCTCCTCGAGCACCGCCCGGGCGGTCGGCTGCCCCGCACCGGCCAACCGCAGCACGGCTCGGCTGGTACGGGTCAGTGCTGCCGGCGACCCGCTCGACGACGAGCTGAGCCAGTAGGCCACCGGGCCCTCGGGAGCCGACCGCAGCGCCGCGACGTCCTCGGCGACCTGCTCGCGCAGCCGGTCGGCGAGACCGTCGATGAGCGTGTCCTTGCTCGGGAAGTGGTACAGCAGGCCGCCCTTGGACACCTCGGCGGCCGCCGCCACCGCGTCGAGCGTGACCGCGACGCCGACGTCGTCGACGAGCAGGTGCTCGAAGGCGTCGAGGACGCGCTCTCGGTTCGATGGTCGCGCCATACGAGTTACTATACCGTCTGGACGGTATTTGACCGCAGAACAGGACGAGGACGCATGAGCACCGCCCCCACGGCACACGAGGCCGAGCGCACCACACCTCTCGCCGGACGGCGGGAGTGGCTGGGCCTGGTCGTGCTGATGCTGCCGGTCCTGCTCATCTCGATCGACGGCACGGTGCTCACCTTCGCCGTGCCCTCGATCACCCGGGCCCTGGCCCCCAGCGGCACCGAGCTGCTGTGGGCGGTCGACATCTACCCCCTGCTGCTGGCCGGGCTCCTGGTGACCGCCGGCAGCCTGGGTGACCGGTTCGGCCGCCGCCGCCTGCTGCTGCTGGGTGCCGTCGGCTTCGGCGTCGCGTCGGTGCTGGCCGCGTACGCCCCCGACGTCCGCTGGCTCATCGCCGCCCGCGCGCTCCAAGGCGTGTTCGGCGCGGCTCTCATGCCGTCGACCCTTTCCCTGCTGCGCAACCTGTTCCTGGACCAGCAGCAGCGGCGGCTGGCGATCGCCGTGTGGGCCTCCGGCTTCGCCGGCGGTGCCGCGCTCGGCCCCGTCGTGGGCGACGCGCTGCTCGAGCACTTCTGGTGGGGCTCGGTCTTCCTGGTCAACGTGCCGGTGCTGGCCGTACTGCTCCTGGCCGCCCGCGTGCTGCCCGAGTCGAAAGACCCCTCCCCGGGGCGGCTGGACCTGGTCAGCGTCGTGCTGTCACTGACCACGATGCTGCCGCTGGTCTACGCCATCACGTCGCTGGCGAGCGGGTCGCCCGGACTCCTGGCCGCCGCAGCGGCGGCGCTCGGCCTCGGCAGCGGCATCGGCTTCGTCCGCCGGCAGCTGAGCCGGTCCGACCCCCTGCTGGACCTCTCGCTGTTCAGCTCGCGGGTCGTCACCGCGGCCATCAGCGCCAACCTGCTCAGCATCGCCGCGCTCTCCGGGCTCCTGCTCCTCGCCTCGCAGTACCTGCAGCTCGTCCTCGGTCGCAGCCCGATGGACGCCGGCCTCCTCCTGGTGCCCGGGCTGGCCGCCTCGGTGCTGGGCGGGCTGGCCGCCGTGCCGCTGGCGCGGCGGTTCGCGGTCCGCCGGCTCGTCGTCATGGGCCTACTGCTCGGCGTCGCCGGCTACGCCGTCGCCACCCGGCTGGGCACCGGGACGTCACCCGGTCTCGTGGTGCTCGCATTCGGCCTGGTCGCGGCCGGCGCCGGGCTCGCCGAGACGCTGACGAACGACGCCATCCTCACCGCCGCGCCCCCGGAACGGGCCGGGCAGGCCAGTGCCGTCAGCGAGACGGCCTACGAGTTGGGCACCGGGCTGGGCGTCGCCGTCCTGGGCAGCGTGCTCGGCGCCGTCTACGCCGCCCGCCTGGTCCTCCCCGCCGGTCTGGACGCCGCCGAGCGGGAGGCCGCCGGCACCCTCGGCGGCGCCTTCGACCTGGCCGACCGGCTGCCCGCCGACCCGGCGGCCGCGCTCACCGAGAACGCCCGGGAGGCCTTCACCGCGGGCATGGACCTCACCGCCGGCATCGGGGTGGGCGTCATGCTCGCCGCCGCCGCGCTGGTGGCCCTGGTCTGGCGCACTCCCCCCGCGGACGCCTGAGCCGAAAGGGGAGGGAGGGCGGGCCCGCCCATCTGGCAGAGTCTCCCCGTGGCCAGGCCCAGCATCGTTCCCATCGCTCTCACCCTCGACGACCGCACGGGCTACACGCTGTGGGCTCCTCCGTGGGAGGAGGACGGCGAGGAGTGGCAGGCCTTCCTCGGCACCACGGTCGAGGTCCGCGCCGACATCAACGACGACGACCCGGAGAACCCGGTGCCCACCGCCGTCGTCCACCTCTTCCCCTCCCCCGCGGCCCTCGCGTCGTTCTGCCGCTCCAGCACCGATCACGACCTCGCCGACCACCCGGTGTGGCCCGTGGTGGCGGGACTGGGCGCCGCCGACCTGACCCCGGACGACGACCACCGCTACGACCTCGACGGCGTCTACGACGTCGCCGCCGAGAACCCCGACCGCTGGGCGGTCGAGGAGCTGGCGGCCACGATCGACATCGTCAGCCGGCTGGCCGAGTGCCTCGATACGGCCGACGAGGACGACGAGGACCTGGACGACGACGAGACCGAGTTCGAGGCCGTCGCCGAGCTGGTGGCCAAGCCCGAGATCGGCTCGCTCGGGCTGGGCGCCGAGGCGTTCGTCGGCCGCTCCGGCGAGAACGCGTGGGCGGGCGTCGGCAGCGCGCTCGACGACCTGTGGGAGGACGTCGTCGAGGAGCTCGGCGAGCACCTGGACTGGACGGGCGCGGGCACCGCGGCCGCCGCCGACTTCCCGTCGGCCTCGGAGGCCGCCCCGATCGCCGTGGACGACGACGAGGACGACGCCATCGAGCCGGTCGACGTCCGCGGTACCGGCCCGGCCGCCGGCGTGCGGACCATCGCCGGTGGCGGCGGCCGGCTGCCCCACGCCCCCGCCGCGGTCGCCGCGGCGGCGGAGTTCTGGGAGGCCGTCGGCATCCTCCCGGTGGAGGTCGTCGTGCCCGACGGCGCCGGGATCACGCTGCGCTGCTACGTCGACGACGTCGCCCGGTTCCTGGGGCGCGACGGCGAGGTCTTCCTGTTCGACACCCCGGCCGAGCTGAGCCGGTTCTGCGCCGGCGACGAGCGCCACGACCTCAGCGAGATCGCCTCCTGGCCCGAGGTCGCCGACACCGACACCCCGCCGCTCCCGGCCGAGCAGGACCGCTACGACCTGGCCGGGCTGGCGGAGGTGCTCGGCGAGGTGGCCGACGGCGCCGCCGGGCTGGTCAGCTACGCCGCCCTCGGGCAGCCGGTCGAGGGCGTGCGCGACCTCGCCGAGTACGGGCAGCTGCCGCGGGTCGAGGAGCTGCTCTCCCCCACCGCGCCCCTGGGCCGGGCCGTGGCGGTGGGTGAGCAGCGGCCGGACACCGCGTTGCGCCAGGAGGACGCCGCCGCCGTCCGCCCCGCCTGGGACGAGATCGTCGGGCTGATCAGCGGGAGGCTCGTCTTCCGCGACTGACGGCGCCGGACGACGGAGCGGCCGGCCCCGGGGAGACCCCGGGACCGGCCGCTCGGCCGTTCAGTTACCGCTCAGCTGCCGTAGCGGGTGGGACGGCCGGGCCGCCCACCGGAGCGACCGCGGTCGCCGTAGGAGCGCTCGCCGGACGACGAACGCTCACCGCCGCCGTAGGACCGCTCGCCCGCGGGCCGCTCGCCGGCGGGCCGGGGACGGTCGCCGTAGGAGCGACGGGGGCCGCCGCGGGAACCGCTGGGGCGCTCGCCGTCACGACGCGGACGGCCACCGGGGCCCCCACCGCCGCGACGCATGTCGCGCTGGGTCCGCTCCTTGGGCTCCACCGGGATGCCGGCGGCGACCAGGTCCAGGATCGGCTTGTCGCCGGGCCGGGTGCGGTCCAGGGGCGGGTCGACCTTGGCCGTGCGGAAGCGGCGCTTCGCCTGGCCCACCTGGTCGGGCAGCAGCAGCGAGACGACGACGCCGGCGGCACCGGCGCGGGCGGTACGGCCCGAACGGTGCAGGTAGGTCTTGGCGTCCGTCGGCGGGTCGTAGTGCAGGACCAGCGAGACGTCATCGACGTGGATGCCGCGGGCGGCGACGTCGGTGGCCACCAGGACCGGCGACCGGGCGTCGGTGAACTCCTCCAGCGCACGCTTGCGCGCCGCCTGGGGAAGCCCGCCGTGGATCGCCTCGGCCTTGATGCCGGCGGCCTTGAGGTTGTCGGCCAGCCGGTCCACGCCCAGCTGGGTGCGGGCGAAGATGATCGTGCGGCCGGGACGGCCGGCGAGCTCGGTCGCCACCTGCAGCTTGTCGCGGAAGGCGAGCGTGAAGGCCAGGTGCTCGGCCGGCGGCGCCTCCCCACCGGGGCGGACCACCTCGTGCCGGGCCGGGTCCTTCAGGTAGCGGCGCACCAGCGAGTCGACCTCGCCGTCCAGCGTGGCCGAGAACAGCAGCCGCTGGGCGTTGCGGTCGGTCTGGTCGAGCAGCTCCTTGACGACCGGGAGGAAGCCCAGGTCGGCCATGAAGTCGGCCTCGTCCAGGACGGTGACGACGACCTCGGCGAGGGTGGCCTCGCCCTGGCTGATGAGGTCCTGCAGCCGGCCCGGGGTGGCGATGATGACGTCGACGCCGCGGCGCAGCTGCTGGATCTGGCGGTACATGGGCGCACCGCCGTAGACGGTCGCCAGGACGACGCCGGTCGCCTGACCCAGCGGGGCCAGGTTGTCGTGCACCTGCTGGGCGAGCTCGCGGGTGGGCACGAGGACCAGACCGCGCGGGGCGCGGCGGCCCTGCTTGACCTCGGCACCGACCCGGGCCAGCAGCGGCAGGCCGAAGGCCAGCGTCTTGCCCGAGCCGGTGGCGGCCTTGCCGAGCACGTCGCGCCCGGCGAGGGCGTCCGGCAGCGCGGAGGTCTGGATGGCGAACGGGCGGTGGATGCCGCGCCGCTCGAGGGCGGTCACCAGCGGCTGGGGCAGACCCAGCTGGCCGAAGGTGGGGCCGGTCGGCTCGGCCGGCACCTCGGGGATGCTCTCCGCGGCGACGGTGTCCGCGGCGGTGTTGTCGACGATGTTCTCGGGGGCGGTGTCAGCGTTGTTCGACTCGAACGACACAGGGTTGACCAAGGTCATGCGGGGTGGGGCTCCGATACAGCTCGGAGCGCGTCCCGTGGAAAAGGAGAGCGCCGCAGGTTCCGGCGTCCTCGCTGGCGATCGTGTGCGCCCAGGGATGGAACGCGTGATCTGCACGGATGCGCTCATGCCCGGACAAACCGTCCGGGAGGATGACCGGCGTTGTGCCGGTACCTCCAGGCTAGCAGCGCGACCGCCCCGGTGATTCCCCGCGAGGGGGTGGGGACGATCACCCTCCGTCAGCCCCCCAGGGCGGCGTACCCGGGCCGGACGACGTCGGTGAGCAGCCGCGCGCGCTCGGTTCCGTCGAGGAACGCGGCTGCCACCGCACGCTCGGTGACGGTCTGCACGTCGGCCCAGCCCCAGCCGAACGCGGTCGCGACCTCGGTCAGCTCGCTGGTGGCCGACACGCCGCTCATCAGCCGGTTGTCGGTGTTCACGGTGACGGCGAAGCCGAGCCGGTGCAGCCGGTCGACGGGGTGCTCGGCCAGCGACGGATAGGCGCCGGTCTGCACGTTGGACGACGGCGCGACCTCCAGCGGCACCTGCTCGTCGAGCACCCGCTGCGCCACCGGCCCGAGCGTGCCGTCCACCGGCACCTCGTCGGCGATGCGGATGCCATGGCCGAGGCGCTCCGCGCGAGCCCCGTCCAACGCGGCACGGATGCTGTCGATGCCGGCCGCCTCACCGGCGTGCACCGTCCGGTGGGCGCCGGCCCGGTCCAGCAGCTCGATGGCGGCGGGGATGCGGTCGGGCGGGAAGCCGATCTCGGGGCCGGCCAGGTCGAATCCGACCACGCCCGCGTCGCGGTAGCGCACGACCAGCCCGGCCACCTCCTCCCAGCGGTCGGTCTGGCGCATCGCGCACAGCAGCGCCCCGACCCGGATCGGCGTCCCGGCCGCGGTGGCCTCGGCCGCGCCGGCCGCATAGCCGTCGACCATCGCCTCGACGACCGCCTCGATCGGCAGTCCGCCGGCCGTCGACAGCTCCGGGGCGAAGCGCACCTCGGCGTGGACGACGCCGTCGGCGGCGAGATCCAGCGCGCACTCGCGGGCGACCCGGTGGATCGCGTCGGCGGTCTGCATGACCCCGACCGTGTGCGCGAACGTCTCCAGGTAGCGGACCAGCGAGCCAGAGTCCGCGGCCTGGCGGAACCAGCGGCCCAGCTCCCCGGCGTCCGCGGTGGGCAGCTCGCGGTAGCCGTGGGCGTCGGCCAGTTCCAGCACCGTCTGCGGCCGCAGACCGCCGTCGAGGTGGTCGTGCAGCAGGACCTTGGGGGCGCGCCGGAGGGAGTCGGCGTTCAGCGGTGCAGACACCCGAGAAAGCTACCGGTCCTGCCAGCGGAAGGTCCGGACGCACAGCAGCAGCCCGACGACGCACCAGAGACCCAGCACGATCGCGACCGTGCCCAGCTCCCAGGACCCGGCCGGCTCGCGGGCGGCCAGGGAGTCCGGCAGGAACACCGAGCGCAGCCCCTGGGCCAGCCACTTGACCGGGAAGACCGCCGCCACGTCCTGCAGCCAGCCGGGCACCTGGTCGAAGGGCATGAAGACGCCGGAGACGAACTCCAGCACCAGGGCGATCGGGGTCACCGTCGCCGACGCCGACCGCGAGTTGCGGGCCAGCGAGGAGACGGCGATGCCCAGCAGCGTGCACGCGGCCGCGCCGAGCACGGTGACCCACGCGAAGGTCAGCCAGTCGCTCCCCGACGGGAGGTCGATGCCGAAGACGAGGACGCCGACGAGCAGCAGGACGACGATGGTCGCCAGCGTCACGGCGACGACCTGCGCGACCTTGCCGACGAAGTAGGCCGACTTCGGCATCGGGGTGCCGGCCAGGGCCTTCAGCGTGCCGTCGGACCGCTCGCCGGCGATGTGGATCGCCATGTTCTGCAGGCTCGCGCCCACGATGCCGGCGGTGATCACCCCGGCCATGAAGTACTGCGGGAAGTCGACGCCCGAGCCGAGGTCGTAGTCGAGCACCGCCCCCAGGCCCAGCAGCAGGATCACGGGGAACAGCAGGGTGAACACGACCGACTCGCGCTGCCGGAAGAACTCCTTGAGCTCCACCCCGGCCCGCGTGCGGCAGACCCGGCCGACCGAGGGCAGGGCGGTGCGCGGAGGTGCGGCGGTGGTCACGAGCGGTCTCCGATCATCGTCAGGTAGACGTCCTCGAGGGTCGGGCGGTTCACCGCGAGGTCGGGCACCTCGCCGGGGAAGCGCGCGGCGAGCTCGGTGACGAAGGCGGTCGGTGTCGTCGTCTCGGCGGTCCGCCGGGTGCCATGCTCGGTCCAGCTGACGACGGCCGGCGCGGTCCCGCGACCGCCCAGGGCGGTGGGGACGGCAACCTCGGCCAGCCGGCCCCGGGCGATCACGCCGACCCGGTCGGCCAGCTCCTCGGCCTCGTCGAGGTAGTGCGTGGTGAGCAGCATGGTGGTGCCCAGCTCGCGCAGCGAGCGGATCAGTGCCCAGAACTGGCGCCGCGCCTCCGGGTCGAACCCGGTCGTCGGCTCGTCGAGGAAGAGCAGCTTCGGGCGGCCGACGATGCCGAGCGCCACGTCCAGCCGGCGGCGCTGCCCGCCCGACAGCGTGCGGCCGCGGGCGCCGCCCTTCTCGGTGAGGCCGACCAGCTCGAGCACCTCGTCGGGGTCCCGCGGGTCGGCGAAGTAGGAGGCCTGCGCGGTCAGCAGCTCGCGCACCGACAGCTGGCTGTCCCCGGCCCCCGACTGCAGCACGATGCCCAGGTCGGCCTTCCAGCGGCGGCCGCCCTTCGCCGGGTCGACCCCCAGCACGCGCACCTCACCGCCGTCGCGCCCGCGGTAGCCCTCGCAGATCTCGACCGTCGTCGTCTTGCCGGCGCCGTTGGGACCGAGCAGCGCGAAGATCTCCCCGCGACGGATGTCGAGGTCCAGACCGTCGACGGCGGCCCGCTCCCCGTACCGCTTGACCAGACCACGGATGGAGATCGCGGCCTCGGGATCGGGTTCCGTCGGCCGCCTCCCGGGTCCCGCCGCGAGCTCGCGAGTGGTGGGGAGGAGGTGGTCCTTCTGCACGAGAGACCAGTGTCCTCTACGACCCTGCGGTGATGCGGTCGAGGACCAGCGGGAGCACCTCGTCGTCGGTGTCGACGCCGAACGCGCCCTCGAGCGCCTCCAGGGCCCGCGGGATGCGGGCGGCGTCGTCGGTCTGCAGCTCGAGCAGGGGCTGCCCGGCGGTCACCCGCTCCCCCACGCCCGCGGTCCAGACGACGCCCGCGGCGGCGGACACCGGGTCCTCCTTGCGGGCCCGGCCGGCACCCAGCCGCCAGGCGGCGACGCCGAGGGAGAACGCGTCCAGCCGGGTCAGCGTGCCGGTGGCCGGGGCGGTCACCACGTGCGTCTCCGCCGGCCGCGGCAGCGGCGCGTCCGGGTCGCCGCCCTGCGCGGCGATCATCCGGCGCCACACGTCCATGGCCCGGCCGTCGGCCAGCGCCTCGGCGGGGTCGACGTCGGGACGCCCGGCGCCGGCGAGCATCTCGCGGGCCAGGGCGAGCGTCAGCTCGACGACGTCCGCCGGACCGCCGCCGGCCAGCACCTCGACCGACTCGGCGACCTCGACGGCGTTGCCCGCGGCCCGGCCCAGCGGCCGGTCCATCGCCGTCACCAGCGCGACGGTGCGGACGCCGGCGGCCTCACCCAGGCCGACCATCGTGCGGGCCAGGTCGCGGGAGGCGTCGGGGTCCTTCATGAACGCGCCCGAGCCGGTCTTCACGTCCAGCACCAGCGCGTCGGCGCCCTCGGCGATCTTCTTGCTCATGATCGAGCTGGCGATGAGCGGGATCGACTCCACGGTGCCGGTGACGTCGCGGAGGGCGTAGAGCAGCTTGTCCGCGGGGGCGAGGTCGTCGCCGGCCGCGCAGATCACCGCGCCCACGTCGCGCAGCTGCGCCAGGTAGGCCTGCTCGTCCACGTCGGCCCGCCACCCCGGGATCGCCTCGAGCTTGTCCAGGGTGCCGCCGGTGTGCCCGAGACCCCGCCCGGACAGCTGCGGCACGGCGACCCCGCAGGCAGCGACCAGCGGCGCCAGCGGCAGGGTGATCTTGTCGCCGACGCCGCCGGTGGAGTGCTTGTCGGCGGTGGGCCGCCCGAGCGCGGAGAGGTCCTTGCGCGACCCGGAGTCGATCATCGACCGGGTCCAGACGGCGAGCTCGTCCGGCGTCATGCCGCGGAAGAACACCGCCATCAGCAGGGCGCTCATCTGCTCGTCGGGCACCCTGCCCGCGGTGTAGGCGTCGATCACCCAGCGGATCTGGTCGGCCGAGAGCTCGACGCCGTCCCGCTTGGCCCGGATGATGTCGATCGCGTCGTGGCCGGCCATCAGCACTGCCCCCGCTCCGCTGCCGCGACCAGGTCGTCGGGGCCGAAGGCGTCGGGCAGCACCTCACGCATCGGGACGACCCCCAGGGACACCGTCTCGAGGAGCATGTCCGCCCCGCCGAACTCCCAGAGCAGCTGCCGGCACCGGCCGCACGGCATGAGCGGCTGCCCGTCCCCGCCCACGCAGGCGACCGCGACCAGCCGTCCCCCGCCCGAGCGCGCGAGATCGCTGACCATGCCGCACTCGGCACACAGGCTCAGCCCGTAGGAGGCGTTCTCGACGTTGCAGCCGGTCACCAGCCGGCCGTCGTCGACCAGGCCGGCGACCCCGACCGGGAACCGCGAGTAGGGCGCGTAGGCCCGGCTCATCGCCTCCCGGGCCGCGGCCCGCAGCGCGTCCCAGTCCACGTCGACCTCGTCCGCCCGCCCCACCACCCGATCGGCGGCCACTAGTGGTCCCCTCGCCGGTAGACCAGCCCGTCGGCCTTCGGCATCCGTAGTCGCTGGGAGGCCAGCGACAGCACCAGCAGCGTGATCAGGTGCGGGGTGAAGGACACGATGCCGGTGGGCAGCTCCTCGATCGTGAGGAAGCCGACCAGGCTGAGCCCGGCGAACGCCGCGGCCACCACCGCCTGCACGTACTTGCCCCGGGTGGTCTGGAACACCGCGACCGCCAGCAGCAGGACGGCGAGCAGCAGCAGGAGCGCGACGACGGCGGTGCGGCTGCGCAGCTGCAGTCCGTCGGCGAACCCGAACAGGCCCGCGCCGGCGGCCAGGCCGCCGGGCCGCCAGTTGCCGAAGATCAGCGCCGCCAGGCCGATGAAGCCGCGCCCACCGGTCTGGCCCTCCTTGTAGATGTTGGCGACGAACACCAGCGCCACACCGCCGAGCCCCGCCAGGCCGCCGGAGATGACGACCGCGATGTACTTCATCCGGTAGACGGGTACGCCGAGGGAGTCGGCCGCCGCGGGGTTTTCCCCGCAGGAGCGCAGCCGGAGCCCGAAGGCGGTCCGCCACAGCACCAGGTAGGTGATCGGGATGAGCAGGATCGCGATGAGCGTCAGGATGCCCACCCCGCTGGTGAGCCCGCGCAGCAGACCGGCGACGTCGGAGACGAGGAACCAGTCGGTGTCCTGCAGGTCGCCGAGGAGATCGGGGCCCGAGGACAGCACCGGCAGCGAGAAGCTCGGCGGTCTGCTGGACAGCGCCGGCGACTGGGTGACCCCGCCCCCGACGTCGCTGCCGGCGTAGACCAGCTCGGAGAGGAACCGGACGATGCCCCCGGCCAGGATGTTGATGGCCACGCCGGAGACCACGTGGTCGACGCCGAAGCTGACCGTGGCGATGGCGTGGAGGAGGCCTCCGGCGGCGCCGAGGACGATGCCGCCGACGATCGCGCCGACCCAGCCCCACTGGTAGCCGGCGTACCCGGCCCCCCAGGTGCCCAGGATCATCATGCCTTCGAGGCCGATGTTCACCACGCCCGCGCGCTCGGAGAACAGGCCGCCCAGCGCGGCCAGCCCGATGGGCACCGCCAGCAGCAGCGCCGTCGCGAAGGTGGACGACGAGGTGAGCGCCTGCTCGCCGGAGACGATGCGGACCACCGACATCAGCAGCATCAGCCCGACGAGGCCCCAGGTGATCCGGCGGGCCTTGCCGCCCCCGAGGAGGAGCTCGGTGAGCGGTCCGCGGTTCGGCGCGGAGGTGGCTGCCGTCGTCGCGGTGCTCATCTCCCGGCCTCCTGGCGGTCGTCGGTGATCCGGGTGCCGACCGGGCCCCCGGGGCCGGCGGACGTCCCGTCGTCGGCGGGCGGGTCGCCCTGCCCGCTGCCCCGCTCGGCCCGCCGCCGGTTGAGCTGCCGCGCCAGCTCGTTGGCGATCACGACCGCGAGCACGATCGTGCCCTGGATGATCGTGACCACCGAGGCGGGGATGTCGGCGAACTGCAGCGGCACCGCGGCCCGGTCGAGGAAGGCGAACAGCAGCGCGGCGAAGGCGATGCCGGTCGGGCTGCCCCGGCCGAGCAGGGCCACCGCGATGCCGAGGAAGCCCAGGCCGGCGGTGAACTCGGTGCCGAAGTGGCGCGTGTCGCCCAGCAGGTCGGGCAGCCCGATGAGGCCGGCGATCCCGCCCGAGATGAGCATCGTCTTGATGACCATGCGGCGGGCGTCGACGCCGCTGGCGGTGGCGGCCGAGGGCGACATGCCAGTGGCCCGGAGGTCGAAGCCGAACCGGGTGCGCGTCAGCACCACGGCCACCACCACGCCCACGACGACGGCGACCAGCAGGAAGCCGTAGAGCTCCGACCGCGGCTGGGCCAGCCCCACGACGCCGAACAGCCCGTTGAGATCGGGGAACCAGCCCGACTCGGGGATGTCCGTGGTGGTGATGATCGCCGCGCCCTCCTCGCTGCCCCGCAGCGGGCCGGTGAGCAGCCAGGACGCGGTGCCCAGGGCGATGAAGTTGAGCATGATCGAGCTGATCACCTCGCTCACGCCGCGGGTGACCTTGAGGACGGCGACGATGCCCGCCCACAGGGCGCCCACCGCCATCGCCACGACGATGATCAGCAGCACGTGCAGCGGGCCGGGCAGGGCGACCGCCGCCCCGGCGCCGGCGGCGAGCACCGTGGCCATCCGGTACTGGCCCTCGACGCCGATGTTGAACAGCCCCATGCGGAACGCGACCGCGACCGCCAGGCCCGAGAGGAACAGCGGCACCGCGCGGTTGAGGATCACCACGATCGACTGGGTCTGCTGCGCCGGGGTGTCCCCGAAGTCCAGCAGCACCTGCAGCGCGGTCCCCGGGTTCTCGCCGATGGCCAGGATGACCAGGGCGGTGATGACCACCGCGACCACGACGGCCATGGCCGGGGCGAGCAGGGCCGACCCGAGCCGGCGGAGGGCGGTCACGCCGCACCCGCCGCGCCGTCGTGGGCGCCGGTCATGTGGCCGCCGAGCTGTTCCGGGGTGACCGCCGTCGGATCCAGCGTGGCGACCAGCCGGCCGCGGAGCATGACGTGCAGCGTGTCGGAGAGGCTGATCAGCTCGTCCAGGTCGGCCGAGATCAGCAGGATCCCCAGCCCCTCGGCGCGGGCGGTGTTGAGCAGCTCCCAGATGGCGGCCTGCGCGCCGACGTCGACCCCGCGGGTGGGGTGCGCGGCGACGAGGAGCCGGGGCGAGGCGCTCATCTCGCGCCCGACGATGAGCTTCTGCTGGTTCCCGCCGGACAGCGCCACCGCGGGGGTGTCCGGCCCGGGGGCGCGGACGTCGTACTCCTCCATGATCCGCTCGGTGTCGGCCCGCGCCGCCCGGCGGTCGATGAACAGCCCCTTGACCGCCGGTGGCCGGGTCTGGTGGCCCAGGATCCGGTTCTCCCACAGCGGGGCGTCGAGCAGCATGCCCTGGCGGTGCCGGTCCTCGGGGATGAAGCCGACCCCGGCCTCGCGCCGGGCGCGGGTGCTCCAGTCGGCGATGTCCTGGTCGCCGAGCTCGACGGAGCCGTCGGCGAGCGGGCGCAGCCCCATGATGGCGTCGACCAGCTCGGCCTGGCCGTTGCCCTCGACGCCGGCGATCCCCACGACCTCCCCCTCGCGGACGAGCAGCGAGACGTCGTCGACGGCGGGCCGGCTCCCCTGCGAGGCGACCGTCAGCCCGCGCAGCCGGAGGACGGGCACGTCCCGGACGGTGGCGCTCCGCGCACCGGGCGTGGGCAGTTCCGACCCCACCATCAGCTCGGCGAGCTGACGCGCCGTCGTCGTCCGCGGGTCCGCGGTGCCGACGGTGGTGCCGCGGCGGATGACCGTGATGGAGTCGGCGACCTTGCGCACCTCGTCGAGCTTGTGCGAGATGAAGATGACGGTGAGGCCCTCGCGCGTCAGCTCGGCGAGGTTGCCGAACAGCTCGTCGACCTCCTGCGGGACGAGGACGGCGGTGGGCTCGTCGAGGATCAGCGTCGTCGCGCCCCGGTAGAGCACCTTGGCGATCTCGACCCGCTGCCGGTCCCCCACCCCGAGCTCCTCGACGAGGACGTCGGGATCGAGGTTGAGCGCGTACCGGTCGGAGAGCTCGGTGATGCGCCGGCGGGCCGTGGCGCGGTCGAGCCGCCCGCCACGGGTCGGTTCGCTGCCCAGGACGACGTTCTCCAGGACGGTGAAGTTGTCGGCGAGCATGAAGTGCTGGTGCACCATCCCGATGCCCGCGGCGATGGCGTCCGACGGGCTGCGCAGCGTCGCCTCGCGGCCGTCGAGCAGGATCGTGCCCTCGTCGGGACGGTGCATCCCGTAGAGGGTCTTCATCAGCGTGGACTTGCCGGCACCGTTCTCGCCGACGATCGCGTGCACCTCGCCACGGCGGACCCGCAGCTGGATGTCACGGTTGGCGACCACCCCGGGGAAGCGCTTGGTGATGCCGCGCAGCTCCACCGCGTACGGGACGTCTCCGGTCGCCGTCCCCGGCGGGTGCGCGCCGCCGGTTGCTGCCTCGGCCATGGGTGGGCCTTCCTCTCGCGGTGCCTCCGCGGGTGGGCGGAGCACGTCTGCTGCTGTTCGCCGGGAGGACGCAGGTCCTGCGTCGCCCGCCGGGTCCGCCGGGCTGCAGCTGCCGACCGGCTGCGCGCATGATGTCGCACACCTCGGCACGGCGGTGCACCAGCCCTCACGGCAACGGCGGGCCCGGGCGGAGTGCGCCCGGGCCCGCCGTGGGACCGACCCGTGAGCGCGGGACCGCCGAGAGCGGTCCCGCGC
This sequence comes from Blastococcus goldschmidtiae, assembly GCF_031845325.1. Classification (NCBI taxonomy): domain Bacteria; kingdom Bacillati; phylum Actinomycetota; class Actinomycetes; order Geodermatophilales; family Geodermatophilaceae; genus Blastococcus; species Blastococcus goldschmidtiae. The sequence goes on along the minus strand of NZ_JAVREI010000001.1, from coordinate 797,094 downwards.
CGGTGTCACGGGGTGGTGGGAACCTCGATGTCGCCATCGATGATCTGCTGGCGGAAGTCCTCGAGGACGTCCTGGATGTCGTCGATGTAGCCACCGGACTCCGACAGCCCGACGCCCTCGGTGGAGAGGTCGTTGAGGATGTCGGTGCCGCCCTCGACGTCGCCCTCGGCGACGTCGGTGATGTAGGCCTCGACCGCGTTGTCGACCCGCTTGAGCATCGACGTCATGATGACGGCCTGCTGCTCCGGCGACGCGCTCAGGTACTGGTCGGAGTCGACCCCGATGGCGCGCTGCCCCGCCTCGACAGCAGCCTCGAAGACGCCCTCGCCAGAACCGCCGGCGGCGTGGAACACGATGTCCGCGCCGGACTGGTACATGCTCTGCGCCGCGACCTTGCCGCCCTCGGGGTCACCGAAGCCGGAGGGGTCGCCGGCCGGGGAGAGGTAGGTCGTGTCGACGATGATGTCGGGGTCCACGGCCTTGGCACCGGCTTTGAAACCGGCCTCGAACTTCTTGATCAGCGGGCTCTCCTGGCCGCCGACGAAGCCGATGTGGCCGGTCACGCTCTTGGAGGCGGCGGCGACGCCGGCGAGGAAGCTGCCCTCCTCCTCGGCGAAGACCAGGCCGGTGAGGTTGTCCTCCCCCATGTCCTCGACCGAGGTGTCGACGATCGCGAAGTCGGTCTCGGGGTAGTCCGACGCGATGTCGGCGATGATGTCGCCGTAGGCGAAGCCGACCGCGATGACCGGGTTGTAGCCGTTCTCGGCGAGCTGGGTCAGCAGCTCCTCGCGGTTGGAGCCGTCGTCGTTGGGCGAGAGCTCCTCGATGTCCTCCTCGACGTCGCCACCCAGCTCCTGGACGGCCGCCTCGACACCGGCGATGGCCGAGTCGTTGAAGGACTTGTCGCCACGGCCGCCGGTGTCGTAGGCGACACCGACCTTGAGGTCGCCGTCGCTCGCGCCGCCGCTGCCGCCGTCGCCGCCGTCCTCGTCGCTGGCGCACGCCGACAGGGCCAGGCCGCCGGCCAGCAGCAGCGCCGCCGTCTTCGTCATCCGCGCTCGGCGCAAGACGATCTCCTCTCTGGGGGGACCCGCGCGCCTCGAGGCTGCGCGTCCCGGTGAAGTCCTTCTGTCGTGTTCCTCCCCGGGCGCCGGAGCGCACCGCGGCGGGACACGACGCAGAACGCTAACCGCGGGTCCGTGGACCGCCCCCGGTCGCGCCGTGGACTGAGACCCGATCGTTGCGAAGCGCCGCCCCGGCTCCCCCGGACGGTGTCCCGGGTCACGCGCGCCGGCGCGGGGCGCGCCCCCTACCGTTCAGCGCATGGGACGACGGGGTGGCCTGCGCGGACCGGCAGCCGCTCTGCTGGCCGCGGGGCTCGTCGTGCTCCCGGCGACGGCGGCGTCCGGGGAGGCACCGCGTCCGACGGCGGATCCGGGTGCGCCCACCCCGAGCGCGCCACGGACCGAGCGGCCTCCGCAGGGCAGCGCTCCCGACGGCAGCACGGTCGGCGGCGAGGACCTGGACACGCGGCGGCTGGTCGTGGCCGACGGCACGCCCCCGCTCCCCGGACCGCTGGCCGCCTCCGGCTGGCTGGTGGCCGACGCACGGTCCGGCGCGGTGCTCGCCGCCCGGGACCCGCACGGCCGGTACTACCCGGCGAGCACGCTGAAGGCGCTGACCCTGCTGACGCTGGCACCCCGGCTCGATCCGGCGCAGGTCGTCGTGGGCACACCGGAGGACGAGCAGATGGAGGGCAGCCGCGTCGGCCTGCTCGCCGGTGGGGAGTACTCCGTCGGCCTCCTCCTCCAGGGGCTCGTCCTGCAGTCGGGCAACGACGCGGCGAACGCGCTGGCCCGCGCGGCCGGGGGCACCGAGGCCACGGTCGCGGCCATGACGGAGACGGCCGAGGCGATCGGCGCCTACGACACCGTCGTCGGCGGGCCCTCCGGGCTGGACGTCGCCGGGCAGTCCTCCTCGCCCTACGACCTGGCGCTGATCTTCCGCGACCTGGTCGAGGACCCGGTGACCGCCGCGCTGCTCACCACGTCGACGGCACAGGTGCCCGAGGTGCCCGGCCGCGCCCCCGGCTTCCAGATCCAGAACCAGAACCCGCTCGCCGGCTACCCGGGCACGCTCGGCGGGAAGACCGGATTCACCGACGCCGCCCGGCACGCGTTCGTGACCGCGGCGGAACGGGACGGCCGCCGGCTGGTCGTGAGCGTGCTCGACACCGAGAACCAGCCGCTGCGCGCCGCCGACCAGGCAGCGCTGCTGCTGGACTGGGGCTTCGCCGTCCCGCCGGGGACCGACGGCGTCGGCCGGCTCGTCGAGCCGGCCGACCTGGTCGAGTCCGCCGAGGTGGCCGAGCCGGCCGAGCCGGCCGAGGTGACCGAGGTGACGCCCTCGGCGGGGCCCGCCGCCGGGCAGCCCGCGGCGGCGGTTCCGCCGGACCCGGAGGAGGACGCGCCCCCGCTGCTGCTGGGCGCCGCCCTGGCGGTGGCCGCGGCGGGCGTCGTCGCAGCCACCGTGGTCGGCCGGCGGAGGGCGGTGCGGTACGTCAGCGAGGCGGACCGGTGAGCGGGTACTCGCGGGAGACGGCCCAGGCGCCGGTGGGCGTCTGCTCGAACTCGGTGAAATGCGCGACCCGGAACTCGGCCGAGAGGTCGGCCAGCCCGCTGTAGGCCAGCTCGAGCATGTCGGGGGCCACGTCGTGCGCGACGGTCACGTGCGGGTGGTACGGGTAGGCCAGCGGCCGGGCCAGCGGACCCTGGCGAACGACGCCGGCCAGCAGTTCGCAGTCACCGATCCCGCGGGCGACCGCGACGAACACCACGTCCGAGACCGGGTGGAAGGTGCCGGTCCCCGACAGGTGCATGGTGAACGCGGGGTGGGCGCGGGCCACACCGGCGAGGTGCTCGGCGACCGCGGGCCGGTCGGCCATCGGCACCTCGGTGGGGGGCAGCAGCGTCACGTGCGGGGGCACGAGCCGGGCCTGCGGATCGCCCACCTTGGTGCGCCAGTCGACGAGGAGCTGGGCCCACGGCTCCGGCACCGTCACCACGACGCCGATCACCGACGTGGCCTCCGCCGGGTCCCCCGTGGTCATGCGGGCGCCCCCGGGGCGAGGAAACCGACGCGGTCGTACACTTCGGCCACGGTCTGCCGCGCCACCTCGCGGGCGCGCTGGGCGCCGTCGGCCAGGATCCGCTCGAGCTCGGCCCGGTCGTCGAGCAGCTCGGTGGTGCGCTGCCGCACCGGCGTCACGAACTCGGTGACGACCTCGGCCAGCTCCTTCTTCAGGTCGCCGTAGCCGCGGCCGGCGAAGTGCTCCTCGAGCTCCCGCACGCTGCGCCCGGAGAGCGCGCTGTGGATGGTCAGCAGGTTCGTGACGCCGGGCTTGGCCACCGCGTCGGCCATGATCTCGCGGCCGGTGTCGGTCACCGCCGACCGGATCTTCTTCGCCGTCACCGCCGGCTCGTCGAGCAGGTACACCGTGCCCGCCGGCGGCAGGCTCTTGCTCATCTTCCGCTCCGGCGACTGCAGGTCCAGGATCTTCGCCGCGCCCGGCGGGATGTAGGCGGCCGGCACCGTGAACGTCGTCCCGAAACGGCTGTTGAACCGCGTCGCCAGGTCGCGGGTCAGCTCCAGGTGCTGGCGCTGGTCCTCACCGACCGGCACCTGGTCGGCCTGGTAGACGAGGATGTCCGCCGCCTGCAGCACCGGGTAGGTGAACAGGCCGACGGTCGCCCCGGCGGTGCCCTCGCGCTGGCTCTTGTCCTTGAACTGCGTCATCCGGCCGGCCTCGCCGAACCCGGTCAGGCACTCCATGACCCAGGACAGCTGGAGGTGCTCCGGCACGTGGCTCTGCACGAACAGCGTGCTGCGGGCCGGGTCGACGCCCAGCGCCAGCAGCTGCGCGGCCGAGACCAGCGTGCTCCGGCGGAGTTCGGCGGGGTCCTGCGGCAACGTGATCGCGTGCAGGTCGACGACGCAGTAGAACGCCTCGGTCGTGTCCTGCAGCGCCACCCACTGCCGGAGCGCACCGAGGTAGTTGCCGAGCTGGAAGGAGCCCGCGGACGGCTGGATGCCGGAGAGCACACGGGGAAGAGGCACGGACGCCATCAAACCAGCCGCCCGAACTCCTCGTTCCGGCCTCCCCCGAACCGGTGAGGACTCAGGCCGGGCGGACCGCCACCCGCACGTCGTCGCGCACGGCGTCCAGCGCGGCCAGGAAGGCGTCGTCCTCCTCGGGCGCACCGACGGTGACGCGCACCCCCTCGCCCGGGAACGGCCGGGTGATCACCGCACGCGCCTCGAGGGCCTCGGCCAGCGGAGCGGCCTGCTCCCCGACCGGCAACCAGACGAAGTTCGCCTGGCTGTCGGCGACGTCCAGCCCGCGCTCGCGCAGCTCACCGGTCAGCCGCGCCCGCTCGGCGACGACGGCGGCGCACCGCCGGCGCACCTCGTCCTCGCTGGCCAGGGCCGCGACGGCGGCGGCCTGGGCGAGCATCGAGACGCTGAAGGGGACGTGCGTCTTGCGCACGGCCTCGGCCACGGCGGGGTCCTCGGCGATCAGGTAGCCCACCCGCAGTCCCGCCAGGCCCCACGCCTTGGAGAAGGTGCGCAGGACGGCGACGTTGTCCCGGCCGCGCATCAGCTCGACGCCGTCCGGCACGTCCCCGTCGCTGACGAACTCCCGGTACGCCTCGTCCAGCACGACCAGCGTCGTCGCCGGGACCGCGTCGAGGAACCGCTCGAGCTCCCCGCGACGGACCGCCGTCCCGGTGGGGTTGTTCGGGTTGCACACGAAGACCAGGCGGGTGGTGTCGTCGATGGCGGCCAGCAGCCCGTCGAGGTCGTGGGTGTCGGCGGGGCCGCCGTCGCGACCGGGGACCAGGGGCACCTGGACCGGCCGGGCGCCGGCCACCCGGGCCAGCAACGGGTACATCTCGAACGACCGCCAGGCGAAGGCGATGCTCGTGCCGGGCTCGCTGTAGGCCTGGGCGAGCTCCTGGCAGAGCGTCACCGCGCCGCAGCCGCTGGCGATCTGCCCGGGGTCGACGCCGTACCGCTCCGCGAGCGCCGCGGTGAGGACGGCGGCCCCGTTGTCCGGGTAGCGGTTGGTCTCCCCGGCGGCAGCGGTCACGGCCTGCACGACGGCCGGCAGCGGTGGGAAGGCGACCTCGTTGCTGGCCAGCTTGATCGCGCGGTCGACGCCGATCTCGCGGGCCAGATCGGCCGGGTTGCGCCCGGGCCGGTACGCCGGCAGTGCCTCAACCGCCGGGCGCGGGCTCACCACGGGATTCGACCTCCTCGGCCGCCTAGGGTGGCGGCATGCGCGTTCTGGTCGCCGGTGGAGCCGGCTACATCGGCAGCGTAGTGACCGCTGCCCTGCTCGCCGACGGCCACGAGGTCACGGTGCTCGACGATCTCTCCACCGGGCACGCCGACGCCGTGCCGTCGGGCGCGACGCTGGCGGAGGTGTCGCTGCACGACTCGGCGCCGGTGCTCGCCGACGTCCGCCCCGAGGCGGTGCTGCACTTCGCGGCCAGGTCGCTCGTCGGCGTCTCGCAGCAGCAGCCGGAGGACTACTGGTCGACCAACGTCGGCGGCTCGCTGGCGCTGCTGGAGGCGATGCGCGCCGCCGACTGCCGCCGGATCGTCTTCTCCTCGACCGCGGCCACCTACGGGGAGCCCGACCAGGTGCCCATCCGCGAGGACGCACCGACCCGGCCGACGAACACCTACGGCGCCTCGAAGCTCGCCGTCGACCACATGCTGACCTCCTACGCGGTGGCGCACGGCTTCGCGGCGGTGAGCCTGCGGTACTTCAACGTGGCCGGCGCGGCGTTCGGGCTGGGCGAGCGACACGCGACCGAGACCCACCTCATCCCGCTCGCGCTGCAGGTCGCAGCTGGGCAACGCGAGTCGCTGACCGTGTTCGGCCGCGACTACCCGACGCCGGACGGCACCTGCATCCGCGACTACGTGCACGTCGAGGACCTCTCCGACGCCCACCTCCTGGCGCTGCCCGCGCCGTCGGCCGGTGAGCACCGCATCTACAACCTCGGCAACGGCACCGGCTTCTCCGTGCAGCAGGTCGTCGACGCCGCCCGCGAGGTCACCGGCCACCCGATCCCGACCACCGACGGCCCACGGCGGGCCGGCGACCCGGCACAGCTGGTGGCCTCCAGCGACCGCATCCGTGCCGACCTGGGCTGGGCGCCCCGGCACACCGACCTGGTGGGCATCGTCCGCGACGCCTGGGGCGTCGCGCGGACCCGCTAGACCGTCGGGCGCTCGACGCCGTCCGGGTCGGTCCCGGCCGCCTCGCCGTCCTCGGGCTCCGGCAGGGGCGGGTCCACCCGCAACCGGGCGATCCGCCGTCCGTCCAGCTCGACGACGGTGATCTCCCGGCCCTCCACCACGATGGTGTCGCCCACCTCGGGGAGCCGCCCGAGACCGGCCAGCACGTACCCCGCCACGGTCTCGTAGGGACCTTCCGGCAGGTGTAGCCCGGTGACCTCGGTGAAGTCGTCGAGGTTGAGCAGTCCGTCGACCTCGCGCGGGGCGTCCGGCGACTGACGCGCCTCCGGCTCGACCTCGGCGTCGTACTCGTCGTAGATCTCGCCGATGACCTCCTCGATGAGGTCCTCCAGCGTCACGATCCCGTCGGTTCCGCCGTACTCGTCGACGACGATCGCCAGGTGCTGGTTCTCCCGCCGCATCTCGCTGAGCGCGGTGAGCACCCCGGCGGTGCCGGGCAGCCGCTTGACCTCGCGGGCTAGGTCACCCACGGTGGCGGCCCGACCGGCCGGGTGGTTGGGGAGGAACAGGTCGCGGACGTGCACGAAGCCGACGACGTCGTCCTGGTCGCGGCCGGCCACCGGGAAGCGTGACCAGTTCGAGTCGGCGACCTGCTTGGCTGCCCGGCTGGTCGTCATCGAGGCGTCCAGGAAACCGACCTCGGTGCGGGGGGTCATGACCTCGCGGACCTCGCGCTGGCCGGCGCGGAACACCTCGTCGATCAGCCGCCGCTCGTCGCTGCTGAGGGACTCGTGCGCGGCGACCAGGTCGCGGAGCTCCTCCTGGCTGATCGACTCACCGCTCTGGGTGGGATCGCCGCCCAGCAGCCGGACCAGCGCGTTCGTGGACTTGGACAGCAGCCAGATGACGGGCCGGGACAGCTTGGCGATGGCGTTGAGGGGGGCGGCGACGACCAGGGCGAACCCCTCGGCCCGCTGGAGCGCGAGCCGCTTGGGGGTGAGCTCGCCGACGACCAGCGACAGGTAGCTGATCGCGATCGTGACCAGGACCAGGGCGAGCGTGCCGGCGAGCCCCGCGGAGACCCCCCGGCCGGCCAGCCAGTCGGCCAGCGGCTCGGACAGGGTGCTGGCACCGAAGGCCGCCGAGAAGAACCCGGCCAGCGTCACCCCGACCTGGACGGCGGCGAGGAACTGGTTGGGGTCGCTGAGCAGCTTCTGCACCGCCTTGCCCCGGCGCCCGGTCTCGGCCATGGCCCGGACCTGGGACTCGCGCAGCGAGACCAGCGCGATCTCGGCGCCGGCGAAGACCCCGCCGATCATGACGAAGACGACGACCATGACGATGTTGAGCCAGACGTCGCTCACCGGCGGCGTACTCCTCGAGTGCTGGGAGGGGGCGGTGCGGGCACCCCATCGTGCCCTGGCGGGGCGCCCCCGGTGCGGCGCTCCCGGCGCTGCCGGTGCCCACGCCGCGCGATGTGACCTGCGTCTCGTGCACTGTCCGTCCTCTTGCGCTTACATTTAGTCCCGACTCGATAACGAATAGTGATCATCCCGGGGAGTCCCGTGCGCCACCGTTCCAGCGGCCGATCGCTGTCGACCGACCGCGCCACGCCGGGCCCGCGGTACCGCCCCGCCATGGGCCCACGCGGCCGCGCCCGGCGCTGGAGGATCGGCGTCCCCGTGCTGGCCCTCGTGACCGGGTTCGTGCTGGCCGCCCCGGTCGTCGCCGGCTCCGGCTCGCCGTCGGGGACCGCGCTGGACGCCTCGGCGGCCGCACGCTCCGCGGACTCGCCGGTGGTCATGGGCCTCGACGGCCGTCCGACGTCCTCGACCTTCGCCAGCGCCTCCGCCTGGCTGGCGCTCGACGGCGACGGCGCCGCGCGGGTGGAGATCCCGGTCAGCAGATCCGGTCGCGAGGTGCTGCCTGCCGAAACGACGGCACCGGCGACGACGCCCGCTCCGGCGCCGGCGCCGGCTCCGGCTCCGGCTCCGGTCGAGGCTGCGACGCCCCCGCCGGCCGCCGTCCCGGTGCCCGATGCCGTACCCCCGACGGCCACCACCGCCGCCCCGGCCCGACCGGCGCCGTCGACCACCCCGCCCGTTCCCCCAGCGCCGAGGCCCACGCTGGCCGGTACGCCCGCTCCCCCGCCGCCGGCCCAGCCGGACCGCGCGGGGCAGGTGCTGGCGCTGGTGAACCAGGAGCGCGCGGCCGCCGGCTGTTCACCGGTCGCCGCGGACCGCGGGCTGGCCGCGGTCGCCGCCGCGCACAGCGCCGACATGCGGGACCGGAGCTTCTTCGACCACGTCAACCCCTCGGGTCTGAGCCCCTTCGACCGCGCCTCTGCCGCCGGCGTCTCCGCCCGGGCGGAGAACATCGCCCGCGGGCAGGCCGACGCCGCGGCGGTCATGGACTCGTGGATGAAGAGCGCCGGGCACCGGGCGAACATCCTCGACTGCAGCCTCACGCGGCTCGGCGTCGGCATCGCCGACGGCGGCAGCGGGCCCTGGTGGACCCAGCTCTTCGGCTGACCCCTCGACCGGCGGTGTGGTGCCGGCCGGCTCAGCCACCCGCCGCACCCCAACTGCGCGGAACGTGGCCCTCCCGCACGGCTGGGAAGGCCTACTTCCCCGCAGTTGCACGCCGGATCTGCGCCCGGACCCGCGCCACCAGAGCGGCCGGGTCGCGCAGGTCGGTCGCGGTCACGTGCACGACGACCCAGCCGGCGGCCGTGAGCCCGTTCAGCCGGCGACGATCCCGCGCGAACTGGCCGGCCTCCGCGTGCCAGGCGCCGTCGTACTCGACCGCCACGCGGACGTCCGGGTAGGCGAGGTCCACCCGCGCCAGGAACGCCCCGTCGGGGCCGCGCACGACGTGCTGCGGAACCGGTGGCAACCCAGCCAGCGTCAGGATGACGCGTAGCCGCGACTCCGGCTGCGACTCGGCGCGGGGATCGGTCAGCTCCACGGCCCGGCGGGCCTGCCTCGATCCCCGGCCGCGGCGCACGCCCGCCGCCTCCCGCAGCCGGTCCGCGTCGACGAGACCTCGGGCCAGCAGGACGTCGAGCGCCGCCACCGCGTCCGGATGGGATTCCCACCGCGCGATGTCGAGCGCCGTGCGGACGCGGCTCGTGCAGCGCCATCCCCCGGAATACGCGACGTCGGAGGTCGGCAGCGAGATCCGTCGCACGCGCATGCCGTCGACCGGGCCGAACCGCACCTCCGCCGGCACGGTGACCTCGACCAGGCCGCGCCGGTCGGCGAGCTCGGTCGCACCGTGCAGGTAGGCGGCCGTACGACCGCTGAACACAGCCGACGGCGGCACCAGGAGGCGCGCCCCGCGGACGCGGACGCCGAACGAGTCCGGGAGTTCGGCATCGGCGTAGACGCCCCGGAACACCCGTCGCCAGGCAGAACTCCGCAGGCAGTCGGATGACAGCAGTCCGGCCGCCACCACGTCGCGCTTCCGGAAGACGGCCCCCCGGAGCGCGGGCGGTCGGAGAGCGGCGGGCACCGCAGAAGGGTGCCGGAGCGGCGCGGGTCCGCGCCGGCCCCGTCCACAGGCACCAACTGCGGGGAACGAGGGCTGCCCACGCCCATGGGGACGCCAACTTCCCCGAAGTTGGGTCGGGGCGGCGCGCCGGATCCAGGACGTGCGGCGGCCCCCGGACCCGGGAAGGGTGCGGGGGCCGCCGTACGTCAGGGACTACCTCAGGCCATGGCCTTCTTGAGGTTGGCGTCGATCGCCGCCAGGAAGTCCTGGGTCGTCAGCCACGGGCTGTCCTTGGAGATCAGCAGCGCGAGGTCCTTGGTCATCTGGCCGCTCTCGACGGTGTCGATGCAGACCCGCTCGAGGGTCTCCGCGAAGCGGGTCACCTCGGGGGTGTTGTCCAGCTTGCCGCGGTGGGCCAGGCCCCGGGTCCAGGCGAAGATCGACGCGATCGGGTTGGTCGACGTCTCCTTGCCCTGCTGGTGCTGGCGGTAGTGCCGGGTCACCGTGCCGTGGGCGGCCTCGGCCTCGACCGTGCGGCCGTCCGGGGTCGCGAGCACCGAGGTCATGAGGCCGAGCGAGCCGAAGCCCTGGGCCACGGTGTCGGACTGCACGTCACCGTCGTAGTTCTTGCAGGCCCAGACGTAGCCGCCCTCCCACTTGAGCGAGGCGGCGACCATGTCGTCGATCAGCCGGTGCTCGTAGGTGATGCCGGCGGCGTCGAACTTCTCCTTGAACTCGGCCTGGAAGACCTCCTCGAAGATGTCCTTGAACCGGCCGTCGTAGGCCTTGAGGATCGTGTTCTTCGTGGAGAGGTAGACCGGGTAGCCGCGGTCGAGGCCGTAGTTCAGCGAGGCCTTCGCGAAGTCGCGGATCGACTCGTCGAGGTTGTACATCGACAGCGAGACGCCGGCGCCGGGGGCCTGGAAGACCTCGTGCTCGATGGGCTCGGAGCCGTCCGAGGGCGTGAAAGTCACCGTCAGGGTGCCCGCCGAGGGGAACTTGAAGTCGGTGGCGCGGTACTGGTCACCGAAGGCGTGGCGGCCGACGATGATCGGCTTGGTCCAGCCCGGCACCAGGCGCGGGACGTTCTGCATGATGATCGGCTCGCGGAAGATGACGCCGCCGAGGATGTTGCGGATCGTCCCGTTCGGGGAGCGCCACATCTTCTTCAGGCCGAACTCCTCGACCCGCGCCTCGTCCGGCGTGATCGTCGCGCACTTGACGCCGACACCGTGCTTCTTGATGGCGTTGGCGGAGTCGATGGTGACCTGGTCGTCGGTCGCGTCGCGCGACTCCATGCCCAGGTCGTAGTACTCCAGGTTCACGTCGAGGTACGGGAGGATCAGCTGGTCCTTGATGAACTGCCAGATGATCCGGGTCATCTCGTCGCCGTCGAGCTCGACGACGGTGCCCTCGACCTTGATCTTCGCCACGTGCGCGTTCCTTCTCTCTGCTGGTGGTGACCCTCTGGAACGGCCCCCGTCCCGGGTCCCGCCCCGAGCGTGCGGGGGGTGGGGAGGACGGGGGTCCTCCTTCAGAGGTCGGCTACGTCAGCCTGCTTGGCGCGCACGGCCTCGGCTGCGTCGCGCAGCCCGGCCAGCTCGCTCTCGGACAGGTCGCCCTCGACGACCCTCCGCACTCCCTGTCGGCCGATCTCGGCCTCGACGCCCAGGTAGACGCCGCTGATCCCGTACTCGCCGTCGACCCAGGCGCACACCGGCATCACGGCGCCGGAGTCCTCGATCACGGCCCTGGCCATGCGGGCCGCCGCGGCCGAGGGGGCGTAGTACGCCGATCCGGTCTTGAGCAGCGCCACGACCTCGGCCCCACCGTTGCGGGTCCGGTCGACCAGGTGGTCGATGCGGTCCTGCGCCATCACCTCGGACAGCGGCTTGCCGTCGACGGTGCACCGCGAGGGCACCGGCACCATCGTGTCGCCGTGCGAGCCCAGGGTCAGCGTCGTCACCGACGACACCGGGACCCCGAGCTCCTCGGCCACGTTGTTGGTGAAGCGGGCGGTGTCCAGCATCCCGGCCTGTCCCATGACGCGGCCCTTGGGGAACTGCGTCGCCAGCTGGGCCAGGGCGGTCATCTCGTCCAGCGGGTTGGAGACGACGATGACGACGGCGTCGGGTGACGTGGCGGCGACGTTCTCCGCCACCTGCCGCACGATGCCGGCGTTGGTCTCGATGAGGTCCATCCGGCTCATGCCCGGCTTGCGCGGGATGCCCGCCGTGATGACGACGACGTCGGACCCCTCGGTGCCCTCGTAGGAGCCGCCCCCGACCCCCACCACCCGGGTCTCGAAGCCCTCGATCGGCCGCGACTGGTTGATGTCGAGGGCCAGGCCCTCGGGCTTGCCCTCGACGATGTCGGTGAGGACGACGGTCTCGAAGACGTCGTACTCGGCGAGACGGAGAGCGGTCGTGGAGCCGTAGAACCCGGCGCCCACCACGGTGACCTTGCCGTTCCGAGGCTTGTCTGCCATGGCCGCCAACCTAGCGCCGCGGACGCCGCCGCGCCTCAGCGGGTGCGCCGCGGGACTCAGAGGCTCGGGATCGCCAGCGTGATGGTGGTCAGCGCCAGGCCGGCGGCGGCCAGCAGGACGACGTCCACCGGCCGGCTGCGCACGGCGAGGAAACCCACCCGGCGTTCCGGGAGGAAGAGCCGCAGGAGCGCCGCCCCCACCAGCGCCAGCCCCATGACGGTGAGCCCTCTGCGCCAGTGCTCGACGGTGACCAGCGCCAGCCCGACCACGACCACCGCCAGCACGGCCAGCAGGGGCAGCTGGCGGACCAGACCGGCGACGAAGGGCCGGCGGACGTAGAGCGGCGGACGGCCCTCGCTCACGCCGAGAGCGCCTCGACAGCAGCCGCCTGCTCGGCGGCCAGGACGACGTTCTGCAGCAGCATCGCGCGGGTCATCGGGCCGACACCGCCCGGGTTGGGCGCCACGTGCCCCGCGACCTCGACGACGTCCCTCGCGACGTCCCCGGCGATCTTGCCGTCCACGCGGCTCACCCCGACGTCCAGGACGGCGGCACCGGGCTTCACCAGGTCGGCGGAGATCAGTCCGGGGACGCCGGCCGCGGCCACGACGACGTCGGCCGAGCGCACGTGCGCTGCCAGGTCCCGGGTGCCGGTGTGGCAGAGCGTCACCGTCGCGTTCTCCGACCGGCGGGTGAGCAGCAGCCCCAGCGGACGCCCGACGGTGATGCCGCGGCCGATGACGACGACCTCGGCTCCGGCGATGGGCACCTCGTACCGGCGCAGCAGCTCGATGATGCCGACGGGGGTGCAGGGCAGGGCGCCCGGGACGTTGAGCACCAGGCGGCCGAGGTTGACCGGGTGCAGACCGTCGGCGTCCTTGGCCGGGTCCATGGCCTCCAGGACGACGCTCTCGTCGATGCCGGCCGGCAGCGGCAGCTGCACGATGTAGCCGGTGCAGGCCGGATCGGCGTTGAGCTCCTCGACGACGGCGAGGACGTCGGAGAGCGTGGCGGTCGCCGGGAGCTCGCGCTGGATGCTGGCGATGCCGACCTGGGCGCAGTCGGAGTGCTTGGCGTTGACGTACCAGCGGCTGCCCGGGTCGTCGCCGACCAGGAGCGTGCCGAGCCCGGGGCGGTGACCCGCCGCAGCGAGCGCAGCCACCCGGCCCGTCAGTTCCGAGCGGATCGCCGCCGCCGTCGCCTTGCCGTCCAGGATCGTCGCGGGCACGCCGCACAGTCTGCCGCACGACTGTCAGGACCGGTGCCGCGGTCCTAGGCTCGGTGCGGGCGCACCAGCCCGACCCGAGCCGGAGGTGCGGCATGACCCAGCCCGAGCAGAGTCCCGCCGGAGCGACCGCGGCCTCCGGCGGCCCGCCCGCGGCGACGACGCCGGTGTACTCGGCCGAGCCCGTGCCCTACCGCGGCCCCGAGAGCCTCGGCGGGCTGCTGCTGATCCTCGCCGGGATCGTGGCCGCGGTCAGCCTGGCGCTGGACTGGCTCGCGGACGTCGACGGCACCGGCTGGGACCTGGTGCGGGACGGCTTCGAGGACCTCGACGCGGTCGTCGACAACGGCCTGTGGCAGCCGCTCGCGGTGGTGCTCGGCGGTGGCGCGCTGCTGGTCCTGGGCATCCTGATGTGGCTGCCGGCGCGCTCGCACCGCTTCCTCGGCCTGTTGGGGCTGATCGTGAGCGGTGTGATCGTGTGGGCGGTGCTCGTCCCGCTGGAGGACGCCGGCTGGGAGTTCGACGACTTCGGCCCCGGCTTCTGGTGCGCGATCGCCGTCGCCGTCCTGGGGCTGCTGGGCAGCCTCAAGGCCCTGCTCACCGGGAAGCGGTACCGCTAGCGAAGGCATGCCGGTCCGGAGCGCCGCACAGCGCTGGTGCGCCGGGGGGTCTCGCGGCTCAGCGTCGCCCGGCCCCGGCCAACGCCTCCGCCAGGGCCGGCTCGAGGTAGGGCGCGAGCGTCCTGGAGAACGTGGCGGTCATGTGGGACGCGTCGTAGTAGACGAGGACGCCACCGATCACGCTGTGGCACGTCGTCTCCTCGCACAGCATGTCGTTGAGGTCGACGGCCGCGATGTCCTCGTCGCGCTGCTCCCGTGCTGCCTGCACGAGCGGGTCCTCCGGGACCCACCGACCCCTCGGGCCCGAGCACGTCTCGAAGTCCTCGGGGTTCGCGGCGATGCAGTCCGGCACCGACGACAACGTCGCACCCGGAGTGGCGGTGTCGTGCAGCACCAGGACGGGAAGGTCCGCGGCCGACCAGGCAGCCACCGGGCCCCGGTATCCCTTCACCCACTGGTCGTGGCTGTCAGCGGCATCGTGCCCGACGGCGGGACGGCCGTTCCTCTCCGAGACGACGACGAGGTCGAAGTCACCGTCCACGGTCTGGTCCACCACGCGAGCCGACCGATCGAGGCACCCCTCCGTCTTCCGCTCGGAGTCCCACTGGACGGGAGTGGTGCTGATGGTGCACTCGGACGCCAGGAACGTGGTGATCCGCCAGCTGCGCCGCTCGGCGATCGTCTGGAGGGCCGGCAACCAGTGACCCGCATGGGAGTTCCCCACGAGCGCGATGGAGACGTCTCCGTCGGGATCACCGAACACGCACTGCCGCAACTCGGTGAAGGGTGCGGAGGTGAAGCAGTTCCGGCCGTAGGCCTCGGACCTGTCGTCGAGGGCGTGCGCGGGGGCTGGGACGACCTGGCCGGCGTCCGTGGTCCCGCAGCCGGCGTCGGGCGCCATGGCGGCTGCGCCGAAGCAGGGATCGCCGCCGGAGATCGCCTGGAGGAGCTCTTCCCTGGCCTGCGACTCGTTGCGGCTCACCTCTGCCAGTTGCACGGCACCCACGGCCAGGACCACGGCCATGCCCGCCGCAGCCACGGCGAACGTCCGCCGGAGAGGTGCCCCGCGGCGCCCGTTCCGCCATCGGTCCTCGACGAGCCTCTTCGTCACTCCGGCGAGCACCACGGAGAGGACGAGAACGGTCACCTTGTCCAGCCGCCCGAGGTGGCCGCCGCTGACGTGCGGCAGCAGGACGATCAACGGCCAGTGCCAGAGGTACACGGAGTACGACCAGTCGCCGAGCCCCTGCACCGGACGTCGATGGAGCACCCGCCCGGGGCCGAACCGCCCCTCCGGAGCAGCCGCCGCCAGCACGGCGACCGCTCCGAGCACGGGCAGCAGGGCCGCCACGCCAGGGAACGGTGTGGCCGCCGAGTAGGTGAGGGCAGCGAACCCGATCGTCGCGTAGCCGAGCCACGCCAGTCCGATCCGCGCCCGGCCCGTGCCCATCCGGGTGCTGCGCCCCGAGATGGCCAGCGCGAGGAGCCCGCCGGCCGCCATCTCCCAGATCCGAGCCGGCGTGACGAAGTACGCCGCTGCGGGTTCGGTCGCCGTCGCGTGGATCGAGTAGGCCAGCGATGCGACGACGAGCAGTGCCACGCCACCTCCGCCGACCACGCGCAGGGACAGACCGGTCCAGGCCGCCAGCCCCGCCATGAGCAGGATGAACACCGGCCACAGGAGGTAGAACTGCTCCTCGACCGACAGCGACCAGAAGTGCTGCACGGGAGACGCGGCGGCACCGGCGAGCAGGTAGTCGACGGACGTGGAGGCGAGCTGCCAGTTCTGCACGTACAGAGCGGAGGCGATGATCTCCCTGGCCGTCGCGGCCCACTGCGTCTCCGGGGCCACCACGCGGGTGGCGACAGCGGTCGCCGCGAGCACGAGCAGGGACGCAGGCAGGAGCCGCCGAACGCGACGAGCCCAGAACTGGGCCAGGTCGCGGGCACTCCCCGGGGGATGCATCCACAGGTGCGACGTGATCAGGAAGCCTGAGATCACGAAGAAGACGTCGACGCCGACGAACCCACCCGTGAGTCGGTTCGGCCACAGGTGGTAGAGGACGACCAGCCCGACGGCCACGGCACGCAGGCCCTGGATGTCCGCGCGAAAAGTCGCTCCGGCCGGCGCGGCGGTCCGTGCAGGACTCACCGGGGCCGGCGGTGCGACGGCGGTCGCCGTGCCGATGAGGAGCGTCACGAGGACGAAAAGTACCGACGCCTACGGCGGGCGATCCGTGGACGCGCGGGCTGATCCAGCAGGGATTCAGACCTCCACGCCCGTGCTCACCACGCGGACCACGTCACCCCCACGCCCCACCCATCACTGCCCGTCCGGTGCGTGGACGTGCGCCCGCGGGCACCCGTCAGCCTTCGACGAGCGCCCCGTGCGCACGGGCGAACTGCACCGCCTGTGCCAGGTCCAGCCGGACGCCGGTCAGTTCGAAGGCGAGCCAGTTGACCGCGTCCGTCGAGGCGCGGCGCAGGTCGGTGCCGCGCAGCTTCGCGCCCTGCATCCGTGCCCGGTCCAGGTCGGCGCCGCTCAGGTCGCACTCCCGCAGGTCGGCGTCGGTGAAGTCGGTCTCCCGGAATCGCTGGCCCGACAGGTCCAGCCCGGACAGGTCGGCGGCACGCAGGTTGGCGTAGCTCCAGTCGCACTCCGTCGCGGTCATGGGCCGCAGGTGCGCGCCGGGGAACTGCGAACCGGTCAGCTTGCAGCCGTCCCAGGTGACGTCGCGCAGCACGGCCCGGTCGAACCGGCAGGAGAGGAACGCCGACCCGGAGTGCCGCGAACCGCTCAGCCGGACACCGGTCAGCACGCACTGGTCGAACACGCAGCGACGGGTGACGAGCTCCTCGAGCGAGGCGTCGTCGAACCGGCACCGGGTGAAGGTGACGCCGTCCAGCTCGGCGCCCCACCAGTCGACCCGGGCGAAGTCCGCGCCCTCCACCTCCGCCCCCGGCTCCGGCGGGCCGACGTGCGGGCGCGACGAAACCATCAGTGCGCGAAGTGGCGGGTACCGGTCAGGTAGAGCGGCACGCCGGCGGCGGCCGCCGCTGCGACGACCTCCTCGTCGCGCACCGACCCGCCGGGCTGGACGACGGCGCGGACGCCGGCGTCGAGCAGCACCTGGAGACCGTCGGCGAACGGGAAGAACGCGTCAGAGGCCGCCACCGAACCGGTCGCCCGCTCCCCCGCCCGCGCCACGGCCAGCCGCGCGGAGTCCACCCGGTTCACCTGGCCCATGCCGACGCCGACGGTCGCCCGGTCGTGCGCCAGGAGGATCGCGTTGCTCTTCACCGCGCGGACCGCCCGCCAGGCGAACACGAGGTCGTCCAGGCCGGCCGCGTCCAGGGGCTCCCCGGTCGCCAGGGTCCAGGTCGTCGGGTCGTCCCCCGCGGCGTCGATGCGGTCGGTGGCCTGCAGCAGCAGCCCGCCGCTGACCGGCCGGAGCTCCGCGGCGGCCCCGGGCAGGTGCGGCAGGCGCAGCAGCCGGATGTTCTTCTTGCCGGTCAGCACCCGCAGCGCGTCGTCGGTGAACGACGGGGCGACCACGACCTCGGTGAACACCTCGGCGACCTGCTCGGCCATCGTCAGGTCGATCTCGCGGTTGGCCGCGATGACGCCGCCGAAGGCCGACAGCGGGTCGCACGCGTGCGCCTTGCGGTGCGCCGCGGCGATGTCCTGCCCGACCGCGATCCCGCAAGGGTTGGCGTGCTTGATGATCGCCACGCACGGGTCCGCGTGGTCGTGCGCTGCCCGCCACGCGGCGTCGGTGTCGACGTAGTTGTTGTAGGACATCGCCTTGCCGTGCAGCTGCTCGGCGTGCGCCAGCCCGGGGACGGTGCCGCGGTAGAGGGCGGCGCCCTGGTGCGGGTTCTCGCCGTAGCGGAGCACGTCGGCCCGCTCCCAGCTCGCGGCGACCCACTCCGGGAAGTCGGTGTCCGGGTCGGGCGCGAGGACGCTGCCCATCCAGGAGGCGACGGCGATGTCGTAGGACGCGGTGTGCCGGAACGCGGCGACCGCCAGGCGGCGGCGCTGCTCGAGCGTGAACCCACCGTCGGACACGGCGGCCAGGACGTCGTCGTAGCGCGCGGGGTCGACGACGACGGCGACCGACGGGTGGTTCTTCGCCGCCGCGCGCACCATGGCGGGCCCGCCGATGTCGATCTGCTCGACGCACTCGTCGGGCGCCGCGCCGGAGGCCACCGTCTCGGTGAACGGGTAGAGGTTGACCACGACCAGGTCGAAAGCGGCGATCCCCAGCTCCTCGAGCTGCGCCACGTGCTCGGGCCGGCGGCGGTCGGCGAGGATGCCCGCGTGCACCGAGGGGTGCAGGGTCTTGACCCGCCCGTCCAGGCACTCCGGAAAGCCGGTCACCTGCTCGACCGGGGTGACCGGGATGCCGGCGTCGGCGATCCGGCGGGCGGTGGCGCCGGTGCTGACCAGCTCCACGCCGGCGCCGGCCAGCCCGCGGGCCAGCTCCTCGATGCCGGTCTTGTCGTAGACGCCGAGGAGGGCGCGACGGATCGGGCTGCGGTCGCTCATCGGGAGCTGTGTCCTCTCGTCCCGGTGGCCACCAGGCGGGCCACCGTCTCCACCAGGAGCTCGCGCTCCACGGCCTTGATGCGTTCGTGCAGTCGGGACTCGTCGTCGTCGGGCAGCACCGGCACCTCGCGCTGGGCCAGCACCGGGCCGGTGTCCACGCCGGCGTCGACCGTGATGACCGAGGCCCCGGTGACGACGGCGCCGGCGGCGAGGGCGTCCCGCACCGCGTGCGCGCCCGGGAAGGCCGGCAGCAGCGCGGGGTGCGTGTTGACCATGCGGTCCCCGACGGCGACCAGCACGGCCGGTCCGACGATCTTCATGAAGCCGGCCGAGACGACCAGATCCGGATCGCAGGCAGCGATCTCGGCGGCCAGCGCCCGGTCCCAGGCGCCGCGGTCGGGGTGGTCACGGAGCGCGCAGACGAAGGTGGGGATGCCGCGGTGACGGGCGTGCTCGAGGCCGGCGGCCGGGCGGTCGGCCCCCACGGCGACGACGTCGGCGGGGTAGGCGGGGTCGTCCGTCGCGTCGAGCAGCGCGGCGCAGAGCGAGCCGGTGCCGGACAGCAGGACGACGACCCGTGCCCGAGACGTCGATCGCCCGGGGCTGCTCACCCCGCGACCCTAACCGCCGGCCCGGTCGGGCCTGGCGGGCGGCGTCAGGCGGCGGTGCGCCACCGGGTGGCCGTGGCCGCGAGCGCTGCGGCGATGCCGGCCTGCGCCGCGACGGCCACGCCCGTGGCCACCGGCGGCGCCCCCACCTGGGCGAGGCCGGCGTCGCCGAGCGAACCGCCGGCAGCCCGGACCAGGAGACCGCAGGCCCCGCCGAGGAGGACGCCGGCGAGCACGCCGCCGAGTCCGGCCACGACCGAGCCGCCGTCGCCTGCCGCGAAGCGACGGGCCAGGGTCCGTCCCGCGACCAGGCCGGCCAGCACGGGGATCGCCTGCGAGGCGAACGCCAGCAGGGGCACCGCCTGGGTGTCGGGCAGTGCGGCGAGCATCGGCAGCGCCGGCACCTGTCCCAGCGTCACGCCGTGCACGGACACGAACGTGCCGCTGCCCACCCAGAACCCCGGCCCCGCGGCCAGGCCCAGGACCGCCGCGGCGGCGTTGGGCAGCAGCAGCACCCCCAGCCCGAGGAGCCCGAGCGCTCCCGCGCCGGCTCCGCCGAGCCGGCCGGAGACGGCCGCGTACCCGTCGGCGTCGGCGGCCAGCGCGATCACGACGACGGCGAGGCACAGGGCGAGCGCGGTGAGCAGGCCGGCGAGGACACCGCGCAGCACCGGGCCGGTCTGCGACGGCAGCCGGCCGAGGGCGGCGTCGAGCGCGCCGGACTCCCGGCTCACTCCCCACCCGGCCGCGGCGACCGACAGGAGGGCGCTGCCCAGGACCGCGCGCGGCAGGCCGACGTCGGCGCCGGGCCCGTCGGCCACCAGCGCCAGGACCGCGGTGAGGACGACGTGAGCGCCGGTCAGGACACCGACGGCGCGCACCGCGTCCCGCGTGCCGGTGGGACCGGCGACCCGGACCACGACGCGGCCGACACCGGCCAGACCCCACGCGATACCGAGGGTGAGCAGCAGCGGAGCGAGCACGATCGGACCGGAGGCGACCGTGATGCCCGCCCCCTGGGCCAGCAGCCACAGCCGGGCGGCCAGCAGGACAGATCCGCCGGCGCCCGGCCCACCGGCGGGGTCCAGGGTGGAGACGACACCGACCGCCAGGGCCAGCACGCCGAGGCCGGCGACCGACACGACGACGGCCGCGGCGAGCGCGAGCCAGACCAGCGGGAGCGGTCCGTCGCCGTCGTCGGAACCCTTCCTGGGCAGACGTGCGAGCAACGAGACCACGGGGCCAGTCTCCCAAGAGGGCGGCGTCCACGGTCGCCGCACGCGCCCGGCGACCCGACAAACCGGGAACCCGACGGAGCGGTCAGGGCCGGCGGCCCGTGGCCCACCGGCCCTGACCGACTGCTTCGCGCGGTTCCGGGACCGCTCAGGCGGTGCTGCCGGGCTGCCCCGGTGGTGCTTGGGGCGGCGTGCCCGGGTGGCCGTGCGGCGGCGGGGGCTGCTCCTGCGGGTACGCCTGCTGAGGCGGCTGCCCGTAGGGCTGGGGAGGCTGCGTCTGCTGCGGACCCTGCCCGTAGGGCTGGGGCGGGTGCGTCTGCTGCTGACCACCCCTCGGCTGACCACCCGTCGACCGTCCGCTTCCCCCCGCCTCCCCGGCCCGCAGGTCCGGCAGAGCCTGCAGCACGGCGAGGACGGCGGCGGCGAGCACGGTCAGCAGGGCGAGGAACGCGATGATGCTGAAGCTGGCCTCCTGGTCCGGCCCGTCGGCCAGGTCGAGCTGGTCGATCCAGGTGACCAGGAACAGCAGCAGCGCCAGGCAGGCCAGCCCGGCGGTGACGAAGCTGCGCGGCACGGGCAACCGGACGGTCGTGACCGCCGGGAGCAGGACCCAGACGGCGGCGGCCAGCAGCAGCAGCCAGGCGAGGATCGACGGTCCGGTGGCGTAGCCGATCTCGAAGGTGAAATCGCCGAAGCTGATCGCGTCGGTGAACCCGTTGGTGGAGGCGTCGACGTCCTCGAGACCTTCGTCGTCGAATCCGTACCAGGGCAGGATCATGAAGAGCGTGAAGAGCAGGGCCGACCCGGCGATCAGCCGCTCGAGGAGCCCGACCTTCGAGAGGTCCACCGACGTCCGGCTGCCGCCCGCCGGTCCGGGAGCGCCGTAGCCCTGCTGGGCGTAGCCGCCCTGCTGCGGCTGCTGGCCCCAGGGCGACTGGGGCTGCTGACCCCAGGGCTGCTGCGGCTGCTGGCCGTACGGCTGCTGGGGCTGCTGAGGCTGCTGGCCGTACGGCTGCTGGGGCGGCTGGCCGTACGGCTGCTGCGGCCCGGGGTCGGGCTGCCCGGGCCCGCCGGGGGGCGGCGGAGGCTGACTGGTCATCTCGAGCCACTCCTCGGTAGTCGTTTGATCACTGAGCGCATGTTCGAGCAGTCCCGGACACCTGGCAACCGCCTCGGCCGCAGTATCCCCCGTCGTGACCGGACCGGGTCCGGACACAGCACTGCCCGGTGACCGCAGCTGCGGTCACCGGGCAGCGGTGACGTACTGGAACGGCCACTCTTCAGGGGCCCGCGCCGAGCGTGCGAGGCGTGGGGGGAAGGGTGGTCCTTCTTCAGCCGCCGATGATCTCCCGCATGAGCTGCGCGGTCTCCGACGGGGTCTTGCCCACCCGGACGCCGGCGGCCTCGAGGGCCTCCTTCTTCGCCTGGGCGGTCCCGGCCGAGCCCGAGACGATGGCGCCCGCGTGGCCCATGGTCTTGCCCTCGGGCGCGGTGAAGCCGGCGACGTAGCCGACGACGGGCTTGGTGACGTTGGCCTTGACGAAGTCGGCGGCCCGCTCCTCGGCGTCGCCACCGATCTCGCCGATCATCACGATGGCCTCCGTCTCCGGGTCGTCCTGGAAGGCCTGGAGGCAGTCGATGTGCGTCGTGCCGATGACCGGGTCGCCACCGATGCCGACGGCGGTGGAGAAACCGATGTCGCGCAGCTCGTACATCATCTGGTAGGTCAGCGTGCCCGACTTCGACACCAGGCCGATCTTGCCCTGCTTGGTGATGTTGGCCGGGATGATGCCCGCGTTGCTGCGCCCGGGGCTGATCAGGCCGGGGCAGTTCGGCCCGATGATGCGCGTCGCGCCACCCTGGGCGTGGGCCCAGACGTAGGTGGAGTCGTGCACCGGGATGCCCTCGGTGATGATCACGGCGAGCCCGATCTGGGCGTCGACGGCCTCGATGGCGGCGGCCTTCGCGAACGGCGGCGGCACGAAGATGACGCTGACGTCGGCGCCGGTCTCCTTCATGGCGTCGGCGACCGAGCCGAACACCGGCACGCTGGTGCCGTCGAAGTCGACGGTGGTGCCCGCCTTGCGGGGGTTCACGCCGCCGACGATCGCGGTGCCGGACGCGAGCATGCGCGAGGTGTGCTTCATGCCCTCGGAGCCGGTCATGCCCTGGACGATGACCTTGCTGTTCTCGTTGAGGAAGATCGACATCTCTGGAGTCCTGTCGGGAGTCGGGGAGGTCAGGCGGCGGCGAGCTCGGCGGCCCGGCGGGCGGCGCCGTCCATCGTGTCCACGACGGTGACCAGGGAGTGGTTGGCCTCGGCGAGGATCCGCCGGCCCTCCTCGACGTTGTTGCCGTCGAGCCGGACGACGAGCGGCTTGGTGGCCTCGTCGCCGAGGATGCCCAGCGCGGAGACGATGCCGTTGGCCACGGCGTCGCAGGAGGTGATGCCGCCGAAGACGTTGACGAAGACGCTCTTCACGGCGGGGTCGGAGAGGATGATCTCCAGGCCGTTGGCCATGACCTCGGCCGAGGCGCCGCCGCCGATGTCGAGGAAGTTGGCCGGCTTGACGCCACCGAACTCCTCGCCCGCGTAGGCCACGACGTCCAGGGTGCTCATGACCAGGCCGGCACCGTTGCCGATGATCCCGACCTCGCCCTCGAGCTTGACGTAGTTGAGGTTCTTCTCCTTGGCGCGCGCCTCGAGCGGGTCGGCGGCGGCGGCGTCCTCGAGCGCAGCGTGCTCGGACTGCCGGAACTCGGCGTTCTCGTCGAGCGTCACCTTCGCGTCGAGGGCGAGGACGGTGCCGTCGGGCGCCTTGGCCAGCGGGTTGATCTCGACCAGCGTGGCGTCCTCCTTCGTGAAGACGTCCCACAGCTGCACGGCGATGGCGATGACCTGGTCACGCACCTCGGCCGGGAAGTTCGCGGCGTCGACGATCTCGGCGGCCTTCGCGGTGTCCACCCCGACGCTGGCGTCGACGGGGATGCGCGCCAGCGCCTCCGGGCGCTCGACGGCGAGCTGCTCGATCTCCATGCCGCCCTCCTTCGAGGCCATGGCCAGGAAGGTGCGGTTGGAGCGGTCGAGGAGGTAGGAGAAGTAGTACTCCTCGGCGATGTCACTGGCCTGGGCCACCATCACGCGGTGCGTGATGTGCCCCTTGATGTCCAGCCCGAGGATGTCCTGGGCGCGCGCCCTGGCGTCCTCGGGGTTGTCGGCGAGCTTGACGCCACCGGCCTTGCCGCGGCCGCCCACCTTCACCTGCGCCTTCACGACGACGGTCTGCCCGATCTCGCGGGCGATCGCCTCCGCCTGCTCGGGCGTATCGGCGACCCCGCCGGGGAGCACGGGGACACCGTGCGAGGCCAACAGGTCACGGGCCTGGTACTCGAAGAGATCCACGAACAGGGACCGTAGCCCGCCCGTAACCGGAATGCCGCCTCGGGCGTTGGAGAGATGGGTCAGGCGTGGGGTGCATCACAGGCTTCCTCACCCGTTTGCGGCAGCGACCGGGCCGCCCCACCGCACCACCGCCCGATCGCCGACCGACGAGGAGCCCCCGTGCGCCGAACGACGACCGCCCTGCTCACGGCCGTGCTGGCCACCGGGGGAACGGTCGCCCTGGCCCCTCCCGCAGCCGCGACCGAGATCGTCCCGCGGGACCTGACGATCACCGTGACGGGGCTCGGGCCGGAGAGCCGGACCTGCCGGATCGACGCCGATCTCTACGTCCCCCCGGGCGTCACCGAGCGGAAGCCGGGCCCCGCGCTGCTCGCGACGAACGGCTTCGGCGGCACCAAGGCCGACCAGGCCGACTTCGCCCAGGGCTTCGGCGAGCACGGGTACGTGACGCTCTCCTACACCGGGCTCGGCTTCGTCGACGGCGACCTGTGCCCGATCACCCTCGACGACCGGGAGCACGACGGCGCCGCCGCGAGCCAGCTCCTGCGCTTCCTCGGCGGCGACCCCTCGATCGTCGCGGTGGACGACGCCACGGGTGAGCGCGTGCGCGTCGACCAGGTGCTCCGGGAGGACCGGCGCACGAAGGTCGCCCACGATCCCGCGGTCGGCATGGTCGGCGGCTCCTACGGCGGTCAGATCCAGTTCGCGGCCGCCGCCGTCGAGCACGCGGCCGGCACCGACCGGCTCGACGCGATCGTCCCGATGATCACGTGGAACGACCTCTCCTACTCGCTCAACCCCGACAACAGCGGCATCCCCGGCGGCAGCGCGCTGAGCGGCTCGGTCGGCTCGGCGAACACCGGCGTCTTCAAGTACCAGTGGTCGCTGCTGTTCACCGCCCTCGGCCTCGCCAGCGGGCTGCAGGACCTGCCGGCGCTCGGCGACCCGGCGCAGGTGCGCAACCTGGCGCGGGAGAACTGCCTGAACTTCGACGTCCCGGTCTGCTCCGCCCTGGCCGAGGTCGCGGCCACCGGGTACGCCGACCCGCGGTCGGTGGAGTTCCTGCGGTCGAACTCCGTGGGCAGCTACGTCTCCGACGTCCGCACGCCGACGCTGATCGCGCAGGGCCAGGCGGACACCCTGTTCAACCTGCAGGAGTCGGTGGCCACCTACGCCGCGCTGAAGGCGCAGGGCACCCCGGTGTCGCTGGTCTGGCAGTCGTGGGGGCACAGCGCCCTCGACCCGCAGCCCGGCGAGCTCGACCAGCGCAACCCCGAGGACTCCTACCAGGGCCGGCAGGCGCTGGCCTGGTTCGACCACTACGTGCGCGGCCGCGGACCGGCGCCGGAGCCGGTGTTCGACTACTACCGCGACTGGGTGATGGCCGAGACCGGGGACGTCGAGCAGGCCTACGCCTCGGCGCCGTCCTACCCGGTCGGCACGGAGCGGACGCTGCACCTGTCCGGCGGCGGGCTGCTGGGCGGTTCGCTGGTGGACAACCCGGCGCAGGTGGTGCCCGGACTGAGCACCTACAGCAGCGTCGCGCCGATCGGCCCGAACTACACCGAGACGGCGTTCCTCGACCAGACGGGCCCGGTCACCGATCCGCCGGGCACGGCGATCCGCTTCTCGACGCCGCCCCTGGCGCAGCCCATGGACGTCGTCGGCTCGCCCCGGCTGACCGTGCAGCTGGACGCCCCGGCCGTCGCTGCCACGCAGGTGGCCGGCCCCGGCGGCCAGCTGGTGGTCTACGCGAAGGTGTACGACGTCGGCCCGGACGGCGCGGTGGAGCTGCCGCACCGGCTGATCTCCCCCGCACGCGTCACCGACGTGACGAGGCCGGTCACCATCGAGCTGCCGGCGATCGTGCACCGGTTCGACCCGGGGCACCGCCTGGCCGTCGTACTGGCCGGTGGCGACCTCGCCTACCGCGGAGCCACGCTCCCGCAGCCGGTCGCGCTGGCCACCGGCCCGGGGCGGGTGCAGCAGCTGACCGTGCCGGTGGTCAGCCCCTGAGGCGCTCGTGCAACCAGTCGACGACGTCGGCCGGGGCGGTGTCGCGCGGGAACACCCGCGCGACGCCGCGTCCGGTCAGCGCGTCACCGTCGGCGACGTCCCCACCGGCGAAGACGACCACGTCGTCGATCCCCCGGTCCGCCAGGAGGCCGGCCAGGCGCGCGACCGGCGCCGCGTCGCCCCCGGCGACCAGCACACCCACCGCGTCGGCGTCCTCCTGGACGACGGTGGCAGCGAGCTGCTCGGGAGCCTGCGGCCGGTCGGTGTAGACGACCTCCATGCCGGCGTCGCGCAGCGCGCGCGCCACCATCTCGGCCGTCCGGTCGCCGCCGTCGGGGCCTGGCCCGGCGATGACCACCCGGATGCGCTCGTCCACGCCGCGGAGCCTAGAAGGACCCCGTCCTCCTCCCGCCTCGCACGCTCGGCGCGAGCCTCCGGACGGGGCCGTTCCAGCGCGTCACCGTGGCCGGCGGCGGAGGCGCCAGGCGAACGCGGTGACGACGCAGAAGCCCAGGCCGGCGACGAGGAGCCCGGCCCCGGGCACCGTCCAGTACAGGTCGTCGGAGACGACCGCGTCCCGCACACCGGCGAGCCCGGCGGAGAGCACCGTGACGGCGATGGCGAGCAGGCCGCCGACCGCGCCCAGGCGCGGGCGCAGCGAGGGCGCGGTCACCGAGCACAGGACCAGGGCGCCGGCGAGCAGCAGCCCGCCCAGCAGCGCCAGCCCCGGGCGCTCGAGCAGAGCCTGGGGCCCCTCACGGGGCACGACGACCTGCAGCCCGGTGGCGGGGTCGGTGCGGAGATCGTCCGGCACGTCGGCGGCCGGCAGCGTCATGCACAGGACCGTCGTCACGCCCAGCAGCACCGACGCGCCGGCCAGCGGGCCCCGGACGGCGTCGAGCGCGCCGCTGTCCTCCATGACGGTGCGGCCCCACGCCGCGGCCGCGACGCCACCGGCCACCACGGTGAGGACGAGCGCCAGCACACCCGCCACCCAGCCGGGACCGATCTGGATGTCGCTGGTCAGCACCCGCTCCCCGGCGAGCACCTCGACGCCGGGTCGGTCGATGGAGCTGCGTCCGCGGTAGAGCTCGATGAGCAGGTTGCCCAGCGCCAGGGCGCCGGCGACCGCGGCGTAGGCCAGACCGAACTTGGGGACGGCGACGCGGGCGAGCTGCACGCCCACCGCCCCGGTGACCAGCGGGGCGAGCAGCGTGACGAGCACGCCGAGGACGCTGCTCCCCAGGACGAGGTCCTGCCCGCCCACCTCGAGGTAGGTGGGGACGGTGGAGACGAGACCGGCCAGGGCGGCGAGCACGAGCAGGACGCCGGCGACCCGGGCGCCGGAGGGCACGGTGCCGACGACGAGCCCCTCGCCACCGTCGCGGCCGAATCCGTCCGGAGCGGAGGCGCGGTCGCGTGGGGTCCCCGCACGGGCCGCACCGGGCGTCCGGGTGCGGGCGCCCCCGGTTCGGGCATCGCGGCCAGGCACGCCGTCCCCTTTCGCATTCGGTCACGAACCGGCCTCGATCGGCCCGGCCACCGGCGGCGCGGTGTGACGGCTGTCACACACCGGCATTACCGTCGGGTGAACGGAGCACAACCAGTGCATCACCACCGGCGCCCCCTCGGCACCGACGACGGACCACACGGGGAGATCCAGGCCATGCGACCGACGAGGCGACCGACGAGGCGACCGACGAGCACTCCGGGCTCCGAACCAGCGTCGCACACGACGGCCGCTCCCGAGGCCGCGCCACGGAGTGCCCTGCGATCGCTGTGCAGCCCGGCCGCGCTGACCGGCAGCCTCACCGAACTGGCCTGGGTCGGGGCCCACGTCCTCCTGTATCCACTGGGTGCGCGGACCGAGCAGCTGCAGCCCGACCGCCTCCACCGGCCGGGCCAGTCGCCCGCCGTCCGGGCGCTGTTCTCCGCCGATCCGCTGGCCGCGCGCACGCCCGTCCTGCTGGTCCACGGCCTGGTCGACAACCGCTCCATCTTCGCCGTGATGCGGCGCAGCCTGCGCCGCCGCGGGTTCGCCTCGGTGTGCTCGTGGAACTACAGCCCCCTGCTGCGGGACGTCGCCCGGGCCGCGCAGGACCTCGGCGCGCACATCGAGCGCATCTGCGCCCAGACCGGGCACGAACGCGTGCACGTCGTGGGGCACAGCCTCGGCGGGCTCATCGCCCGCTACCACGTCCAGCGCCAGGGCGGGGACCGTCGGGTCGACTCCCTGGTCACGCTGGGGACACCGCACGGCGGATCGCTGCTCGCCCACGCCCTGCCGACACCGCTGGTGCGCCAGCTGCGGCCGGGCTCGCCGGTCCTGCGGGAGCTCGCCGAGCCGGTCGACCGGTGCGACACCCGCATCACCGCCGTCTACAGCGACCTCGACCAGCTGGTGCTGCCGACGTCGGCCGGCCGCTGCGACCATCCCGACCTGGCTGCCCGCAACGTGCTGTTCCGGGGTGTGGGGCACATGTCGCTGCCGATCCACCGCGGTGTGCTGGACGAGGTCGCGCTGACCCTCGCCGGCGCCGGCACCGCGGTACCGGACCGCACGGTGCGCGCGGCCGCCTGAGCCGGCCGGGCGGTCGCGTCCGTTTCGTTACCTGGGGCACACCGCACGACACGGATCGTGAGGTGCTTGGTTGCGTCCTCACACGTCGTTACGGTTCGGTCACGGCGTCGGTATCCACCGGCGGCGCCCCCGCTCCCCCGACGGGCCGTACCGAGCCCTCGCGGAGCACTGTCCGGGAAGGTGCGCCGTGTCCCCCACCAGTGCGCCCACGCTCCTCGAGCGGCCGGGCCCCGAGGACGGCGCCACCGGCCGGATCGAGCTGACCGCCGGCCGCGGCGCACCTGCCATCCCCGTCCCCCGGCCGGCGACCACTGCGCTCATGCGGGCCGCCGCAGCCGTTGACGCCGAGGCCGCCGTCGAGAACGCCGTCCCCGCGGAGACCGCCGAGACCGTCGTCCCTCCCCGGACCGCTCCGGAGGGGCTGCCCACCACCCGCCGCCGCCTCCCCCGCGTCGCCGCGCCCCGCCGCCTCCCGCACCCGCCCGGCCGCCGCGCGCCCATCTGGTTCGCCGCCCTCGTGGCCGGCGCCCTGGTCGCCGGCGCGCCCGCCGTCCTGAACGGCGGGTCGGAGCAGGTCGACGTCACGGCCTCCGACCTCGGGCTCGGCACCGACCTGGACCACGGGTTCAGCGGTGGGCTCGACGAGGCCGACGTCCGCCGCGGGATCACCGAGGCCGAGGCGCAGGCCCGCCTCGGTGAGCTGGCCGCCTCCCGCGCCGCCCGGCAGCCCAAGACCGTGCTGCCGCTCAGCGGGGTGCTCACCACCTGCTTCTGCCAGCGCTGGGGCACCATGCACTACGGCCTCGACCTCGCCGCGCCGCTCGGCACCCCGATCTTCGCCGCCTCCGACGGCGTCGTCATCCGGGCCGGGCGCGCATCCGGCTACGGCAACGCCGTCTACGTCCAGGACGCCGACGGCAATGTGCACATCTACGGCCACATGCGCTACTACAGCGTCGCCGCGGGCGACATCGTGCACGCCGGCGACCAGATCGCGAAGGTCGGCAACGAGGGCCAGTCCACCGGACCGCACCTGCACTACGAGATCCACCGCGGTGGCATGCACGGCCGGCCCATCGACCCGAAGGCCTGGCTGGCCGAGCGCGGCGTGGGGCTCTAGAGCTTCACCAGCGGGGCGTAGCGGAGGACCAGGCGCTTGGTGCCGCCGGAGCCGAAGTCGACCGTGGCCTGCGCCTTGTCGCCCGCGCCGGTGACCTCGACGACGGTGCCGAGCCCGAACGCGTCGTGGCTGACGCGATCGCCGACGTCCACCGAGATGACCTGGCGGTTGCCGGCGCCGCCGCGCAGGCCGCCGGTGGACAGGCCGGTGGCCGCCACCCGCGTCTGCGCCGAGCGGTAGCCCGTCGACGGCGCCGGCGTGGGGTCGAGGCGCTCCCAGTGGATGGTGTCGCCCGGGATCTCGTCCAGGAACCGCGAGGGCGGGTTGTAGGCGGGCTGCCCCCAGCTCGTGCGCACCGTGGCCCGGGAGATGAACAGCCGCTGCTGCGCGCGGGTGATACCGACGTAGGCCAGCCGGCGCTCCTCCTCCAGCTCGCGCGGGTCACCCAGCGCCCGCAGGTGCGGGAAGACGCCGTCCTCCAGGCCGGTCAGGAACACGACCGGGAACTCCAGGCCCTTGGCGGTGTGCAGCGTCATCATCGTGACCACGCCGGCGTCGTCGCCGTCTTGCCCCCCGGCGCCACCCGGGATCTGGTCGGCGTCGGCCACCAGCGACACCTGCTCGAGGAAGTCGGTGACCGTGCCGTCGGGGTTGGCCGCCTCGAACTCCGCGGCCACCGAGATGAGCTCGTTGAGATTGTCGACCCGGCCCTCGTCCTGCGGGTCGGTGCTCGCCTGCAGCTCGGCGAGGTAGCCCGTGCGGTCCAGGATGCTCTCCAGCAGCGCGGCCGGGCCCGAGCCGGTCTCCACCAGCCGCTCGAACTCCTCGAGCAGTGCCACGAACTCCTGGATCGCCTTGAGCGAGCGGGTGGCCAGCTCCCCCACCTCGGAGCAGCGGCGCAGGGCCCCGGCGAACGGGATGCGCTCGCGGTCGGCGAAGTTCTCGATGCAGGCCTCGGCCCGCTCGCCGATGCCCCGCTTGGGGGTGTTGATGACCCGGCGCAGGCTGACGATGTCCGTGGGGTTCGCGACGACCTTCAGGTAGGCCAGCGCGTCCCGGACCTCCTTGCGCTCGTAGAAGCGGACCCCGCCGACGACCTTGTAGGGCATGCCGACCCGGATGAAGACCTCTTCGAACACCCGCGAGGCGTTGTTGGTCCGGTAGAAGACCGCGATGTCCTTGGGCTGGGCGGTGCCCTCGTCGACCAGTGCGTCGATCTGCTCGGCGACCCAGGCCGCCTCGTCGTGCTCGTTGTCGGCGACGTAGCCCTCGATCAGCTCGCCGTCGCCGGAGTCGGTCCACAGGCTCTTGGGCCGGCGGCCGGTGTTCTTCGCGATGACCGTGTTCGCGGCCTTGAGGATGCGCTGGGTGGAGCGGTAGTTCTGCTCCAGCAGGATCGTGGTGGCCTGTGGGTAGTCGCGCTCGAACTCGTCGATGTTGCGGATGGTCGCGCCGCGGAACGCGTAGATCGACTGGTCGGCGTCCCCCACGACGCACAGCTCCGCCATCGGGACCGGACCCTCGCCCGTGCCCACCAGCTCGCGGACCAGCATGTACTGGGCGTGGTTGGTGTCCTGGTACTCGTCGACCAGCACGTGGCGGAACCGGCGGCGGTAGTGCTCGGCGACGTCGGGGAACGCCTGCAGCAGGTGCACCGTGTTCATGATCAGGTCGTCGAAGTCCATGGCGTGCGCCTGGCGCAGCCGCTGCTGGTAGAGCCTGTAGGCCTCGGCGAGCACCTTCTCCGGCGCCGTCCCGGGGACGTAGCTCTCCTCGTCGACGAGCTCGTTCTTCAGGTTCGACACCTGCGCGGCGAGGCTGCGCCCGGGGTACCGCTTCGCGTCGAGGTCGAGGTCGCGGGCCACCATCGTCATGAGCCGGACCGAGTCGCCCTGGTCGTAGATGGTGAACGAGGACTTGAGGCCCAGCTTGGCGGCCTCGGCCCGCAGGATGCGCACGCACATCGAGTGGAAGGTCGACACCCACATCGCCCGGGCGCGCGGGCCCACGAGCTGCGCCACCCGCTCCTTCATCTCGCCCGCGGCCTTGTTCGTGAACGTGATGGCCAGGACCTCGCCCGGCTGGGTGTGCCGGGCACCGAGCAGGTAGGCGATGCGGTGCGCCAGCACCCGGGTCTTGCCCGAGCCGGCGCCGGCGACGATGAGCAGCGGCCCGCCCTCGTGCACGACCGCCTGGCGCTGCGGACCGTTGAGCCCCGCGAGCATGCGGTCCAGCTCCCGGCCCAGGGACCCGGGGGCGGAACGCTGGAGTGCGGCTGTACCGGGGAGGGCCTGCTGGACGCTGCTCATAGCCACATCACTGTAAGCCGAACGGGTGACGGTTCCTGCCTGCTGTGGCAGACTCCGTCCCGTGCTCGCCCACCTCAGCTTTTACTACGGCCACCGGGATCCGGTCGCCGTCACAGCTGGCTGAGCACAGCCGCACCAGACGCCCCGGGCCCGAAGAGCCCCGGGGCGTTCTTCGTCTCTGGGGCACGACGGTCTCCCTCCCCCAGAAGGACACCCCATGAGCACCCTCATCTCCGCCCCGGCCGCCGTCACCGGCTCCGAGGTCGACCGGATCGGCGCGCTTCGCGAGGAGATCGACGCCTGCGACGCCGCGATCATCGAACTCGTGCAGCGCCGGCTGGCCATCTCGCAGGAGATCGGCGCCCACCGCTTGGCCAGCGGCGGCACGCGACTGAACCTCGCCCGCGAGCAGCAGGTGCTCGCCCGGTTCCAGGACGCGCTCGGGCCCGACGGCGCCGCGCTCGGGATGATGCTGCTGCGGCAGGGGCGCGGGCGGCTCTGAGCCTCAGAGCCAGGCGCGCCAGACCAATGAGTCGTCGTCAGTGAGGGCGGCGGCCTCGACCACGTCGCCCGGGCACCGCTCCCGCAGCTCCTCCCCCAGCGCGTGCGCCAGCTCCAGCGCGGCGTCCAGGTCCTCGGCGTCGCAGTCGGTCGAGGCGCGCAGCGCGGCCCTGTCGGGCTCGCGCCAGACCCGCAACTCGGGGTCGCCGGGCCGCAGCGTGGCGGCGACCGCCTCGACGGTGGCGTCGTCCACCGGGGTGGCGGCCCGCAGCACGGCGTAGACGGTGACGGTCGGCACGCCACGAGTCTGCCGGGCGGCACGGCGATGTCACACCGGCGGGTGCTGCGTCGTCCTCACGGTCAGCATCCCGCCGACCGAGAGGTTCCGACCATGGCCCGCATCCCGCTCGACCCGCCGCGCTCGCTCGTCGTCCGGCTGACGGAGTGGTACTCGCGCCGCACCTACGGCGCCGTCCTCGACCCGGGCGCGGCCATCGCCCACAACCCCCGGGTCCTGCGCACCTACGTCCGGCACGAGCTGTCGGTGGCCCGCTGGAACCGGCTCGACCCGACGCTGAAGGCGCTGGCGGAGATGGCTTCGGCCGTGGCCATCGGGTGTTCCTGGTGCGTGGACTTCGGCTACTGGATGAACACCGATGACGGCGTCGACCCGGCCAAGCTGCGCGACGTGCCGCGCTGGCGGGACAGCGACCTCTTCACCGACGTGGAACGCCAGGTCATGACCTACTCCGAGGCGATGACGGCGACTCCGCCGCAGGTGACCGACGAGATGGTCGCCGGTCTGCGCCTGCACCTGGATGACGCCGAGCTCGTCGAGCTGACGATGATGATCTCCGTGGAGAACTCCCGATCGCGCACCAACAGCGCCCTGGGTCTGACCAGCCAGGGCTTCCGCGACCGCTGCGAGATCCCGGCGCCGTGACCGACGTCCTCGGCGTCTTCGACCGCCACCGGAGGCTGCTGTTCTCCGTGGCCTACCAGATGCTCGGCAGCGTCGCCGACGCCGAGGACGCCGTGCAGGACGCGTGGCTGCGCTGGTCCGCGGACGACCGCGACGACGTGGCGGATCCGCGCGCCTACCTCGTGCGCGTGGTCACCCGGCTCGCGCTCGACCGGCTGGACTCGGCCCGGGCACGCCGGGAGAGCTACGTCGGCCCGTGGCTGCCCGAGCCGCTGCTCACCCACCCCGTCGCCGCCGCACCGGCGCCCACGGACCCGACCACGGCCGCGGAGCTCGGCGAGCAGGTCTCGATGGCCCTGCTGGTGGTGCTGGAGACACTCTCCCCCGCCGAGCGCGCTGTCTTCGTCCTGCGGGAGGTGTTCGGCCTGCCGGTGGCCGAAGCCGCGGCCGCGCTGGGCCGGTCGGAGTCGGCCGTCCGGCAGATGGCCCACCGGGCACGCGAGCACGTGCAGGCCCGCCGTCCGCGGTTCGATGCCGACCGTGGGGTCCAGCGGGCGGTGACCGAGCGGTTCCTCGCCGCCTGCGCCGGTGGCGACCTCGACGCACTCCTGGCCGCGCTCGCTCCCGACGCGGTGCTGATCAGCGACGGCGGAGGCAAGGCGAGGGCGGCGCTGCGCCCGATCACCGGTGCGGAGAGGGTGGCCCGCTTCGCCGTCGGCATCGCCGGCCAGGGCATGGCGCTGCCGGGTCTGCGCATCGAGATCGCGGACCTCAACGGCGCCCCGGCCGTGGTGGTCTGGGCCGACGGCGAGCCGCTGATGACGATGTCGCTGGTCGTGGCCGACGGGCTGGTCACCCAGGTCCTCGTCGTGCGCAATCCCGACAAGCTCGCCGGACTGTCGGCGGGTCCCTGCGACTGAGCAGTCGCAGGGACCCGTGGCCGCCCGCAGCCACGGCGTTCGCGCCGGCGCGACGCCCGGTGGACCGCTGGGGGCGGGTGGATGACCGATGCATCTGCACGGGCAGTCGACTCGAGTCACACCTGCCCCGGCCGGCCCCGCCGTCCGGCGTGCCGGCGCCTACCGTCGGTCGAGCTCCACCGCCTTCGACCGGTCCGCTGGTCCCGGGCGACGCGAGCATGCTGCTTCCAGCCCGAGGGAACGTCCGTGACAGCTGCGCCCACCGCTCGAGCCCTGCCCTCGCCACCGACACCGCGCCTCAGGCGCGGCAGTGGGGAGCGCCCGGTGACAGCGGGCTTCCCCGACCTCAGCCGGGTGACCGGCTACGGCAGCTCCGGCACGCAGCTGTCCTCGGCGAGTGCCCCAACCGCGGTTAAGGTCCAGTGATGCCCAGGTTGCGGAACGTGGCCGTCGTCCTGGCCGGCGGCACTGGCACGCGCGTCGGTCTCTCGATCCCGAAACAGCTGATCAAGGTCGCCGGCAAGCCCATCATCGAGCACACGATCGGCACCCTGCAGGCCTCGCCGCACATCGACGAGATCCTGGTGCTGATGGCCCCGGGCCACCTGGACGCCGTCCACGCCATCCTCCGACCGGGCGGGTACCCGAAGGTGACCCGCGTGCTGGAGGGCGCCGACACCCGCAACGCGACGACGCAGCGCGCGCTCGAGGTGCTGGGCACCGAGGAGTGCAACGTCCTCTTCCACGACGCCGTGCGTCCCCTGCTCAGCCAGCGGGTCATCGCCGACTGCGTGGCGGCCCTGGACGAGTACGAGGCCGTCGACACCGCCATCCCGTCGGCCGACACGATCATCCAGGTCGACGAGGCGGGGCGGACGATCGACGACGTGCTCAAGCGGGGCCTCCTGCGCCGCGGGCAGACACCGCAGGGCTTCCGCCTCTCGGTGATCCGCCGGGCGTACGCCGAGGCCGCCGAGGACGCCGGGTTCGAGGCCACGGACGACTGCACGGTCGTGCTCCGGTACGCGCCGGAGGTGCCCATCGCCGTGGTGCGCGGCGAAGAGCGCAACATGAAGGTCACGGAGCCGATCGACGTCTACATCGCCGACAAGCTCTTCCAGCTCCACAGCCACGACGCCCCCCGTCCGCGCGACGAGGCGGAGTACTGCACGGCGCTCGCGGGCAAGACCGTCGTCGTCTTCGGCGGCTCCTCCGGCATCGGTGCCGACATCGCTCGCCTGGCCGCGTCCTACGGGGCGGTCACGAAGGTGTTCAGCCGGTCGGCCACCAACACCCACGTGGAGCGCCGCGGCGACATCGTCGCCGCCTGCGAACAGGTGCTGGCCGACACCGGCCGCGTCGACTACGTGGTCAACACCGCAGGTGTCCTCCCCCGCGGTGAGCTGGCCGGCACCAGCGAGGAGACCGTCTACATGGCGACCGAGGTGAACTACCTCGCTCCCATCCACATCGCCCAGGTCTTCCAGCCCCACCTCCGCAGG
The DNA here is from genome assembly GCF_031845325.1 of Blastococcus goldschmidtiae. Lineage (NCBI taxonomy): Bacteria > Bacillati > Actinomycetota > Actinomycetes > Geodermatophilales > Geodermatophilaceae > Blastococcus > Blastococcus goldschmidtiae. Next base: position 761,333 of record NZ_JAVREI010000001.1, on the reverse strand, counting down.
ACCCGCGGTTCCCTGCTGCTGTTCACCTCGAGCTCCTACACCCGCGGGCGCAGCGGCTACAGCCTCTACTCCTCCGCCAAGGCGGCCGTCGTCAACCTGACCCAGGCACTGGCCGACGAGTGGGCCGCCGACGGGGTGCGCATCAACTGCGTCAACCCCGAGCGGACCGCCACCCCGATGCGGACCCGGGCCTTCGGCGAGGAGCCCGAGGATTCCCTGCTGGCGTCGGAGCTGGTGGCGGAGACGTCCCTCGACGTCCTCATCTCCTCCTGGACCGGGCACATCGTCGACGTCCGCAAGGAGGACACGCTCACGTCCCACCTGGACGCCTCGGTGACCGCGGAGCTGCTGCGCGAGACCGACCCCAGCGACCTGGTGCCCGCGGGCGTCGACCCGGCCTCGCTGCGGACGTGACCGACCTGCCGCTGGTCGGCGTCGTGGTCCTCACCCAGGGCCGCCGGCCGGAGGACCTCGACCGGGGGGTGCGGTCGGTCCTCGCGCAGCACGGCGTGCGGACCGACGTCGTCGTGGTCGGCAACGGCTGGCAGCCGACCGGGCTCCCCGACGGGGTGCGGGCGGTGGGGCTGCCCGAGAACGTCGGCATCCCGGCGGGCCGCAACGCCGGCGTCACCCACGTGGACGGGGAACTGCTGCTCTTCCTGGACGACGACGCCGCCCTGCCCGAGCCCGGATTCCTCGCCGACGCGGTGTCTCGATTCGCCGCCGATCCCGGCGTGGGTCTCCTGCAGCCCCGCGTGGACGTCGCGGGTGGCGGCACGCCTCCGCAGCGCTGGACGCCCCGGTTGCGCAACGGCGACCGCCATCGCTCCAGCCACGCCTTCTCCGTCTGGGAGGGAGCGGTGGTCGCCCGCCGAGCGGCGTTCGACGCGGCCGGTGGCTGGCCTGGTCCGTTCTTCTACGCGCACGAGGGCATCGAGCTGGCCTGGCGGATGTGGGACGCCGGCTTCCGGGTCCGGTACGCCGGGGACCTGGCCGCCGAGCACCCCTTCGTCGTCCCGACCCGGCACCGCGACTACCTCCGGCTCAACGCCCGCAACCGGGTCTGGCTGGCCCGGCGCAACCTGCCGTGGGTGATCGGTGCCCCCTACGTCGCCGTCTGGACCCTGCTGCAGGTCCTCCGCTCCGTGCGCCGCCCGGCCGCCCTACTGCCCTGGTTCGACGGCTGGTGGGAGGGCTGGCGGACCGACTGCGGGCCGCGCCGTCCGCTGCGGTGGAACACGATCGTCCGGATGACGCGGCATGGGCGGCCCCCCGTCGTCTGACGGGTAGCGTGCGACCCGGCCGATCCGAGGAGCTCCTGAGTGCCATCCCCTGTTCCAGCGCTGCGCGCGCGCATCCGCTCCAGCGGCGGCCGCCTGGTACGCCGGCTCGGTCTCCTCCCCGGCGGGGAGCCCGACGGGCTGGGTGAGGACGAGGCGCTGGGCAGCACGGTCCTCGAGCAGCGCGTCGTGGCCTTCTTCCCCGAGCCCCGGGTCAACGGCTACCAGCTCGAGCAGTGGCTGCGCCCCCTGACGGCCCTGGACGAGCGGCACGGGGTCGCCGTCGTCACCCAGGACAGCCGGACCGCCGCGTGGCTGCGCGGGCGCACCTCGCTGCGGGTGCTGTGCGTCGGGCGCACGGCGACGCTGGACGGGCTGGTCCGGCGGAGCTCGATCGGGCTGGCCCTCTACGTCAGCCACCACCCGCGGAACTTCTCCATGCTGCGCTACCCGAGCCTCGCGCACGTGTACGTGGGCCACGGCGAGAGCGACAAGGCCGTCTCGGCGTCGAACCAGCTGAAGGCCTACGACCGTGTCTTCGTGGCCGGACCTGCCGCCGAGGAGCGGGTGCTGGCCCAGCTGATGTGGTTCGACCGGGACCGCATGGTGCTTATCGGACGACCGCAGGCGGCCGGGACGGGCGCCCGGCCGGGAAGCGATCGGCCGACCGTCCTGTACGCCCCGACGTGGGAGGGCGCGCAGGCCTCGATGGCCTACAGCTCGGTGCTCACTCACGGCGTCCCGCTCGTGCGGTCGCTCCTCGCCGAAGGGCTGCGGGTCGTCTACCGGCCGCACCCGCGGACGGGCGCCAACCGTGCCGAGGTCCGGGCCGCGGACGCCGCGCTGCGGGCGGTGTTCGCCGAGGACACCGTCCGTCGCGGGGAGAGCGTCGTCGACACGGCCGCGCCGCTGGAGGCCGCCTTCGCGGATGCCGACGTGCTCCTCACCGACATCTCCTCGGTGGCGGTGGAGTGGCTGCCGACGGGCCGGCCGCTGGTGGTCACCGTGCCGGCCGACCCGGGCGCCGTGGTGGCCGGGTCACCGCTGCTGGAGGCGGTCCCGCGGCTCGTGGCCGCCGAGGCGGCGCGGGCGGGCGAGCTGGTCCGACGGTGCCTCACCGACGACCGGGAGCGGGAGCGGCGGGCCGAGCTCGTGGAGCACTACCTGGGCGGGGCGGACCCCGACGCCGCACTGGCCCGCTTCCTCGACGCGTGCGACGACGTCGTCCGGGAACGGGACGCCGAGCAGGCCAGGCTGGCGCAGGCCGCCTCGTGACCGCCGACCGCTCCCCGTGGCCCTCCATCGCCGAACTCCGCGAGGTCACCCAGCCGCCGGCCATCCGCGGACGGCGGACGGCCGAGCACTGGACCGGCGACCTCTACATGCGGCGGATCTCGCCGTACCTGACCCGCCTGCTGATCCGCGCGGGCCTGACGGCGAACGCGGTCACGGCGCTGATGATCGTCACCGGCGCGGCCTCGGGCTTCGCCCTGCTGGTCCCGGGGCTCGGCGGCGCGGTGCTGGCCGTGCTGCTGACCCAGCTGCAGATGCTCTGGGACGCCAGTGACGGCGAGGTGGCCCGCTGGCGCGGGACGTCGAGCCCGCTCGGGGTCTTCCTCGACAAGGTGGGGCACTACCTCACCGAGTCGCTGATCCCGCTGGCCCTGGGGATCCGCGCCGCCGGCGGGCTGGGCGACGTCTCCACCGGCTACGGATGGACGACGCTCGGCGCGGTCCTCGCCGTGGTGATCGTGCTCAACAAGGCGCTCAACGACATGGTGCACGTGGCGCGCGCGCACGCCGGCCTCGCGAAGGTCGCCGACGACGAGGCGACGACCGCCCCACGCGCCCGCGGGCTGGCGAGGCTGCGGCGGTTCGCCCGGTTCGTCCCGTTCCACCGGCTGTACCACTCGATCGAGCTGAGCCTGCTGGTGCTCGCGGCCGCCGTCGTCGATGCCGTCGTCGGTGACCTGACCGGCACCCGGGTGCTGCTCGTGGTCCTGATCCCGGCGTCCCTGCTGGCGGTCGCCGGCCACTTCGTCGCCATCGTGACCTCGTCCCGGCTGCGGGCCGCTCCCGCCTCGTGAGCGTCCGCGGGCGGCGCCCGCGGTGCGCCGTCAGACCGGGACCGGCCGCTCGTCCACCGGGGCGGTGACCGTCCGAGCCGGCGATCGGGTGTGGCCGAGCAGATCCGGACGCCGCCGGCCGTCGCCCGGCGCTGCCATCAGCCCGACCGGCGAGGCCCCTCCGGTGATCGCGCACGAGCACGACGGGGGGTGCAGCATGAGGACGACGAGGGCCAGAACCGCGAAGTTCGCCACCGTGGCCAGCTCCCCGGTGAGCCAGCTGAAGTTAAGCGCCGCGTACACCCCGCCCAGGATCCACAACCAGAGCCGCTGCTGCTCACCACGGAGGTCGTCGAAGACCGTCGCCGCGACCGCGATCACGAGGGGGGCCATCATGACGAACACCCGGTCGGTGTCGGTCGCCTGGACACGGCCCAGGAGACAGCAGGTGAAGAGGTACAGGCCTGCGATGAGCAGCCCGTCGCGTACGCCACCGTGCCGGAACCGCCGGTACAGGCCGTAGGCGAAGACCGGCCACAGGAACTGGAAGACCACGAAGACCGCGAGATGTTCCCTGCGCGGACGCGAGGACAGCGCCGCACGGGCGATGTCGACGACCCCTTGCCCCGCCCACGTCTCGGTGTCCCCGATGCGCGCATGCGCCCAGGCCCTGAAGACCAGGTAGCAGCCGCCGATGACGGCGGTCGCGACGCCGGACACGACCACGCTCCTGTCCCGCAGACTGCCCGAGCGCGCCCACTGCAGGAGCGGGAAGAGCGGGGCGACCAGGAGGATCGTCTCCTTGTTCACCATCCCGACGAGCACCACGAGCACGAACGGCAGCAACCTGCGCTGGAACGCGAAGAACAGGGCCAGTGCCATGAACAGGTTGGCGAGTGGGTCGACCAGCCAGAAGTTCCCGTAGTTGTAGGAGGTGTAGCTGTAGGTGACGGTGAGCAGGAGGACCGACCAGGTGCTGACACCCGCGCTGATGCCCAGTGGGCGACGCAGGAACTCGTAGACGACGACGATCGCAGCGGTGCTGGCCACGAAGGTCAGCACCAGCCAGACCGTGTCGGGCGCCACGCCGCTGACGCCGGAGAGCTGCTGGACGAGCCAGGGTGTCAGGAGCCGGAAGGCGAAGGGACTCTCCACGGCGGCGAAGGTGTCGCCCGACATCTCCAGGTAGCGCAGCGCGTCACCTCTGGCATCGGCGCGCGCGCCGTGTTCCAGACTCCCGTAGGACACCAGGCCGAAGAAGCTGGCCACCAGCACGGCCGAGTACGCGACGATCCGCTCGGCGACAGGGGAGAGCGGCCGCGGATCGGCGACCTGCGGCGAACTGGGCGAAGACACACGAGGAGCGTAGGAGGCGCCGCGCCTTTCCTGCCGCAGTCGCTGGGGTCCGCTGACGAGTGATGCGCACTGTGATGTCAGTGGCGGATGAGTCGGCGTAGCGGCTCGCCGCCGGGGCTCCCTCGAGGCCGGGCGGGCCTAGGAGGTAGGGGCCGGCGCCGCCGGGGCACCCGCGCCCCGGCGGGGCCTCGCACGCCGGAGCGCGGCCAGCACCGTGCGGCCGAGGACCTCCGGGGTCCTGGCCTCCAGCTGCTTGATCCGGCGCGCCTGCCGCTCGGTCTTCGCGCGCTGGGACTCGATGACCGCGTCCTTGCGGCGGCTGTCGGCGACCCACCGCTCCTCGGCCCGCGCGAGTGCATGGTCCAGCACGTCGTCCAGCATCGATGCCGCGAGCGCGTCGGGACGTCCCTCCGCGGAGCTCAGCCGCACCTTGTGGAGCTCGGCGAGGAAGTCCGCGTAGTAGTCCATCGTGTAGTGGACGTAGTACGGGCCCCAGGGGTGGTCGTCGAACGTCGGGTACTCGCGATCCGTCAGGTCGATGGCCACCACGCCGTCGTGGCTGCAGGCGTAGTCGTCCAGCCGCCGCCAGAGGTCGTTGTACCGCGCCAGGTCGATCTTCGCGAGGTTCCGGTTCTCCAGCAGCGGCACCGTCCCACCGGAGTCCGGAAGTTGCAGCGTGCCGGTGTTGCGGCCCCGGTGGATGACGACCGTCGTCTGCGGCGCGACCTGCCGGACGTGGGCGAGCAGCCGGTCGAACGCGTCCTTCCAGAGCTCGAGGTAGCGGTCCGTCTCGACGTGCAGCCGCAGCTCCGGGAGAGGGCCCGCCGCCTTGCGCGCACGGTAGTACGGCGTCGGCCACAGCTTCCACCGGTTGTCCGTGACGTACTGCCCCTCACCGAGATCGAGGCAGCCGAAATGGACGTCCCCGAAGAAGTCCATGACGAGGAGGTCCGGCGGCGTCTCGGCGAGCCGGGTGAGGAACGTCTTGCGGAAGTCGTCGCGGCCGTTGGCCCGGTCGTACTCCGTCCCGCCCGTCCCGATCTCCGCATCGGTGATGGGGCTGGGTGCCGCCATCACGCTGATGATCGACGACTGGTTCTGGGTGAGCGTCGCCTGGTACCACCGCTTGTAGCCGGCATTGAAACGGCTGTTGAAGTTGTCCCGGGTGATGCAGCTGCCCAGCACCGCGACGTCCAGCGGTGCGACCGGCGCGAGCGCCGCGACCGGTGCGATCGGCGCGGCGACCGGTGCCAGGGTCGACACGGCGCCCATCACGCGCCCACGCCCGCCCGCTCGGCCCCTCGCCGTCGGGCGGCGCCGACGGTCCGGACCACCCGACGGGCGGCACGGCCGGCGAGGTGGGTCGCGGCGCGCTTGGCAGGGGCCTTCGGCCTGCTCCGACGGGTCAGCTGCTCGATCTCGGTCACGACCCGCTCGCAGCACCGACCGTCCCGCATGGGGAACGTGGCGTCGATGCGCGCGGCGTACTCGGGCGCCGGCACCGGCCCGTTCTTCACCGACTCCACGATGGCCCGGACGGCGTCCTCCAGCTCGTAGGTGACCGGTCCGAACCCGTCGCGGGCGTAGTCGAAGTACCCCTGCCGCCCGACATGGCTACCGGTCCCCATGCGGTCGCTGTCGAACTGGAAGTACACCGAAGGCCGGTCGATGTAGGCGGCGTTGAAGGCCATCGACGAGTAGTCGGTCACCAGGAGGGAGGCGCGGGCGAAGAGCCGCTGGACGTCGTTGCCCACGAAGGTCAGGGGCAGCACGTGCGGCGGCAGCTCGATCCCCGAGAGGATCGACTGGAGGTTCGGGTGCGGGAGGAAGGCGACCGTCAAGCCCTGCAGCTCGGCGGCCTCCGCCAGCTCGGGCGAGTTCAGCAGGGCCAGCCAGTTGCGGGCGTAGTCGGTCTCGAGGAACTCCGGGACGTTGACCGATCGCCGCTGGGTGCCGGCGGCCAACGGCGGCACGAGCCAGTCGCGCCAGGTCGGCGCGATGAGCAGCAGGTCCCGCTCGTCGGGCCCGATCAGCTCACCCTGTTCGCGGAGACGGTCGAAGCGCGGCAGACCGGTCAGCTTCGCCTCCCGCGTGGTGAACGCGTAGGGCGTGTGATCGCCGGCGATGGACTCCTGCTCGGCCGGGGTGCTGGTGACGAACAGGTCGATCTTCTTGCCGTTCAGCCACTGCGAGAGGTCGTCCTTGATGACGCCGTGCTGCAGGAAGGTGAAGCGCCAGGCCGGCTGCATGAACCGCAGGATCGCGGGCGGTCGCAGCACCGGGACGTCGGCGTGCGAGGAGATCAGGTGGGCGCAGTTCGCCATGAGCAGCTTCCAGCGGAACGACCCGTGGGCCACGACGTTCCGGTAGCCCTCGCCCCGGAGCCGCTCCCAGTCGGGGGTCCCCGACTCGATCACGAACCAGGAGTTGATGTCGGGCCGGTGCCGCTGCAGGTGGCGGAACAGCAACTCCGCGCTGTCGTCGGCGTCGTGGATGCGGTCCATGAGGACCCACGCGTCCTGGAAGAGCTGACGGACGGGCGCGGATCCGGCGAGCCGGACGACCAGCCGGTCCTCGACGGACAGCGTCCGCCGGGTCGCCCGGCGGGCGGGCTTCTTCCGCGCCGTCGGGATGCCGGCTGCGGGCGCGAACTTCTTCCGGACGTCGGATGCCCGCAGCGCATGCGTCGGGAACCCGGGCGCGGAGAACCGGAGGTCGACGTAGCGGCCGTCCAGCTTCATCCGCAGCAGCTGCAGCGGCACCCACACGATGCGCTCGTGCAGCAGGACCCGCCCGTGGTAGTTGATGTCCCGGATCTTGGCGTGCCGGGGGGCGACGGGCTTCCCGCGGACCAGGAACTCCTCGCGCGGCAGCTCCCCGGTGAAGTGGTAGCTGAGCTTGACCAGACCCTGGTCGTGGTCGGCGGCGCTGACGACGGCGAACGGGTTGTGCCAGGGCTCCTCGGCGTAGGAGTGGAGCAGGATCTCCTTCCAGATCCGCTTCATCGACCGGAGGTCGAAGCTCGCGATGAGGTCGTCGTCGAGGTGCTGCACGATCTCGCCGAGCAGCGCGTGGAACTCCTCGGCCACCAGCCCCGTCGCGGCGCTCACCGCGCCGGATGCGTTGTCCTGCGAGCTGAGGTACCAGGACAGCTCGTAGAGGACGTAGTTCTGCAGCCACTCGGGGGCCGACCCGGTCTCGGCCGAGCTGCTGCGCAGGAGTGCCAGGTAGCCGTTGCGCAGCACCTTCGTGTAGCGGTCGGGATCGGTCAGGCTGGTCTGCAGGGTCGAGCTGGAGTTCTGACGCTTTCGGTAGTGGTACTTGGCGGTGGCGACGAAGCCCACGAGCGGCGCCTCGGCGGCCAGCACGTACCGGCAGCAGAAGTGCCCGTCCTCGAAGTTCGGCCGCACCTGGGCGTCGAACCGGAGGCCCTGCTCCCGCACGGTCTCCGCCCGGAAGAAGGCGGCGGGCGCGCTGCCGTGGAAGTACTTCGGCCACTCGTCGAGGTTGCGCAGCCGGTTGCCGTCACCGAAGTGCGCACGCAGGGGGTGGGTGTCGGTGAGCTCGCCGGTGGTGTCGTTGAGCATGTGCCGGCTCGTGCCCACCATCAGCGTCTCCGGGTTCTCCCGGAGGAAGGTGTCGACCTCGCTGAGGTAGTCGGGCTCGAGCACGTCGTCGGGGTCCGGGAAGGTGATCCACTCCCCCCGCGCGACCTCCATGCCCATGTTGCGGGCCGTCGACTGCCCGCCGTTCTCCTTGGTGAGCACGGTGATCAGGCCCGGACGGCGTCGCTGCCACTCCCGGAGAACGGCCAGCGATCCGTCGGTCGAGCCGTCGTCGACGACGATGATCTCGAAGTCCTCGGCGGGGAACGTCTGACCGTCCATGGAGGCGATGTAGGCGTCGAGGTAGAGCTCGACGTTGTAGACCGCGGTGACGACGGAGAACCGCAGCGCGCGGCCCGACGTGGGGGCTGCATCGACCATGGGGAGAGACCGTTCTCGCTCGGGATGGAGCCGCGACATGCCGTCCCGTCGCTCGCGCGACACGCGGCTGGCGTCGTTCCGTGATGAACGACCCACGCGGAGTGACCTTCGGTGTGACGGTACCTTCACAAAAGGGCGATCAGCCAGATCCGACTCGTGGCGGCGGAACACGAACCCCACCGGCCCCGCGGCGCACGCCGGCAGCGCTGACGACTGCCCGCTGCCGGGCCCGGACGGCACCGCAGCAGCGGTTCCCTCAGCGGATGCTGCGCCTCAGCAACCGGCCCACCCGCGGGCGCCACCCCGGGTGCTCGCCGACTGCCTGCTCGCTGCCGGCCGCCGGGATCACCTGCAGCGACGACGTGTCCTCCGTCTGTCGCAGCGTCACCGACCAGGGGCCGAGGAGAAACGTGGGGGCCTCGGCCCCCACGCCTCCGGACGGGCGGAGATGCACCGACGCCTGGCCCGTCGGGGTGTCGAGGACCAGCCGCAACTGGTGCTCGCCGGCTCGCAGCCCGGCTGCCGGTATGTCGCAGACGAACCCCGACCAGCTCTCCGGCTGCGGGTCACCGGCCGGGCTCTGCCGGAGGACGTTGCGGGCCCGCTCCGTGACGGCACTGCCCCGGACCCGGACGCTCAGCTCGCAGGGAACCGCGGAGCGCAGATCCAGGCCGTTGATGCTGAGCCATCCGGAGATCCGGAGAAGGCGGCCGTCGTCGACCCGTTCGACCGCCTCCAACCACGCGGCCGTCTTGCTCACCACGAGCAACGACCGGACGAGGTCGGGCACGTCCCGGTCCAGCTGCAGGTAGAGGCGTCCGTCGCACGCTTCCACCCCCCGGATGGCCGACCGGGGGTCGGCGAACAGTTCCCGGTCCCGCTGGTTCAGCGCGACCATGGCAAGCCTGTGCCGGGTGTCGCGGCAGCCCGTCCACAGCAGGTCGGGAGACACGTGCCCGTAGACGGCGACGGCGCGGTCGAAGAACGCGCGCAGCTCGCTCTCCTCGAGCACCTGCGGGGCGCGCACGGCGAAACCCTGGAAGCTCCGCACCATGAACAGGTCGAGGGCCGGGCGACGCGGGCCCGGCACCCGGTCCCGGTGCTCGAACAGGAACTCCTCGACGGCCAGGTGCTCCCAGAAGTTCGCGGTTCGCACCCACCTCAGGTTCATGAGCGATCCGCCGTCGGCCAGCTTGCGGTAGTGGTAGATCACCGTGCTCGTGAGCGCGATGCGGTCAGCCGCGAGAAGAGCGGGCAGCGTGAACTGCACGTCCTCGAAATGGGTGCCCTCGGCGAACGAGAGCCCCAGCTCGCGGAGCACGACCGTGCGGAACAGCTTGCCGCACGGCCCGGCGCCGTGGATCAGCTCGGGTGCGAACTCGATCCCGGGCACGACCTTGGACGGCTCGTCGAGGTGACGGAGCCACGGCCAGGTGCTGACGTCGGGGAACGTCTCCATGCGGCCGATCGCCACATCGGCATCGTGCTCCTCGATGAGGGTCCGGAGCGTGGCGATCGCATGCGGGGGCAGCCGGTCGTCACTGTCGCAGAAGGCCACGAACTCAGCCGTGACGAGCGCCAGCCCGCGGTTGCGGGCGGCGCCGGCACCCTGGTTCGACTGACGCACGGCAGTGACGTTGTCGTGCTCCTCGGCGTAGGCCGCAGCGATGTCGCCGCTCCCGTCCGTGCTGCCGTCGTCGATCAGGATGACCTGCACGTCGCGGAAGACGGTCTGGGCCACGACGGAGTCGAGGCATTCGTGGAGGTACTGCGCGGCGTTGTGGATCGGGATGATCAGCGCCACCGCCGGACCGGTCGTTCCGCCGTCCGTCGCGGTCAACGGGGAGACACCGCCGCCCCTACTTCTCGAAGCTGCTGGGAAGCGGGAAGTACTCGGTCAGGAAGGCGTGCAGCATCCGGTGCTGCAGCTCCGGATCGAGGCCCGACGAGTCGTGGTCGTTGAGGCACATGACATCGCGATCGCGCGTACGGAGCAACCGTCGCAGCCGGCCGGCCGTCTCGGGGGCCGCGATGTCCGTGTAGAAGTAGCGCAGCCGGCCTTCCACCGCACGCCCGGTGAGGAAGGCGTAGTAGTGGTGCAGCGACGACGCGATCGCGATGTCGGCCGGGTCGCGGAACTGGTGACGCGCCGTCTCGGCGAAGACATCGGCGCACCGCTCCTCGAGTTCCAGGAGGACGTCGCGTCGCTGCGCGATGGGCACGTGCTTGAACTTGCTCGTGATCGCCCGGTCGAAGGTCTTGAACAGGAGGTCCCGGTTGTTCTTGGCTCCGCTCATGACCGGGCGGTCGAAGGCTCCGGTGTCACCGAGACCGATCTTCGCCGGCGAGGTGAAGAAGTGGGCCAGGCCGTTGCCGGCGAAGAACTGTTCGGGCCCCACCGGACGACCGAAGAAGACGTCGTCGTTCAGGTACAGGTAGTGGTCGCTGAGGCCCGGGATGTGGTGCAGCTGCGATTCGATGGCGTGCGAGTTGAACGTCGGCAACTGCCCACGGCCACCGAAGAGGTCGCGATGGTCCACCACGGTGATCCGGGTATTCGACGTGTCCAGCCACTCGGGGACCTGCTGGTCGGTCACGAGGTACACGTGGCGGATCCAGCCGGCGTACATGTCCAGCGACCGCAACGAGTAGCGCAACTCGTCCCGTGACAGGAAACGGGAGTCGTTGCTCGCGAACTCGTTGAGCTCGCGTTCACCCGCCCCCTGCGCGGCCGCCTTGCGTCGCTGCCACGCGGGGTCGTTCCCGTCGACCCAGGTGTAGACGGCGTCGATGGGGAAGTGCACGTCGAAGGCGTGCCGCTCCGACAGCGTGGGCAGGCAGGGCCGCGTCACGCCGTCGACGCTCCGGCGGACCGGCGTCAGGAGCTCGGCGGGCACCGCATCGGCCCAGCGGTTGCGCCGAGGGGCCACCCACGAGCCGGCGGACAGCGGCTCGCCGGTCTCGTTGTCCGCAGGGGAGTCCTCCGCCCGCGTGTCCCAGAACTCCAGATGACAGCCGAGGTCCGGACCGGACACGGCTTCGCTGCGCCCCTGGGCGGCATAGACCTGGAAGACCGTGTACGCCGAACCGCCCTCGGCGAAGGCCCGCGGGGCGGTGACCAGCGCGCTGGGTCGGTCGTCGGCCGGATGCAGCTGCCGGGCGTAGAGCGGCAGCCGGTCGCCGGCCGCGGCCAGCGCGGCCCGGACCCCGGCGCGATCGTCAGCGGCCACGGCCAGCACACGATTGCGCTGCACCGGCGCGTCGATCACGAGATAGCGGATGCCCGCGGCCTCCAGCGCGTCGGCGACGAGCCCGGCGTTCCCCGCGAGGACGTCCGCGGCGCGGAACCGGTCGAGGGGGCGGGCCAGGAAGCGCTCGCCCTGGTACGTGACCGCGGTGACCGGGACGTCGACGGCGTCGACCGCCTCCTGCTGGAGTCGCCTGAGTCGCGCTTCGCGGGCCCGGCGCTGCCAGGGCGTCGCCCCTGTACCCACGTCCCGGACGAGCTCCCACACCGGAGCCGGGACGGCACGGTAGACCTTCTGCTGGACGCGCTGCGGCACCAGCGCCGCCACGGTGCTTCTCACTTCACTCCCCCGTTGTCCTGCTCGTACGTCGCCAGAACGGCGTCCATCGGGCCGTCCTCGACCAGGCGGCCACCGCGCAGGTAGAGCCCCCGGGTGCAGAACCGCCGCAGGTCCCGCTCGCTGTGCGAGACGAGGAACAGGGTCCGGCCCGCCGCGAGCAGTTCGTCGATGCGGGCGTAGCACTTCCGCTTGAAGGCCTTGTCCCCGACGGCCAGGACCTCGTCGACGAGGATGATCGGCTCCTCCAGCCGCGAGACCACCGCGAACGCCACCCGCACCTTCATGCCACTGGACAGGTGCTTGTAGGGCGTGTCGAGGAAGTCCGGGAGTTCGGCGAAGTCGACGATCTCGTCGAAGCGCTCCGCGATGTCCGCCTTGGACATCCCGTGCAGGCCGGCGGTCAGCGCGATGTTGTCCCGCACGGTCAGGTCGTTGACGAATCCCCCGGTGATCTCGATGAGCGGTGCGACGCCGGCATCGACGTCGACGGTCCCGCGGTCGGGCAGCATCACGCCTGCGATGAGCTTCAGCAGCGTGGACTTGCCCTGACCGTTGCGGCCCACCACCCCGATCGATTCACCGGCGCGCACGTCGAAGCTCACGCCGTCCAGCGCCCAGAACTCACCGGGCCGTGTCCCACGCTCGCCCCGGATGAGGAACTCCCGCATGCTCCGGTGCCGCTTGCCGCGATGGAAGCGCACCCCGGCGTCCCGCACGGCGATGACCGGTTCGTTCGGTACCACCGGTCAGATCTCCTTGAGGACGGTGCGCTCCAACCGCGCGAAGACGCACCAGCCGACGACGAGCAGTCCCACGGACACGACTGCGGAGAGACCCACGTGGCCCCAGTCGACCACACCGGGGAAGAAGCCGGCACGGCAGAGCTCGAAGATCCCGGCGAGCGGGTTGAACGAGAACGCGGCGTCCCACGGCTCGGGTACGTCCTGCACCGCGAAGATGACCGGCGACGCGTAGAAGCCGAGCCGCAGCGCTATCCGCACGACCCGCTCCAGGTCCCGGACGAGCACGACGAGTGGCGCGAGGAGCAGGCCGACGCCGAACACCAGCGTCGCCATGAGCAGCATCGCCGGCACGAGGAGCACCAGCTGCCAGTCGACCGAGGCCCCGTAGATGAACGCGAAGAGGAAGAGCACGGGCAGGCTCAGCACGAACTCCACGCCCTTGGACAGCACGACGCGCACGACCCAGACCTCGCGAGGCACGTTCGTGGAGCGGACCAGCTTGGCCTCGGCGTGCAGTGCCCGGGCCGCATCGATCACGGCGCCGTTGAACCAGGTCCACGGCAGCAGTCCGGCGAGCAGGAAGACGATGTAGGGCTCGGCTCCGACGGTCCTCGTGAAGACCTGGGTGAAGATGAACCAGTAGATGCCGGCGAGCAGCAGCGGCTCGAGGACCGACCACAGGTAGCCGAGGGCCGACGACGCGTACCGGACCTTGAGGTCGCGGGCCACCAGCAAGGTGATGGCACGTCGACGGCTCCACAGGGCCGCGGGCCGGCGCACCGGCCGACGGCGACGAAGGGAGCCGAGGTCCTTCCCGGTGCCCGCCCGGCCCGCAGCGGCGGGAGGACGCACGGCGGTCACGCTCACCGTCTCGGGCAGTCGGCCACCGGGCCGGGGCGCCGTCCGAAGAGGAAACCGGCACCCCAGCTGAGGTGCATGCTCGCCAGCACGGCGGGCAGGAGTGCCTGCGCCCGCCAGGGGAGCCCGCGGCCCTCGCGGAAGGACGCGATCAGCACACCGAGCACGTACATCACCGGAGCCAGCCGTCCGTGGCGGAGCAAGGGCACGCCGGCGACGGTACCCACGGCAGCGGCCACCGTGCCCGCCAGGATGGCGCCGGTGACGACCGGCGGGGCCAGGTACCGGGCCGAGGCGGTGTCGGGGTACTGACGGATGACCTCCCGCCGCCAGCGGCCGGTGTGGAAGAACTGGCGGACCAGTTCCGGCCAGGACGACCGCGGTCGGTACGTGACCGCGAGGTCCGGCGAGAACCAGACGAGCTCGCCGGCCTGGCGGATGCGGAAGTTGAGCTCCCAGTCCTGGGCCCGGTGGTAGTGGTCGTTGAAGCCGCCGAGCCGCTCCAGCACGTCCCGGCGGAAGACGCCGAGGTACACCGACTCCGCCGGCCCCTCGCTACCGCCGACGTGGAAGCTGCCGCCGCCCAGCCCGACCTTGGAGCCGTAGGCCCTGGCCACGGCCTGCTCGAAGGGCGTCTCCCCCACCGCCAGCATCAGCCCGCCGACGTTAGCGGCGCCGGTCTGCTCCAGCAGCCGGACGGCCTTCTCCATGTACCCGGGCAGCAGGACGCCGTGCCCGTCGACCCGGGCGATGATGTCGTGGCTCGCCGCCAGCACCGCGGCGTTCAGCCCGGCCGGCGTCCGCCCGGTCGGGTTGCTGACCAGCTTGATGCGGGCGTCGCTGAAGGCCAGCTTGCGGGCGATGCGGTCGGTGCCGTCCTTGGACGGACCCAGCGCGATGATCAGCTCCAGCTCTCCGCCGTACTCCTGCCCGAGGATCTGGCCCACGCTGGCAGCCAGGTGCTTCTGCTCGTTCAGGACCGGCATGACGACCGACACGGCGGGCCACTCGCGGCGCGCGGCCGGCGCGACCTCGTCCGGGACGGGCCGCGGCACCGGCACGCGGAGGGCCGTGCCGATCCGTCGCGAGTCGGCATTCCCGGGGAGAGGCAGTGCCTGGGCTTCTGTCATGGCTTCGTCACTGTACGTTCGCTGACCCGTACAGCTCGCGACGCGCGAAACCGTTTCGGCCCGCAACAGACCCACCAGTCACACGCGTCCCCACCCGTCACGGACGTCGCAGCCCTGACGCGACGGACCGGTCCGGTCCCCGCGGTCACACCGGCGAACACTCGGTCCCACCCGGCGGAAGTCGTGGCGACGTCCGGCCGACGGCTACGTGAACGACGTCACGACGCCGCCGGGTCGGCCGGGAGGGACCTCACCCCTCGGCGTCGACCAGTGCCAGGTCGTGCTGCACCATCCGCGCGACCACCTCGTCGAACCCGACTGCCGACTGCCAGCCGAGCAGCTGCCGGGCGCGGGTCGCGTCGCCGACCAGCTCCGGGGCGTCCGAGGGGCGGACGAAGCGCGGGTCGAGGGTGACGTGCCGCTCCCAGTCGTCGATGCCCGCGGCCCGGAACGCCGCCTCGACGAAGTCCCGCACGCTGTGCGAGACGCCGGTCGCGATGACGTAGTCGCGGCCCTGGCCGGCGCGGGCCGCCAGGACCATCGCCTGCACGTAGTCCGGGGCCCAGCCCCAGTCGCGCCGCGCGTCCAGGTTGCCCATCGCCAGCTCGTCCTGCCGGCCGCGGGCGATCCGCGCGACCCCTGCGGTGATCTTCCGCGTCACGAACGTCTCGGGACGGCGCGGCGACTCGTGGTTGTAGAGCACGCAGCTGCACGCCCGCAGCCCCTGGGCGCGGTAGACGCCGACGAGGTGGTGCGCGTAGGCCTTGGCCGCGCCGTACGGCGACAGCGGGTGCAGCGGCGTCGTCTCGTCCTGCGGGATGCGCGAGGTGCCGGCGAAGATCTCGGCGCTGGAGGCCTGCACGAAGGCCACCGGCCGCCCGCTGCGCTCCTGCAGGTCGTGCGCGGCCGCGAGCAGGTGTCCGACCGCCAGGCCGCTGATCTGCGCGGTCAGGGCCGGTTCCTGCCACGACAGCGCCACCGAGCTGAGCCCGCCGAGGTTGTAGATCTCGGTGGGCTCGACGGCGGCGACCAGCGCCTCCAGAGCCGGCCCGTCGCGGAGGTCGCCTTCGTGCTGGTGCACCCCGCCGGGCAGCGGGTGGGCACCGGCCCCGGGCTGCTCGTCCGGCCGGACGAGGGCGTGGATCTCGGCCCCCTCGGCCAGCAGCTGCTCGACGAGGTAGCTGCCGTCCTGCCCGGTGGCCCCGGTCACGAGGACGCGCACGGCGCTCACCGGCCCGCGAGGGTGCGCTGTTCCGCCAGATCGGAGTCGACCATCATGCGGACCAGGTCCTCGAAGCCGACCTTGGGCTGCCACCCGAGCTGTTCCCGCGCCTTGGTGGGATCGCCGATCAGGAGGTCCACCTCCGCCGGCCGCAGGAAACGCGGGTCCTGCGTCACCCTGTCCTGCCAGCCGTCGATGCCCACGTGCGCGAAGGCGATCTCGAGGAACTCCCGGATGGAGTGCGTCTCGCCCGTGGCGACGACGTAGTCGTCGGCCTGCTCCTGCTGGAGCATCAGCCACATCGCCTCGACGTAGTCGCCGGCGAAGCCCCAGTCACGCTTGGCGTCGAGGTTGCCCAGGGCCAGGGTGTCCTGCAGACCGAGCGTGATGCGGGCCACCGCCCGGGTGATCTTGCGGGTCACGAACTCCGGGCCGCGGCGCGGGGACTCGTGGTTGAAGAGGATCCCCGACGAGGCGTGCATCCCGTAGGACTCGCGGTAGTTGATGGTCATGTAGTGCCCGTAGACCTTGGCGACGCCGTACGGCGAGCGCGGCCACAGCAGCGTGGTCTCGCGCTGGGGCACGTCCTGCACCTTGCCGAACATCTCCGAGCTCGACGCCTGGTAGAAGCGGATCTTCGACAGGTCCGGGCCCGCGTGCAGCCGGGTGGCCTCCAGGACGTTGAGCACGCCCAGGCCGGTCACGTCCGAGGTCAGCCGCGCGTTCTCCCAGGAGTACGCCACGAAGGAGACCGCGCCGAGGTTGTAGACCTCGTCGGGCTGGGACTCCGACAGCGCGCGGATCAGGCTGGCCAGGTCGGTGATGTCCCCGTTGAGCAGCCGCACGTCGGGGACCACGTCGCGGACCAGGTCGGCCTTGGGGTTGTTCTGGCCGCGGATGAGGCCGTAGACCTCGTAGCCCTTCGACAACAGCAACTCGGACAGGTAGAGCCCGTCCTGACCGGTGATCCCGGTGACGAGTGCGCGCTTCATGTGTCCTTCAATCGCTGAGGCGGATCCCCGGTCACCCTAGGCTGCCGCAGGTGACCGCACCGCTACCCCCGGGCCCGGCCGGCCATGTCGACCGCGTGCTCTGCGTCCTGGCCCACCCCGACGACGTCGACTTCGGCTCCGCCGGGACGGTCGCGACGTGGACGGCGGCCGGCACCGAGGTCACCTACTGCATCGTGACCGACGGCGACGCCGGCGGGTTCGACGAGACCCCGCGCGACCGGATGGGGCCGCTCCGCCGGGCCGAGCAGCGCGCCGCCGCCGCGGAGGTCGGCGTCACCGACGTCCGCTTCCTCGGGTACCCCGACGGCCGGCTGGAGCTCACCCTGGACCTGCGCCGCGACATCAGCCGGGTCATCCGGCAGGTGCGGCCGCAGCGGGTGCTCACCAGCTCACCCGAGCGCTACTGGGAACGCATCGGCGCGAGCCACCCCGACCACATGACCGTCGGGGAGTCGACGCTGCGGGCGGTCTACCCCGACGCCCGCAACCCGTTCGCCTTCCCGGAGCTGCTGGCCGACGAGGGCCTGGAGGCCTGGACGGTGCCGGAGGTGTGGCTGGGCGCCAGCCCCCGCGCCGACCACGCCGTGGACGTCACCGACGTCGTCGACCGCAAGTTCGCCGCCCTCAGGTCGCACGCCACGCAGGTGAGCCACCAGCCGGAGGGGCAGCTCGAGCAGTTCGTCACCGCCTGGATGCGGCAGACGGCCCAGCGGTTGGGCCTGCCCGACGACCGGCTCGCGGAGGCCTTCCACGTGGTGCACACCGCGTGATCTGCTGCCCCCCGTGACCGACGAGAGCTGGACGGACCTGGTCGACCGGTTCGCCGACGGGGATGTCACGCCCGGGCACATGTTCGGCTGCGCCGGGCTCCGGACGGGCCGGCGGTTCTTCGCGATCCGGTGGCACGAGCAGCTCGTGCTCAAGCTGCCGGCCGACCGGCTCGCCGGGCTGGTCGAAGCCGGGGACGGGCGGCCGTTCGAGCCGATGGAGGGGCGACCCATGAACGGGTGGGTCGTCCTGGGCGGCACGGACGACCGGGCGGGCCTGGTCGAGGAGGCGCGCGCGTACGTCGCCGGGCTCACCTGACGCCCGTGTCGCGCCGAGTGGGGCCCGGAGGGTTCCGCGCAGGCACGACGGATGCGCTCGTCGCAGCCGGGGACGACTCCTGGCCGCGGTGTCGTCCGGCGGACGACCGTGTCAGAGCAGCCGGTTCGTGGCCGCCCATCTCGTGAGCTCGTTGCGGTTGGACAGCTGGAGCTTGCGCAGCACGTTCGAGGCGTGCGACTCGACCGTCTTCACCGAGATGAACAGCCGGGAGCCGACCTCCCGGTAGGTGTAGCCGCGGGCCAGCAGCTGCATGACCTCCCGCTCGCGGGCGCTCAGCAGGTCCAGCCCCGGGTCCGTGGCCTCCTCGGCGGGGGCCGCGGGGACCCCGGCGGCCGAGAAGGCGTCCAGCACGAAGCCGGCCAGCCGGGGGCTGAAGACGACGTCCCCGTCGGCCACCCGGCGGACGGCGTCGAGCAGGTCGGCACCGGAGATCGTCTTGGTGACGTACCCCCGCGCCCCGGCCCTGATGACGGCGATGACGTCCTCGGCCGCGTCGGACACCGACAGCGCCAGCCACTTCACGTCGGGGAGCTCGGCGCGCAGCGTCTCCAGCACCGTCCGGCCGCCTCCGCCGGGCATGTGCACGTCCAGCAGCACGACGTCGGGACGGGTGGCGCGGATGCCCTCGACGGCGGACGCGACGTCGGCCCCCTCGCCGACGACTGTGACGTCGTCACCCAGTTCGGCGCGGACACCGGACCGGACCATCGCGTGGTCGTCGACCACGAAGACGCGGGGGGCGGTCATGCGGTTCCTCCTCTGGGGAGCACGAGCTCCACCTCGGTTCCCTCGCCGTGGGCGGACCGGACGACCGCCGTTCCACCCAGCCGGGCCAGCCGGCCGCTGACCGAGTCGCGCAGCCCGCGGCGGTCGTCGGGGACCTCGGAGGGATCGAACCCCGTGCCCCGGTCGCGGACGTAGACCGACACCCGATCGGGGGTGACCTCGGTGTACAGGTCGGCGGCGGGGACGCCGGAGTGCTTGGCCACGTTGACCAGCGCCTCGCGGGTGGCCGCCCCGAGGGCGGCCAGGGCATCGTGGACCGGGGCGTCGCCGACGACGACGTGGTCCACCAGCAGGGCGTGGTCGCTCTCGACCTCGGCGACCATGCCGGCCACCAGGCCGGCCCACGTGCCGCCCTCCCGGACGACCTTCGGGTCGTACAGCCAGGCACGCAGCTCGCGCTCCTGGCTGCGGGCCAGCCGGCTCACCGCCTGCTGGTCGCCGGCATGCCGCTGGATGAGCGCCAGCGTCTGCAGCACCGAGTCGTGCAGGTGCGCCGCGACCGTGGCGCGCTCCTCCGAGCGGATGCGCGCGGCGCGCTCCTCGTCCCGGGAGTCCAGCAGCCGGCGCCAGATCGGGGCGGTCGCCAGCAGCAGGCCGGTGAGGAGCACCAGGGTGGCGGCGAACCCGTTCCGGGCGTTGGCCAGCTGGCCCGTGGTCGCCAGCAGGAAGACCAGACCGGCGCCGGCGAGCAGGACCCCGCCGGCGAGCGTCCACCGGGTGCCGGCGACGGCGAGGGTGCGATCGGTGTCCAGCTGCCGCCAGATGACGGCCAGGCCCGCGCCGACCAGCACCAGCGGCAGGACGACGTCGCTGCTGGTCCAGCGGGTCAGCTGCCCGAGCAGGCTGGCCGCCACCAGGCCCAGCACGATGGTGGCGACCCACTGCCGGGCGCCGGCCGGACGCCACCCCGGGAGGGGCGGCGCCTCGTCGTGCTCGTCGCCCGGCGCGGCCACCGGCATGGTGAGCCACAGCAGCCCGTAGGCGACGATCCCGATCCCCGTCGTCGCCAGGAGGGCGAACGCGACGCGGACCACCAGCGGGTCCTGCCGCAGGTGCACCGCCGTGCCCACGGCGACGCCGGCGATGGCGCGCCCCGACCGCGGCCGCACCAGCCGCGGGCGCGGCGGGCGCGGCGGGCGCGGCGGCGCCGCGGGCAGGGTGGTGGTCACGCTGCTGATCGTCGCACCGCGCGATCGGTGGCCGGTACCGGTGATCACCCCGGAAGTGGAACCAGGGTCGGTTGGGGGCCTTCCCTGATGGTCGGGACGCCCGGCGGTCGGCAGTCTCGGTGCCATGACATCGGCATCTCCTCCTCCGCCGCCGGCCCCGCCGCTCGAACCGCCGGCCTGGCAGCCCCCTCCGCCGCCCCCGGGCGCCTGGGTCCGCCCGCAGCTGCGCCGCAGCCGCAGCGACAAGGTGATCGGCGGCGTGGGCGGTGGCCTGGCCGAGTACAGCGGCATCGACGCGCTGCTGTGGCGGGTCGGCTTCGTCGCCCTCGCCCTCGCCGGCGGTACCGGCGTCCTCGTCTACCTGCTGTTGTGGCTGCTCATGCCGGCTGGCACCGGCGTCGCGGAGCCCTTCCGGCCCCGGCCGCCGGCCGGACCGCGCTCCCCCGTGCCGGGCGTGACGATCGCCGGCCTGCTGATCGTGGTCGGCGCCCTCGCGCTGGTCGCCCGCTTCACCGACTGGGACCTCGACGGCACCGTCTTCCTCGGCGGCGCGCTGCTCGTCGTGGGCGCCGGGCTGGTCGTCGCCGCGTTCACCGACGGGCGCACCGCACGGGGTGCCCTCATCGCTCTGGGCACGGTGCTCTCGCTGGCCCTCATCGCCGCCGAGTCGGTCCCCTGGGACGACATGTCGGGAGGCGTCGGTGACCGCACCTTCGTGCCCACCAGCCCGGCCGAGGTGCGCGACGTCTACGACGGCGGCATCGGCGACATGACCGTCGACCTGTCCGAGATCGACGTCAGCGACCTGGACGAGCCGATCCGCACGAAGGTCGACCACGGGCTCGGCGACGTGGAGATCGTGCTCCCCCGGGACGCCGACGTGCAGGTGAGCGTCGACTCCGGGTTGGGCGAGGTCAGCATCTTCGGCCGCGAGGGGCTCACCGAGGGCACCTTCGAGGGCGCCGGCACCGGGTCGTGGATCGGTGACGACGAGGCAGAGATCATCCTGGACGTCGACGCAGGCGTCGGGAACGTGGAGGTGACCCGTGGCTGAGTGGCAGACCGTGACCCCGCTGGAGACCGAGGACGGCGCTCCCCCGCGCCGCCGCCCCGACCTCGGCGCCCTGATCCCGGGGCTGCTGTTCATGACCCTGGCGGTCCTGCTCATGTCGCCGGTGGACCTGCCCCGGGAGCTGTTCGACGGCGTGCTGGCCTGGATCGTGGTGATCGTCGCCGGCGTCGCGCTCCTGGTGAGCGAACTGCGCCGAACCCGCAGACGGCGGCGCTAGGCAGGAAGGCCGAGGGCCCGGGGAAGCGACCCCCGGGCCCTCGTCGTCGTGATGGGGCCGCTACCCCGCGACGGCCAGCACGACGGTGCCCACGTAGATCAGCGGGATGGCGACGCCCTCGAACCCGATCCACTTCCGGTCGCGCATGATCAGCCCCGCGGCCAGCACCGCCGTCATGACCAGCGTGCCGCCGAGCAGGACGAGGCTGGTCGGCCCGGCGTCGCGGTAGATCGGGCCGTCGGAGTAGGCGACGTCCGCGAGCGCGATCATCAGGATGTCGTAGACGTTGCCGCCGACGATGTTGCCGACGCCGAGGGTCAGCTGCCCCATCCGCACCGCCGTCAGCAGGACGACGAGCTCGGGCAGCGAGCTGATCGCGGTGGTGAGGGTGAACCCGACGACGCCGCTGTCGAGGCCGACCTGGGCGGTCACGCTGAGCCCGGCCCGGCCCACCAGCCACCCGGCCGCACCGGTGAGGAGCCCCAGCACCGCGAGCAGCGTCCACAGCCGGGCGGTGGAGCGCTGGTCGCCGGGCTCGCCGTCCCCGTCGCCGTCCCTCTCCCCGTCGCCGTCCCCGTTGCCGTTCGCGTTGCCGTCCCCGTTGCCGTTCGCGTCGCCGTTCGCGTCGCCGTTCGCGTCGCCGTCCGCGTCGCCGGCGCCCTCGTCGTCGTCGGCGGTCTGGTCGGTCCGGGTCGGCAGCCACATCGGCTCCTTCTGCATCCGCCGGAGCATCACGAGCCCGTAGCCGTACAGCGCCGGGATCAGCAGGGTGAGCGGGTGGATCCAGCCCAGGCGCAGGTCGGGGGTGGCATAGGCCACGACCGGGATGGCCAGCATGGCGATGAGCAGCACGGCCTGCAGCACGTTCTGCAGGGACGCCGCCGCGTGCTCGAGGTTGACCCGGCGGTAGAGCAGGTCGGCGATCGCCAGCCACACGGTCTGCAGGGCGATGCCACCGATGGGGTTGGCCAGGGCGAACCCGGCGTCGCCCTCGAGCGCCCCGGTGAGCACGGTGACGTTGCCCGGCAGCGAGGTGACCGCGCCGAGCAGCAGCGCGCCACCGATGGCGTCGCCGAGCCCGGTGCGCTCGGCGAGCGCATCGGCGATGCGGGTCAGCCGCACCCCGGCCACCACGATCACGACGGCCATCGCGGCGAGCACGCCCAGGCTCCACCACAGCGGCCACGGCGCTGAACTCACTGCTGTCCCCGGTTCTCTCTGCGACGTGGCCGCCGTCCACCACACCATGCGCCCGGCGATCGGGCGATCCGGCACGCAAGGTTCACCCGGCGGTGCGGGGCGACCCTCCGGGGGGGCGTCGTCCGTGCCACCATCCGGGCATGGACCCGAGGGCCCGGGCGGTCCCCCTCCTCGCCGTCGTCCTGCTCGGCGGGGCGGCGGCCGCCGGCTGCGCCGGCGGTGCGGGTGCGGCTGACGCGGCGGACGCGGCGGACGTGGGGCCGACCGGCACGTGGCAGCTGTCCTCCGGGACCGTGGACGACGCGGCCCTGCCGCGCCCCGAGGACGCCCGCGCCACGCTGGACCTGGACGACGGCGAGGCCGGTGGCACCGCCTTCTGCAACCGCTGGTTCGCCGGCTACGAGCTCGACGGCAGCGCGTTCGCCCTCAGCGGGATCGGCCGCACCGAGATCGGCTGCGCGCCCGAGGTGATGGCGGCCGAGCGCGCCTACCTGGACGCCCTCGGCGCCGTGGACTCCCTCGCCACCGACGGCGAGGAGCTGGTGCTCACCGGCGACGGGGTCGAGCTGCGGTTCACGCCGGTGGCACCGGTGATCGAGAGCCCGTTCACGGGCACGCGGTGGGTGCTGGAGACGCTCGTCGACGGACCGACCGCGTCCTCCACCACCGGGGGCCCGGCCACGCTCGAGGTCACCGCCGAGGGGACGCTGACCGGCTCCACGGGCTGCCGCGGCCTCACCGGGCGCGTCGCGATCGAGGGCGACATGGTGCGCTCGACCGAGCTCCGGGCCGGTCAGGAGAAGTGCCCGGCCGACGTCGGGGCGCAGGACCGCCACGTGGTGGCGGTGCTGGGCGACGGCTTCCAGGTGTCGGTCGACGGAGGCCGACTGACGCTGAGCGGCCCCGGCGGACGGGGACTGGTCTACCGCGCGGGGTGAGTCACTCCCACTCGATGGTGCCCGGGGGCTTGCTCGTGACGTCGAGGGTGACCCGGTTGACCTCGGCGACCTCGTTCGTGATGCGCGTGGAGATCTTCGCCAGCACGTCGTAGGGCAGCCGCGTCCAGTCGGCCGTCATCGCGTCCTCGCTGGACACGGGCCGCAGCACGATCGGGTGCCCGTAGGTCCGCCCGTCGCCCTGCACCCCGACCGAGCGGACGTCGGCCAGCAGGACGACCGGGCACTGCCAGATCTCGCGGTCCAGCGTGGCGGCGGTGAGCTCCGCGCGGACGATCGCGTCGGCCTGGCGCAGGATGTCCAGCCGCTCCTGGGTCACCTCGCCGACGATCCGGATGCCCAGCCCCGGACCCGGGAAGGGCTGGCGCCACACCATGGCCTCGGGCAGGCCCAGCTGGACGCCGACCTCGCGCACCTCGTCCTTGAACAGCGTCCGCAGCGGCTCGACGAGGGTGAACTGCAGGTCCTCGGGCAGCCCACCGACGTTGTGGTGGCTCTTGATGTTCGCCGTCCCGCTGCCGCCGCCGGACTCGACGACGTCGGGGTAGAGCGTGCCCTGCACGAGGAAGTTCAGCTTCTCGCCGTGCTCCTTCGCGTCGCCGACGACGTCGAGCGCCGCCTGCTCGAAGACCCGGATGAACTCGCGGCCGATGATCTTCCGCTTCTCCTCGGGGTCGGAGACCCCGGCCAGCGCGCCGAGGAACTGCTCGCGGGCGTCGACGACCCGCAGGTCGACTCCGGTGACGGCGACGAAGTCGCGCTCGATCTGCTCGGTCTCGCCCTCGCGCATCAGCCCGTGGTCGACGTAGACGCAGGTGAGCCGGTCACCGATGGCCCGCTGCACCAGTGCGGCGGCGACGGCGGAGTCCACCCCGCCCGACAGCGCGCACAGCGCTCGCCCCCCACCGACCTGGGCGCGGATCCGCTCGACCTGCTCGTCGACGACGTTGGCCATCGTCCAGGTGGGTTCCAGCCCGGCGATGTCGAACAGGAAGTGCTCGAGCACCGTCTGCCCGTGCGCGGTGTGTCGCACCTCGGGGTGGAACTGGACGCCGGCGAGCCTGCGGTCGACATCCTCGAAGGCGGCCACGGGAGCCCCGGTGGAGGTGGCGGTCACGGTGAAGCCGGGAGGCGCGGCGCTGACCGCGTCCCCGTGGCTCATCCAGACGTTCTGCTCCAGCGGCAGGTCGCCGAACAGCCGGCCCTCGGTCGTCACGGTCAGCGGGGTCCCGCCGTACTCGCGGTCGCCGGTCCGCGCGACGGTGCCGCCGAGCGAGGCGGCCATGGCCTGGAAGCCGTAGCAGATGCCGAAGGCGGGGACGCCGGACTCGAACAGGGTCGGGTCGACCTGCGGGGCCTCCGGCGCGTACACGCTCGACGGCCCCCCCGAGAGGACGATCGCCGCCGGCTTGCGGGCGATGATCTCCTCGGCGGGGACCTCGCAGGACACGATCTCGGAGTAGACCCCGGCCTCCCGGATCCGCCGGGCGATCAGCTGTGCGTACTGGGCACCGAAGTCGACGACGAGGACGGTCGGGAAGTCCATCAACGGAGCCCGTCGCCGATCGCTCCACCGATGACCAGGTCCACGCGCTGGAACTCCTTGAGGTCCGAGTAGCCGGTCTTGGCCATCGTGCGGGCCAGGGCACCGAACAGGTTGGTGCGGCCGTCGGGGGCCCCGGCCGGCCCGAGCAGCACCTGCTCCAGCGACCCGGCGGGCTCGACCGGTGCCGAGGTGGCGCCGCGCGGCAGACGCGGGTGCGCCGCCACGGAGTCCCACCAGACGCCGCCTCCGGGCGCCTCGGCGGCCGAGCGCAGCGGCTCCCCGAGCTGGACGGCGTCGGCACCGCAGGCCAGCGCCCGGGCGATGGCGCCGCTGGTCCCGATCCGGCCGTTGGCGATCACGTGCACGTACCGGCCGCCGGTCTCGTCCAGGTAGTCCCGCCGCGCGGCGGCGGCATCGGCGATCGCGCTGGCCAGGGGGACCCGGATGCCCATCACGGCGTCGGTGGTCGAGTAGCTGTCGGCGCCCACGCCGACGATGACCCCGGCCGCGCCGGTGCGCATCAGGTGCAGGGCGGTCGTGTAGTTCGCCGCGCCCCCGACGATCACCGGGACGTCGAGGTCGGCGATGAACTCCTTGAGGTTCAGCGCGCCGCCCTGGCTGGTCACGTGCTCGGCGGAGACGATCGTGCCCTGGATGACCAGCAGGTCGACGCCGGCCTTCAGCGCCGCCGGCGCGAGCCACTCGGTGTGCTGCGGGGAGACCCGGACCGCCGTGGTGACCCCGGCGTCGCGCATCTCGCGGATGCGCTCCCCGATCAGCTCGGGCTTCACCGACTCGCCGTAGACCTCCTGCAGCAGCGCGACCGGCGGCGCCTCGGAGCCGGCGGCCTCGCGCAGCTTCCGGTAGACCGGCAGGGGGTCCTCGTACCGGGTCCACAGGCCCTCGGCGTTGAGCACGCCCAGGCCGCCGGCCTCACCCACCGCGACCGCCGTCGCCGGGCTGACCACGGCGTCGGACGGGCTGGTGACCAGCGGGATGCCGAAGCGGAAGGCGTCGATCTGCCAGGCGGTGGAGACGTCGTCGACGTCGCGGGTGCGCCGGGAGGGCACGATCGAGACCTCGTCGAGGTCGTAGCCGCGCCGGGCGAAGCGGTTGAGCCCGATCTCGACGGTGTCGCGCGCGCTCATCTCAACGTCCCCGGTGGTTCGGTGCCTCGACGGTCTGACTGGATGACATGCGCTGATCGCTCATCTCGGTCACCGACCCCGGTAGTTGGGGGCTTCGACGGTCATCTGGATATCGTGGGGGTGGCTCTCGACCAGCCCGGCCGACGTGATGCGGGTCAGCTGGCCGCGCTCCTTGAGGTCGTCGATCGTCGCCGCGCCGGCGTAGCCCATCGACGCCTGCAGGCCGCCGACGAGCTGGTGGGCGACGCCGGCCAGGGCGCCGCGGTAGGGCACCTGGCCCTCGATGCCCTCGGGGACGAGCTTGTCGTCGGACAGGACGTCGTCGGCGAAGTACCGGTCGCGGCTGAACGACTGGTTGCCGCGCTTCTGCATCGCGCCCAGCGATCCCATGCCGCGGTAGGTCTTGTACTGCTTGCCGTTCATGAACACCAGCTCGCCCGGGGCCTCCTCGACGCCGGCGAACAGCCCACCGATCATCACGGTGTCCGCGCCGGCGACCAGGGCCTTGGCGATGTCGCCGGAGTACTGCAGTCCGCCGTCGGCGATGACCGGGACGCCCGCCGGGCCGGCGGCGAGCCAGGCCTCGTAGATGGCGCTGATCTGCGGGACGCCGACGCCGGCGACCACGCGGGTGGTGCAGATCGAGCCGGGCCCGACGCCCACCTTGACCGCGTCGGCACCGGCGTCGATCAGCGCCTGGGCGCCGGCGCGGGTGGCGATGTTGCCGCCGATGACCTCGACGCCGTTCTCGCCGCCGAAGTCCTTCTTGACCCGCGCGACCATCTCCAGCACCGCGCGCTGGTGGCCGTGCGCGGTGTCGACGACGAGGACGTCCACGCCGGCCTCGACCAGCAGCCCGGCGCGCTTGTAGGCGTCCTCGCCCACGCCGAGGGCCGCTCCGACGACCAGCCGGCCGTTGGCGTCCTTGGTGGACAGCGGGAACTGGTCGCGCTTGACGAAGTCCTTGACGGTGATCAGCCCGCGGAGCCGGCCGCCCTCGTCGACCAGCGGCAGCTTCTCGACCTTGTGCTTCGAGAGCAGCTGCAGGGCGGTGTCGGCGTCGACGCCCACCGGCGCGGTGACCAGGGGCATCGGCGTCATGACGTCGCGGACCAGGCGGCTGTAGTCGGTCTCGAACCGCATGTCGCGGTTGGTGACGATGCCGACCAGCACGCCGTCGGCGTCGACGACCGGTGCGCCGCTGATCCGGTAGCGGGCCGACAGTGCGTCGACCTCGGCGAGGGTGTTGTCGGGCGAGCAGGTGACCGGGTTGGTCACCATGCCGGCCTCGGACCGCTTCACGAGGTCGGCCTGGCCGGCCTGGTCCTCCGCGGAGAGGTTGCGGTGCAGCACACCCATGCCGCCGACCCGCGCCATGGCGATCGCCATCCGGGACTCGGTGACGGTGTCCATGGCACTGGACAGCAGCGGGACGGCGAGCCGGATGCGGCGGGTCACCCGGCTGCTGGTGTCCACCTCCGCCGGGACGACGTCCGAGGCGCCGGGCACCAGCAGCACGTCGTCGTAGGTCAGGCCGAGTGGGGCGAACTTCGCCGGCAGCTCGGGCACAGATTCGGGCTGCATGTGGGCCGCCACCCCTCCACGTTCGGGTTCGGACTCCGGCCGGCACCCCGACCGGGCGCAGGAAGTCCGCCTCGATCGTAGGCGGCGCCACCGGGCGCGCGGTGCGCCGCCCGCCGGGCCGTTACCGTGGACCCCGTGTCTGCGTTCGACGACGGCTCCGGCCCCGACTTCGGGGCCCCGGACCCGGACTTCGGTCCGGGCGACCAGGGCCCGCCGCCGCTGACCCTCGAGGAGCGCGCCGGGATCCTCGACGACCTCGCTGAACTCGAGGTGTTCCGCACGCTGCTGGAGCCGACGGGCGTGAAGGGCATCGTGGTCGACTGCCCCGACTGCGACGAGGAGCACCACGTCGACTGGGCGCTGATGGCCGCGAACCTGCGCCAGCTCCTGGACGAGGGGCAGACCGGCCGGCACGAGCCCCCCTTCGACCCCGACCCCGACGACTACGTCAGCTGGGACTACGCCAGCGGCTACGCCGACGGGGTGGCCGCGGCCGCCGATCGCGACGAGCCCACGGGTCGGCACGGCACCGGCCGGCACGCGCGCGACGACTGAGCACCTGGCGGTCCCGGACCGCACCACGGCTCTCCACGACCTGAGCCCCACCCGGCATGATCACGCCGAGTGGGGCCCGGAGGGTCCCGCGCAGGCGTGATGGACGCGCTCAGCGCAGCAGGGGTACGGCACGTGGCTGCGGTGCGATCCGGAGGATCGCAATGTCATCGCGTCAGCTCATGACGCCCCGGCGGAAGCCGATGGCGACGGCCTCCGCGCGGTCCTTGGCGCCGAGCTTGCGGAACAGCCGCCGGGCGTGGGTCTTGATGGTGTCCTCGGACAGGTAGAGCTCGCGGCCGATCTGGGCGTTGCTCTTGCCCTGGCTCATGCCGGTGAGCACCTGCATCTCGCGCATCGAGAGGGCGGCGGCGGGAGCGACCTCCCGGACCGTCGAGCGCACGGTGGTCGGGGTCGAGCCCGCCAGCGGGGTGGCTCCGCTCCACGACGAGGCGCCGGCCATCTGCGGGCCCGAGTGCTGCTGCGGGATGCGGGCACCCTCGGGACGCAGGCCGACCCGCGACAGGCCCAGGCCCATCTCGATCGGGCTGGCGTCCCAGCGGAGGTAGCCGCGGGCGCCGAAGGCCACGGCCGCCCGGACGCTCTCCGCGTCGTCGGGCGCGCCGAGCACGAGCACCGGCAGGCCGGGGTGCGCGCGCAGCGCCTGGGTGGCGGCGGTGAGACCGGAGTCGACCGCGCGCTGGGTACCGACGATGAGGACGTCGGGGATGCGCGTCTCCAGCCGCGACGTCAGCGACCCGGGGTCGCCCACCACCTCGACCCGGCCGACGAAGGACAGCGCGACCAGGCGCGAGGCGACGTCGTCCCGGACCCGCCGGCGCTCGTCGTACACCCACACGGTCGCACCGGGACTACCGGTCGCGCGCATCCTGTCCTCGATCACGCCTGCTCCTCGCTCAGCCCGGCGGTCGGTGCCGGGTCCGTACCGGCCGGGGCTGACCCCGGTCGGGTTGCCGCTCGGGCGGGGGCCCCACCGGGGAGCCCCGCGCCCTCGCGCTCGTCGCACACGGATCCGGGTCTCTCCCCCTCCCGGATCCGGTACGGCGTGAACCCACCTTGATCGAGTCCAGGGGCCGGCAACAGCGGCTCTCACCCTCGGGGGTGAGCGCCACGGACGGGTGGCCGCCGCGAAAAGTTGCGATCACGGCGTGTTTGACCATGCAGGGCCTCGGGCACCGCCGCCTGTGAAGGCCGGACGTCCTCCGGCTCGTTCGAAGCCTGGAGGCGAGCATGGCCGACATCCGCAGACTCCCGACGCCCGTGGCCGAGGTCTGGGACTGGCAGCTCCACGGTTCCTGCCGTGGCGAGAACACGTCTCTCTTCTTCCACCCCGACGGCGAGCGGGGGCCCGCCCGGGCGCGGCGTCAGGCCGCGGCCAAGGCGGTCTGCGGTCGCTGCCCGGTCGTCGACGCCTGCCTCAAGCACGCGCTCTCGGTGCGTGAGCCCTACGGCGTCTGGGGTGGGATGAGCGAGGAGGAGCGGGCCCGGCTGATCGCCGCCGAGCCGGCCGCCGTCGCAGCCGGGGTGTAGCAGCCCGGAGACGTCGAGAGGGCCCGGTCCAGGATCCTGGACCGGGCCCTCTCGTGTGCGCGGTGGGCGGTGCGCCGTCGGGCGTCTTCCCTCACCGCAGCGCGTCCTCCCTCACGGTGTGCGGTGAGGGAGGACGCACTGGGATCAGGTCACCTGATCCCAGCGGCGACGATCAGTGGGAGTGGCCGTGGCCGCCGTGCGAGTGGCCGTGGGTGTGGTGCCCGCCGGCGTGCTCGTCCTCCTCCTCCGGGGCCTCGACGACCGCGGAGTCGGTGGTCAGGATCATCGCCGCGATCGAGACGGCGTTCTCCAGCGCGGCCTTGGTGACCTTGACCGGGTCGATGACGCCCTGGGCGGCGAGGTCGCCGTACTCCCCGGTCGCGGCGTTGAAGCCCTGGCCCTTGCCGGCCTCGCGGGTCTTGCTGACCACGACGCGACCCTCGAAGCCCGCGTTCTCCGCGATCTGCACCGCGGGGGCGTCCAGGGCGGTGCGGACGGCGCGGGCGCCGGTCAGCTCGTCGCCCTGCAGGTCGAGGGCGTCGACCGCCTCCGCCGCGTGCACCAGCGCCGAGCCGCCGCCGGGGATGACCCCCTCCTCGACCGCCGCGCGGGTGGCCGCGATGGCGTCCTCGATGCGGTGCTTGCGCTCCTTGAGCTCGACCTCCGTGGCGGCGCCGACGCGGATGACGCCGATGCCACCGGCCAGCTTCGCGAGGCGCTCCTGGAGCTTCTCGCGGTCCCAGTCGGAGTCGGTGTTCTCGATGTCGCGGCGGATCTGGGCGACCCGGTCGGCGATGGTGTCGGACGTGCCGCCACCGTCGACGATCGTGGTGGCGTCCTTCGTGACGGTGACGCGGCGCGCGGTGCCGAGCACCTCGAGGCCGACCGACTCCAGGGAGAGGCCGACGTCCTCGCTCACGACCTGGCCGCCGGTGACGATGGCGAGGTCGGTCATGAAGGCGGTGCGGCGGTCACCGAAGTAGGGCGACTTCACCGCGGCGACCTTGATGGTCTTGCGGATCGAGTTCACGACGAGGGTGGACAGCGCCTCGCCCTCGACGTCCTCGGCGACGATCAGCAGCGGCCGGGCACCCGAGCCGAGCACCTTCTCCAGCAGCGGGAGCAGGGTGGCCAGGGCGCCGATCTTGCCGCTGACCAGCAGCACGAGGGCGTCGTCCAGGACGGCCTCCATGGCCTCCTGGTCGGTGACGAAGTACGGCGAGAGGTAGCCCTTGTCGAACTGCACGCCCTCGGTGACGTCCAGGTCGGTCTCGAGGGTGTTGCTCTCCTCGACGGTGATGACGCCGTCCTTGCCGACCCGCTCCATGGCCTCGCCGATGAGCTCGCCGACGGTGGCGTCCTGGGCGGAGATGGTGGCGACGCCGGAGATGGCGGCGCGGTCCTCGACCGGGGTGGCGGCGGCGTCGAGCGCGGCGTGCACCGCCTCGAGCGCGGCGCGCATGCCACGGCCCAGCGCCATCGGGTTGGCCCCGGCGGCGACGTTGCGCATGCCCTCGTGGACCAGGGCCTGCGCCAGCACGGTGGCGGTGGTGGTGCCGTCACCGGCGACGTCGTTGGTCTTGGTGGCGACGTTCTTCGCCAGCTGCGCGCCGAGGTTCTCGTAGGGGTCCTCGAGGTCGATCTCGCGGGCGATGGTCACACCGTCGTTGGTGATCGTCGGTGCGCCGAACTTCTTGTCGATGACGACGTTGCGGCCGCGGGGGCCGATGGTCACGCGGACGGCGTCGGCGAGCTTGTCTACGCCGCGCTCGAGCGCGCGGCGGGCGTCCTCGTTGAATTTGATGATCTTGGCCATGAAGGGACCTCTCGATCAGGAGTACGGGTGGGTCGGGCGGAAGGCCCAACGACGACCGCCCCGGGACCCGGTGTTCGGGTCGCCGGGGCGGTCGGGTGAGCGCGAGGGCTCAGTGCTGCTGGGGAGAGGTCACTTCTCCACGACGGCGAGCAGGTCGCGGGCGGAGAGCACGAGGTACTCCTCGCCGGCGTACTTGACCTCGGTGCCGCCGTACTTGGAGTAGATGACCACGTCGCCCACGTTCACGTCGAGCGGGACGCGGTTGCCGTTGTCGTCGATGCGGCCGGGGCCCACGGCGACGACGGTGCCCTCCTGGGGCTTCTCCTT
This sequence comes from Blastococcus goldschmidtiae, assembly GCF_031845325.1. Taxonomy (NCBI): domain Bacteria; kingdom Bacillati; phylum Actinomycetota; class Actinomycetes; order Geodermatophilales; family Geodermatophilaceae; genus Blastococcus; species Blastococcus goldschmidtiae. The sequence goes on along the minus strand of NZ_JAVREI010000001.1, from coordinate 729,061 downwards.
GGCGGTGTCCGGGATGACCAGACCGGAGGCGGTGGTGGTCTCGGCCTCGTTGGCCTGGACCACCACACGGTCCTCCAGCGGCTTGATGCTGACCTTGGTAGCGGTCGTCACGTCGGTGACGCCCCCTTCGGGATAGGACGGCAGATGGAGGTACTGCTGGTGGTGCTGATGCTGTGGCACGGGGTCCGGGCACCCGCCGTCGCGGGGGTCGGGCGCCAGCCCGTGTCGGTTGGCACTCTACCTACGAGAGTGCCAGCCACTCAACCCGGTCCCCGCAGGAGGTGACGGCGGGGCACGGACGCGCGTACGCCAGGCTGTGGCGGTGGACCCGGACAGCGAGGCGCAGGCCGCCGAGACGGTGCGCCAGCTGCGTGCGCTGGCCACGCCGGAGGGTGCCGCGGCCCTGACGCGGGCAGGCGCCCTGCTGGACGCCGGGGCGGACCCGGTTGCCGGGCTGACCCGGCTGCGCGCCGAGGTCGGCACGGACCTGGCCGGGCCCGCGTGGGGCATCGCCCGCCAGCGGCTGAAGGCGCGGCCGACGTTCGGCTCCGACGCCGACCGGCTGCTCTTCACCGCCGACACCCTCGAGCAGGCCGGTCGCCCGGAGCTCGCCGCCCGTCGCGCGGCCCGGCTGCTGGCCGGCGGTGCCGATTCCGTCGCCGACCTCGGCTGCGCGGCCGGCACGGACACGATCGCCCTGGCCCGTGCGGGCGCCCGCGTGCTGGCCGTCGACGTCGACCCGGTCGCCCGGGAGCTGACCGCCGCCAACGTCGAGGCGCTGGGGGTCGCCGACGACGTGTGGGTGGTCGCCGGCGACGCCGTGGAGCTGGTTGCGGCGGCCCGCGGCGGCGAGGTGGCCGGGTGCGGAGCCGCCGTCCTCGACCCGGCACGGCGGGCCGGCGGCCGGCGGCTGCTGGACCCCGACCGGTGGTCCCCGCCGTGGTCGACCGTCACCGCGCTGCTGGAGAAGGTGCCCACCTCGGTGGTGAAGGTCGCGCCCGGGCTCGACCACGAGCGGGTGCCGGCCGGCGTGGAGGCGGAGTGGGTGTCGCTCGGTGGCTCGATCGTCGAGGCGCTGCTCTGGGGTCCGGCGGTCTCCGCGACCTGGCGGCGGGCCGCGCTGGTGCGCAACGGCGTCGTCCACGAGCTGACCGCCGAGGCCGACCCCGGGCTCGCCGAGGCCGGACCGGTGCGCGGGTGGCTGCACGAGCCGGACCCGACGGTCATCCGCTCGGGCCTGGTCGCGGTGGTGGCCGCCGACCTCGGCGCCACGCTGGTCGACCCGACGATCGCCTACCTGTCCTCCGACGGCCCCGCGGACTCCCCGTGGGTCAGCTCCTACCGGGTCGACGAGGTGCTGCCGTTCAACCTCAAGAAGCTCCGGGCGCTGCTGCGCACCCGCGGCGTCGGGCGCGTCGTGGTCAAGAAGCGCGGCTCCCCCATCGAGCCGGAGTCGCTCGCCCGGCAGCTGCGCACCGATGCCCGCGGGACGGCGACCGTCGTCGTCACCCGCGTCGCCGGCGCCCCGACCGTGCTGGTCTGCGACGTCGCGGGCTGACGACCTCCGGAGACCGGACCCGGCGCCGCTAGCGTGCAGACGTGATCATGACCGTCGCCGTCGTGGGCGTCGTCCTCCTCGGCTGCCTGGCGGCCTTCCAGGTCCTGCTCGTCGCGGGTGCACCACTCGGCCGGTACGCCTGGGGCGGCCAGCACGTCGTCCTCCCGGTGACGCTGCGCATCGGCAGCGCGGTCTCCATCGCCCTCTACGCGGTCTTCGCCCTGGTGGTGCTCCAGGCGGCCGATGCCGTCGACGTGCTCCCGTCCGGCCAGGCCGACGTCGGCATCTGGGTGCTGACGGCATACCTGGGTATCGGCGTGGTCATGAACGCCGTCTCGCGCAGCCGGCCGGAACGCCTGATCATGACGCCCGTCGCCCTCGCCCTGGCCGCGGTCTGCCTGGTCCTGGCCCTGCAGTGACCGCCGGGACGCGGCTCAGCGGCTGACGACGTCGATCGGCAGGGCGCTGTCGGCGCCGAGGTCCGGGGCCGACGGCGCGACGCCCGCCGCGACCAGGCGGGAGCCGAGCGCGGCCACCATCGCGCCGTTGTCGGTGCACAGCTTCGGGCTGGGCACCCGCAGCACGATCCCGGCCTTCTCGCAGCGCTCCTCTGCGAGAGCTCGCAGCCGCGAATTGGCCGCCACGCCCCCGCCCAGCACCAGGTGGTCGACGCCGTGGTCGCGGCAGGCGCGCACCGCCTTGGCGGTGAGCACGTCGGCGACCGCCTCCTGGAAGGACGCCGCGACGTCGGCCAACGGCACCGGCTCCCCGGCCCGCTGCCGGGCCTCCACCCAGCGGGCGACGGCGGTCTTCAGCCCGGAGAACGAGAAGTCGTAGGGCGCGTCGCGCCGGCCGGTGAGCCCGCGCGGGAACGCGATCGCCGACGGGTCGCCGTCGCGGGCGGCCTTGTCGATCGGCGGACCGCCGGGGAAGGGCAGGCCGAGGACGCGGGCGACCTTGTCGAAGGCCTCCCCCGCGGCGTCGTCGATGGTGCGCCCCAGCGGCTGGACGTCCTGGGCGAGGTCGGGGACGAGCAGCAGCGAGCTGTGCCCGCCGGAGACCAGCATCGCGATCGACGGCTCGGCCAGCGGGCCGTGCTGCAGTTCGTCGACGGCGACGTGGGCGGCGAGGTGGTTGACGCCGTACAGCGGCTTGTCCAGCGCGAGCGCGTAGGCCTTGGCCGCGGCGACGCCGACCAGCAGCGCGCCGGTCAGCCCGGGCCCGCTGGTGACCGCCACGGCGTCGATGTCGGAGGCACGGATGCCGGCGTCGGCCAGGGCGCGGTGCACCGTCGGCACCATCGCCTCCAGGTGGGCGCGAGAGGCGATCTCCGGCACCACGCCCCCGAAGCGCTCGTGTTCCGCCATGGAGGTCGCCAGGGCGTCGGCCAGCAGGGTGTGCCCGCGCACGATGCCGACGCCGGTCTCGTCGCACGAGGTCTCGAACCCCAGGACCAGTGGCTCGCTCATGGCTTCTCCCTCCTCATGACCACCGCATCGGTCCCGCTGGGCTGGTAGTAGCCGCGGCGGCGGCCGATCTCGGTGAACCCACGACGGCGGTAGAGCTCCTGGGCGTGCTCGTTGTCCGCGCGCACCTCCAGCAGCACGACCGGGCTGCGGCGGTCGGCCTCGGCCAGCAGCGCGTCGAGCAGCTGCGCGCCGATGCCCTCGCCCTGCCGGGCGCCGGCCACGCCGATCGTCGCGACGTGCGCCTCGTCGTCGTAGGCGATCAGGCCGGCGTAGCCGACCACGGCCCCCTCGTCGTCGGCCACGAGGTAGTGCCGGGTGCCGGTCTGCGCCAGCTCCTCGCGGTACATGGCCGCGGTCCAGGTGTCGGGGGCGAAGAGCTCCTCCTCGAGCGCCATGACCGCATCGAGGTCGGCCAGGCGCATCGGCCGCAGCGCGGTCACTGCGTCACCGCCTTGATCGCCGTGGGCGGCACGGCGTCCGGCCGGCGCAGGTACAGCGGCACCAAGGGGGCCGCCGACCCGGGATGGGCGAGCTGGGCCGAGGCGGCGCGCAGCAGCCCCGTCGTCGTCACGTCGGCGCGGTGGACGGGCGTGCCGAGCCGCTCGGCGAACGCCGGGTCACCGGCGAACGGACCGGACCGGCCCAGCTCCTCCGGGCGCACCACCCCGGGCCCCTCGACGCGGGCACCGTCCGCGTCGTACGCGGCCCAGTAGACCTCCTTGCGGCGGGCGTCGGTGACCACCGTGCGCGCTCCGGAGCCGACGGCGTCCAGGGAGCAGACCCCCACCACGGGCAGTCCGCGGGCGTCGGCCAGCGCCGCGGCGGTCACGATCCCCACCCGCAGCCCGGTGAACGGCCCCGGCCCGAGTCCGGTGACCACCGCGTCGAGGTCGGCGAGCGCGACCCCGGCGTCGACCAGCGCCGCCCGGATCGCGGGGGTGAGCAGCTCGGCGTGCCTCGTGCCCGAGGGCACCGCCTGCTCGGCCAGCACCTCGGTGGCCTCCGGCGACCACCGGGCCACGCCGGCGACCAGGGTCGGGGTGGCGGTGTCGAGCGCGAGGACGAGCACGAGAGCCCAGGGTAGTGCGCACGGGCAGCGGGGCCTTCCGGGCGGCGTCCGGTCAGCCGGCCGGGCGCTCGTGCACGATCTCCGGCCCGTCCTGCTCGTCGACCTGCTCCCCCACCACCGCGAAGCCGAGCGACCGGACCAGCCGCAGCGAGGGCTCGTTGGCCGGGCCGACCGAGGCCCGCACGATCCGGACGCCGGGCTCCCGGGCGGCCCGGTCCAGCAGCGAGCGCACCGCTGCCCGCGCATATCCGCGCCGGCGGTGCTCCGGGTCGATCGAGTAGCCGACCTCCACCATGCCCCGGTCGTCCGGCGGACCGTGGAAGCCGGCCCGTCCGACGGCGAGCCGGCGCTCCGGATCCCACACGACGGCGGTGATCCACGCGGCGCTCGGCGGATCGGTGCGGACCTGCTCGGCGCGCATCGACCACACCCAGCGGCACTCGGGCCCGGCGAGGTACGGGCTCAGCGGTACCGGGGCCCTCGCCTCCGCGGCGGCCTGGTCGCCGTCGCCGAGCGCCTGCAGCGCATCCGGCGGCAGGCGGACCAGCTCCACCCGGACGCCGTGTCGGTCGGTCACGACGCGGACGGTACCGAGGCACCTGCCGCGGATCCCCCGGCCGCTCGGGGGAGAATGCCCCGCAGCCCGGCGACGAGCCGGAGCCGGGACGGGAGTTCCGGTGCGGCTCCTCGGGAGGACGTGGTCGTGGTCCAGGACGACGCGGCGGCACCGGTCCGCCCGGGACTGGTGGGCCAGCTGGTCCGCTTCGTGATCGTCGGCGGCTTCTCGGCGATCGTCGACCTGTCGGTGTACTTCCTCGGCCTGCACCTCGGGCTGTCCACCCACGTCGCGCGGGCGCTGAGCTTCATCGCCGGAACCACCACCGCCTACGCCCTCAACCGGCGCTGGGCCTTCCAGGTGACCGGCGGCGCCCGGCGGGCCGGGAGCTTCGCGCTCCTCTACGGGACGACGTTCTTCCTGATCCTGGGCGTGAACGCGCTCGCGCTGCTGGTGCTGCCGGAGTCGTCGTGGCGCATCACGCTGGCCTGGGCGATCTCCCAGGGCCTGGGCACGGCCTGGAACTTCGTGATGCTGCGGCTGGTCGTCTTCCGTCACTGAGCGCGGGGCTCAGCCGATCCGCTGCTCCCAGCCGGGGCCGTGCGGCACGAGCAGGACGGTGCGGACGTCGTCGTCGCGCCGGTCCAGGCGCACCTCGAGGTGCTCGTCGGTCAGCTGCTCGACCAGACCCTGCCCCCACTCGACGACGGTGACCGAGTCGGCGACGGTGACGTCGAGGTCCAGGTCGTCGACGTCGGCCGCGCCCCCCAGCCGGTAGGCGTCGACGTGCACCAGCGGCAGGCGCCCGCCGGTGTGCACGCGGGCTATGACGAACGTGGGCGAGGTGACCGGCTCGGCCACACCCAGCCCGCGCCCGAGGCCCCGGGTCAGCGCGGTCTTCCCCGCCCCGAGGGGCCCCACCAGGATGACCAGGTCCCCGGGGACGACGATCCCGGCCAGCGCCGCGCCCAGTGCCTCGGTGTCCTCGACGGTCGGGAGCAGGTGCTCGGCCTTCACGCAGGACCTCCCAGCGACTCGGCGACGGCGGTGAGGTCGGCCAGCAGGCCGGCCCGGGGCGCGCCCTTCGGCCCGAAGCGGATCGCCGCCGACGGGTGGTAGGTCGCCCAGACGGACCGTCCGCCGACCTCGTGCGGGCGACCGCGCACCGCGGCCAGCACCGTGCGCGGGCCGAGGAACCACTTCGCCGACGACAGACCCAGTGCCACCACGACGGGCGCGTCGAGCAGCTCGAGCTGGCGGCGCAGCCACCCGCTGCAGCGGGCCACCTCCGGAGCCTTCGGCGTGCGGTTCCCCGGCGGGCGGCACTTGACGATGTTGAGGACGGCCGCCTCGGCGCGGTCCAGGCCGGCCTCGCCCAGCAGGTGGTCGAGGAGCTGGCCGGACTTCCCGACGAACGGCCGGCCGGTCTCGTCCTCGGTGGCTCCCGGCGCCTCGCCGACCAGTACCAGCCGCGGCCGGCCGGACGCCGGGACGTCGCCGACGACGACGTGCTGCCGGGTGGCGGCGAGCTCGGGGCAGGCGACGCAGTCGCGGGCCACCGTGGCCAGCGTGCTCCAGTCGGGGGACGCGGCCGCAGTGCGCGCCACCTCCTCGGCGGCCGCGTCGGGCGCCGGCGATCGGGGGGCCATCGTCAGCGACCCGCGCTCTGCGCGGCCGCGACCCGGCGCAGCAGCCCGGTGAGCGCTTCGTCCACCACGTCGGGCTTCTCCAGGAGCACCATGTGGCCGGCGCCGGGTACGACGACGAACTCCACACCGCTGTCGCCCGCACCCTCGAGGCGCGCGACGATGAGCTCGCTGTGCTCCTTGGGGATCATCCGGTCGGCGTCGCCGGTGAGGACCAGCGTCGGAACGCGGCGCAGCGGCTCCAGGGCACCCGTCTCGTCCAGCCCGGCCAGCGACGGGTAGAACTCGGCGATCACGTCGACCGGCGTCCCGGCGATCATCGCGTCGAGGTAGTGGACGAGCGCGGGGTCGACGTCGGGCGAGGCGAAGGACAGCGAGCGCGTGACGACCGAGATCAGGTCCGCGGCCGCCCGCCGGGTGCCTTCCGCGATGGCCGGCCGGCGGCGCATCGTCCACGCCGCGATCGGCAGCACCGTCGCCCGCACGCGCGTGAGGAACTCGGGCAGGCCGAAGGTCAGGTCGGCCAGGTTGCCGCTGGAGGTGGACAGCAGCGCCGCCCCGACGATCCGGGCGCCGAACAGTTCGGGGCGCAGCGCGGCCAGCCCCATGACGGTCATGCCGCCCATGGAGTGGCCGACCAGGACGACCGGGCCCCGAGGCACCCGTGCGTCCAGCACCACCGCCAGGTCGCTGGCCAACTGCTCGATGGTCGAGTGCTCACTCGGCCCCCGCCCCGACGCGCCGTGCCCGCGCTGGTCGTAGAAGACCAGCCGGGCGGTGGGCCGGTGACCGTTCGCCGTGGCCAGCTGCGCGGCGAGGGTCCGGCGCTGGAAGGCCCAGGAGCCCATCGACAGGGTATAGCCGTGGACGAAGACGACGGTCAGCGGCGCATCCGGCGGGCCGACCTCCTCGACGTTGAGCAGCACCCCGTCGGCGGCGCGCACCAGGGCCGTGCGGTCCGCGCGCCGGGCGTCGGGACCGAGCGGGTCGCTGGCCCGCAGCTCCGCGTCCGGCACGGCCGCGAGGTCGGCCGGTCGTGGGGCCCCGACGCTCAGCCGGCGCCGGGCGATCCGGGTGAGCGCGACGCCTGCGGCGGTCCCGGCCGCGGCCAGGCCGACCAGGGCGCCGACCACGCCGACGGTGTGCGCGCTGGGGTGCGGGAGCTGCGGTGCGCGCGCCATCAGACCGAACCGGCCGAGCCGACGTAGCGGCGGGAGAAGCGCCCGCCGACCCGGGTGACCAGCTCGTAGTGGATGGTGTCGCCCGCGTCGGCCCACTGCTGCGCCGTCGGCTCGCCGTCGTCCCCTGGCCCCCAGAGCACGACGTCGTCGCCAGGCGCGATCCCGTCGTCGCCGACGTCGAGCACGAACTGGTCCATGCACACCCTGCCGGCGATCCTCCGCTGCTCGCCCGCGGCGAGGACCGGCGCCCGGTTGCCCACCGCCCGCGGGATGCCGTCGGCGTAGCCGACCGGTACGAGGGCCAGCGTCGTCTCCCGCTCCGTGGAGTAGGTGTGCCCGTAGGAGACGCCGGCACCGGCCGGCACCCGCTTGGTGTGGGCGACCTGCGCGCGCACCGTCATCGCCGGGCGCAGGCCGTGCTGCCGGGGGTCCCCACCCATGGGGTCCAGCCCGTAGAGGGCGATGCCGGGCCGCACGAGGTCGAACCACGTCCCGGGCAGCGCGATGGTCGCGGCCGAGTTGGCCAGGTGCCGCCGGGCGTCGGTGAGCCCCGCGTCCCGGGCCACCGCCACGGCCTCCTCGAAGACCCGCACCTGGGCGCCGATGGTGGGGTGCGTGGGCGCGTCGGCATACGCCAGGTGGCTCCACAGACCGACGACGGCGAGCTCCCCGTCGGCCTGCGCGCGGGCCGCGGCGGCGACGAGGCCCGGCCAGTCGTCGGGGGTGGCGCCCTCGCGGGAGAGCCCGGTGTCGACGGCCAGGTGCACGCGGGCGGGCCGGCCCGCGGCACGGGCGGCGGCGAGCACCTCGTCCAGCCCCCAGCCGGCGCTGACGGAGAGCTCGACGTCGGCGGCGAGTGCGGCCGCGACGTCCGTGCCCGGCCCGTTGAGCCAGGCGAGGACCGGTGCGGTCACCCCGGCGGCGCGCAGGGCGAGCGCCTCGGCCACGACGGCGACCCCGAGGCAGTCCGCGCCGCCGGCGAGGACCGCGCGCGCCGCGGGCACCAGGCCGTGCCCGTAGCCGTCGGCCTTGACCACGGCCATGAGCGGGCGGCCGACCCGCTCGCGCAGCACGGCGGTGTTCGCGGCGATCGCGTCGAGGTCGACGACCACCTCCGCGCGGCCGGCTCCCGGAGATGTGGTCACGCCTGCGAGTCTCCCAGGAGGGCCGGTGGGACCCCGCACACGTGTCCGACGGCTTCCGGCAGCCGCCGCACCAGGTCGCCGGCGATCAGGGGCCCGCGCCGCGCGGCGAGCCGGCCCGCCCGGCCGTGCAGGTGGGCGGCGACGGCGGCCGCCTCGGCGGTGTCCAGGCCGGTGGTGCCCTGGGTCGCGAGGACGGCTCCGGCGATGCCGCTGAGCACGTCGCCGGTGCCCGCGGTCGCCAGGTCCGCGGTGCCGGTGCCGTTCACGAACGTGGTCCCCCCGGGGTCCGCGACGACGGTGGCGTCGCCCTTCAGCAGGACCACGGCCCCCAGGTCCGCGGCCAGCCGCCGGGCCGCCCCGATCCGGTCGGTGCCCACGGGCGTGCCGAAGCGCTCGAACTCGCGGTCGTGCGGGGTGAGCACCGTCGGTGCGCTCCGCCGCCGCACCAGCTCCGGCTCGCGGGCCAGCAGCGTGAGGGCGTCGGCATCGACCAGCACCGGCAGGTCGGTGGCCAGCACCTCCGCGAGGACGGCGCGCGCGCCCTCGTCGGTGCCGCCGCCGGGCCCGACCACCCACGCCTGCACCCGTCCAGCGTCCCCGGGCCCGCCCTCGGTCACGAGCGCTTCGGGCCACGCCGCGCGGACGCCGTCGGCCGCTCCCCCGGCGTAGCGGACCAGGCCGGGACGGGTGCGCAGGGCGGCGCCCGTGCACAGCACCGCCGCCCCCGGGTAGGTGGCCGATCCGGCGAGGACGCCGACGACGCCCTGGGAGTACTTGTCGTCCCCCGCCGACGGCGGCTCGAGGCGGGCCGCGACGTCGGCGTCGGTGAGCTGCCAGGCCGTCGCGACGGGCAGGTGGTGGCCCAGCCCGATCTCGACGAGGTGCACCTGCCCGGCGTGGCCCCGCCCCTCCCCCACGACCAGCCCGCGCTTCACCGCCCCGAAGGTGACCGTGTGCATCGCGGGGAAGGCGACCCCGTCCACCTCTCCGGTGGATGCGTCGATGCCGCTGGGGACGTCGACGGCGACGGCGATGCCCGCGCCGCCCGCGGCTGCCCACGTGAGCTCGACCGCGTCCCGCCGCAGCCCGCCGCGGCCGCCGATGCCCAGCATCCCGTCCAGCACCAGGTCGGCGCGCCCGATCAGCGGCGGTGCAGCCGGGTCGGAGGCGGCCAGCACCCGCCCACCGGACCGCCGCAGGGCGGACAGCCCCGCGGGGTGCGCGCGCTCGGGGTCCAGGAGGACGGCGGTGACGCGGGCTCCCCGGCCGGCCAGGCGCGCACCGGCGAACAGCGCATCGCCACCGTTGTTGCCGCTGCCCACCAGCAGGGCGACCCGCCGTCCGTAGACCGCGCCGAGCAGGCGTCCGCACACCGAGGCCAGACCCGCGGCCGCGCGCTGCATCAGCGCGCCCTCGGCGGTGGCGGCCAGCAGCGGCGCCTCGGCCGCCCGGACCTCCTCGGCGGTGTACAGGCCGATCATCCGGCGTCCCCCCGGGCGGCGAGGCCCTCGGCCACGACCACGGCCGAGGCGATCCCGCCGTCGTGGCTGAGCGAGACGTGCCACGTGGTCACCCCGAGCTGGGCGGCCCGGCCGGCGACGCTCCCGCGCACCTCCAGGTGCGGGCGGCCGTGGTCGCCGACGGTGACCTCGGTGTCGTGCCACCGCAGGTCGCCGGGCGCGCCGAGCGCCTTGGCCAGCGCCTCCTTGGCGGCGAAGCGGGCGGCCAGCGACTCGCTGCTGCGTGCCGCGCCCGACGGCGTGACCTGCTCGGCCGCCGTGAACAACCGGTCCCGCAGCGCAGGCGTGCGCAGGAGCGACGCGGCGAAGCGCTCGACCGGCACGACGTCGATCCCGACCCCGATGATCACCCGGTCAGTGTGCCCGGCCGCACGCTCGAACGCCGGTCACGTCGCACCAGGCCCCGTCCCGGGTCCCGCCCTGAGCGTGCGAAGGGTGGGGAGGACGGGGTCCTTCACTCGACGGTGACGGACTTGGCCAGGTTGCGGGGCTGGTCGACGTCGAGCCCCCGCGCGGAGGCGATCTCGCACGCGAGCACCTGCAGGGGCACGGTCGTCACCACCGGCGCGAGGAGGGTTGGGGTGCGCGGCACGCGGATCAGGTGGTCGGCGTAGGGGACGACGTCGTCGTCCCCGTCCTCGGCGATCACGATGGTGCGCGCTCCCCGTGCGCGGACCTCCTGGATGTTGCTCACGACCTTGCCGTGGACCGAACCGCGGCTCACCGGGGACGGGACGACGACCACCACCGGCGTGCCCTGGTCGATCAGCGCGATCGAGCCGTGCTTGAGCTCGCCCGCGGCGAACCCCTCGGCGTGGATGTAGGCCAGCTCCTTGAGCTTGAGCGCGCCCTCGAGAGCGACCGGGAAACCGACGTGACGCCCGAGGAACAGCAGGGTGTTCTCGTCGGCCAGGTTCCGGGCCAGCTCACGGACCGGTTCCATCTCGTCGAGGACGGTGGCGATGTGCTCCGGGAGCTTCCGCAGGTTTTCGACGATGGCGCCGACTTCGTCGGCGTACTTGACCCCGCGCACCTGCGCGAGGAACAGGCCGACCAGGTAGCAGGCCACGACCTGGGTGAGGAAGCCCTTGGTGGAGGCGACGGCGACCTCGGGACCGGCGTGGGTGTAGAGCACGGCATCGGACTCTCGGGGGATGGTCGACCCGTTGGCGTTGCAGATGGCCAGGATGCGCGCCTTCTGCTCCTTGGCGTGCCGCAGCGCCATCAAGGTGTCCATCGTCTCGCCGGACTGGCTGATGACGATCACCAGCGTGGACCGGTCCAGCACCGGGTCGCGGTAGCGGAACTCGCTGGCCAGCTCGACCTCGACCGGGATGCGCGTCCAGTGCTCGATGGCGTACTTGGCGATCATCCCCGCGTGGTACGCCGTGCCGCAGGCGACCACGAAGATCTTGTCGACGTCGCGCAGCTCCTGGTCCGACAGGCGCACCTCGTCGAGGACGAGTTCACCGGCCGGGCCCAGACGGCCGAGCAGGGTGTCGGCGACCGCCTGCGGCTGCTCGGCGATCTCCTTGAGCATGAACCAGTCGTAGCCGCCCTTCTCGGCCGCTGCGGCGTCCCAGTCGACGCTGTACGCGGTCGGCTCGACGGCGGCGCCGGCGAAGTCGGTCACGGTGACACCACGCGTGCGGTGCAGCTCGACGACCTGGTCCTGCCCGAGCTCGAGCGCGTCACGGGTGTGCCCGATGAAGGCCGCGACGTCGGAGCCCAGGAAGTACTCCCCGTCGCCGACGCCGACGACGAGGGGGCTGCTGCGCCGCGCAGCCACGAGGGTGTCGGGCTCGGCGGCCGCCGTGGCGACCAGCGTGAAGGCGCCCTCGAGCCGGCTGCACACCAGGCGCATCGACTCCGCCAGGCGGCCCTCACCGGCCGGGGTCCGTGCGTAGGCGGCCGCCAGCAGGTGCGCGGCGACCTCGGTGTCGGTTTCGGACCCGAACTCGACACCGGCGGCCTCCAGCTCGCTGCGCAGCGAGGCGAAGTTCTCGATGATGCCGTTGTGGACGACCGCGACCGCGCCGTCCTCGGACAGGTGCGGGTGGGCGTTGCGGTCGGTCGGGCCCCCGTGGGTCGCCCATCGCGTGTGCCCGATCCCGACCGTCGCCTCTGGGAGGGGCTGTTCGGCCAGCACCTTCTCCAGGTTGGCCAGCTTTCCCGCCTTCTTGGCCGAGGTCAGCTCACCGTCCGCGACGACGGCGATGCCCGCCGAGTCGTAGCCCCGGTACTCCAGTCGGCGCAAGCCTTCCAGGACGACGTCCCGGGCGTCCTGCGGGCCGACGTATCCCACGATGCCGCACATCTGACCGAGGGTACCGGGGGTGGCGGACCGATCCGTCCAGTGCGCGGTCGAATCGCCCGCGGGCACCACAGCCGTGCCTCACGTCCCCAGCAGTCACACGAGGGAGGTCAGTGGACGGCGGCGACCACGTCTGCGAGACGGCGGGCGACGGCGTCGGCCAGGTCCTGCGTGGGGGCCTCGACCATCACCCGGACCAACTGCTCGGTGCCGGAGGGGCGCAGCAGCACCCGGCCGGTGTCACCGAGCTCCGCCTCGACGGCGTTCACGGCCTCGGCGACCTCGGTGCTCTCCGACACCGCCATCCGGTCGGTGACCGGCACGTTGATCAGGACCTGCGGCAGCTTCTGCACGACGGCGGCCAGCTCTGCCAGGGAGGCACCGGTGGCCGACATCCGGGCCATCAGCGCCAGCCCGGTGAGCAGCCCGTCGCCGGTCGTGGCGTGGTCGAGGAAGACCAGGTGGCCGCTCTGCTCGCCGCCCAGGCTGAGCCCGCCCGAGCGGAGGGCCTCGAGCACGTACCGGTCGCCCACGGCAGTGGTCTGCACGGCGATGCCGGCGTGGCGCATGGCGTGGTGGAAGCCGAGGTTGCTCATGACGGTCGCCACGACCGTCCCGTCCGTGAGGTCGCCGCGCTCGTGCATCGCGAGGGCGCAGACGGCGAGGATCGCGTCGCCGTCCACCACGCCCCCGTCGGCGGTCACCGCCAGGCAGCGGTCGGCATCCCCGTCGTGGGCGAGGCCCAGGTCGGCGCCCTGCGCCCGGACCGCCTCGATCAGCGGCTCCAGGTGGGTTGAACCGATGCCGTCGTTGATGTTCCAGCCGTCGGGCGCGCAGCCGATGGCGTGCACGGTGGCACCGGCGCGGCGGTACACCTCGGGTGCGACCGCGGCGGCAGCGCCGTGCGCCCCGTCGACGACCACGGAGACGCCGCGCAACGGCTGGTCGACGGCCGCGAGCAGGTGTGCGACGTAGTCGTCGACGGCACCGGACAGCGGGACGACACGGCCGACCCCGGCGCCGGTGGGCCGGTGCCCCAGCGGGTGACCGTCGGCGACGGACTGCTCGATGGCCGCCTCGACGGCGTCGGGCAGCTTGTGCCCACCCCGGCTGAACAGCTTGATGCCGTTGTCCGGCATGGGGTTGTGACTGGCCGAGATCATGACGCCGAGATCCGCGCCGGTCGAGGCGGTCAGGTGCGCCAGGGCCGGCGTGGGGACGACACCGGCGAGGAGCACCTCGGCCCCCGCACTGGCCAGCCCCGCCACGACGGCGGCCTCCAGCATCTCCCCGCTGGCCCGGGGGTCGCGGCCGACGACCGCGACGGGACGCGAGGTCCCGTCGCGGTCGGCGAGCACGCCTGCGGCGGCACGAGCCACCGAGAGCGCCAGCTCCGGCGTGAGGTCGGCGTTGGCACGACCCCGCACGCCGTCGGTCCCGAACAGGCGACCCACGGACGTACCGGTCAGCGCTTGGAGTACTGGGGCGCCTTGCGGGCCTTCTTCAGCCCGTACTTCTTGCGCTCGATGACGCGCGGATCACGGGTCAGGAAGCCGGCCTTCTTGAGGGCCGGACGGTCGTCGGGCTCGATCTCGATCAGCGCCCGGGCGATGCCCAGTCGGAGAGCACCGGCCTGACCGGAGACGCCACCGCCGTGCAGCAGGCCGATGACGTCGTACTGCTCACCCTTCTCGAGGATGGTGAACGGCTCACGGATGAGCTGCTGGTGCACCTTGTTCGGGAAGTAGTCCTCGATGGTGCGGCCGTTGAGGGTGAACTGGCCGGTGCCGGGCACGAGGCGCACGCGGACGATGGCCTCCTTGCGGCGGCCGACGGTCTGGATCGGACGCCCGTCGGCGTCGGTCACGGTCAGAGCGCTGGTCACTGGGCCACCTGCTTGATCTCGTAGTTCTGGGGCTGCTGAGCAGCGTGGGGGTGCTCGGGGCCGGCGTAGACCTTGAGCTTCTTGAGCATCTGACGGCCCAGGCTGTTGTGCGGCAGCATGCCCTTGATCGCGCGCTCGACGACGCGGTCGGGGTGGGTGCGCAGCTGGTCGCCGACGTTGATGGTCTTCAGACCACCCGGGTGACCGGAGTGGCGGTAGGCCACCTTGTCGTCCCGCTTGCTGCCCGTGAGGGCCACCTTGCCGGCGTTGACGATGACGACGAAGTCACCGACGTCGACGTGCGGGGCGTACTGCGGCTTGTGCTTGCCGCGCAGGAGCTGCGCGGTCTGGCTGGCCAGTCGACCGAGCACCACATCGGTGGCGTCGATGACGAGCCAGGCCCGGTCGATCTGACCGGGCTTAGGGGTGTACGTGCGCACGGCGCTCGTGTCCTCCGTCGTCGTCGGGATGCTGGTGGATCGCCTCGCCGAGCACGGGAGACGGAGCTGCACGCGCGGCACCAGCCGGCACACGCGCCAACCGGGCACCTTACCAGCCGCCGCGGGCCACCCGACCTCTCGCGGGGTGGCACGAGGATCCCGGCTCCGGCAGTGTGACCGACGTCATGGCAGCGGGGTCGGACCTGCGGGGCCCCGGAGGACGAGAGGCGGGCCAGAGCACGTGCGGTGGGTGACCTACGCGTCGGCGGTCGACGGGACGGACCGGGTGGGCCTGCTCGAGGACGGCGAGATCCACGGGCTCCGGTCACCGGCCCGGCTGGTCGACCTGCTCGGGGACGACGGCGAGCGGCTGGCGCGCGCGGCCGAGGAGGCCCGCCGGGATCCCGCGGAGGTGGTGCCCCTGGGCACGGCGTCGCTACGGGCGCCCGTGCCCGTACCGCCGTCCATCCGTGACTTCATGGCCTTCGAGGAGCACGTCTGCAACGCCCGCGGCCTCCCGCGGGGCGGGCTGGAGCCCGGGTTCTACGACGCCCCGGTGTTCTACTTCACCAACCCCGCCGCCGTCCTGGGCCCGCACGACGACGTCCCGGTCTCCCCGGGCTCGGCCGCCTTCGACTACGAGCTGGAGCTCGGTGTGGTCGTCGGACGCCCGGGCGCCGATCTCGACCCCGCCGAGGCCGAGCAGCACGTCGCCGGCTACCTGGTCTTCTGCGACTGGAGCGCCCGCGACCTGCAGAAGGCGGAGATGCGCCACGGTCTGGGCCCGGCGAAGGGCAAGGACGGCGCCACCACCCTGGGGCCGGCCCTCGTCACCCCCGACGAGCTGGCGCCGCGCCGGCTGGGCAGGGCGTTCGACCTGCAGGCGCGGGTGACCGTGAACGGCCGGCCCTCCACGACGTCGAACTTCCGCGATCCGCTCTGGTCGATCGGCGAGCTGCTGGCCTACGCCTCGCGAGGCACCCGGCTGGTGCCGGGGGACGTCATCGGCAGCGGCACGGTGGGCGCCGGCTGCCTCCTCGAGCTGTCCGCGCTGCACGGCACCGAGGCCTACCCGTGGCTGCACCCGGGAGACCGGGTGCAGCTCTCCGTCGAGGTGCTCGGCGACATCACGACCACCGTCGTCGAGGGGGCGCCGCTGCGCCCGCTGCGACGACGGGACGAGCACGGCTGAGAGGAGCGGGCGTGTCAGGACACGGAGCCGACGGAGGAGCGCTGCCGGACCCGAGGGTGGAGGAGGTCGCCGAGGGGGTGTTCGCCTACATCCAGCCCGACGGCAGCTGGTGGATCAACAACACCGGCTTCGTCGTCGGCCGATCCCGGGTACTCGCCATCGACGCCTGCTCCACCGAGCGGCGCACCCGGGGTCTCCTGGCGGCGATGCAGCGGGTGACCGCCGCACCGGTGCGCACCCTGCTCAACACCCACCACCACGGCGACCACACCTTCGGTAACGGCTACTTCCCCGAGGCGACGATCATCGGCCACGAGGAGACCCGCCGGCTGATGATCGGCCAGACGCCGCCGCCCGACGGCGTGCTCTTCGAGCCGGTGGAGTGGGGCGAGCTGCCCCCGGCCCCGCCGTTCCTCACCTACCGCGACGGCGTGGACGTCTGGGTCGACGATCGCCGGGTGGACGTCCGCCACGTCGGCACCGCGGCGCACACCACGAACGACTCGATCGCCTGGCTCCCCGAGGAGAAGGTGCTGTTCACGGGCGACCTGGTCTTCAACGGCGGCACCCCGTTCCTGCTGGCCGGGTCGATCGCCGGCGCGCTCGACGCGCTGGATCGGCTCCGTGCGCTGTCACCGCGGGTGGTCGTCCCGGGCCACGGGGCGGTGTGCGGGCCGGAGATCTTCGACCGGACCGAGGGCTACCTGCGGTTCGTGCAGCGCACCGCCGAGCAGGCGCACGCCGCCGGGCTGTCCCCGCTGGACGCCGCGCGGCAGACCGACCTCGGGGAGTACGCCGAGTGGCTGGACCCCGAGCGGATCGTCGGCAACCTGCACCGCGCGCTCCTGGAGATCGGCGGCGCCGGACGGGGCGCGGAGATCGACGCGTTCGGCGCGCTGCGCGACATGGTGACCTACCACGGCGGCCCACTGCGCTGCTACGCCTGAGGAGTGCAGCGGCGCCTCGCCGTGCGGCTAGCGGACCTCGCGCAGCCGTCCGGTCGTCACGTCGTAGACGGTGCCCCGCACCTCGCGGGAGAGCAGGTAGGGGCTCTCCTTGATCAGCCGCATGGACTCGCGCACGTCGTCGTCCACGTCGGTGAACGTCCGGGCGGCCCACGGCGGACGGCGGCCGGTCGCCTGCTCGACCGTGTCCGCGAAGGTGACGTCATCGGTGGACTGGAGGCCGCACTCGGTGTGGTGCACCAACACGATCTCCCGCGTGCCCAGGGCGTGCTGGGAGAGGGTCAACGAGCGGATGACGTCCTCGGTGATGACGCCGCCGGCGTTGCGGATGACGTGCGCGTCACCGACCTCGAGCCCCAGGACGCCGAACAGCGGGATCCGTGTGTCCATGCAGGCCACCACGGCGACCTCGCGGGCCGGGCGCACCGGCTTGCTGCCCGGGAACTGCTCCGCCCACCGCTCGTTCGCCTCGAGCATCCGGTCGATCTCGGCCACGTGTGCCTCCTTGCCGTCGCTGATCGCTGGACCTTATCCAGGCCGCTCAGCCGGCGCGGCCCCGGCGGGCCTGCTCGCTCACCCGGTCGGGGGTCAGGCGGGGCCGTCCGCCGGCGTGGCCGACCGTGAGCGCCGCCGCGGCACCGGCCGCCCAGGCGGCGTCCTCGGGCCCCTCGCCGCGCAGCAACGCGGTGGTCAGCGCCGCCACCGAGGCGTCGCCCGCACCCGTGGGATCGACCGGGTCGTCGCCGAGCAGCGGCACGAGCACCTCCCCGTCCGTCCACCGCGGACCGGCGCCGCCCTCCCCCGCACTCCCGAGGGGCGGGCCCGCCCGCCAGGCGACGAGGTCCCCGGCCGGCCCCGTGGCCAGCGAGACCAGCCGCGGCCCGGCGGACAGCAGCTCGGCCGCGGCGGCGCGGGCGTCGTCGACCCCGTCCAGCTCCCGGCCCACCAGCAGCGCCGCCTCGCGCGCGTCGGCCCGGACCACGTGGGCCCGCGCCAGCAGGGCCGTGCGGGTCCTCTCGTCGGCGGGCGCACCGTCGACCACGACGAGTGCGTGCGCCGGGGCGAGGTCCAGCGCGGCGCGGACCGCGTCGCCGGGCTGCTGCAGCTGCACGCTCACCCCCCGGGCGGCCGCGAGGAGGCCGGCGGCCGCGTGCACGTCCTCGACGGTCAGGAGCGTCTCCGCCGGGACGTCCTCCACCAGCCGACGGTCGCCGTCGGCCCCCACCAGGTCGGTCAGGACGGCGGTGCGTGAGCTCCGGCGGAGCACGACCGCGCCGACGTCGATGCCGTCGGCCGCGGCCTGCTGCCGCACCTCCCGGCCCGCCCCGTCGTCCCCGACCACGCCCACCAGCGCGACCGGCACGGCCAGCTGGGTGAGCGCGACGGCCTGGTTGGCGCCCTTGCCGCCGAGCAGCTCGCGCCGCTGCCCCTCGTGGACCACCACGTCGCATCCGATCTGCCCCAGCACCACGACGTCGGCCACTCCGTGCCCCCTCCCGCTCGATCAGCGAGGATGTGCCCCGTGCGGACGGTCGAGGAACACCAGGCGGCGGTCACCGCCCTGCTCCCCCTGATGCCCGAGGAGTCCCTCCCCGTCGCCGCGGCACACGGCCGGGTCCTCGCCCGCGACGTCGTGGCGGCGGTCGCGCTGCCCGGCTTCGACAACTCGGCGATGGACGGCTACGCCGCGCGCTGGGCGGAGGTCGGCGGTGCCGCGGGCCGGCCCGTGCGGCTGCCCGTGGCCGAGGACATCCCCGCCGGCCGCACCGACGTCGTCCCCCTGGCGCCGGGCACGGTGCACCGCATCATGACCGGCGCCCCCCTCCCCCCCGGCGCCGACGTCGTCGTCCCGGTCGAGCTCACCGACGGCGGCACCGAGCTGGTGGAGATCCGCGACTCCCCCGCCGCCGGCACGCACCTGCGGCGGGCCGGCGAGGACATCGCCGCCGGGGCCGTCGCCCTGTCCGCCGGCTCCCCGCTGGGCGCCGCCCAGCTCGGTCTGGCCGCCGCGGTGGGCCTGACCGAGCTGCCCGTGCGCCGCCGCCCCCGGGTGCTGGTCCTCTCGACCGGCAGCGAGCTCGTCGCCCCGGGAGAGCCGCTCCAGCCCGGGCAGATCTACGAGTCCAACTCGCTGCTGCTCGCCGCGGCCGTGGAGGAGGCCGGCGGGGTGCCGCGCCGGCTGCACTTCGTCCCCGACGACGTCGAGCAGTTCCTCGGCACGGTGCGCGCGGAGCTCGCTGGGCGGGCGGGGGAAGCGCCGGACCTGCTGGTCACGAGCGGAGGCGTGAGCGCCGGCGCCTACGAGGTGGTCAAGGACGCCTTCGCCGGGCTGGGCACCGTCGAGTTCGGCAAGGTCGCCATGCAGCCGGGCGGGCCGCAGGGGGCCGGCACCGTCGACGGCGTCCCCGTGGTGACGCTGCCCGGCAACCCGGTGAGCGCCTTCGTGTCCTTCGAGGTCTTCGTCCGCCCGGCGCTGCGCCGCGCGCTGGGTCATGCCTCGCCGGACCGGCTGCGCGCCCCGGCCCGGCTGACCGGACCGCTGCGCTCGCCGGGGGGCCGCCGGCAGTTCCTGCGCGGGCGGTACGACGGCGGCGAGGTCTTCCAGGTCGGCGGCCCCGGCTCGCACCTGGTCGCGCACCTGGCGCGCGCGAACTGCCTGGTCGTCGTCCCCGAGGACGTCACCGAACTGGCTGCCGGCGCCGAGGTCGACGTCGTGCTGATCGAGGGAGCGTTGCGGTGAGGCGACAGCGAGTGAGCATCGCAGCGAGGCGGCCGCCGACAGGGAGGGAGCATCGCAGCGAGGAACGAGCGAGGAGCGGACCGACCGCGGAGGCGGCCTGGGGCGTGGAGCGAGGAGCGGAGCGAGCGCGGAGCCGAACAGGAGGAACACTGCGATGAGCGAGACGAGACTGACCCACGTCGACGAGAGCGGCGCCGCCCGCATGGTCGACGTCAGCGCCAAGGCGGTGACCGCGCGGCAGGCGACCGCCGCCGGGCGCGTGCTGGTCAGCGCGGAGGTCGTGGGCCTGCTGCGCGGCACGGGCGTGCCCAAGGGCGACGCCGTCGCCGTGGCGCGCATCGCGGGCATCGCGGGGGCCAAGCGGACGCCGGACCTCGTGCCGCTGTGCCACCCGATCGCCCTGCACGGGGTCACCGTCGACATCGAGGTGGCCGACGACGCCGTCGAGATCACCGCCACCGCGCGCACCGCCGACCGCACCGGGGTGGAGATGGAGGCGCTCACCGCCGTGACCGTCGCCGGCCTCACCATGATCGACATGGTCAAGGCCGTCGACCCGCGGGCCACGATCACCGACGTCCGGCTGCTGCGGAAGTCCGGCGGGAAGAGCGGGGACTGGACACGCAGCAGTCCGCAGGACTCTCGCGCAGCGGATGAGGGGCAGCTGCGGTGAGCGAGCTGCCCCCGAACGCCCGCGCGCTGGTCGTCACCGCCTCCAACCGCGCCGCCGCCGGCGTCTACGAGGACCGCAGCGGCCCGGTGCTCGCCGCCGGGCTCGCCGAGCTCGGCTTCCACGTGGAGGGCCCCAAGGTCCGCCCGGACGACGTCGACGAGCTGGCGGACGTGCTGCGCGCGGCCGTGGACGCCCACATCGAGGTCGTCCTCACCACCGGCGGCACCGGGCTCTCCCCCACCGACGTCACCCCGGAGGCGACCCGCCGGGTGCTGGAGCGCGAGGCGCCCGGCATCGCCGAGGCGGTCCGCCGGTACGGGGCGGACAACGGCGTGCCGACGGCGGTCCTCTCCCGTGGGGTGGCCGGCACCGCGGGGCGCACGCTGATCGTCAACCTGCCGGGCTCCACCGGCGGTGCGAAGGACGGGCTCGCGGTGCTGGCGCCGCTGCTCCCCCACGTGATCAGCCAGCTCCGCGGCGGCGATCATGAAAGGGCATGACAGGAGCCGCCCTGCGAGGGTCGCTTCCCGGTGCGGGGGCCGGAGGCTCCCCAGCGGGATGTGACGGCCCCGCTCAGCTCAGCTGGGGGACGGCACCTGACCGCGGTGCGGCGCGGAGCGTCGCCATGTCATAGCACGATCCGCTCCGTGTGGGTGTAGACGTTGCAGCCGTCGCCGCGGAGGAACCCGACGAGGGTGATGCCCACCTCGCGGGCCAGCTCCACCGCCAGGGACGACGGCGCGGACACCGCCGCGAACACCGGGATGCCGGCCATCGCCGCCTTCTGGGTCAGCTCGAAGCTGGCCCGGCCGCTGACCATCAGGACGTGCCCGGCCAGGGGCAGCCGCCCCCCGCGGACGCCGTCGCCGATCACCTTGTCCACCGCGTTGTGCCGGCCGACGTCCTCGCGCAGGGCCCGCAAGTGCCCGTCGGCGCCGAACAGGCCGGCGGCGTGCAGCCCGCCGGTCTTGTCGAACACCTCCTGCTCCGCGCGCAGCCGGTCGGGCAGCGCCAGCAGCGTCTCCAGCGGGAGCTGGACGCCGTCCGCGGCGACGTCGTAGGAGGTCTTCGTGCGGATGGCGTCGATGCTGGCCTTGCCGCAGACCCCGCAGGAGCTGGAGGTGTAGAAGTTCCGCTCCAGCCCGGTGTCGGGGATCGGCACCCCGGCCGCCAGGTCGACGTCGACGACGTTGTAGGTGTTCCGCCCGTCGGCGTCCACCGAGTCGCAGTAGCGCAGCCCGGCGACGTCGTCCGGGCCGGCGATGACCCCCTCGGTGGCCAGGAAGCCGTGCACGAGGTCGAAGTCGTCGCCTGGCGTGCGCATGGTGACCGCGAGGGGGGTGCCGGCCAGCCGGATCTCCAGCGGCTCCTCCGCGGCCACGGTGTCGGGTCGGGTGGTTCGCTGCTCGCCGCGGATCCGCAGCACCGGCGTCCGGCTCGTCACTCGTCCCACGGCAGGGACGGTACCCACGGCGCCTACGGTGACGCCGTGGACCAGCCGCCCCCGTACGCCGCCGTGGTACTCGCCGGCGGTCGCGCCGCACGCCTGGGCGGACAGGCCAAGCCGCAGCTCGAGGTAGGCGGCCGCACCATGCTCGCCGCCGTGCTCGGGGCGGTCGCCGACGCCGAGCGCCGGATCGTCGTCGGCCCTCCGCAACCGGTCCCCGACGGCGTCGTCGTCGTCCGCGAGCAGCCACCCGGCGGCGGCCCGGTGGCGGCGCTGCGCGCGGGGCTGCCCGCCGTCGCGAGCGACGTCGTGGCGCTCCTGGCCGGGGACCTGCCCTTCCTCCACCCCGCGCTCATCACCCAGCTGCGCACGACGCTGGTCGCCGACGGCGTCCTCGTCGTCGACGACGGCGGCCGCGACCAGTACCTGCTGGGCGTGTGGCGCACGGCAGCCCTGCGGGCCGCCCTGCCCGGCGACGGCGGCCCGACGTCGCTGCGGCGGGTGCTGGCCCCGCTCACCGTGGACCGCCTCCGCCCGGCCGTGACCCCCGGCGCTCCGCCGCCGTGGCTGGACTGCGACACCCCTGCCGATCTGGCCCGGGCCCGCGAGGTAGCCGCCCACCGGGACGGGTAGGGGCCGTGCATGCGCATCGTCATCGCCGGCGCCCACGGGCAGATCGCCCGCCGCCTCGGCCGACTGCTGTCCGGCCGCGGCGACACCGTCGTGGGCCTGGTCCGCAATCCCGACCACACCGCGGACCTGGAGAGCGACGGCGTCGACCCGGCGGTCCTCGACCTCGAGTCCGCCACCGTCGAGGAACTGGCGGAGGTCCTCCACGGGGCCGACGCCGTCGTGTTCGCCGCCGGTGCCGGACCGGGGAGCGGGGAGGCCCGCAAGCACACCGTCGACCACGGTGCCGCGGTGCTGCTCGCCGACGCGGCCGAGCAGGCCGGCGTCGGCCGGTACGTGCTGGTCTCCTCGATGGGAGTCGAGCAGGCCCGCGAAGGGACGCCACAGGGCGTGGACCCGGTCATGGCGGTGTACCTACAGGCGAAGCTTCGCGCCGAGGACGAGATCCTGCCGCGGGAGGCGCTGGCCACCACGATCCTGCGCCCGGGTGGCCTCACCGACGAACCGGGCACCGGTCGCGTGCTGCTGGCCCGCAGC
Organism: Blastococcus goldschmidtiae; assembly: GCF_031845325.1. NCBI lineage: Bacteria > Bacillati > Actinomycetota > Actinomycetes > Geodermatophilales > Geodermatophilaceae > Blastococcus > Blastococcus goldschmidtiae. Next base: position 706,094 of record NZ_JAVREI010000001.1, on the reverse strand, counting down.
ACCGGTTACGGCAACGTTCCACGGGACGACGTGGCAGCGGTGCTGGTCGCCCTGCTCGACGCCCGCCGCGACGGGGCCGTGGTGGAGCTCGTCGCGGGCGACACCCCGATCGACGAGGCCGTCGCCAACGTGACGTGATGGAACGGCCCTGCTGCAGGGTCCCGCCGCGAGCCTGCGAGCGGTGGGGGGCAGCGGGGTCCTTGTTCAGCCCCGGCGGGCGCGGGTGAGCACGGCGCGGCCGGCCAGCATGTCGTCGGGCGGGTAGTCGACCCGCACCAGCGTCAGCCCACCCGCCGGCGCCACCGGCACCTCGCTGGCCCGTTCGTCGCGTGCGAGCAGCGTGGCGGGCCAGGTAGCCGGGCGACGCCCCTCGCCGACCGTGGTCAGCGCTCCCACGAGGCTGCGCACCATGGAGTGGCAGAAGGCGTCGGCCGAGGCGTCGATGGTCACCAGGTCGCCGGTGCGCGTGACCTGCAGGGCGAGCAGGGTGCGGATGGTGGTGGCGCCCTCGCGCCGGCGGCAGAACGCGGCGAAGTCGTGCTCGCCCAGCAGCAGCGCAGCCGCCGCAGCCATCGCGGCGGTGTCGAGCGTGCGAGGCCAGGCCACGGTGTCGGCCCGGCGCAACGGCGGTGGCCCACCGGGGGCGTCGGTCAGCCGGTAGACGTAGTGCCGCCCGAGGGCGGCGAACCGGGCGTCGAAGTCCGGATGCGCCTCGACCACCGCGGGCACGGCGATGTCGGCGGGTAGCACCCCGCGCAGCCGCCGCACGAGCCGGTCGCGGTGCTGGTCCCACAGGGCCCGCGGGACGTCGCCGTGGGCGACCTGGCCGGTGGCGTGCACGCCGGCGTCGGTGCGGCCGGCGACGGTCAGCTCCACCGGTGTGCGCAGGACGGTGCCGAGCGCCTGCTCGAGGTCGCCCTGCACGGTGCGCATCGCCGGCTGACGTGCCCAGCCGTGCAGCGCCGTCCCGTCGTAGCTGACGGAGAGACGAAGACGGACGAGCCCGCCACCGGTGTCGGTGACGGGCTCGTCCGGGTGTTCGGTGTTCAGCGGTGCGTCAGCGCGGGTCGGGAGCCGACTCGCCGCCGGGCGCGTGCAGGCTCGCCGTCGCGGCGTCGCCCTGCTCGGCAGCGTTGACCTCGGCCGCGGCCGCGTCGGCGAGCTCCGGGGACACGTTGTCGCCCTCGACGACGACGCCGTTCTCGGCGGTCGGCTCGCGGTCGACGTCGCCGTCGTCCTGGCGCTCACCGTCGGGGTTGTAGACGTCGGTGACGATCTCCTGCGCCTCGTCGGTGACGCTGCCGTCGACGACGGCCGGGGAGGTGTCCCCGCCGGGTCCGGTGGTCTCGCCCTCGAACGTCGCGCCCTGGTCCCCGCCGCCGGCCTCGACGCCCGCGGCGCCGGCGCCCGGCTCCGGCCCGGTACCCGTGGAGCTGGTCACTTGGTGTCGTCCGTGTCGGAGTCCGCCTCCGCGGTGGCGTCGTCGGCCTCGTCGGGGCTGTCCGCCGAGTCGGCGGAGTCCGCGCTGTCGGCCGAGTCCGCGCTGTCGGCCGAGTCGGCGGACTCCTCGGCCGCGGTCGGCTCGACGGCGTCGGCGGTCACCTCGCCGGCAGCGGCAGCAGCGCCGGCGCCGGTGGCGAACTGGGTGCCGCGGGCGCGCTCGGCCTCACCGACGGCCTGCTGCGCGACGGTCAGCGCCTCGACCAGCTCGATGACGGCCATCGGGGCGTTGTCGCCCTTGCGCGGGCCCACCTTGGTGATGCGGGTGTAGCCGCCCGGCCGGTTCGCGAAGCGCGGACCGATCTCGGCGAAGAGGGTGTGCACGACGTCCTTGTCGCGGATCGTCGTCATCACCTGGCGGCGGGCGTGCAGGTCACCGCGCTTGGCGAAGGTCACCAGCTTCTCGGCCAGGGGACGCAGCCGCTTGGCCTTGGCCTCGGTGGTGGTGATCCGCCCGTGCTCGAACAGCGACGTGGCCATGTTGGCCAGCATCAGCCGCTGGTGCGCGGGGGATCCGCCGAGACGGGGACCCTTGGTGGGGGTGGGCATGTCGGTCCTTCCTCAGGCTGCCGGCCGGTGCGAGGGGCGGCTGCGTTCCGTGGTGGTGCTGTCGTGGCTGATCAGCGTGCCGGGCCGGAGCCCGTCCGGACGGCGGGGTCTCCCCCGCCGTCCGGTGCGGATCAGAGCTGCTCGGTCTCCTGGTAGGAGCCCTCGTCGTACTGGGGCTGCTGCTCGTAGCCGGGGGCGAACTCGCCGGTGCCCTGGTAGGCGTCGGTCTCGTAGCCCTCGTCGTAGCTCTCGACCGAGGTCGGGATGAATCCGGGCGGGCTGTCCTTGAGGGCCAGGCCCATCGCCGCGAGCTTCATCTTGACCTCGTCGATCGACTTCGCGCCGAAGTTGCGGATGTCGAGCAGGTCGGCCTCGGAGCGGGTGACGAGCTCACCGACGGTGTGCACGCCCTCGCGCTTGAGGCAGTTGTAGGACCGGACGGTGAGGTCCATGTCCTCGATCGGCATCGAGAAGTTCGCGATGTCGGCGGCCTCGGCCGGGCTGGGCCCGACCTCGATGCCCTCGGCGTCGACGTTCAGCTCGCGCAGCAGACCGAACAGCTCGACCAGCGTCGACCCGGCCGACGCGATGGCGTCACGGGGGGCGATGGAGGGCTTGGTCTCGACGTCGACCACGAGGCGGTCGAAGTCGGTGCGCTGCTCGACGCGGGTCGCCTCGACCGCGTAGGTGACCTTGAGGACCGGAGAGTAGATCGAGTCGACGGGGATGCGGCCGATCTCCTGGCCGGGCTGCTTGTTCTGCGGCGCGGGCACGTAACCACGGCCCCGCTCGACGACGAGCTCCACCTCGAGGCGACCCTTGCCGTTGAGCGTGGCGATGTGCAGGTCGGGGTTGTGCACCTCGACGCCGGCCGGCGGCGCGATGTCCGCGGCGGTGACCTCACCCGGCCCCTGCTTGCGCAGGTACATGGTCACCGGCTCGTCGGAGTCGGAGCTGACGACCAGGCCCTTGAGGTTGAGGATGAGCTCGGTGACGTCCTCCTTGACGCCCGGCACGGTGGTGAACTCGTGCAGGGTGCCCTCGATCCGGATGCTGGTGACAGCAGCGCCGGGGATCGACGACAGGAGCGTGCGCCGCAGGGAGTTGCCGAGGGTGTAACCGAAGCCCGGCTCGAGCGGCTCGATGACGAACCGCGAGCGCATCTCCGAGATGGTCTCCTCGGTGAGCGTGGGGCGCTGTGCGATGAGCATGAGATCTCCTTCAGGTCCTCCGGCGACCGCCATATGACGCCGTGAGGGGGTGGTGCCGGCGGGGCGGACATCCGTCCGCCCGCCCCGCCGTCGTACGGCCCCGTCCCGAGGCTCACCCCGACCTGCGAGGGGTGAGGAGGACGGGGTCCTTCAACTACTTGGAGTAGAGCTCCACGATCAGCTGCTCCTGGACCGGGGTGTCGATCACCTGACGGGCCGGGATGTTGTGCACGAGCACGCGCAGCTGGCTGCTGATGACCTCGAGCCACGGGGGCACGGGGCGCTCGCCGGCGCGGGCCTGGGCGATCTCGAACGGCAGCATCGTGCGGGACTTCTCGGCCACCTCGACGATGTCGTTCTCGGTCACCCGGTACGACGGGATGTCGACCTTGCGGCCGTTCACCCGGATGTGGCCGTGGCGCACCAGCTGGCGGGCCATGTCGCGGGACTCGGCGAAGCCGGCCCGGTAGACCACGTTGTCCAGGCGCGACTCCAGGATCTGGAGCAGGACCTCGCCGGTCTTGCCGCTCTTGCGGTTGGCCTCTTCGTAGTAACCGCGGAACTGCTTCTCCAGCACGCCGTAGATGCGGCGCGCCTTCTGCTTCTCGCGAAGCTGGAGCAGGTACTCGCTGTCCTTGGTGCGGCCGCGGCCGTGCTCGCCCGGCGGGTAGGGCCGGATCTCGATCGGGCACTTCGCGGACTCGCACTTGCTGCCCTTGAGGAACAGCTTCATCTTCTCGCGCCTGCAGAGGCGGCAGTCGGCTCCGGTGTAACGGGCCACGTCAAATACTCCTAGATCGTCTCGTCAGTGACCGGTCAGACCCGGCGGCGCTTCTTGGGGCGACAGCCGTTGTGCGGCTGCGGCGTCACGTCCTGGATCTGCCCGACCTCGAGGCCCGTGGCCTGCAGGGAGCGGATGGCCGTCTCGCGACCGGAGCCAGGGCCCTTCACGAAGACGTCGACCTTGCGCATGCCGTGCTCCTGAGCCTTGCGCGCGGCGTTCTCGGCAGCCATCTGCGCCGCGAACGGCGTGGACTTGCGCGAGCCCTTGAAGCCGACGTGGCCGGCGGATGCCCAGCTGATCACGTTCCCGGCCGGGTCGGTGATCGACACGATCGTGTTGTTGAACGTGCTCTTGATGTGCGCGGCGCCGTGGGCGACGTTCTTCTTCTCCTTGCGGCGGACCTTCTTGGCACCAGCCGCGGTGCGAGCCCTGGGAGGCATGTCTCTCCGGTTTCCTTCAGTTGCTGTGGCCTGGGGTTGCTGCCGCGAGGCAGCACACGCGCCGCGTTGTCACTCCCGCCCTCACGGGTCGCTGTGACCGCACGTCGACGTGCTGTGGGTCAGCGGGCCTTCTTCTTGCCCGCGATGGTCTTGCGCGGACCCTTGCTCGAGCGCGCGTTGGTCTTGGTGCGCTGGCCGTGGACCGGGAGCCCACGACGGTGACGCAGCCCCTGGTAGCAGCCGATCTCCACCTTGCGGCGGATGTCGGCGGCCACCTCGCGGCGCAGGTCACCCTCGACGCGGAAGTGCTCGTCGATGTAGTCACGGAGCTTCAGCAGGTCCTCGTCACCGAGGTCCTTGACGCGCAGGTCCGGGCTGACGCCCGTCGCGGCCAGGGTCTCCTTGGCGTGGGTCTTGCCGATGCCGTAGATGTAGGTGAGCGCGACCTCCAACCGCTTCTCGCGGGGGAGATCGACGCCTGCCAGTCGTGCCATGTTCAGGTACTCCCTCAGCCCTGGCGCTGCTTGTGCCGGGCGTTGTCGCAGATGACCATGACCCGGCCGTGCCGGCGGATCACCTTGCACTTGTCGCAGATCTTCTTCACCGACGGCTGGACCTTCACCGGTGCCGCCCCTCATTCCTGGATCGTGTGCCGGCCGCGTCTCTGCCGATGGGCAGTCGCTGGCCGAGCGATTACTTGTAGCGGTAGACGATGCGACCGCGCGTCAGGTCGTAGGGCGAGAGCTCCACGACCACGCGGTCCTCGGGCAGGATGCGGATGTAGTGCTGCCGCATCTTGCCGCTGATGTGGGCGAGCACCCGGTGCCCGTTCTGCAGTTCGACCCGGAACATCGCGTTGGGCAGCGGCTCGACGACGCGACCCTCGACCTCGATGGCCCCGTCTTTCTTCGCCATGCCCTACACGCACTCCTTGACTCGGTGGTACTCGTACCTCGCACCGCGCCCACGGCTGAACCGGGGACGGCGTGCTCGGTGATTGCAGAACAGCTGGTGCAGGCGCTCTCGCAGAGGGCGTTCCCCGCCACGCGGCCACAGCGCGACGAAAGAACGGCGCTAGCGCCACAGGGAATCGTACCTGACGACACTCCAGCCACCAACCGCCCCCTGTGAGGGGTGGGCTACACCCCCCGCCTGAGCGGCTCAGGTCCGCGGCGTGATGCCGAACGGGGCGAGGCCGGCGACGCCGCCGTCCTCGGCGGTGAGCACCCACGGTCCCTCGGGCGTGACGGCGACGGTGTGCTCGAAGTGGGCGGCACGCGAGCCGTCCTTGGTGACGACGGTCCAGCCGTCGTCCAGCTCGACGGTGGCCGGGTCGCCCACGGTCACCATCGGCTCGATCGCCAGGGCGAGCCCGGGCACGAGCTTGGGGCCGCGGCCGGCGCGCCCGTAGTTCAGGACGTGCGGGTCCTGGTGCATCTCCGTGCCGATGCCGTGCCCGCCGTAGTGGTCGACGATCCCGTAAGGGTGCTCGTGCGCCCGGATCGACTCCTCGACGGCGGCGCTGATGTCGGTGAGCCGTCCGCCGGCCACCGCGCGTGCGAGCCCGGCCCACATGGAGCGCTCGGTGACCTCCAGCAGGGCGGCGTCCTGCGGTGAGGGTTCCCCCACCGTCAGGGTCACCGCGGAGTCGCTGTGCCACCCCTGCAGGATCGCGCCGCAGTCGATGGAGATGTTGTCGCCCTCGGCCAGCTTCCGGTCGGGGTCCGGGATGCCGTGGACCACCTCGTCGTTGATCGAGGCGCAGATGGTCCCGGTGAAGCCGTGGTAGCCCAGGAAGTTCGGCACCGCACCCTGGGAGCGGATGTGGTCCTCGGCGATCGCGTCGAGGTCACCGGTGGTGATCCCCGGGCGCAGCGCCGCTCTCATGGCGGCGTGCGCGCCCGCCGTCACGAGCCCGGAGGCGCGCATGAGCTCGATCTCCTGCGCCGTCTTGATCTGGATCATCCGTCCACTCCACTTCGCCAGCAGCGGCACCCTGGCCAGCAGCGCCTCGCGACGGTCGCCGTGCACTGCCGGCCCGTCTCAGGCGCCGGCCGGGGCCGCGCTCGGGTCGGGATCCTCGGGGTCCACGCCGAGCGCGCGCAGCGCCCGGGCGGTGACCGCCTCCACGGAACCGATCGCGTCGATCCGGGAGAGCAGCCCCGCGTCCTCGTAGAACCCGGACAGCGGTGCGGTCTGTTCCCGGTAGACCTCGAGGCGGTGCCGGACGGTCTCGGGCTTGTCGTCGTCGCGCTGGACCATCTGCCCGTCGACAAGCATGCGCCGCCCGGACAGGCGCCGCACCAGCTCCTCCTCCTCGACGACGAGCTCGAGCACGCGGTCCAGACCGTGGCCCAGGTCGGCGAGCGAGGCCGCCAGCTGCTCCGCCTGCGCGATGGTGCGCGGGAAGCCGTCGAGCAGGAAGCCGGACTTCGCGTCGGGCTCGGCGAGGCGGTCCTTGACCATGGCGACGGTGATCTCGTCGGGGACGAGGTCTCCGGCATCCATGTAGACCTTGGCCTTCTGGCCGAGCTCGGTCTGACCACTGACGTTCGCCCGGAAGATGTCGCCGGTGGAGATCGCCGGGACGGCGAGACGGCCGGCGATGAACTGGGCCTGGGTGCCCTTGCCCGCTCCGGGGGGCCCCAGCAGGACGACGCGCACTACTTCAGGAACCCTTCGTAGTTGCGCTGGTTCAGTTGCGTCTCGATCTGCTTCACCGTCTCCAACCCCACTCCGACCATGATCAGCACTGCGGTCCCGCCGAACGGGAAGTTCTGGTTCTGGCCCTCCTGCGTCACTGCCAGGAAGAAGTTCGGCAGCACGGCCACGGTGCCGAGGTACAGCGCACCCGGGAGGGTGATCCGGGACAGTACGTACTGCAGGTACTCGGCCGTCGGCCGACCGGGCCGGATGCCGGGGATGAAGCCGCCGTAGCGCTTCATGTCGTCCGCCCGCTCCTCAGGGTTGAACGTGATCGACACGTAGAAGTACGTGAAGAAGACGATCAGCGCGAAGTAGAGGGCGACGTGCACGGGGCTGCTCTGGTCGATGATGTAGTTCTCGAAGAACTGCCGGACCGCGCCGGTCTCGTCGCCCTGCAGCTGGCTGATGAGCTGCGGCAGGTAGAGCAGCGACGAGGCGAAGATGACCGGGATGACGCCGGCCTGGTTCACCTTCAGCGGCAGGTAGGTCGAGGTGCCGCCGTACATCCGGCGGCCGACCATGCGCTTCGCGTACTGGACGGGGATGCGCCGCTGCGCCTGCTCCACGTAGACGACGGCACCGATGATCAGGACCGCGAAGGCGCAGACGACGCTGAAGACGAGCACGCCGCGGGTCTGCAGGATCGAGCCGCCCTCGGCCGGGATGCGCGCGGCGATGGAGGTGAAGATCAGCAGGGACATGCCGTTGCCGATCCCCTTCTCGGTCAGCATCTCGCCGAACCACATCACCAGCGCGGTGCCTGCGGTGAGCGCGACCACCAGGATGACCGTCGTCCAGACCGAGTCGGACGGGATGATCGACTCGGAACAGCCGGGGAACAGCTGGCCGCTGCGGGCCAGGGCAATGATGCCGGTGCTCTGCAGGACCGCCAGGGCGATCGTCAGGTAGCGGGTGTACTGGGTCAGCTTGGCCTGACCCGACTGCCCTTCCTTCTTCAGCTGCTCGAAGCGCGGGATGACCACGACCAGCAGCTGGACGATGATGCTCGCGGTGATGTACGGCATGATGCCGAGCGCGAACACCGACAGGCGCAGCAGTGCGCCGCCGGAGAAGAGGTTGACCAGCGAGTAGATGTCGCGCTGGGAGCCGGCCTCGGCGAGCTCGAGGCAGTTGTTGATCGCCTCGACCGACACCCCCGGCCCGGGCACCTGGGCGCCGAGCCGGTACACGGCGATGATCGCCAGGGAGAACAGCAGCTTGCGCCGGAGATCTGGCGTCCGGAACGCCGCGGCGAACGCCTGCAGCACGAGCCCTCCCCTTATCGGTCGAGTGAGGTTAGCAACCAGTCCGCCAGCGATGGCGCAGGGCGGACAGGACAAGACCCCCCTGCGCCGCCCCGCCGCGCGGATCGCGCGGCGGGGGGCAGGGGGGCCTCGATCAGATGCGGGTGGTGCTGCCCCCGGCCGCGCCGATCTTCTCGGCCGCGGCCGCGGAGAAGGCGTGAGCCGAGACATCGACCTTGACGCCGCCGAGCTCGCCGGTACCGAGCACCTTCACCGGCTGGTTGCGGCGCACCGCACCGGCCTCGGCGAGGGTGTCCGGGTCGACCGTGCCGCCCTGCGGGAACAGCGCCGCGATCCGATCGAGGTTGACGACCTGGAAGACGACCTTGTTCGGGGGCTTGAAGCCCGAGAGCTTGGGCAGCCGCATGTGCAGCGGGGTCTGCCCGCCCTCGAACCGGGCGGAGGTGTTCCCGCGCGCGCCGGTGCCCTTGGTGCCGCGACCGGCCGTCTTGCCCTTGGAGCCCTCACCGCGACCCACGCGGGTCTTGGCGGTGTGGGCGCCCGGGGCCGGACGCAGGTGGTGGACCTTCAGAGTCATAGCGAGTCTTTCCTCAGACTTCTTCGACGGTGACCAGGTGCGGCACCGTCGCGACCATCCCGCGGATCTCGGGACGGTCCTCCTGGACGACCGAGTCGTGGATCCGCTTGAGGCCCAGCGAACGCAGCGTCTGACGCTGGTTGGGCTTCGTGCCGATGGCCGACTTGATCTGGGTGACCTTCAGCTGCGCCATCTCAGACTCCCTGGCCCGCACGGGCACGGAGCATGGCCGCCGGGGCGACGTCCTCCAGGGGCAGACCGCGGCGGGCCGCGATCTCCTCGGGGCGGACGAGGTCCTTCAGCGCCTGCATCGTGGCGTGCACGATGTTGATCGGGTTCGAGGACCCGAGGCTCTTGGACAGCACGTCATGGATGCCGGCGCACTCGAGGACGGCGCGCACCGGGCCACCGGCGATGACACCGGTACCGGGGCTGGCCGGCTTGAGCAGCACGACACCGGCGGCCGCCTCACCCTGCACCGGGTGCGGGATGGTGCTGGCGATGCGCGGCACGTTGTAGAAGTGCTTCTTGGCCTCCTCGACGCCCTTGGCGATCGCCGCGGGCACCTCCTTGGCCTTGCCGTAGCCGACGCCGACCTTGCCGTCGCCGTCACCGACGATCACCAGGGCGGTGAAGCTGAAGCGCCGACCACCCTTGACGACCTTGGACACGCGGTTGATGGCGACCACGCGCTCGATGTAGTTGCTCTTCTCGGCGGGCGCACCGCCGGGGCCCCGCCCGCCGTCACGACGGTCACGGCGGTCGTTGCCGCCGGGGCCGCCGGCGGCGCCGCCGGCGCCACCGCCGCGTCGCTGTGGTCCTGGCATCAGACGTCCCTCTCGATCTGCTGGCTCGTGCTGCTGGTGTGGGTGGTCATCAGAAGTCCAGCCCACCCTCGCGGGCACCGTCGGCCAGGGCGGCGATGCGACCGGCGTACCGGTTGCCACCACGGTCGAAGACGACCGCCGCGATGCCGGCGGCCTTTGCCCGCTCCGCCACCAGGGCACCCACCTGACGGGCCAGGGCGGACTTGTCGCCCTCGGCACCCTTCAGGCTGGCGTCCATCGTGGAGGCGCTGACCACCGTGCGACCGACGGTGTCGTCGACGACCTGCACGTGGATGTGGCGCGAGCTGCGCTTGACCACCAGGCGCGGACGCTCGGCGGTACCGGAGACCCGCTTGCGCAGCCTGTTGTGGCGACGCAGCCGCGAGGTGCGGCGCGCCGTGCTGATGTCGGTTCCGACGGGCTTGTGGACCCGAGCGGCCTTCTCTGCCTGAGCCATCACTTACCCGTCTTCCCGACCTTGCGCTTGACGACCTCGCCCTGATACCGCACGCCCTTGCCCTTGTACGGGTCGGGCTTGCGGATCTTGCGGATCTTGGCTGCGACCTCACCGACGAGCTGCTTGTCGATGCCGGTGACCCGCAGGCGGGTCGGCGACTCGACGGCGAAGGTGATGCCGTTCGGTGCCTTGACCGGCACCGGGTGGCTGAAGCCCAGGGCGAACTCGAGGTCCGAGCCGCGCGCCTGGACGCGGTAGCCGACGCCGACGATCTCGAGGGTCTTCGTGTACCCCTCGGTCACGCCGGTGATCATGTTCGCGATGAGCGTCCGCGAGAGCCCGTGGAGGGCGCGGTTCTGCCGCTCGTCGTTGGGGCGCTGCACCCGGAGCGTGCCGTCCTCGTCGCGCTCGACGGTGATCGGCGCGGCGACCGTGTGGGCGAGTTCGCCCTTCGGTCCCTTCACGCTGACCGTCTGGCCGTCGATCGCGACGTCCACGCCACCGGGCACGGCGATCGGGAGTCGTCCGATCCGTGACATCTTCGCTCGCTCCCTTACCAGACGTAGGCGAGGACTTCCCCACCCACGCCCTTCTTGTTCGCCTGCTTGTCGGTGAGCAGCCCGGTGGACGTGGAGATGATCGCCACGCCCAGGCCGCCGAGCACCTTGGGCAGTCCGGTGGACTTCGCGTAGACCCGGAGACCGGGCTTCGACACGCGCTTCACGCCGGCGATGCTGCGCTCGCGGTTGGGGCCGTACTTGAGGTCGACCACCAGTTGCTTGAAGGTGCTGCCGTCCTTCTCCACGTCGTCGACGCGCCAGCCGGCGATGTAGCCCTCCTGCTGGAGGATCTCGGCGATGTGCGTCTTGAGCTTCGAGGACGGCATGACCGCGGCGTCGTGGTACGCCTGGTTGGCGTTCCGCAGCCGCGTCAGCATGTCCGCGATCGGGTCGGTCATCGTCATGTCGGGTGTTGCCTCTCTCGCCGCGGTTCCTCGTGCGCTGGGTCTCGGGGACTTGGCGCTGGGCCTCTCGGCGATCAGTGGTGCTTAGTGGGATGGAACGGCCTGGCTGCCGGGTCCCACGGCGCGCGGAGCGTGTCGTGGGGAGCAGCCTGGTCCTTCTGTTACCAGGAGCTCTTCTTCACGCCCGGGAGCTCCCCGGCGTGCGCCATCTCCCGCAGGCAGATCCGGCAGAGGCCGAACTTGCGGAACACCGAGTGCGGACGACCGCACCGCTGGCAGCGGGTGTAGCCACGGACCGCGAACTTCGGCTTGCGGGCCGCCTTGTTGATCAGCGCCTTCTTGGCCATTGCTTCTCTCCTGCCCGACTCAGCGGACGGTCGTGACGACGGGCTGGCCGGCGAAGGGGAACCCGAGCTGGCGGAGCAGCTCGCGACCCTCCTCGTCGGTCGTGGCGGTGGTGACCAGCGTGATGTCCATGCCGCGCGGCCGGTCGATCTTGTCGACGTCGATCTCGCGGAACATCGACTGCTCGTTCAGCCCGAACGTGTAGTTGCCGTGGCCGTCGAACTGCTTGGCGTTCAGGCCGCGGAAGTCACGGATGCGGGGCAGTGCGAGCGACAGCAGGCGGTCGAGGAACTCCCACATGCGGTCGCCGCGCAGGGTGACCTTCGCGCCGATCGGCATGCCCTCGCGCAGCTTGAACTGGGCGATGGACTTGCGGGCCCGGACGACGGCCGGCTTCTGACCGGTGATGGCGGTGAGGTCGCGGACCGCACCGTCCATCAGCTTGGCGTCACGGGTCGCCTCGCCGACGCCCATGTTGACCACGATCTTGGTCAGCCGGGGGATCTGCATGACGTTCTCGTAGCCGAACTCGCTCTTCAGCGCCGGCGCGATGTTCTCGCGGTAGTTGGCGAGCATGCGGGGCAGCTCGCGGGAGGGTGCGCTCATGATCAGAGGTCCTTACCGGTGCGCCGCGAGACCCGGATGTTGCGGCCTTCCTCGTCCTTGCGGTAGCCGACCCGGGTCGGCTTGTCCTCGGAGTCGATCACCATCACGTTGCTCACGTGGATGGGAGCCTCCTGCGTGACGATCCCGCCCTGCTGGGCGCCGCGCTGGTTCGAGCTGATGCGGGTGTGCTTCTTGACGCGCCCCACGCCCTCGACGAGGACCTTCTGGAGCTTGGGGTAGGCCGCGATGACGCGACCCTTGGCGCCCTTGTCCTTGCCCGCGAGCACCAGGACGGTGTCGCCCTTCTTGACCTTCATGGACGGCGTCTTGCCGTTGCTGGTGGCAGCCATGATCACAGCACCTCCGGGGCGAGCGAGATGATCCGCATGAAGCGCTTGTCGCGCAGCTCCCGGCCGACGGGCCCGAAGATGCGGGTACCGCGCGGGTCGCCGCTGTCGCGGATGATGACCGCGGCGTTCTCGTCGAAGCGGATGTAGGAACCGTCCGGGCGACGGCGCTCCTTCGAGGTGCGGACGATGACGGCCTTGACGACGTCACCCTTCTTCACACCTGCACCCGGCAACGCGTCCTTCACGGTGGCGACGATGATGTCGCCGATGCCCGCGTAGCGTCGCCCCGAGCCGCCGAGCACCCGGATGCAGAGGATCTCCTTCGCACCGGTGTTGTCGGCGACACGCAGTCGCGACTCCTGCTGGATCACGTGCTACTCCCAAATACTTGTGGTGACAGCCGGACCGGAACGGTGAACCGGCTGTCCGGCACCGCGTGCGGACGCACCGGCGGCGCGAGCCGCCGGTGCGCACCGAGCACGGGTACCGGGATGCGGCGCGCTGCCCTCGGAACAGCACTGAGGTGCGCGCCAGTGGTCCAGGGTACTCCTACCCCCACGGCCCCGGAGGGCCGCCTCTTACTTGGCCTTCTCGACGACCTGGACGAGCCGCCACCGCTTGGTGGCCGACATCGGCCGGGTCTCCATGATCTGCACGCGGTCGCCGATGCCGGCGACGCCCTGCTCGTCGTGGACCTTGAGCTTGGTCGTGCGGCGGATGACCTTGCCGTAGAGGGCGTGCTTCACGCGGTCCTCCACCTCCACGACGATGGTCTTCTCCATCTTGTCGCTGACCACGAGGCCCTCGCGGACCTTGCGGTACCCGCGACCGGCCAGGCCGGGGCCTGACGCCACGGTGCTGGTCGACTGGGGATCGCTCATGCCACACCCTCGTTCGGGGCGACCGAGAGACCCAGCTCGCGCTCGCGCATGATCGTGTAGATCCGGGCGATGTCGCGGCGGACCGTCTGCAGTCGCCGGTTGTTGTCCAGCTGGCCGGTGGCCACCTGGAAGCGCAGGTTGAACAGTTCTTCCTTGGACTCACGCAGCCGCGAGGCGAGCTCGTCGACGGAGAGCTCGCGCAGCTCGGGAGCGGTCAGACCGGCGGCCATCACACTTCTCCTTCTCGCGTGATGAAGCGGCACTTCATCGGCAGCTTGTGGATCGCGCGGCGCATGGCCTCACGGGCCACCGGCTCGGCGACACCGGACAGCTCGAACAGCACGCGGCCGGGCTTGACGTTGGCCACCCACCACTCGGGCGAGCCCTTGCCGGAACCCATGCGGGTCTCGGCCGGCTTCTTGGTCAGCGGACGGTCCGGGTAGATCGAGATCCACACCTTTCCGCCACGCTTGATGTGCCGGGTCATCGCGATACGCGCGGACTCGATCTGCCGGTTGGTGACGTACGCCGGCTCGAGCGCCTGGATCGCGAACTCACCGAAGTTGATCTCGGTGCCGCCCTTGGCCTTGCCCGACCGGCTCGGGTGGTGCTGCTTGCGGTGCTTGACGCGCCGTGGGATGAGCATGGCTCAGCTCTCCGTGTTCTCGGTCGCCGTGTTGTCGGCAGCCGTGGTCTCGGCGACCGCAGTGGCCTCGGGACCCGCGGCCTGAGCGATGGTCTGCTCGGTCGCGGACTCGCCGGAGGTCTGCGCGACAGCGCTGTCGGCGGCCGCCGTCGTGGTGTCGGTGACGGGTCCGGTCGAGGACTCCACCGCAGCGCGGCCGGCCTCGGTCCCACCGGCGGTGGTGCCCGACGAGCCCGAACGCCGGGGGCGCTGGGGGCGCTCGCGACGCTGACCCTGACGCTCGGCCAGGGCCTCGAGGGCCGCACGCTCGGCGCGGGAACCGCTGACGTCACCCTTGTAGATCCACACCTTGACGCCGATGCGGCCGAAGGTGGTGCGGGCCTCGTAGATGCCGTAGTCGATGTTCGCGCGCAGCGTGTGCAGCGGCACCCGACCCTCGCGGTAGAACTCCGAGCGGCTCATCTCGGTGCCGCCGAGGCGACCCGAGCACTGCACGCGGATGCCCTTGACCTGCGGGCTGCGCTGCGCGGACTGCATGGCCTTGCGCATCGCGCGACGGAAGCTCACCCGGCTGGAGAGCTGCTCGGCGACACCCTGGGCGACCAGCTGGGCATCGGACTCGGGGTTCTTCACCTCGAGGATGTTCAGCTGCACCTGCTTGCCGGTGAGCTTCTCCAGCTCGCCGCGGATGCGGTCGGCCTCGGCGCCGCGACGGCCGATGACGATGCCCGGGCGTGCGGTGTGGATGTCGACGCGGACCCGGTCACGGGTGCGCTCGATCTCCACCTTGGAGATGCCGGCCCGCTCCATGCCCTTGGACATGAGCTTGCGGATCGCGACGTCTTCCTTGACGTAGTCGGCGTACAGCTTGTCCGCGTACCACCGGGACTTGTAGTCGGTGGTGATCCCGAGTCGGAACCCGTGCGGGTTGACCTTCTGACCCACTAGCGGGTCCCTCCCCTCGTGTTGTTCTGCTGGGTCGCCGGGCCGGTCATGCCGGTGTCCCGGCGCGCCTTGCGGGACTTCTGCGCGAGGACGTCACTGGTGGCGACCTCGCTCACCTCGATGGTGATGTGGCTGGTCCGCTTGTTGATGCGGAACGCCCGGCCCTGCGCACGCGGACGGATCCGCTTGAGCGTCGGGCCCTCGTCGACGTAGGCGGCGCTGACGACCAGGGCGGCCGGATCGAGCTGCAGGTTGTGCTCGGCGTTGGCCACCGCGCTGGCGACCACCTTCGCCACCGGCTCGCTCGCGCTCTGCGGGGCGTAGCGCAGCAGCGCGAGCGCCTCGTCGGTCGGCAGGTAGCGGACCATGTCCACCACCCGGCGGGCCTTCATGGGGGTCACGCGGACGAAGCGGGCGGTAGCCCGGGCGACCGGTGCCTCCTGTCCCAACTGGGAAGTCATCGAAATCTCTCTCTACCTGGTCAGCCCCGCCGCGAGCGGCGGTCGTCCTTGATGTGCCCACGGAACGTGCGCGTGGGAGCGAACTCGCCGAGCTTGTGCCCGACCATCGCCTCGGTCACGAACACCGGGACGTGCTTGCGGCCGTCGTGCACCGCGAGGGTGTGACCCAGCATGTCCGGGATGATCGTCGAACGACGTGACCAGGTGCGGATCACGTTCTTGGTGCCCTTCTCGTTCTGGGCGTCCACCTTCTTGAGCAGGTGGTCGTCGACGAACGGGCCCTTCTTCAGGCTGCGTGGCATGTCTGTCGGCTCCTATCCCGCTCAGCGCTTCTTGTTGGCGCGCCGGCGGCGCACGATCAGGGCGTCACTGGCCTTCCGCTTGCGCGTCCGGCCCTCCGGCTTGCCCTTGGGGTTCACCGGGTGACGACCACCGGAGGTCTTGCCCTCACCACCACCGTGCGGGTGGTCCACCGGGTTCATGGCGACACCACGGACGGTCGGGCGCTTGCCCTTCCAGCGCATGCGGCCGGCCTTGCCCCAGTTGATGTTCGACTGCTCGGCGTTGCCCACCTCGCCGACGGTGGCGCGGCAGCGCACGTCGACGTTGCGGATCTCCCCCGACGGCATGCGCAGCTGGGCGAACCGGCCCTCACGGGCGACCAGCTGGACGCTGGTACCCGCGGACCGGGCGATCTTCGCGCCGCCACCGGGGCGGAGCTCGATGGCGTGAACCACCGTGCCGACCGGGATGTTCCGCAGCGGCAGGTTGTTGCCCGGCTTGATGTCGGCCGCGGGACCGCACTCGACCGTGTCGCCCTGCTTCAGGCGGGCCGGGGCGATGATGTAGCGCTTCTCCCCGTCGGCGAAGTGCAGCAGCGCGATGCGCGAGGTGCGGTTCGGGTCGTACTCGATGTGCGCGACCTTGGCCGGCACACCGTCCTTGTCGGCCCGGCGGAAGTCGATCAGCCGGTAGGCACGCTTGTGACCGCCACCCTGGTGGCGAGCCGTGACCTTGCCGTGGACGTTGCGTCCACCGCGGCCGTGCAGCGGCCGGACCAGCGACTTCTCGGGATGGTCGCGGGTGACCTCGGCGAAGTCGGCGACGCTGGAGCCGCGGCGGCCCGGCGTCGTCGGCTTGTACTTACGGATAGCCATTGCTGACTCAGTCCCTGTCTATATCTCTGGTCCGGTCGGGATCGGGTGCCGTCAGGCGCCCGGGCCGCCGAAGATCTCGATGCGGTCGCCGGGGGCCACGGAGACGATGGCGCGCTTGGTGTCCTTGCGCTTGCCCATCTGCGTGCCACGGCTGCGCTTGCGCTTGCCCTGGCGGTTGATCGTGTTCACGCCGATGACCTTCACGTCGAAGATCTGCTCGACCGCGATCTTGATCTGCGTCTTGTTGGCCTCGGGCAGCACGATGAACGTGTACTGGTTGCTGTCGAGCAACCCGTAGCTCTTCTCCGAGATGACCGGGTAGAGCAGCACGTCCCGGGGGTCGCGGACGCTCATGCCTTCTCCTCGGTGGTCTCTTCGACGGTGCCCTCGCCGGCGGCGGGAGCGATGGACGGGACGCCACCGGAGATCTCGCGGGTGGCGAGATCGGGCAGGTCGGCGCCGGAGCGCTTGCCCTTGGCCGGCCCGGCGACGAACTCGGCGAGAGCCGTCTCGGTGAAGACGACCTCGTCGGCGACCAGCACGTCGTAGGTGTTGAGCTGGCCGGCCTCGATCAGGTGCACCTGCGGCAGGTTGCGCAGGCTCACCCAGTTGAGGACGTCGTCGTGGTCCAGGACGACGAGGACCTTCTTGGCCGAGGTGATCGCGGTGAGCGTCGCCATCGCGGCCTTGGTCTTCGGGGCGTCGCCGTCGACGAAGGCCGACACGACGTGGACCCGACCCTCGCGCGCCCGGTCGGAGAGGGCGCCACGCAGGGCAGCGGCCTTCATCTTCTTGGGCGTCTTCTTGGTGTAGTCGCGCGGCACCGGGCCGTGGGCGATGCCACCGCCGGAGAACTGCGGGGCGCGCAGCGAGCCCTGGCGGGCGCGACCGGTGCCCTTCTGGCGGTAGGGCTTGGCGCCCGTACCGCTGACCTGGGCGCGCGTCTTGGTCGAGTGCGTGCCCTGGCGGGCCGCGGCCAGCTGGGCCACGACGACCTGGTGCATCAGCGACACGTTCGCGTCGGCGTCGAAGAGCTCACCGGGCAGCGTCACGCTGCCGGTGGTCTCCCCTGCCGGCGTGCGGACGTCGACCTGGCGGTCGGTGCGCGTCTCGGTGGACCCGGTACTCGTAGATGCGGTCACTTGGTGTCACTCCCCACGGGGCCGCCCTTGACGGCCGAACGAACGAGCACGAGCCCGCCCTTCGGACCGGGGATGGCGCCCTTGATCAGCAGCAGACCGCGCTCGGCGTCCACCTTGTGGACGACCAGCGACAGCGTCGTCGTCTTCACGTGGCCCATGCGGCCGGCCATCTTCAGGCCCTTGAACACGCGACCGGGGGTCGACGCGCCACCGATGGAGCCGGGAGAGCGGTGCTTGCGCTGCACGCCGTGTCCGGCGCCCAGGCCCTTGAAGCCGTGACGCTTCATGACACCGGCGGTGCCCTTGCCCTTGCTGGTGCCGATGACGTCGACCTTGGCCACGCCGTCGAACACCTCGGTGGTCAGCTCCTGGCCGACCGTGTACTGCCCGGCGTCCTCGGTGCGCAGTTCCACCAGGTGCCGCCGCGGCGTCACGCCCGCCTTGGTGAAGTGCCCGCCCTCGGGGCGGTTCACCTTGCGCGGGTCGATCTCACCGAAACCGAGCTGGACGGCCGAGTAGCCGTCGACCTCGGGGGTGCGCACCTGGGTCACCACACAGGGGCCCGCCTTGACGACGGTCACCGGCACGAGGCGGTTGTTCTCGTCGAAGACCTGGGTCATCCCCAGCTTCTCGCCGAGGAGACCACGAAATGTGCTCGCCATGTCTGGAACAGCCCTTACTGAATGTTGACGTCGACCGAGGCCGGCAGGTCGATGCGCATGAGCGCGTCCACCGTCTTCGGCGTCGGGTCGAGGATGTCGATGAGCCGCTTGTGCGTGCGCATCTCGAAGTGCTCGAACGAGTCCTTGTACTTGTGCGGCGAACGGATCACCGCGTACACGTTCTTCTCCGTCGGCAGCGGCACGGGGCCGACCACTCGTGCTCCGGTCTTGGTGACCGTCTCCACGATGCGTCGCGCCGAGGCATCGATCGCCTCGTGGTCGTAGGCCTTCAGCCGGATGCGGATCTTCTGTCCCGCCATCGCTGTCTTCTGCTCCTGCCGATCGGTTGTGAAAGTTCGAGTGGGTCTGCTGACCCGGGTGAGTCCCGATGAACGGGACCCGGTAGTGGGGGGCGGCCGGCTCGGGGCCGCCGCCCACCGGGGTTACTACTTGTTGATCTTGACGACCCGGCCGGCGCCCACGGTGCGTCCACCCTCACGGATGGCGAACTTGAGGCCCTCCTCCATGGCGATGGGCTGGATCAGCTCCACCGTCATCTCGGTGTTGTCGCCGGGCATGACCATCTCGGTGCCCGAGGGCAGGGTCACGACGCCGGTGACGTCCGTCGTCCGGAAGTAGAACTGGGGACGGTAGTTGTTGAAGAACGGCGTGTGACGGCCACCCTCGTCCTTCGAGAGGATGTAGACCGAACCCTCGAAGTTGGTGTGCGGGGTGATCGAGCCGGGCTTGACGACGACCTGGCCGCGCTCGACGTCCTCGCGCTTGATGCCGCGCAGCAGCAGACCGACGTTGTCACCGGCCTGGCCCTGGTCGAGCAGCTTGCGGAACATCTCGACGCCGGTGACCGTGGTCTTGGTCGAGTTCTCGCGGATGCCGACGATCTCGATCTCCTCGGAGACCTTGACGATGCCACGCTCGACGCGGCCGGTGACGACCGTGCCACGACCGGTGATGGTGAAGACGTCCTCGACGGGCATGAGGAACGGCTTGTCGATGTCGCGCTCCGGCTCCGGGATCGCGGTGTCGACGGCGTTCATCAGCTCCATGAGCTTGTCGCCCCACTCGGCGTCGCCCTCGAGGGCCTTGAGCGCCGAGACGCGGATCACGGGGACGTCGTCGCCCGGGAACTCGTACTCGCTGAGCAGCTCGCGCACCTCGAGCTCGACGAGCTCCAGGATCTCCTCGTCGTCCACCATGTCGGCCTTGTTCAGGGCGACGACGATGTAGGGGACGCCGACCTGGCGGGCCAGGAGCACGTGCTCCTTGGTCTGCGGCATCGGGCCGTCGGTCGCCGCGACCACGAGGATCGCGCCGTCCATCTGGGCCGCACCGGTGATCATGTTCTTGATGTAGTCGGCGTGCCCGGGGCAGTCGACGTGCGCGTAGTGCCGAGCCTCGGTCTGGTACTCGACGTGCGCGATCGAGATCGTGATGCCGCGGGCCTTCTCCTCGGGCGCCTTGTCGATCTGGTCGAACGCGGACGCCTCGTTGAGGGTCGGGTACTTGTCGTGCAGGACCTTGGTGATCGCCGCGGTCAGCGTCGTCTTCCCGTGGTCGATGTGCCCGATGGTGCCGATGTTGACGTGCGGCTTGGTCCGCTCGAACTTGGCCTTGGCCACTGGGTTCCTCTCCTCGTGGTTACGCAGGTGGTGCGTGCTCTGGGGTTTCGGGCGGGGCCCGCCGGCCGCGGGCTGGGCCCGCGACCGGTCTGGCGACTACTCGCCGGTCGCCTTGGCGATGATCTCCTTGGCGACGTTGGCCGGGACCTCGGCGTACGAGTCGAAGACCATCGAGTAGCTCGCCCGTCCCTGGGTGCGGCTGCGCAGGTCGCCCACGTAGCCGAACATCTCCGACAGCGGCACCAGGGCCTTGACGATGCGGGCGCCGGAGCGCTCCTCCATCGCCTGGATGGTCCCGCGGCGGGAGTTGAGGTCGCCGATGACGTCACCCATGTTGTCCTCGGGCGTGGTCACCTCGACCGCCATGAGCGGCTCCAGCAGGGCCGGGCTGGCCTTGCGCGCCGCCTCCTTGAAGGCGATCGATCCGGCGATCTTGAAGGCCATCTCCGAGGAGTCGACCTCGTGGTACTGCCCGTCGAGCAGTGACGCCTTCACGCCGACCATGGGGTACCCGGCCAGGACGCCGTACTGCATGGCGTCCTGCATGCCCTGGTCGACCGAGGGGATGTACTCCTTCGGGATGCGACCACCGGTGACCTTGTTCTCGAACTCGTAGGTCGCCGAGTCGGCGCTCATCTCGAGCGGCTCCAGGGCGATCTGCACCTTCGCGAACTGGCCGGACCCACCGGTCTGCTTCTTGTGCGTGTAGTCGTAGCGCTCGACGGCCTTGCGGAGCGTCTCGCGGTAGGCGACCTGCGGCTTGCCGACGTTGGCCTCGACGTTGAACTCGCGGCGCATGCGGTCGACGAGGATCTCCAGGTGGAGCTCGCCCATGCCGGAGATGACCGTCTGGCCCGTCTCCTCGTCCAGCTTGACCTGGAAGGTCGGGTCCTCCTCGGCCAGCTTCTGGATGGCGGTGCCGAGCTTCTCCTGGTCGCTCTTCGTCTTCGGCTCGATCGCGACCGAGATGACGGGGGCGGGGAAGGACATCGACTCGAGGATCACCGGCTTCTGCGGGTCGCAGAGGGTGTCGCCCGTCGTCGTCTGCTTGAGGCCGTTGACAGCCACGATCTGACCCGCACCCACGCCGGCACGCTCTTCGCGCTTGTTGGCGTGCATCTGGTAGATCTTGCCGATCCGCTCCTTGCGGTCCTTGGTGCTGTTGAGCACCGCGGTCCCCGCATCGAGCCGGCCCGAGTAGACGCGGACGTAGGTCAGCTTGCCCAGGTGCTGGTCGGTCTGGATCTTGAACGCCAGCGCCGAGAACGGCTCGTCCTCGTCGGCGTGGCGGAGGACCTCGGTCTCGCCGTCCAGCGCGGTGCCGACGATCGCCTCGACGTCCAGCGGGCTGGGGAGGTAGTCGACGACGGCGTCGAGCAGGGGCTGCACGCCCTTGTTCTTGAACGCGGTGCCGGTGAGGACCGGGTTGACCTGGCCGCCGATGGTGGCCTTGCGGATCGCCGCCTTCAGTCGGTCGACCGCGATCTCCTCGCCGGCGAGGTAGTCCTCCATGAGGGAGTCGTCGAAGTCCGCGATGTTCTCGAGCAGCTTCTCGCGGTACTCGGCGGCCTGGTCGGCGAGCTCGGCCGGGATCTCCTCGACGGCGTAGTCCTCGCCCATCTTGGTCTCGCCGCGCCAGGTGAGGGCCTTCATCGTGACCAGGTCGACGACGCCGATGAAGTCGGCCTCGGCACCGATCGGGAGCTGCAGGACGAGCGGGTTGGCCGCCAGGCGCTCGACCATCATGTCCACGCAGCGGAAGAAGTCGGCACCGGTGCGGTCGAGCTTGTTGACGAAGCACATGCGCGGGACGCCGTACTTCTCGGCCTGCCGCCACACCTGCTCGGTCTGCGGCTCGACACCGGCGACACCGTCGTAGACGGCGATCGCACCGTCGAGCACCCGCAGCGACCGCTCCACCTCGACGGTGAAGTCGACGTGCCCGGGGGTGTCGATGATGTTGATGTCGTGGTCGTTCCAGGAGCACTTCGTCGCGGCCGACGTGATGGTGATGCCGCGCTCCTGCTCCTGCTCCATCCAGTCCATCGTGGCCGCGCCGTCGTGGACCTCACCGATCTTGTACGTGATACCGGTGTAGAAGAGGATGCGCTCGGTCGTGGTGGTCTTGCCGGCGTCGATGTGCGCCATGATCCCGATGTTCCGGGTCTTGCGGAGCTGGGCCTCGTTGCTGGCCATTGCTTCCCCTCTTGTATCTGGTCCGTGTAGCGGGTGCCGGGGCTACGACCTCGTGAGTGCTCCCCGGGTGTCCCGCCGACGGCGGGCGCTGGTGCGCGTTCGTTACCAGCGGTAGTGCGCGAAGGCCTTGTTCGCTTCGGCCATCTTGTGCGTGTCCTCGCGGCGCTTGACAGCGGCACCCAGGCCGTTGCTCGCGTCGAGGAGCTCGTTCATCAGGCGCTCGGTCATCGTCTTCTCACGACGGGCCCGGCTGTACTGGATCAGCCAGCGGAGGCCGAGCGTCGTGCTGCGGGAGGCGCGGACCTCGACCGGGACCTGGTAGGTCGCGCCACCGACACGGCGGCTGCGGACCTCGAGGCTCGGCTTGACGTTGTCCAGCGCGCGCTTGAGCGTGACGACCGGGTCGGTGTCGTTCTTGGCGCGGGCACCCTCGAGGGCGCCGTAGACGATCGCCTCGGCGATCGAGCGCTTGCCGTCGACGAGCACCTTGTTGACCAGCTGGGTGACCAGCTGCGACTGGTAGACCGGGTCGATGACCAGCGGCCGCTTCGGCGCGGGGCCCTTGCGAGGCATTAGCTCTTCTCCTTCTTGGCGCCGTAGCGGCTGCGGGCCTGCTTGCGGCCGCGGACGGCCTGCGTGTCCAGCGAGCCGCGGATGATCTTGTAGCGCACGCCCGGCAGGTCCTTCACGCGACCGCCACGCACGAGCACCATCGAGTGCTCCTGCAGGTTGTGGCCGACGCCGGGGATGTATGCGGTGACCTCGACCCCACTGGTGAGGCGGACGCGGGCGACCTTGCGCAGCGCCGAGTTCGGCTTCTTCGGCGTCGTCGTGTACACGCGCGTGCACACTCCGCGGCGCTGGGGCGAACCCTTCAGCGCCGGAGTGCTGGTCTTGGTGACCTTGTCCTCGCGGCCCTTGCGGACCAGCTGGTTGATCGTGGGCATGGGTGGCCTGGATCTCCTACCTGCGCTGGGTGGTGCTTGCGATTCATGCTGATGTCGTGGTCCTGCTGGTCGTGCCCGGGTTCCGGGCCCCGGAGAGCCCGCCCGATCCCGGCCGCCGGCCGCTGTCCGACCCACGCGGTCGGGCGTGTCGCCCAACCCAGGACCGGTCCGCGGTCGGACCGAACTCGGTTGCCCCTCGCGACTCGGCGCCGCCACCTTCCGGCCGGGGGCCGGAGAGCGGTCCCCGGCGACCGGAGAGGTCACCCAGGCGCACCGCGAACGGGAGCTGGCCCAGGGCATCCTGGGCACGGCTGACCACGATACCCGCGCCCGGAGGACCGGTCAAAGCCGGGTCCCTCACACGCACGGCCGGAGGTCGGCCATCACCCACCGGAGCGGGTGACATCCGGGCAACGGTGTGCCGCCCGGTCTTCTTCCCCGACGGTCGCGCCGTCACTGGAGCGGATCGGACGGTACCCGGTGGAGTCGTCGCGCGGGAGTAGGCCGGCGGCGCCGCGGGCAGCGGATGGTCGGTGGCGGCGCGGTTCCGTCGGACCCCCGGCCTACCGTCCGCGTCGTCCGCTTCCCCCCGTCCCGGAGGTCCTGTGCACCCCGACTCCGCCCGTGAGCTGAAGGCCCGCATCCTCGATCTGCTGCCGTCGGCACCCGTCGTGGCGGCCGACGCGGGCACGGACGCGCCGTGGCCGTGGGTGGCGGTCGGGCTCGCCCCCACCGGGGGTGCGGAGGCCCGGGTGGCCGTGCGGCTCCAGCGGGACGGCGACCGGGCCCTGCTCCCCGACCTGGGGCGGGCGGCCGCGCGGGAGGTGGACGTCCGGGTGATCGGCCGGGTCCGTGCGCTGCGCTCCCCCACACCCGCGGAGCTGCAGCAGCGGGTCCGTCCGCTCCGTCCGGGCATCTCCGTCGCCCACCCCGGCGTGACGGCCGGCACGCTGGGCGGCTTCGTCCGCACGGCCGCCGGTCCGGCGATGCTGTCCAACAACCACGTGCTGGCGGCCAGCGACGCCGCCACCCTGGGCGACGCCGTCCTGCAGCCCGGACCGGCCGACGGCGGCGTCCCGGGCGACCGGGTCGCGACGCTGACGGCGTTCCCGCGCTTCCGCACCGACCGGCCGAACCTGGTCGACGCCGCGGTCGCGGTGCTGGACGACGGGGTGCCGACCGAGCCAGGGCGGCTGCCCGGCGGCCCGCTGAGCGGCCTGGTGCCGCACAGCCTGGACATCGAGCTGGACGACACCGTGGAGAAGGTGGGCCGGACGACCGGGCACACCCGCGGCCTGGTCACCGCGGTCGAGGTGGACGCGGTGGCCGTCCAGTTCGACGAGGTGGTGCACCGCTTCGACGACCAGCTCGAGATCGCCGGCCTGACCGGCGGCTTCAGCGCCGGCGGCGACAGCGGCTCGGTGATCTGGCGCAGCCGGGACCGGGCACCGGTCGCGCTGCTCTTCGCGGGAAGCGCCACCGGCGGGCCGCAGGGCTCCGGGGTCACCTTCGCCAACCCGCTCGCCACCGTGCTCCAGCTCCTCGGTGCGGAGTGGCTGACCGGGTGACCCACCGGCGAGGTGCGGAGCAGGAGTAGCCCTCCCGGGGCGCACAGGTGTCCCCCGCGCCCCCGGAGGGGCACCATGGGGCCATGACCGACCGGGCCGCGGCACGCGCCGCGAAGAGCGCGCTGAGCGCGCGCCTCTCCGACGACCCCGGCGTCGTCGGCATCGGGCTGAGCCGCCGTCACGACGGCTACGTCGTCAAGGTGGACCTGACCGATCCGGCCGCCGCGCCCCGGGTGCCGGGCGACGTCGACGGCGTCCGGGTGGTCACCGAGGTGATCGGCGTGGTCCGCACCTCCTAGCGGGCCGATAGCGTGCCCCCAGGGCGCCGAGTCGTGCGCCCGGAACCGAAGGAGGGCACGTGCGCATCGGCACCCAAGCCAGTTACAGCGGTGGGTTCACCCAGACCGCGGCCGAGATCCGCGACCTCGAGTCCGCCGGGCTCGACATCGCGGCGGTCGCCGAGGTCTACACGTTCGACGCGGTCAGCCAGCTGGGCTACCTGGCGGCGGTGACCGAGCGGGTGGAGCTGCTCTCTGCCATCTTCCCCATCTACAGCCGCACCCCGGCCCTGACCGCGATGACCGCGGCCGGGCTGGACTTCGTCTCCGGCGGGCGCTTCACCCTCGGCCTCGGTGCGTCCGGTCCGCAGGTGATCGAGGGCTGGCACGGCGTGCCGTACGACGCCCCCCTGCAGCGCACCCGCGAGGTCGTGGAGATCTGCCGCCAGGTGTGGCGCCGCGAGCGCCTCGACCACCAGGGAAAGAAGTACAACGTCCCCCTCCCGGCCGACCAGGGCACCGGCCTCGGCAAGCCGCTGAAGCTGATCAACACCCCGGTCAGGGAGCGGATCCCGGTGATGCTCGCCGCGCTGGGCCCCAAGAACGTGGAGCTCGCCGCCGAGATCGCCGAGGCGTGGGAACCCATCTTCTTCATGCCCGAGCGCGCGCAGTCGGTGTGGGGCGACGCCCTCGCCGCCGGCAAGGCGAAGCGGGCCCCGGAGCTGGGCGACCTCCAGGTCATCACCGGCGTCCCCGTGGCCATCGGGGACGGCCTGGACGAGGCGGCCTTGCTGGACCGCGTGCGGCCGGGGCTCGCCCTCTACATCGGCGGCATGGGCGCACGCGGAAAGAACTTCTACAACGACCTCGCCGTCCGGTACGGCTTCGAGGCGGAGGCCAAGGAGATCCAGGACCTCTACCTCGACGGCAAGAAGGACGAGGCCGCGGGCAAGGTTCCCGACGAGCTGGTGCGCGCCACCTCGCTCATCGGCCCGGAGTCGCACGTCGCCGAGCGGATCTCCGCCTTCGCCGAGGCCGGCGTGACGACGCTGATGCTGCAGCCCCTCGACGGCAGCCCCGAGGGCCGTCTGAAGACGGTGGAGACCATGAAGCGCCTGGCCGGCTGAGCTCCTCCCTCACAACAGCGCGTCCTCCCTCACCGCCCACCGTGAGGGAGGACGCGCCACGATCAGGTCACCTGATCCCAGCCGGAGGGCCACGACGCGAAAGGGCCCCCAGATCCGTAGTCGGATCTGGGGGCCCTTTCGTCACTGGCCAGGTGGCATCACTGCCGCCAGTCGTACTCCTCGAGACGCACGGCCTCGCCGGTGCCCTGACCGAAGACGTCGGGGCTGTAGTACTGCCCGTCGTCGTAGCCGGCCATCGTGTAGACAGCCGCCCGCGCCTCCTCGGTCGGCTCGACCGTGATGTTCCGGTAGCGGCTGATGCCCGTACCGGCCGGGATCAGCTTTCCGATGATCACGTTCTCCTTGAGCCCGAGCAGGCTGTCGCTCTTGCCCTGGATCGCGGCGTCGGTGAGGACCTTGGTCGTCTCCTGGAAGGAGGCGGCCGACAGCCACGACTCGGTCGCGAGCGAGGCCTTCGTGATGCCCATGAGGACCGGGCGGGCCGAGGCCGGCTCGCCGCCCTCGGCGACGACGCGGCGGTTCTCGGTCTCGAACAGCGTCCGCTCGACCAGTGCACCCGGCAGGAACTCCGTGGCACCCGAGTCGATGATGGTCACCCGCTTCAGCATCTGGCGGATGATCACCTCGATGTGCTTGTCGTGGATCGACACACCCTGCGACCGGTAGACCTCCTGGACCTCCCGGACCAGGTGCAGCTGCACCTCGCGGGGGCCCATGATCCGCAGCACCTCGTGCGGGTCGACCGCACCCTCGGTGAGCTGCTCGCCCACCTCGACGTGCGACCCGTCCTCGACCCGCAGCCGCGAGCGACGCGACAGCTTGTCGTAGACGACCTCGTCCGAGCCGTCGTCCGGGGTGATGGTCAGCTTGCGGAACTGCTCGCTGTCCTCGATCCGGACGGTGCCGGCCAGCTCCGCGATCGGCGCCTTGCCCTTGGGGACGCGGGCCTCGAAGAGCTCCACCACACGCGGCAGACCGTGCGTGATGTCGGCACCGGCCACACCACCGGTGTGGAAGGTGCGCATCGTCAGCTGCGTGCCGGGCTCGCCGATGGACTGGGCGGCGATGATGCCGACGGCCTCGCCGACGTCCACCAGCTTGCCCGAGGCCAGCGAGCGGCCGTAGCAGGTGGCGCAGGTGCCCAGCAGGGACTCGCAGGTCAGGACGCAGCGGACCTTGACCTCGGCCACGCCGGCGTCGATCAGCGTCTGGATCAGCACGTCACCCAGGTCGGCGTTCGCCGGGGCGATGACCGTCCCGTCCTCGGCCACCACGTCGGCGGCCAGGGCGCGGGCGTAGACGCTGGTCTCCACGTGCGCGTCACGAGTCACCGTCACGCCGGCCCCGTCACCGGACACCGTGCCGATCGGCATGACGACGCCGCGCTCGGTGCCGCAGTCCTCCTCGCGGATGATGACGTCCTGCGACACGTCCACCAGACGACGGGTGAGGTACCCGGAGTCGGCGGTCCGCAGGGCGGTGTCCGCGAGGCCCTTGCGGGCACCGTGCGTGGAGATGAAGTACTCCAGCACGGACAGACCCTCCCGGAAGTTGGCCTTGATCGGCCGCGGGATGATCTCGCCCTTCGGGTTGGCGACCAGACCGCGCATACCGGCGATCTGGCTGATCTGCATCATGTTGCCTCGGGCGCCCGAGTTGACCATGACCCAGACCGGGTTGGTGGTCGGGAAGTTGTCCACCATCGCCTGGGAGACCTCGGCCCGCGCACGGGTCCAGATCTCGATCAGCTCGCCACGACGCTCGGAGTCGGTGATGACGCCGCGCTCGTACTGCTTCTCGATCTTGGCGGCCTCGGCCTCGTGCCGGTCCATGATCTCGCGCTTGGCCGGCGGCGTGACGACGTCGTCGATGGCGATCGTGACGCCCGAGCGGGTCGCCCAGCGGAAGCCGGCCGACTTGAGGGCGTCCAGCGTCGCCGCGACCTGCACCTTGGGGTAGCGCTCGGCGAGGTCGTTGACGATCGCCCCGAGCTCCTTCTTCGGCACCTGGTAGTTGACGAAGCGGTAGTCCTCGGGCAGCGCCTCGTTGAACAGCACGCGGCCCAGCGAGGTCTCCACCAGCGCCGGCGCACCCGGCGTCCAGTCCTCGGACTGCTCCCAGGCCGGGTTGGCCTTGCCGTTGTCGACGCCGAACACCTCGTCGAGACGGATCAGCGCGCGCTCCTGCAGACCGAGGGCGCCCATGTCGTAGGCCATGACCGCCTCGGAGGCCGAGGAGAACGACGCCGGCGAGCCACCGTCGGCCTCGTGCCGGCTCGGCACCAGGGTCGTCACGTGGTACAGGCCCAGCACCATGTCCTGGGTCGGCGCGGTGATCGGACGACCGTCGGCCGGGCTCAGGATGTTGTTCGAGCTCAGCATCAGGATCCGGGCCTCGGCCTGCGCCTCGGCGGACAGCGGCAGGTGCACCGCCATCTGGTCACCGTCGAAGTCCGCGTTGAACGCGGTGCAGACGAGCGGGTGGATCTGGATGGCCTTGCCCTCGACCAGCTGGGGCTCGAAGGCCTGGATGCCCAGGCGGTGCAGCGTCGGTGCGCGGTTGAGCAGCACCGGGTGCTCGGTGATGACCTCTTCCAGCACGTCCCACACGACCGGGCGCGCACGCTCGACCATCCGCTTGGCGGACTTGATGTTCTGCGCGTGGTTGAGGTCGACCAGCCGCTTCATGACGAAGGGCTTGAAGAGCTCGAGGGCCATCTGCTTGGGCAGACCGCACTGGTGCAGCTTCAGCTGCGGGCCGACGACGATGACCGAACGGCCGGAGTAGTCGACGCGCTTGCCCAGCAGGTTCTGGCGGAACCGGCCCTGCTTGCCCTTGAGCAGGTCGCTCAGGGACTTCAGCGGACGGTTGCCGGGACCGGTGACCGGGCGGCCGCGACGGCCGTTGTCGAACAGCGCGTCCACGGACTCCTGGAGCATCCGCTTCTCGTTGTTCACGATGATCTCGGGAGCGCCGAGGTCCAGCAGACGCTTCAGCCGGTTGTTCCGGTTGATCACGCGGCGGTACAGGTCGTTCATGTCGCTGGTGGCGAAGCGGCCACCGTCGAGCTGCACCATCGGGCGCAGGTCCGGCGGGATGACCGGGACGCAGTCCAGCACCATGCCCATGGGCGAGTTGCGGGTCTGCTGGAAGGCCGCGACCACCTTGAGGCGCTTGAGGGCCCGCAGCTTGCGCTGACCCTTGCCGCTGCGGATGGTCTCCCGCAGCGAGGTGGCCTCGGCGTCGAGGTCGAAGCCGGAGAGCAGCTTCTGCAGCGCCGCGGCGCCCATGCCGCCCTCGAAGTACTCGCCGAAGCGGTCGCGCAGCTCGCGGTAGAGGCTCTCGTCGGCGATGAGCTGCTTGACCTCGAGCTTGCGGAAGGTGTCCATCACCTCGTCGAGGCGGTCGATCTCCCGCTGCGAGCGGTCGCGCAGCTGGCGCATCTCGCGCTCGCCGCCCTCGCGCACCTTGCGTCGGACGTCGGACTTGGCGCCCTCCGCCTCGAGCTCGGCCAGGTCGGCCTCGAGCTTCTGCTGACGGGCCTCGACGTTGGCGTCGCGCTGGCCCTCGAGGTTGGACTTCTCGGCGCTGATCTCGGCCTCGATGGTCGGGAGGTCGCGGTGCCGCGCCTCGTCGTCGACCGAGGTGATCATGTAGGCCGCGAAGTAGATGATCTTCTCGAGGTCCTTGGGCGCCAGGTCGAGCAGGTAGCCCAGGCGCGAGGGGACGCCCTTGAAGAACCAGATGTGGGTGACCGGCGCGGCCAGCTCGATGTGGCCCATCCGCTCACGACGCACCTTGGCGCGGGTGACCTCGACGCCGCAGCGCTCGCAGATGATGCCCTTGAACCGGACCCGCTTGTACTTGCCGCAGTAGCACTCCCAGTCCCGGGTGGGACCGAAGATCTTCTCGCAGAAGAGACCGTCCTTCTCCGGGCGGAGGGTGCGGTAGTTGATGGTCTCGGGCTTCTTCACCTCACCGTGGCTCCACTGGCGGATGTCGTCGCCGGTGGCCAGCCCGATGCGGAGCTCGTCGAAGAAGTTGACGTCGAGCAAGGTGTGACCCCTTTCAGGGGCTAGTGCTTCGCTTCTATGACTAGGAGTGGGTGGCCGGCCGGCCCTGATCGCTCAGGGCCGGCCGACTGCCGATCAGACGTCTTCGACGGACGACGGCTCGCGACGGCTGAGGTCGATGCCCAGCTCCTCCGCGGCCCGGAAGACCTCGTCGTCGGTGTCGCGCAGCTCGATCGCGTTGCCGTCGCTGGAGAGGACCTCCACGTTGAGGCAGAGCGACTGCAGCTCCTTGAGCAACACCTTGAACGACTCGGGGATGCCCGGCTCGGGGATGTTCTCGCCCTTGACGATCGCCTCGTACACCTTGACGCGGCCGAGGATGTCGTCGGACTTGATGGTGAGCAGCTCCTGCAGCGCGTAGGCCGCGCCGTAGGCCTGCATCGCCCAGCACTCCATCTCGCCGAAGCGCTGGCCACCGAACTGCGCCTTACCGCCCAGCGGCTGCTGGGTGATCATCGAGTAGGGGCCGGTCGACCGGGCGTGGATCTTGTCGTCCACCAGGTGGAGCAGCTTCAGGATGTAGACGTAGCCCACCGCGATCGGCTCGGGGAAGGGCTCCCCGGAGCGGCCGTCGAACAGCCGCGCCTTGCCGGTCTCCTTGACCATCCGGTTCCCGTCACGGTTCGGCGTCGTGGAGCCGAGGAGGCCGATGAGCTCGTCCTCCTTGGCGCCGTCGAACACCGGCGTCGCGGTACGCGTGCCCGGCGCGGCCGACTTCGCCGCCTCGGGCAGGTTGGCCGCCCAGTCCGGCGTGCCCTCGACCTGCCAGCCCTGCTTGGCGATCCACCCGAGGTGCATCTCCAGGACCTGGCCGACGTTCATGCGGCCGGGCACACCCAGCGGGTTCAGGACGATGTCGACCGGGGTGCCGTCCTCGAGGAACGGCATGTCCTCCTGCGGCAGGATCTTCGAGATGACGCCCTTGTTGCCGTGGCGTCCGGCGAGCTTGTCGCCGTCGGAGATCTTGCGCATCTGGGCGACGTAGACCCGGATCAGCTCGTTGACGCCGGCGGGCAGCTCGTCGCCGTCCTCGCGGGAGAACACGCGGACGCCGATGACCTTGCCGGACTCACCGTGCTTCACCTTGAGCGACGTGTCGCGGACCTCGCGCGCCTTCTCGCCGAAGATCGCGCGCAGCAGCCGCTCCTCGGGGGTCAGCTCGGTCTCGCCCTTGGGCGTGACCTTGCCGACGAGGATGTCGCCGGGGACGACCTCGGCACCGATGCGGATGATGCCGCGCTCGTCGAGGTCGGCGAGGACCTCCTCGGAGACGTTCGGGATGTCCCGGGTGATCTCCTCGGCACCGAGCTTGGTGTCGCGGGCGTCGACCTCGAACTCCTCGATGTGGATCGAGGACAGGACGTCGTCCTGCACGAGGCGCTGCGACAGGATGATCGCGTCCTCGTAGTTGTGGCCCTCCCACGGCATGAAGGCGACGAGCAGGTTCTTGCCCAGCGCCATCTCGCCCTGGTCGGTGCAGGGACCGTCGGCGATGACCTGGCCGACCTCGACGCGCTGGCCCTCGTCCACGACGGGGTTCTGGTTGATCGAGGTGCCCTGGTTCGAGCGCTGGAACTTCAGCAGCCGGTAGGTCTGACGGGTGCCGTCGTCGGCCATGACCGTCACGTAGTCGGCGGTGGAGTCCTCGACCACACCGGCCTTCTCCGCCACGACGACGTCGCCGGCGTCGACCGCGGCACGCAGCTCCATGCCGGTGCCCACGAGCGGGGCCTCCGAGCGGAGCAGCGGGACGGCCTGGCGCTGCATGTTGGCGCCCATGAGCGCGCGGTTGGCGTCGTCGTGCTCGAGGAACGGGATCATCGCCGTCGCGACCGAGGTCATCTGCCGCGGCGAGACGTCCATGTAGTCCACGTTCTCGGGGGCGAGGTAGTCGACCTCACCGCCCTTGGTGCGGACCAGGACGCGCTCCTCGGCGAGGCGACCCTGCGCGTCGAGCGGGCTGTTGGCCTGCGCGACGACGAAGCGGTCCTCCTCGTCGGCGGTCAGGTAGTCGATCTGGGTGGTGACCTGGCCGTTCTCGACCTTGCGGTACGGCGTCTCGATGAAGCCGAAGGCGTTGACCCGGCCGAACGAGGACAGCGAGCCGATCAGGCCGATGTTCGGGCCTTCCGGCGTCTCGATCGGGCACATCCGGCCGTAGTGGCTCGGGTGGACGTCGCGGACCTCCATGCCGGCGCGCTCACGGGACAGACCGCCGGGGCCCAGCGCCGACAGGCGGCGCTTGTGGGTCAGGCCCGCGAGCGGGTTGGTCTGGTCCATGAACTGCGACAGCTGGCTGGTGCCGAAGAACTCCTTGATGGAGGCGACGACCGGGCGGATGTTGATCAGGGTCTGCGGCGTGATCGCCTCGACGTCCTGGGTCGTCATCCGCTCGCGGACCACGCGCTCCATGCGGGAGAGGCCGACCCGGATCTGGTTCTGGATCAGCTCCCCGACGGTGCGCAGGCGACGGTTGCCGAAGTGGTCGATGTCGTCGGTGCCGTGATCGGGCTCGCCGGCGTGCAGGCGCACGACGTACTCGATGGTGGCGACGATGTCGTCCTCGGTCAGCGTCTGCGTGCCCTGGGCCACCGAGACGCCCAGCTTCTTGTTGACCTTGTAGCGGCCGACCTTCGCGAGGTCGTAGCGCTTCGGGTTGAAGAAGAGGTTCTCCAGCAGCGCCTGGGCCGACTCGCGCGTCGGCGGCTCGCCCGGACGCAGCTTGCGGTAGATGTCCAGCAGCGCCTCGTCCTGCCCGGCGATGTGGTCCTTCTCCAGCGTGGCCAGCACCGTGGGCGACCACTGGAAGTGCTCGCGGATGCGGTCCTCGCCCCAGCCGAGCGCCTTGAGCAGCACGGTGACCGGCTGACGGCGCTTGCGGTCGATGCGGACGCCGACGGTGTCGCGCTTGTCGACGTCGAACTCCAGCCACGCACCGCGGCTGGGGATCACCTTGGCGCTGAAGACGTCCTTGTCCGACGTCTTGTCCAGCGACTTGTCGAAGTAGACGCCGGGGCTGCGGACGAGCTGGGAGACGACGACGCGCTCGGTCCCGTTGATGACGAACGTGCCCTTGCTCGTCATGATCGGGAAGTCACCCATGAACACCGTCTGGCTCTTGATCTCGCCGGTGGTGTTGTTCATGAACTCGGCGGTGACGAACAGCGGCGCCGCGTAGGTCATGTCCTTGTCCTTGCACTCCTCGAGGGACGCCTTGACGTCCTCGAAGCGCGGGTTGGAGAAGGACAGCGACATGGAGCCGCTGAAGTCCTCGATCGGCGAGATCTCCTCGAGGATCTCGGCCAGGCCGCCGACGGCGGCCGCCTGCTCCTCGGGGGAGAGCGTCTCGCGCCACTCGGGGCTGCCGATCAGCCAGTCGAAGGAGGTCGTCTGCAGGGCCAGCAGGTCCGGGACCGCGAGCGGCTCGGAGATCTTGGCGAACGAGACGCGCAGCGGGGCGCCGGGGATCTTCTGCTGGTCGGCCTCGCCGGTGCGGGGGCCGTCCTGCGGTGCGGGGGCCGTGCTGGTGGTGCCGGACTCGGTGGTGCTGGGGTTGATGCTGGTGGGGCGAGAGCCTGCCAAGATGCGTCCTTCCAAGGACCTCACGACGTGCGGGCGGTGGGTGCGGGTCGTCCTGGGTCGTCGTCGGTGATGGCGAGGCTGTCCGCGACGGCCGCGAACACCCGGATCGACGGTCGGCGAGGGAGGCACCGGTGTGGGTTCCGGGCACCCGTCGTGACCCGTCTCAGCGGGCAGGCAGTCAGAGGGCAGCGCAACAGGAGACCCTACCCCTGCTGTTGCGTGATGTCCACGCCAGGGGTACCGGTGCGACCGGCGCCACAACCAGGCGCGACACGGTCCGCGAACCGGGGCGGTGCGCCCATGATGCCAGCCGCCCGGGCAGCCTCCGACCGCCACGCCGACCAGCGGCGGAAGGCCCCCTCGCAGGGGCCCGCCGCGAGCGTGCGAGCAGTGGGGGGCGAGGGGGTCCTCTTTCAGCTCGTGGTGAGCACCGTGAGTTCGCTGATCTTCCAGTCGCCGTCGACGTCGACCAGCGTCACCCGGACCGTCTGCACGCAGGACTGGGCCCCCTCGGGCGTCACCTGGCACTCCGACCCTTCGGGGGCCGGCTGGGTACCGCTGTTGACCGATTCCAGGACGTACTGACCGAAGACGACCACCGTCGCGGAGTCCTGGGACTCGTCGACCTGCTGCAGGCCGATGTCGAGCACCTCGTAGCGGGTCGTCGCCGACACCTGCTCGTAGGAGCTGATGATGCCGCCCTCGGTGAGGTCCCGCTCGTACTGCTCGCGCAGATCACCCGTGAGGGCGTCCAGCTTGCCCTGCACGCTGCCCTCAGAGTCCTCGTAGTCGTAGGCGTAGACGGCCTGGATGCCGTCGCGGGCGGCAGCGAAGATCTCCGGGTCGACGTGGGACGGGTGCAGCCGCTGCCAGAGCAACACACCCCCGCCGGCGGCGGCGAGCACGCAGAGGAGCGCCAGGACCAGCGCGGCGGCCGGGACGCGGCGCCGGACGCCTGCGCCGGGAGCCGCGGCGGCACGCGCGCCCGCGGACGACGAGGTGCGCCGAGTGCGCGCCCGCGCCGGAGCGGCGGTACCCGCCCCCTCCTGCTCCGGGACCGATGCGCCCGCGGTGGTCGGGACCTCCGCCGTCGCCGGCCGGGTCGCCGGGTCCACGGCTTCCTCGCGTTCCCGGCGGCTGCCGGCGACACGGGGCCGGGGGCTGGGGCGCGGAGCCGCGGGACGGGCCCGGGGCGAGGGCCGTGGGCGCTCGTCGGGGGCGCGGTTCTCGTGACCGTCACTCATCGCCGGCCGACCCCGTTCCCGTGATGCCGGACAGCAGCCATCGATCGCCCGGCTTCTCGAGGTTCACCTCGAGCCGGTACCGCGAGATCTGCACCTGCTGGCTGGCCGCGCTCTCCTGCGTCGCCTGGATCACCAGCAGGACGGTCGCATCGTCGGCGTCGGCCCGGGTGACGCCCGCCCCGATGATCTCGGTGTTGACGACGGCCTCCAGGTCGGCGATCTCCTGGCGCCGGTCCTCGAGCTCGGCCACCGACGCGTCGCGGAGATCCCCGGTGGCGACCCGCCTGATCTGCTCGATGTCGTCGTCGAGGGTCAGGTAGTCGAAGGACGTGAGGTCCACGACGCCGGACCGGGCCGCCTGGAGCGCCTCCGCGTAGTCGCCGGTGCGGACCGCCGAATCCCCGGGACGGGTGAACCAGAGGAACGCCACCCCGGCTGAGAGCAGCACCAGCAGGGTCGCGAGTGCGGGCAGCACCGGGACGGACAGCCGGAACCGCCGCCCGTCCACCAGCGGCTCGCGATCGGCGCCCTGCTCGCCGGCGTCTCCCGCGTCGCCGGTCCGGTGGCCGTCCGCCGCTGTCCGCCCGGCGATCTCCTCGCCCGGCGCACCGGCGGCTCCGTCCCCGGCAGCCGGGGACGTCGCCTCCTTCTCGGCCCGCACGCTGGGCCGCTCATCGCTCGTCACCCGGGTGATCCTCCTCGACCGTGATCGGTGTCGGCCTTCGGCATGCCGGTCACCCCTCGATGCTGGAGAAGGGAGTGGCCTGGAGCAGTCCGCCCAGGAGGTCGGTGATCGGGGCGAGCGGCGCAGGGGGCGCGGGGAGCCCTCCCCCGTCGGCCTGACCCGACTCGGGGCTCGCGGCCTGTCCGCCGTCCCGGCCGATGTTCTGCTCGCCGCGGATGTTCGACCCGGTCTCGTCGTAGCCGTCCCCGGGTGCGGGGTCGACGCCGTTGATCACGCCGCAGCCCACGGCGTCGGTGTCCACGGCAGCGACCGCCCCTTGCGTGGGGGTGGTCGCGCTCTGGACGTAGCCGGTGGTGCAGGCGTGCGGCTCCCCCGCGTTCAGCACGAAGCCGAAGTGGGAGCGCAGGACGCCGTCCTCGTCGCGGCGG
Organism: Blastococcus goldschmidtiae; assembly: GCF_031845325.1. Taxonomy (NCBI): domain Bacteria; kingdom Bacillati; phylum Actinomycetota; class Actinomycetes; order Geodermatophilales; family Geodermatophilaceae; genus Blastococcus; species Blastococcus goldschmidtiae. Next base: position 669,830 of record NZ_JAVREI010000001.1, on the reverse strand, counting down.
ACGACGGTGAACCCGCCGGTCACCGCGTCGGGGTAGGTGACCAGCATCTGCTGCACGCCGTCGAGCCGCGGGATCATCACCCCGTTGAGGATGTCGAGGTTGCGGACCAGCGACCCGAGGCCGGGGCCGGCGTCGTCGACGAGGGTCTGGAGGGCCTCCCCGGCATCGGGCGCGTTGACCACGATCTCGCGCAGGTCCGGGTCCATGTCGACCAGGGTGTCGGTGATCAGCCGCAGGTCGGCGGCCCAGGCGCGGATCGCCGAGCGGCTGTCCCGCTGCGTGTCCAGCACGGTCTGGCCGTCGGTGATCAGCTCCAGGGTCTGCGGGAGGGACTCCGTGGCCCGGGCGAGCAGCAGGTTCCCGTTGTCGATCAGGCGCCCGAGGTCGTCCCCGGCGCCCTGGAAGGCCCGCCCGAGCTCCTCGATCACGATCCGGAGGTTCTCCTGGTCGATCGAGCCGACCAGCTCGTCGAGGTTGAGCAGCATCTGCTCCACCGGGACGGGGGTGCTGGTCCGTTCCATCGGGATGACCGCGCCGTCGTCCAGGTAGGGCTCCCCCTCGCTGGTGGGGCGGAGGATGACGTACTGCTCCCCCACCGCGCTGCGGGTGGCGACCGCAGCCTCCGTGTCGGCGGGGATCGGCTCGGCGTCCGGATCGATGCGGAGCACCACGCGGACGCCGTCCTCCACCACCTCCATGTCGGTGACCCGGCCGACGGCGACGCCCCGGTAGGTCACCTCGGCGTTGACGAAGATGCCCCCGGAGTTCTCGAAGTCGGCCGCCACCTCGTAGCTGCCCCCGAACAGGACGCGGTCCAGGCCGACGTACGTGAAGCCCAGGTAGGCCATCCCCACGACGGCGAGGGCGGCGAACGCCAGCAGCTTGAGCTTGGTCGCGCGGGCGATCACGGTCCCACCTCCGAGACCAGGGGAAGACCTGGCAGGCCGGCTGACCGGTCATCCAGCGGCAGCTGCTCCAGGAGCTGCCCGGGGATGTCGCCGAGCCCGGGCAGCCCACCCTGCGGCGACGGGGCGGCGGGCGTACCCCCGCCTCCGGCCGTGGACGTCCCGCCACCTCCAGCCGCCTGGCCCGTGCCGGCGTCGACGCCGCACCTGCCCTGGCTGAGGGCCTCCGTCAGCGGGAGTTCCCGGAGCGCGCCGCTCTGGTCGACGACGTACCGGCACAGCAGCTGGGTGAGGTCCAGGTCCACCGTCGCGGTCATGTTGGTGAACAGCGCCACGCCACCGGACTGCGCCTGCCGGTAGTTCAGCGCCGACAAGGAGCTGTCGGGGAACGGGTAGGTCAGCAGCAGCTCCAGCGAGTTCGCGAGGTCGGGGCCGGCCGCGGCGAGCTGGGTGAGGATCGGCTGCAGGAGCTCGAGGTCCTCGATCGTGTTGGCCGCCGACGCGTTGATGATCCGCGTGCCGACGTCACCGAGGCGGGCAAGGCCTTCGAGCATCGACACGAGCAGACCCCGCTGCTCGTTGATGACGTCCAGCCCGGGGCCGATGGTGTCCAGGGCCGTCTCGATGGTGGCCGTGCGCTCGGCCAATGACGCCGAGAGCTCGTCGGCGCGGTCGAGAGCACGGTTGATCTCGGCCCTCTGCTCGTCCAGGCCACCTATGAAGGTGTCGAGCTGGTCCAGGGTGTCCTTGATCTCGGCTTCGCGTCCTGCCAGCGCCTCGCCGAGCTCGCGGTTGATCGTCTGGAGCTGGGTGAGACCGCCGCCGTTGAGCACCAGGGACAGGGCACCGAGGAGTTCCTCGACCTCGACGTTGCGGTTCGTGCGGTCCAGCGGGATGCGCGACCCGTCGTCCAGGCGCCCCTCCGGCTCCGCGTTCCCCGGGGCGGCCAGCTCCACGTACTTCTCACCGAGGAGCGAGGACTGCTGGATCGCCGCGACCGCGTTGGCCGGGAGGTCGACGTCGCCGTTGACCTCGATCGTGACGACCGCCGTCCAGTTCTCCTCGTCGAGCTCGATGGCGTCCACCCGCCCCACCGGCACGTCGGCGACGCGCACGCCGGACTGGGGCACGAGGTCGAGGACGTCGAGGAACTCGACCTCCACCGTGTACGGGTCGTCGCCGAGGTCGGCACCTCCCGGGAGGCTCACCGAGTACGCGCCGCGGAAGCCGCAGCCGCCGAGCAGCAAGACACCGGCCGCCAGTGCACCGACCCGGTGCAGTCGGCGGTTCACGGGGCACCCACCGGGAGGACCGGCGGGAGCCCGGGCAGCACGCTGCCGCCCCCACCGCGTCCACCGAGGAGGGCCTCGCGCAGCTCCTCGTAGTCCGGGACGCCGTTGCCGTTCAGGTCGTCGACGCTGCCGTCGGCATCGGCGTCACCGGAGAGCAGGCGCGAACAGACGTCCTGGACCGTGTCGCGCAGCGGGCCCGTGAGGTCGGGGAGCGGCAACGGCAGCTCGAGCTGGATCCGGCCGGTCTGGGCGAGCAACCCACACACGACCACCTCGGCGTTGAGCGAGCCGAGCCCGTTGTCCCGCGTGTCGAGCGTGCCGTAGTCGGGGTTGTAGGCGCGAGCGAGGTTGCTCAGCGCCGCAGGCGCCACGTCGAGCACCTCGGCGAGCTTCGCGCGCTGCTGCACCAGCACCAGGGTCACGTCCGCCAGCCGGTCCACGTTGGTGGTCAGCAACGTGGTGTTGTCGCGCACGAAGCCGGCCACGTCACCCAGCGCGTCGCTGAGCAGCGCCACCGCCTCCTGGAGGTCCGCCCGCTCGCCCTCGAGCAGATCGGCGACCGCGGCCATGTTGCCGTTGAACTGGCCCACCTGCGCGTCGATCGTGGCCAGCGCGCTCGTGAACGTCTGCAGGTTGTCCAGGGAGCCGAACAGGTCGTCGCGGTTCTCGGCGAGCGTCTCCACCGCCCGCGAGAACCCGGTGAGGGTGCGGTTCAGCTCGTCACCGTTGCCTTCCAGGTTCGCCGCCCCGACGTCGAGGAGGTCGGACAGTGCACCGTTCGCGTTGCCTCCGCTGGGGCCCAGTGCCGCCGACAGCTCGTCGAGTGCGCCGTACACCGCGTCGAGCTCCACCGGGATGGCGGTCCGGTCCAAGGGGATGTCGGCGCCGTCCTCCATCGTCGGCCCACCGTCGTAGACCGGGGCCAGCTGCACGTAGCGGTCGGAGACCAGCGAGGGCGCCAGGATGATCGCGTTCGCGTCGGCGGGGACGTCGTAGTCCTCGTCGATGCTCATCTCGACGCGGACCTTGTCGCCCAGGGGCACCACGTCGTCGATCGTCCCGATGGCGATGCCGAGCACCCGGACGTCCGAACCGGGGTACAGGCCGACCGTCTCGTCGAACCAGGCCGTCACCCGGTACTGACCGGCCGGGCGCAGGATGGTCCATCCCACCGCGACCAGGAGCACGAGCGCCGCCGTCAGGGCGACGGCTCGCTGCAGGCTGCCGCTCATCACCGGCCTCCCTCGGTCGGCGTGCAGCCGGTCACCGGGGTGCCGGTCGCACCGCAGACCGCTGCGCCGACGACGGTGGGGATGAGGTCGTTGACGAAGCTGTCGAACCAGCGGCCGTTGCCGAGGGTGTTCGTAAACACCCGGACGAAGGGCGCCAGCTCCTTCACCGTCTCGGCCAGGGCGGCCCGGTTGCGCGACAGGATGTCCGTGACCCGCGAGAGCTGCTGCAGCGCCGGGGTCAGCACCTCCCGGTTGTCCTCCACCAGGCCGGAGAGCTGCCCGGCCAGCTGCTGGGTGCTCTCCAGGACGGAGTCGATGAGCTCGCGCCGCTCCTGCACCTCGGCGAGCAGCGTGTTCGAGTCGAGGATCAGCCTGGTGAATTCGCCGTTGCGGTCGGCGAGCACCTCGGTGACCTGGCGGGTCGCCGACAGGAGCTCGCGCAGCTCCGCATCCCGCGAGGCGATGGTGTCCGAGAGGCGGGCCAGGCCCTCGAGCGAGGTCTGCACCTCCTCGGGCGTCTCCGCGAAGGTGTCGGCCAGCACCTCGAAGCTGGTCGCGAGCTGAGCGGTGTCGATGTCCTGCACCGTCGTCGAGAGGTCGGCGAAGGCCTCGACGACGTCGTAGGGCGACGCCGTCCGTTCCAGGGGGATGCGGTCGTCGGGGTCCAGCTCCTCGGCCCCCCGGGGGACCAGCGCCACGTACTTGGCACCGAGCACGGTCTCGATCTTGATCGCCGCCTCCGACCGGTCCCCGACGAACGCGTCCTTAACCCGGAACTCGACGGTCACCGCCCCGTCCTCGAGCGCGAGGCTCTCGACGTTGCCGACCTTGACCCCGGCGACGCGCACCGGGTCGTCGGCCTGCAGGCCGGCGGCCTCGGAGAACTGCGCCTTGTAGACCGTCCCCCCACCGATCAGGGGCAGCGACTGCGCGTTGAAGGCGAGGAGCACGACGGCAGTGACCACGGCGAGGCTCACCGCACCGACGATCACCGGGTTGCGGTCTCGGAAGTTCGTGGACCGGCGCGCCATCAGCTGCACCCCTCCGCACCGCTCTCGAACTCGAACGTCTGGGCCACCGGCGCCCCGCCGAGCGGCGTGGCGGGCAGCGTGACGGTGCCCCCGGCGCGACACAGGAAGAAGTTGAACCAGCTGCCGTTGATGGCGGTCCGCGTCGTGAGGTCGAGCTTGGCCGGCACCGTCTGCAGGAACCGCTCGACCACGTCGCCGGTGTCGCCGAGGTTGCGCGACAGGTCGTCCAGCGCCTGGATGTCGGCGGTCAGCGGTGCCCGCGCGTCCTCCAGGAAGCCGCTGGTGGTGACCGCCAGCTCGTCGATCGCGGCGAGCGAGTCGAAGATGACCTCGCGGTCGCCGGCCAGGCCGGTCACGAACTGCTGGAGGCTGACCACCAGGCCGGACAGCTGCTCGTCCCGCGCGGCGAGAGTCCCCATCACGGTGCTCAGGTTGTCGATCACGCTGCCGATGACCTGGTCACGGTCGGCCAGGCTGCTGGTCAACGACCCCACGTGCCCGAGCAGGCTCTCCACGGTTGCCCCCTCGCCCTGGAACACCTGGATGATCTCGAACGAGACCCGGTTCACGTCTTCCGGCGAGAGCGCCTGCAGCAGCGGCTGGAAGCCGCCGAACAGGATCGTGAGGTCGAGGGCGTTGGTCGTCCGTGCCAGCGGGATCACCGCTCCCGCGGCGAGGGTCTCGCCACCGGCTCCCTCGCCCTCGGTGAGCGCGATGTACCGCTGGCCCACCAGGTTGCGGAAGCGGATGGTCGCCTCGACGCTCCGCGGGAGCGGCACCGACTCGCCGACCTCCAGTTCCACCTCGGCGACCGGACGGTCCGTCCCCTCCGCCACCCCGATGCCCACCACCTGGCCGACGCGGACACCGGCGATGCGCACCTCGTCGCCCTCGACCAGCCCGGCGACATCGGTGAACTGGGCCCGGTAGGTCAGCTGCTCCCCGTAGCCGGCATTCGTGATGGTCGTGATGAGGACGTAGGCCGCCAACACGGTCACCAGCGCGAAGGCCACCAGCTTGGTCAGGGGGGCGGCCAGGCCCCTCAGCTGGCCCTTCATCGGAACATCACGTTCTTCCCCCGCAGGACCGGCGCCAGGGTCGCAGCAGCCAGGTCGGACACCTCACCGGGCTCCTCCCCCGTCTGGTACGCCAGGATGCTGCGCACGAAGTCCAGCTCTGCGGTCGAGCCGGCGAGCACGTCGGGCAGCGACTGCCCCCGCTGCGCCGCGCCCGGCACGTTGTCCGGGTTGCCGCCGTCGTCGGCCCCGCCCTCGTAGCAGGCCGGCTCGTCGCGCATCTCGCTCTCCGGGGACTCGACGCCGTCGAGGGGCGGGTACGGGCAGTAGTACTCGCCCGCCTGCGCCTGGGCGATCTCCCCGTCGATGTCGTCCAGCCCACGGCAGTCCGGGGCCGCCGTGTCGGCGTAGATCGGCTGGTCACCCGGCACGTAGGGGTTCCGCGGCGGCAGGGTGAACACGATGTTCAGGTTCAGCGCCGGGTCCCCGTCGGTGCCGAAGGTCTCGCCGATGCGCGGGACCGACTCGGCGAGCCCGTCGAGCAGGCACGGGTAGATGGGCGAGTACTCGGCGAACAGCCCGAGCACCGGCCGCGAGGTCTCCGCCAGCGAGATGAGGCTGCGCTCGTTGCGCTCGAGGAAGCCCGCGGTCACGTTGGAGGAGCTGGTGCCGACCGTGAAGGTCCGGCGCAGCTGCTCGGCCTGGTCGACCACGGTGGAGTTGGTGACGGCGAGGTCGTCCAGGACGGCGAGCAGGTCGTCGGCGGCGCTCTCGTAGGTCTCGGCGAAGTCCGCGAGGCCCGAGATGTCGGCCTGCAGCTCGGGTAGCACGGTGTTGATCTGCCCGATGTACTCGCCGGTCGCGGCCAGGTTCGCACCGAGCTCGTCACCGCGGCCGCGGAGGGCGTCGGCGACCGCGCCCAGGGTGAAGGCGAGGTCCTCCGGCGCCACCGCCTGCAGCAGGGGCAGGGTGTCGTCGATGACCCGCTGCAGCTCGATGGCGTTGCTGGTGCGGTCCTGGCCGATGACGTCGCCGTCGGCCAGTCGCTCCGCGCTCGGGTTCTCCGGCAGCTCGAGGGACACGAACCGCTCGCCGAAGAGGGTCTTGGGGAGCAGCCGCGCGGTCACGTCGGCGGGGATCTGCTCGAGGTGCCCGGGGTCGAGGGCGAGCTCGATGACGGCGCCGTCCACGCTGGCCCGCACGTCCCGCACCTCGCCGACGATGACGCCGCGCACCTTGACGTCGGAGGCCTCCTGGAGCTGGTTGCCCGCTGTGTCGGCCTCCAGCGTCACCCGGGCGACGTCGGCGAAGGCCTTGTTGTACTGCGCCACGGCCAGACCGAGGAGGAGCGCGAGGACGACGAGGAACGCCACGCCCTGCAGGCGGGTGCGGATGACCTCGGCTCGGCTGCTAATCACGGCGTCACCCCGCGATCCGGACGGTCGTGGTCGAGCCCCAGATGGCCAGGGACAGGAAGAGGTCGATGACGTTGATCGCCACGATGGAGAAGCGCACCGCCCGGCCGACCGCCATGCCGACGCCCGACGGGCCGCCGCTGGCCCGGTAGCCGTAGTAGCAGTGGGTCAGGATGACCACCACGGCGAACACCAGCACCTTGAGGAACGACCACAGCACGTCCTCCGGGGGGAGGAACAGGTTGAAGTAGTGGTCGTAGGTCCCCGTGGACTGCCCGTACGCCTGCGTGACGATGGTGCGGGTGGCGAAGTAGCTGGTCAGCAGGCCCAGGACGTAGAGCGGGATGACGGCGATGAAGCCGGCGATGATGCGGGTGGTCACGAGGAACGGCAGCGAGGGCACACCCATGACCTCGAGGGCGTCGATCTCCTCGTTGATGCGCATGGCGCCGATCTGTGCGGTGAACCCGCAGCCGACCGTCGCCGAGAGCGCGACGCCGGCGACCAGCGGCGCGATCTCGCGGGTGTTGAAGTAGGCCGACAGGAAGCCGGTGAAGGCCGCGGTGCCCAGCTGGTCGAGGGCCGCGTAGCCCTGCAGGCCGACGGCGGAGCCGGTGAAGAAGGAGAGCGCCGCGATGACCCCGACCGTCCCGCCGATGACCGCCAGCGCCCCGGTCCCGAAGGTCACCTCGGCCAGCAGCCGCATGACCTCCTTCTTGTAGCGCCGGAGCGTGCGGGGGGTCCACGCCAGGGCCCGGCCGTAGAAACCGAGCTGGTCGCCCAGGTCGTCGAGCGTCTCCAGCGGTCGCCTGCCCGCGCGCCTGAGCCGCCGCAGGCCCACCTTGACCCGGTCCACCGGGGAGAGGAGTGCCATCACTGCCCCTTCGGCGGGACGAGCTGGAAGTAGATCGCGGTCATCACGAGGTTCACCGCGAAGAGCAGGATGAAGGTGATGACGACGGACTGGTTCACCGCGTCACCGACGCCCTTCGGGCCACCTCCCGCGTTGAGGCCCTTGTACGACGCCACGATCCCGGCGATGAGCCCGAACACGAGTGCTTTCGTCTCGGAGGCCCAGAAGTCCTCGATCTGGGCCAGCGCGCTGAAGGACGCCATGTAGGCCCCGGGTGTCCCGCCCTGCAGCACGACGTTGAAGAAGTAGCCGCCCGCGACGCCGACGACGCTGACCAGCCCGTTGAGCAGGACCGCGACCAGCATGGCGGCGAGCACCCGCGGGACGACGAGGCGCTGGATCGGGCTGATGCCCAGCACCTCCATCGCGTCGATCTCGTCGCGGATCTTGCGGGCCCCCAGGTCGGCGCAGATGGCGGAGCCACCCGCGCCGGCGATCAGCAGCGCCGTGACGATCGGGCTGGCCTCGCGCAGCACGGCGAGGACCGAGGCCGAGCCGGTGAAGGACTGCGCGCCCAGCTGCCGGGTGAGCGACCCCAGCTGCAAGGCGATGACCGCGCCGAAGGGGATGGCCACCAGCGCCGTGGGGATGATCGTCACGCTCGCGACGAACCATGCCTGCTGGATGAACTCGCGCAGCTGGAACGGCCGCTTGGGCAGCGCCTTGAGGACGTCGAGCGCGAAGGCGAACAGGTTGCCGCTGGCGGCCAGCGGGCGGGTGGGCGAGAACTTCCCGTCGAGGAGGCCGGGCGCCTTCGGCGCGTCGCCGGTGCTCACGACTCACCGCCCGGCCTCGGCAGCACGGCGGTGGCGGTCGTGCCGGTGGCGTCGGCCTGGAGAGCCCAGTGCCGACCGCCCTGACCCGGGGTCGGCGCGAAGACACCGGCGTCGGCCTGCGCCAGCAGCTCCTCGGGGAGCGACTGGCGGATCGCGGCCTGCGTGGTCTCGTCGAACTCGTGCAGCATGCGGGCCACGCGCTCCTGCCGGCGCCGCTCGGCCCGACGCTCGGGCAGCCCCTCGGACGGGGTCAGCTGCGGCGGTACGGCCTCGCCGCCGCTGGCGCCCTTCGGGCCGATGCCGTTGTGCGAGTCGCCGCCGCGGGCCTCCAGGGCAGCCATCTCGGCCTCCACCTGGGCGACGTCCTTCTCCTCGCTCATCCCGATGGGCCCCTCGCGGCGGCCGTTGAGGAACTGGCGGACCACCGGCTCCTGCGAGGTGAGCAGCTGCTCGCGGGGGCCGAACATCACGAGGTGCTTGCGGAAGAGCAGACCCAGGTTGTCCGGCACCGTGCGCGCCGTGCCGATGTCGTGGGTGACGATGAGGAAGGTCGCGTCGATCTGGGCGTTCAGGTCGACGATCAGCTGGTTGAGGTAGGCCACGCGGACCGGGTCCAGGCCGGAGTCCGGCTCGTCGAAGAGGATGATCTCGGGGTCGAGCACCAGGGCCCGGGCCAGGCCCGCACGCTTGCGCATCCCGCCGGAGATCTCGCCGGGCAGCTTCCCCTCGGCGCCCTGCAGGCCGACCATGTCCATCTTCTCGAGGACGATCCGCCTGACCTCGGACTCGGACTTCTTCGTGTGCTCCCTCAGCGGGAAGGCGATGTTGTCGAACAGGTTCATCGACCCGAACAAGGCGCCGTCCTGGAACAGCACCCCGAAGAGCTTCCGGATCTCGTAGAGCTTGTGCTCGCTGGTCCGGACGATGTCGGTGTCCTTGATGACGATCGAGCCGCGCTCGGGCTTGAGCAGGCCGACCAGCGACTTCAGGAACACGGACTTGCCGGTGCCGGACGGGCCCAGCAGGACGGAGATCTCCCCTGGCGGCAGGGTGAGGGTGACGTCGCTCCAGATGTTCTGGCTGCCGAACGACTTCGACAGACCCTCGACCTCGACTGCGACGCCCACGATCCCCGCCTCCCGCTCGGCATTTCTGCCGGTCCCCGTCCCGTCGCATCGACGAGCTTCGGCACAGTGCAGCGGCACGGCCCCCTCTGCATCCGGAGGGTGCCGTCCACGCACTGACTACTCGTCGGTAACGAATGCGAAGCGCAGAGGTTACGTGTGTCACGCCTTTCACGTGACCCGGATCTCCATGCACTTCCTCCGGCGGTGCGGCGCGTTCCCTCTCCCGGGGGATGCAGCAGGGGCCGCCCTCCCGAAGGAGGACGGCCCCTGCCGTGCGGTGCGAGTGGTGCTACCCGGCGATCAGGACCGCCGGGTGGGGGTCACTTGACGGTGACGGTGGCGCCGGCGCCCTCGAGGGCAGCCTTGGCCTTCTCCGCGGCGTCCTTGGCGACCTTCTCCAGGACCGGCTTCGGCGCGTTGTCGACCAGGTCCTTGGCCTCCTTGAGGCCGAGGGACGTCAGACCGCGCACCTCCTTGATGACCTGGATCTTCTTGTCGCCGGCAGCCTCGAGGATGACGTCGAACTCGTCCTGCTCGGCAGCGGCCTCGGGAGCGGCACCGCCACCGGCGGGGCCGGCAGCCGCGACGGCCACGGGAGCAGCAGCGGTGACCTCGAAGGTCTCCTCGAACTGCTTCACGAAGTCGGACAGCTCGAGGAGGGTCATCTCCTTGAACGCGTCGAGCAGCTCTGCGCTGGAAAGCTTGGCCATGTCGATCTCCTTCTGGGTCAGTCGTCGCTGGCCGCGTCGGCGGCGGCAGCGTCGGTCTCGGGGGTGGTGTCAGCAGCAGGTGCGTCGTCAGCGGCAGGAGCCTCGGCAGCCGGAGCGTCGGCGGCCTTCTTCTCCTGCAGCGCGGCGGCGAGGCGGGCGACCTGCGACAGCGGGGCCTGGAACAGCCCGGCAGCCTTGGTGAGGTTGCCCTTCATCGCGCCGGCCAGCTTGGCCAGCAGGACCTCACGGGGCTCGACGTCGGCGAGGCGGGTGACCTCGGAGGCGTCGACCGTGCGGCCGTCGACCACGCCGCCCTTGACGACGAGCAGCGGGTTGGCCTTCGCGAAGTCGCGGAGAGCCTTGGCGCCCTCGACCGGATCGCCCTCGATGAAGGCGATCGCGGTCGGGCCGTTGAGCAGCGGGGAGAGGTCGGAGAAACCGACCGAGTCCGCAGCCCGCTTCGTCAGGGTGTTCTTGACGACGGCGTACGTGCTGCCCGCACCGAGGGAACGGCGCAGCTCGGTCAGCTGCGCCACGGTCAGCCCGCGGTACTCGGTGAGCACCGCCGCACTCGAGTTCTGGAACCGCTCGGTGATCTCGTCGATCACCGCGGCCTTCGCCTGCGTGGGCATGGGCCTCCTCTCGTCTGTCGGGCGACCGCTGGCCGGCCGCGCGAACGCGGACGATCGGCGCCCCGGAGACGAGGAACGCCCCGGCGCAGCGCGCACGGGGCGAGAGGCAGGCGCGAGGGCCTGTCGATCGAACCGTCCACCTGCGCGGGTCGCCCGGAACTCCGGGACCTTCGATCGCACGCGGACGTGCGACGACCAACGGTCTTGGGGGGAACGGCTGCAAGAGTACGCGATACCCGCACCGGACCGCCGCCCGCCCTGCGATGACCGTCCCGGCGACCACGTCGCCGGACGCACGGAGGCCCCGCCGCGCGTGCGCGTGGCGGGGCCTCCGTGGCCTCGTCCCGGGGCCCGCCCTGAGCTTGCGAAGGGTGGGGAGGACGAGGTCCTTCTGTTACTGGGCGGGCTCGTCCGCCAGCATGTTGCGGGTGCGGTTCGGGTCGACCGGGATGCCCGGGCCCATCGTCGTGGAGATGGTGACCTTCTTGACGTAGCGCCCCTTGGCCGAGGACGGCTTGGCCCGCAGCACCTCGTCGAGGGCGGCCGCGTAGTTCTCCACCAGCTTCTCCTGGTCGAAGGACGCCTTGCCGATCACCAGGTGCAGGTTGGCCTGCTTGTCGACGCGGAAGTTGATCTTCCCGCCCTTGATGTCGTTGACCGCCTTGGTGACGTCGGGGGTCACCGTGCCGGTCTTCGGGTTCGGCATCAGGCCACGGGGGCCGAGGATGCGCGCGATCCGGCCGACCTTGGCCATCTGGTCCGGCGTCGCGATCGCGGCGTCGAAGTCGAGGAAGCCGCCCTGGATCTTCTCGATCAGGTCGTCCGAGCCGACGACGTCGGCGCCGGCGGCCTCGGCCTCGGCGGCCTTGTCACCGGTCGCGAAGACGATGACGCGGGCGGTCTTGCCGGTGCCGTGGGGCAGGTTGACCGTGCCGCGGACCATCTGGTCGGCCTTGCGGGGGTCGACGCCCAGCCGCATCGCGACCTCGACGGTGGCGTCGTAGGACGTCGTCGACGTCTCCTTCGCCAGTGCGGCGGCCTGGAGCGGGCTGTAGAGGTTGTCCCGGTCGACCTTCTCGGCCGCGGACCGGAACTTCTTGCCGTGCTTCGCCATGGTGGTTCCTCTCGCCCGGTCGGTGCCGGGGATCGTGTGGTTCGCGGGCCAGGCGTGGCCCTCCCACGAGTGCTGGTGGAGCGGTGGTGCAGGGATCAGCCGGTGACCGTGATGCCCATCGAGCGGGCGGTGCCGGCGATGATCTTCTCGGCCTGGTTCAGGTCGTTGGCGTTGAGGTCGACCATCTTGGTGGTGGCGATCTCGCGGACCTGGTCACGGGTGACCGTGGCGACCTTGGTCTTGTGCGGCTCGCCCGAACCCTTCTCGACACCGGCGGCCTTGAGCAGCATGCGCGCCGCCGGCGGGGTCTTGGTGACGAAGGTGAACGAGCGGTCCTCGAAGACCGAGATCTCGACGGGGACCACGTCGCCGCGCTGGGACTCCGTGGCGGCGTTGTAGGCCTTGCAGAACTCCATGATGTTGACGCCGTGCTGGCCGAGCGCCGGACCCACGGGCGGCGCGGGGGTGGCCGCACCGGCCTTGATCTGGAGCTTGATGACCGCGGTCAACCGCTTCCTGGGGGGCATGTCCGTTTCCTTAGGTGACGTGCGTGCGTGGACGTGGATGGAAGGCCCCGGTGCAGGGTCCCGGCCCGAGCGGAGCGAGGGCCGGGGGGCACCGGGGTCCTACAACTTGCTGACCTGGTTGAACGACAGCTCGACGGGCGTCTCGCGGCCGAAGATGGAGACCAGCACCTGCAGCTTCTGCTGCTCGGCGTTGATCTCGTTGATCGTGGCGGGAAGGGTCGCGAACGGCCCGTCCATGACGGTGACGGACTCGCCGACCTCGAAGTCGACGAGCGCGGCCGGCGCGGCGGCGGCCGGAGCGGCCTCGCCGCCGGTGGTCCGGGCGGCCTGCGGGGCGGTGGCCGGGACGAGGATCTTGACGACCTCGTCGAGGGTCAGCGGCGAGGGCTTGGACGTGGCGCCGACGAACCCGGTGACCCCGGGGGTGTTGCGCACGGCGCCCCACGACTCGTCGTTGAGCTCCATGCGCACGAGGAGGTAGCCCGGCAGCACCTTGCGGTTGACCTGCGCGCGCTTGCCGTTCTTGATCTCGGTGACCTCCTCGGTGGGCACCTCGATCTGGTAGATGTAGTCCTCCACGTCGAGGGACTGGATGCGCGCCTCGAGGTTGGTCTTCACCTTGTTCTCGTAGCCGGCGTAGCTGTGCACGACGTACCAGTCGCCGGGCGCGATCCGCAGCGCCTTCTTCATCGCCTCGGCCGGGTCCTCGTCGGCCTCCTCGGCGACGTCGGAACTCTCCGCCGGCGCGGCCTCCGGGTCGGCGGCGAGGGTGTCGGGGTCACCGCCCTCGATCTCCGGGACCACGTCGGCGGCCTCGGTGTCGAGGTCCATGGCGGCGGTGTCGCTGGAGCCCTCGGCGGCACCGGTCTCACCCACGCCGGTCTCGACGTCGGCGGCGCCGCGCTGCTCGAAGCGGGCGTCGTCCAGGTCGGTGCCCTCGACCGCGCTGTCGAGGTCGTTGGGCTCACGGGGGTCGGTCACAGATGTCTCTTCCTTGTCGGATGGCGTGCGGGCGCGGGCGGAGGTCAGCCGAAGACGGCGATCACGCCTCGGGAGAAGAGCAGGTCCATCCCGGCCACCAGCGCGACCATGAACGCCACGAAGACGATGACCACGGTCGTGTAGGTGATCAGCTCGCGCCGCCCCGGCCAGATGACCTTCCGCAGCTCGGCGACGACCTCGCGGAGGAACCGGCCGATGGAGCGCTTCCGCCGGATCTCGTCGGCGCGGGCGCGCTCGGCCGCGGCCCGCGACCGGGTGCCTTCGCCGTCGCGGCCGGCGGGCCGGGACGCGGAACGCGCCGCATGGCGCGAGCCGGCCGGCTCGTCGTCGTCCTCATCGGCGGTGATCCGTCCACCGCGGCGCCGGGGCTGGTCGGCGACGACCTTGTCCTCCTCCGCCGAGGCCTCGGCGGCCACCGCGTCCTCGGCCGCCTCGAGCTCATCGGCGTCGTCGACGCCCGGGGTCTCGCGGTCGAGCTGCTCGTCGGTGAGCTCGGCATCGCGAGGGTCGTCCTCGCGTCCCGGCTTCTCGTCGCTCACTGCGCCTCGCTCGCCTCGTGGTGGCGGTCGCTCGGGTGAGCGACCGGGTGGTCGGTCGATACCTGCCGTGCGGTGGCAGGGGTGACAGGACTTGAACCTGCAGCCTGCGGTTTTGGAGACCGCTGCTCTGCCAATTGAGCTACACCCCTAGTCCCCTGGGCGGGGCCCGGGACCGCCCGCCTCACCACGGCAGCGCGGGGCCTCGCAGAGGTTCCGAGGCACGCCGGTGGCGGGGTCAGCTGCCCCAGGTCGGCCAGTGTACGGGACCGGGCGCCGCGGAAGCGAACGTCCCCGGACTGCGACGGAGACGGCTCGCTCGGAGCGGCGGACCTTTGACACGATGGGGGCATGACCGCCGTGTCCCCGGACTCGTCCACCCCGTCCTCCGAGCTGCCGCCCGCCCAGCGGCGGATCTCCCGTCGCATCGCGGGGATCGCCGAATCGGCGACCCTCGCCGTCGACGCGAAGGCCAAGGCGCTCAAGGCGGCCGGCAAGCCGGTGATCGGCTTCGGTGCCGGCGAGCCGGACTTCCCGACGCCGGACTACATCGTCGAGGCGGCCGTCGCAGCCGCCCACCAGCCGGCGATGCACCGCTACACCCCGGCCGGCGGGCTGCCCGCGCTCAAGGAGGCGATCGTCGCCAAGACGGCCCGCGACTCGGGCCTCCAGGTCACCCCCGCCCAGGTGCTGGTGACCAACGGCGGCAAGCAGGCGGTGTACGAGGCGCTGGCCACGATGCTCGACCCGGGTGACGAGGTGCTGCTGCCCGCGCCTTACTGGACCACCTACCCGGAGGCGATCCGGCTCGCCGGCGGTGTCCCGGTGCCGGTCGTGGCCGACGAGCAGAGCGGCTACCTCGTGTCGGCGGCCCAGCTCGAGGCCGCCCGCACCCCGCGCACGAAGGTGCTGCTGTTCTGCTCCCCGTCCAACCCGACGGGCGCGGTGTACCCGGCCGAGCAGGTCGAGGAGATCGGCCGCTGGGCGCTCGACGCCGGCCTCTGGGTGCTCACCGACGAGATCTACGAGCACCTCACCTACGGCGGGGCCACGGCCCCCTCGATGCCCGTGCTCGTCCCCGAGCTGGCCGACCGCTGCGTCGTGGTGAACGGGGTGGCCAAGACCTACGCGATGACCGGCTGGCGGGTGGGCTGGATCGTGGGGCCTGCCGACGTGGTCAAGGCCGCGACCAACCTGCAGTCGCACGCCACCTCGAACGTGGCCAACGTGTCGCAGGCCGCGGCGATCGCCGCGCTGACCGGCGACCTCTCGGCCGTGGCCACCATGCGCGAGGCCTTCGACCGGCGCCGGCAGCTGATCGTCTCGATGCTCCGCGAGATCCCGGGGGTCGCCTGCCCGGAGCCACAGGGCGCCTTCTACGTCTACCCGTCGGTCAAGGGGCTGCTCGGCCGGTCGATCGGTGGCCGTACCGCCGGCTCGAGCGTCGAGCTGGCCGAGCTGATCCTGGAGCAGGCCGAGGTGGCCGTCGTCCCGGGCGAGGCCTTCGGCACCCCGGGCTACCTGCGGATGTCCTACGCGCTGGGCGACGAGGACCTCGTCGAGGGCGTCACCCGGATGCAGCGGCTGCTCACCAGCGCGGACTAGCCGCTAGTCGTCCAGGGCGCCGGCCTCTCCGAGCACCTCGAGGGCCTCGGGGAGGTCGGCCAGGGCGTCGGCGACGTCGTCGGGCGTCGCGATCGCCCAGGCGGTGGCGTCGACGTAGCAGCGCACCGCCGCGTCGAACCCGTCGGCGCCGGCGGCCTCGCGTGCCGCCATCAGCGTCGCCCCGCCCTTGCCGTAGACGTAGGCCACGTACTGCTGCTGGGTGCGGACCTCGTCCATGGCCACGCCGACGTCACCCCGTACGCCGAGGGCCGGCTCCAGGTCCTCGGCGGACGACGGGTTCACCACGGCCTCGGCCCAGGTGGCGAACGCCTCGTCGAGCCACGGGTCGCGGAACTGCGAGTTGCCGACCATCCCGTAGAACCACATGTGCGCCACCTCGTGCACCAGCACCTGGCGACTGGGCGAGGCCTGCAGGATCGAGCTCGGATACTCGATGCCGCCTCCGTAGTCGGGCAGCTGCGGCACGGTGAGCGTCTCGTAGGGGAAGGGGCCCAGGAACTCCTCCAGGTCCGCGATCGCCTCGACGGTCGCGTCGGCCAGCTCCCCGGCGGTGGGCTCGGCCTCCGGCAGTGCGCCCGCGGTCACCCGCACGCCGCCGGGCGTCGTCGCCTCCGCGGTGGTGAACCGCCCGACGGCGACGCTGACGTCCCGGGCCACCGGCTCGGTGGACGTCCAGATGCGCCGTTCCTCGCCGTCGACGGCGGTCGGCTCGGCCTGCGCGCCGGTCATCAGCACCGTGAGGTCCGCGGGTGCCTCGACGCGCACGGTCGTGTCCGCCGCCGGGCTGACGGTCGTCTCCCCGGAGACCGGCACGAACGGGTCGCGCGCCCACCCGACACTGGGCTCCCAGGCGAGCAGCGGGGCGCCACTGGCCCACCACGAGACGCCCTCGTCGGCCCCCACCCGTTCGAACTCCCCCGTGCCCAGCGTGAGCGTGAAGTCCAGTTCGACCTCGGTGGTCTCCCCGGCCTCCAGCGGCTCGTCCAGCTCGACGACGTAGGCCCCGCCCGGGTCGGACGCGCCCAGCAGCTCGTAGCCCGATCCGGCGACGTCGTCACCCCGGACCGCGTCGACGACCAGGCGGGAGCCCGCCGCCGAGACGTCGGGCCCGTTGGGCACCAGCCGGAAGACCAGCTCCTCGACCGGCAGGTCGGGGGTGAAGGAGACGGTCTGCGTGCCGGTCACCGTCCGCAGGTCGTCGGCCAGCCGGAAGTCCAGCGCGATCCGCGGACGATCGGGATCGGGCCGGGCGCGCTCGCCGCAGGACGCGTCGTCGCCGGCCGGCGCCGGTGCCGGGGACGCCGTCGCGGAGGTCGGTGCGGTGACCGTGTCGGCGAAGGAGGTGCAGCCGCCGAGCAGCAGGGCGACGGCCCCGGCGAGCGCGGCGTTCCGCCAGGGGCGGCTCATGCCAGGCGGACGACGGCGCGTGCGAGGGAGAGGACCTTGTCGCCCCCGCTGGTCACCGCGAGGTCGACGCGCACCCGGCCGTCCTCCAGCAGCGCGCCCACCGTGCCCCGCACGGTGAGTTCGGCGCCCGCGTCGTCGTCCGGGACGACGACGGGCCGGCCGAAGCGGACCTGGAACTCGACCAGAGCGGCCGGGTCCCCCGTCCAGTCGGTGACCGCGCGCCCGGCCAGCGCCATGGTGAACATGCCGTGGGCGATGACCCCCGGCAGCCCGACCGTGGTGGCCACCCGCTCGTTCCAGTGGATCGGGTTGAAGTCGCCGGAGGCGCCGGCGTAGCGGACCAGATCGGCCCGGGTGATCCGGTACAGCTGCTGCGGGAGCTCGGTGCCGACGACGACGTCGGCGCGGCGCACGGGCCCGCTCATGCCCTGGCCACCAGCATCGACGTCGCCGTGCAGACCGCCTCGCCGTCCTCGGTGGTCAGGTCCACGCGGGCGGTCAGCAGGTCGTTCCCGGCGACGGTGCGGGCCGCGTCGATGGTCGTCGTCGCGACCAGGCGGTCCCCGGCCCGGATCGGGCGGTGGTGGGCGAACCGCTGCTCGCCGTGCACCACCCGGCCGTAGTCGATGGCCACGTCCGGGTCCTGGAGGACGACCATCGCCGCCTCGAGGCTCACCGCGATGGCGAAGGTGGGCGGTGCGATCACGTCGGGGTGCCCGGCCGCCCGGGCGGCGTCCGCATCGCGGTACAGCGGGGAGGGATCGCCGATCGCGGCGGCGAACTCGGCGATCTTCGCCCGGCCGACCTCGTAGACGGCAGAGGGCGGGTAGCTGCGCCCGACCAGTTCCCGGTCCAGCGCCATGCTCCCGCCCTCTCGCTCAGCCGCAGACCGTGATCAGCGGGTCTCGCGGTGCAGCGTGTGCTTGCGCTCGCGCGGGCAGTACTTCATCAGCTCGAGCCGGTCGGGGTCGTTCCGACGGTTCTTGCGGGTGATGTAGTTGCGGTTCTTGCACTCCTGGCAGGCCAGGGTGATCTTCGGGCGGACGTCGGTGGCTGCCATGGGGCGCTCCTAGCCTTGTGGGACAGGACCCGGGACCGGGCCTGCTGTCGTGCCGGCACGGGTGCCGACACGACGACGGACCCCATCGTGCGGGGTCCGTCGGGAGTAGCGGTGACCGGACTTGAACCGGTGACACAGCGATTATGAGCCGCTTGCTCTACCAGGCTGAGCTACACCGCCGGGACGACCTGCGGCCCGGTCTCGCGACTGGACCGGCTGGTCAGCTTACTTGTTGTAGAGCCCCTTTACGGAATCGAACCGTAGACCTTCTCCTTACCATGGAGACGCTCTGCCGACTGAGCTAAAGGGGCGTGCTCGGAAGCCGGGAAAACTGTACCTCGCGGGTGCTCCCCGGTTCACGAGGGGGGTGCCCACGCGTCGCGTGCCGCCTCAGCCGCGGACGAACAACCGGCGGTGGGCGGCCCCGGGTGCCGCCGACCGCACGCCGGTGCGGGCCAGCAGCCAGTTCTCCAGCCGGTCGTCGGGCAGCGGCCGGCTGACCAGGAAGCCCTGGAGCTTGTCGCAACCCATCTCCGTCAGCAGGTTGCGGGTCATCTCGTCCTCCACGCCCTCGGCCACCACGCGCAAGCCGAGGTTGTGCGCCAGCTCGATGATCGAGCGGGCGATGAAGGCCTCCCCCTGGCTGGTGGACATGCCCAGGATGAAGGACTTGTCGATCTTGACCTCGTCGATGGGCAGCTGGCGCAGCTGGGACAGCGACGAGTAGCCGGTGCCGAAGTCGTCCATCGACAGCCGGAGCCCCAGGTCGTGCAGGTCGGCGAGCACGGTGCTGTCGCGGACCGAGTCGTCGACGACGCTGCCCTCGGTCAGCTCCAGGGTCAGCAGCTCGCCGGGGACGCCGTGCCGCTGCAGGGCGCCGCGCACGCGGGCGACCAGGTCGGGCTCGGTGAGGCAGTGCACGGAGAGGTTGACCGCCACCGAGAGGGCGATGTCCTGGTCCAGCCAGCGCCGGCAGCGGGCCAGCGCCAGGTCGAGGACGTGGTCGGTGACCGCGCCGATGCGGCCGATCTGCTCGGCGAGGTGGATGAAGTCGTCCGGCGGGATCGATCCGTACCGCGGGTGCGCCCAGCGCACGAGCGTCTCGACGGAGACGATGTCGGAGGTCTGCGCGTCGATGATCGGCTGGAAGACCACGCTGATCTGGCCGTCGGCCATGGCCTGCTCGATCTCGGTGCCCAGCTGCAGCCGGCGCAGGCTCTGCTGGTCGAGGACGGGGTGGTAGCTGGCCACCCCGCCGGAGTCGGTCGCGGCGAGCAGGGCGACGTCGGCCCGCTGCATGAGCGTGCCGGAGTCGGTGCCGTGCACCGGCGCCGAGGCGACGCCGATGGTGAGCGTCACCTCCAGGTCCAGCCCGGCGACGCGGACGCGGGTGGCGGCCGCCTCGCGCAGCCGGCGCGCGGCGCGCTCCGTGGCGGCCAGGGACAGCCCGGGCAGGAGGACGGCGAAGCGCTCGCTCTCCATCCGGGCGACCAGCGCCTGCGGCGGTGCGTGCTCGCGCAGCAGGCCCGCGGTGACCAGGAGGAGCTCGTCGCTGGCCGCGTGGCCGAGGGTGTCGGTGACCTCGGTGTAGTTGCCCAGCGCGGCCAGGATGAGCCCGGCACGGCCGCCGGCGGGGTCCGCCGCGAGCAGGTCGTCGATCTCGGCGGCGAGCCGCTGTCGGTTCGGCAGGCCGGTGAGCCGGTCGTGGTCGGCGTCGTAGCGGATTTGGGTGAGCAGCTGCTGGTGCCGGATGGCGGCGTTGACGTGGGTCAGCATCGAATCCATCGCGGCACGGTCGCTGTCGGCGAATGAGACGACGTCGCTGCTGCGGTCGCAGATCTCCAGGTAGCCGGGCTCCCCCGCGGCCGTCGTCAGCGGCGCCGCGAGCAGCTCGGAGACCCCACGCCTGGCCAGGCCGGCGGCCTCCTGCTCGTCGACCCGCCCGGCGGACACCAGGATCGGGCCGTCGGCGGCCAGGACGGCCCTGCGGAAGACGTCGTCGGGGTCGCCCGGCCCGTCGTACCAGGCCTCGCCGCTCTCGGTGGCCACCACGAGGCGGGGCGGCTCGTCGAGGTAGGGGGGCAGCCACAGCGCAACCCGTTCGGCGTTGAGCAGCTCGCGCAGCGAGCGGACGATCTGCATGGTGCCGGCCTCGTCGGCGGCCACCTGCTCCACCTGGCGGGCGAACCCGTAGACGCGCTCGAGCGACTGCCCCTCCCGGGTGACGGTGGCGAAGCGCCGGTACACCAGCACCAGCGCCGCGGCCAGCGGGGCGATCAGCAGCCACGACCAGGCCGTCGCGTCCACCAGCAGCAGGATGGACAGGCCGGCCAGGACGGCGACCGGGCCCACGAGGACGACCGGCGCGAAGACGCCCGTCCACACCGAGCGGCCCGGGTTCCCGTGGGTGGCGGTGATCGCGCCCATGACGAGCAGCGCGCCGACGACGTCGGCGGCCGCGATCGCCAGGAGGTAGGACAGCCAGGTGGCCGGCTCGGCGATGTCGCCGACGGGCAGCACACGCAGCACGGCCACGGCGACGCACACCTCGATGGCGGCGACCGCGACGTTGAAGAGGATCTTGGCCGCGGGCAGCTGCTGGACGACGAGCACGACGGTCACGGCGGCGGCACGGGCCACCGCCGTCCACACCCCGCCGATCTCGACCAGCGCGATGACGAACGCCACCTCGCCCGCCGAGCAGTCGAAGCTGTGCCGCCGGATCTCGAAGTGCAGGGCGATGTACTCCGCGGCCACGAAAGCCAGGAACATGGCCAGGACCCCGGCTGCCGTCGGGGTCTGCGGGCCTCCCGGCAGCACGAGGAGACTCAGCGGCACGGCCGCCGCGACGGCGAGCGAACCGGGTGCCCACGTACTCGTGAGCACCGGTCGCCGGTGCGGCGCGCGGGCATCCTGCTCGGCCACTGTCACCTGCGTTTCCCTGGGAAGATGGGCGCGCGAAGGCTAACAGCGGCGGGCGCTGGGGGGACCCTTCCCTGACTCGTGCGGGTCAGAGTCGGCACACCGGCGCCCGGGACGACTGCGGGGCAGCCGGTCGGTGACCGGCTGCCCCGCAGGGACGTGCGCGGAGGCGGGCGGGAAGCCCGGACCTCACAGGTGGGTCAGCAGCCCCACCGGAAGCCGCGACCCCACCGGAAACCACGCTGCGTGTTGCTGGTCATGACGTCTCCTTCAGCAATGAATGACTGGTCTGCGGCAGTCACTTACGCGCGGGGACAGAGCGTCGTTCGGTACGGACCGCGCTGGGGACATTGCTGCCCGTCACCCTTCCGAGGCAAGCATCGATGATCACGACAGAGTGACGATCTTGCATGTCGTCACTCTGCGTATAGGTATATCAACGCTGGGTCAATCGATCGGGTGACGTCGGTCCGGAACGGCATCCACGAGATCCCGCATCTCCTCCACCAGCTCGCCCCCGAGCTCGATGACGTCCCGGGCGCGACCACCGCCCGGCGCGAGGTCGGCGGCCAGGCCCATCCAGTCGATCGGCGGCGGGTCGGGCGCGGTCGGCGTCCCCAGCACTGCGGCGACCTGCCGGTAGGCCGCCGCCTGGGGCATGTCGGCCGACACCGCGACGTGCTCACCGTCGTCCGGAGCCGCGTCCCAGGTCCCGTCCGCGTCCGCGACGACGGACAGCACGGACACCGCCCTGCCGATCGGGCGCGCCCACACCGGCCCGATCTCCAGCGCTCCGGTGACCACCTCGGTGATGCGGAGGCGGCGTCCGGCCTCCTCCTGGGCCGTGAACTCGTCGAGGGCGTGGACCAGGCGCTGCCCGTACTCGCGGACGGCCAGGTAGCCGGCACCGACGTCCCCCGGCCGCGCCGGGCCGGCTCCCGCTCCCCCGGCCGGGGAGACCACCGCCTCCGGGACGACGTCGTCCAGCACGACGGCGGCCTCCGGCTCCGCGCTCAGGTACCCGAGGCCGCGCAGCAGGAGCTGGTCCCGCTGTCCCGTGCCGGTGGCGGCCCGGGACAGCGGTTCGACCACCACCTCCGGACGGGCGGCCACGGCTGCGGCGAGCGCCGGGGCGACGCCGGCGGCCGTGGTCCGGTCGACGGTCCAGCCGGTGGGGTCGCCGTCGTCCCCGAGCCCGGTCGCGAGTGCCCGCAGCCCCGAGCGCACGACGTCCGCGCCGTCGTCGCCCGGCTCGCCGGCCGCCCGGTCCACCAGCGCGCCGAACGCCGCGCCGTCGTCATCCCACGAGCGGTGCAGCAGATGGGTCCAGGTCGGCTCCGCACCGAGCAGTGCCGCGGCCGGCGCCGGATCGTCGGCCGCGGCGAGCCGGACGAGGACCTCCTCCAGCGGATCCCCCGGCGGTGCGGGAGCAGGCTGCGGACCGAGCCGGTCGACGATCCGCTCGGCGCCCAGCGCGCGTTCGCGCGCGACGATCTGCCGGCCCCATGCCCGGACGGTGGCCGGCGGGGGCCCGGCCCGGTGGTCCCCCCGCCCGGCCGCGAGGACCACGCCCATCCCCAGCGCCACGTGGTCGCTCTCCAGGCTGCGGACGTCGTCGCGGTCGACGTGCCGGGCGTCGCGCACCCGCGCCACCGCGCCGGCGGCCCCGGCCGGGACGGGAGCACCGAGGACGGCGGCCATCGTCCGGGCGAGCGCGCTGCCGGCGGACAGCGAACCGTTCCCCAGCTGCCGGAGGACGTCGCGTAGCCCCCCGGCGCCCAGTTCGGTCAGCACCGCCGAGGCGAGCGCACCGTCGCCCGCCCAGGGCAGCACCTCGCGCGCCGCGGCCTCCAGCGCGGCAGTCCTCTCCAGGTCCGAGCCGTGCCCGGCGCTCCCGAGCTCGGCGGCGAAGTCCCGGCCGCGCTGCCCGAGCAGCGCCTCGTGCCAGCCGGGGAGGAGCTCCCCGAGGTGGTTCTCCACCCGCGCCCGGTCGCCGGGTCCGCCGCTGCCCCCTGCGACGGCGCTGCACGCGGCCAGGACGGCGGCCGTCGCCGCGGCGTCGTCGGTGACCTCCGCCCGGATCGCGACGGCGACGACGCGCCGGGCGGCCTCCGCCCGCTCCAGCTCCTCGAACGGGTCCGCCCCGCCGGCCGCCGGATCGACCACCCCGCCGATCCGCAGCGCGGCAGCGGCGAGGTCGTCCTCCTGCGCACGCCGGAGGACGGCGAGCTCGTCGCGGGCGTCCTCGAGCAGCCGCTGGTGACGGGCCAGCCGGGCGCCGGCGCACAGCAGCGCGTCCGCCGCGTCGCGGGCCAGCTCGCCGACGCACCGGACCTGCGCCGCCGCTGCGTCCGCGTCCCGGCCGGTCCAGGACGACGCGGTGGCCAGCTCGCCGGGCACCTGCGCACCGAGCTCGGCGAGGAGGGCGCCGGCCGCCTCCAGGCGCGCGGCCAGGTCGGCGAGCGCACGCGGGTCCCCCGGCGGCGGATCGAGGGGCACCGGATCGGGTACCAGCGCGGTCACCGGCCGGGCTCCGCTCCCGGGCCGGGGACGAGCGCGGCGTCCAGCTGCAGCCACGAGTCGGCGACACCGGTGACGGTGGTGCCGAGCCGGTCGAGCTCGGCGGCCAGCGCGGCGGCCAGCGTGCCGTGGCACTCGAGGAAGAGCCCGACCGGCGTCTGCAGCGGCCCGTCCACCCCGGTCGCGTCGAGGAGCCGGGCGCGCACCTCCTGGGCGGTACCGGCCCGCCCGGTCAGCGACCGGCCCAGCGCCCGGACCTGCTCGGCAGGCATGTCGATGCTCACCGGCGCAGTGTGTCCGCACCCGGGCGCACCCCGGACGGTCGTCCACAGGGGGATCCGCACCGGCCGCCGCCACCCGATCGGGTGTCCACAGCGTCCACAGGCTCTGTCCACAGGTCGTGGACGACGGGCCGGGCCCCCTACGCTCCCCGCGTGCGGAACGGCAGGGACGACGTCGAGCGCGGCTCGACGCTGCCGTTCGTGCTGGTCTGCTGGCTGGTCGCCGCCCTCATGGTGTTCGGTGCCATCGCCGCCTCCGACGCCTTCCTGGAGCAGCAGGAGGTGCAGGCCGTGTGCGACGGCGCCGCGCTGGCCGCGGCCAACCAGGCCGACGAGGCGGCGATCTACGCCGGTGGGCTGGGCACCGCGCTACCGCTCACCCGCGCCGGCGCGCAGGCGGCGGTGGCCGACCAGCTCGGCGCGGGCGTCTCGGCCCTGGACGCGTGGTCGGCCGAGACCGACGGCGCGGAGGTCACCGTCCGCTGCACCCGCTTCGTCGACGTCGCCTTCGGCTGGCTGTTCCTCGGCGGGGAGCAGCTGGAGCGCACGGCCACCGCCAGCGCGCGGGCGCCGACGCTGGGCTGAGACGGCGAACGGCCCCCGACCGGAGGGTCGAGGGCCGTTCGTACCGGGCGTGGCGGGTGAAGGATTCGAACCTTCGTAGGCTAAGCCGACGGATTTACAGTCCGCTCCCATTGGCCACTCGGGCAACCCGCCGTGCGGTGGTACCGGAGCAGAATACAAGACGGCGGTCGCCGACCTCGCCAGTCCCGAGCGGCGCCCGCCCGATGAGGGGAGTTCCCATGGCCGATGCGTCCTTCGACGTCGTCAGCAAGGTCGACCGGCAGGAGGTCGACAACGCGCTGAACCAGACCGGCAAGGAGTTGTCGCAGCGCTTCGACTTTCGCGGCACCAACGCCACCATCGCCTGGGCGGGCGAGGAGGGCGTGACGCTGCAGGCCGACACCGAGGAGCGGGTCGCGGCCGCGCTGGAGGTGTTCAAGGAGAAGCTGATCAAGCGGAACATCTCGCTCAAGGTGCTGGACGCGGACGAGCCGCAGTCCTCGGGCAAGAGCTACAAGATCTCCGCCCGGATCAAGCAGGGCATCGAGTCCGACGTCGCCAAGAAGATCTCCAAGCTGATCCGCGACGAGGGCCCGAAGGGTGTGCAGGCGCAGATCCAGGGCGACCAGCTACGGGTGAGCGGCAAGAAGCGCGACGACCTGCAGGCGGTGCAGCAGCTGCTCCGCGGCGCCGACCTCGACGTCGCCCTGCAGTTCGACAACTACCGCTGACGCGCCACGTCTCCGCAGTTCGGAGCGCCGCTACGGCGCCTCGGTCCGCACGAGTGCCCAGCGCGGCGGCCATCAGGTCGCCGGCTGCGGCGCGCGTGCGGCCGTCGGCCGCGGGCCAGCGGTGCGAGTGGACGCCGAGCAGTTCGCCGGGGCCGCCGGGTTCGCGATGGCCGGGGGCCGCGAGCGAGAGTCGATGATCAGTACGCGGCACGGAACCCTGTCTTGTGCAATCTTCTGGCGTGGGTCACAGCAGGGGGGTCGGCTACCGATAACAGGTGTGGAAGTCCCGCCTCGACGGCGCCCACACCAGCGGCACCGCGGGGACATCGATGAGAGGTCCACCGTGAACCGCATCACGCGCGCAGCCCTGACCGTCCCGATCGTCAGCCTCACCGCACTGCTGGCGGCAGCGGGTCCCGCCATGGCCGCAGAAGGCTCGGCCCGGGCCGACCTGACACCCGTTCCGGTCAACCCCGTGACTGCCAGCGGCCAGGGGACCGTCCAGATCTCCGGCACCAACCTGTCGTTCACGCTGGCGGCCCAGGGCCTGCTGGCGGACGCGCCGCACGCGGCGCACATCCACTTCGGGGCGACGGCCCGCAACGAGTGCCCCACGGCGTCGGACAACAACGCTGCGGCGCTCGCAGGTGAGACCGACCCCCACACGCACTTCACCACCACCGAGGGCGCTCCGGCCTACGGCGAGATCGTGGTGTCGCTGACCACCTCGGGCGACACCTCCCCCGCCTCCGGCCTGGCCGTGGACCGATTCGCCGTCGGTGACGACTTCGAGTACTCCCGCGGGGACGTCCAGGTGAGCCAAGAGGTCGCCGACGCCATCCTCTCGGGCAAGGCCGTCGTCGTCATCCATGGCGTGGACTACGACGGAGACGGCGCCTACAGCGCCGGGGACCGCGGGGTGTCCGATCTGGACGCGTCGCTGCCGGGCGAGGCCACCGACCCGGCCCTGTGCGGCGTGCTGAAGGCCACGCCCGCCGGCGGGGTCGCCGCCGGCGACGGAAGCTCCGCCACCGACGAGGCCAGCTCGCTGCCCTACGTCCTCGGCGGTCTTGCCCTCACCGCGGCCGGTGGCGCGGCCTTCGCCGCGCGGCGGAACTCCCGCACGACCGCCTGATACCCAGGCACATGCCCGACCGCCCACGCACCGCCCGCCCCGGCTCCTCGGAGACCGGGGCGGGCGGTGCGGCGCGGATCGTGGGTCCGTATCCGCCACCACCACCGCCAGCGCGGACGCCGGTCAGCGACGCCGGGATCCTGGATCTTCTCGCCCGACCGCCAGCTGTCACCCGCTACGGACGATCCGCGCGCCTCGGCCCCGGAGCGAACCGGCCCCGTGCCGGCCGAGCCTGGGCTGCTGCCTCCGTCCTGCTCGCCGCCGCGAGCGTCGGAGCGGTCGTCCTCTTCCCGCAGGACGCCGGCCCTTCCGCCCGCCTCGCCGCTCCTCTCGCCGTCGAGGCTGCTCCGCTCACCGGGGCGCCGCCCTTGCAGGGCCGGTCGGTCTCCCCGGCCGCCGCCCCCCGGGAACTGCCGGCCAGTGAGCCCGTCCGGTTGCAGATTCCGGCCCTGGGCGTGAGCTCGGAGATCATGACGCTCGGCCTCGAGAGCGACGGGAGCATGGAGGTCCCACCCGGCGCCTATCCCGTCGGCTGGTACGACGGCAGCCCGACTCCGGGGCGACTGGGACCCGCCGTCCTGGCCGGCCACGTCGACTGGGAAGGCGAGCCCGGAGCCTTCTACGGGCTGCGTGAGCTGCGCGCCGGGGACACGGTCGTCGTCGACCGCGCAGACGGCACCGTCGCCACCTTCCGGGTCGACCGGGTCGAAGAGCACCCCAAGGACGAGTTCCCGACCGAGGAGGTCTACGGCGGCATCGACCACGTGGGTCTGCGACTCATCACCTGTGGGGGCGCGTTCGAGGACGACACCGGGGACTACCAGGCCAACGTCATCGCCTTCGCCAGCCTCGCAGAAGCCACGGACTGAGAGTCGTGGGCGGCCCGAGGCGACTGCTCCGTTGCGCTGACCGATCCAGCGCCGGCAAGGCGGGTTCCTGCCACTGAGCCGGCCGACCGGGTGCTCGACGCCGGCGGCGGCCGCCGGCGGCGCCGGTCAGTGCTGGCCGAGGTCCCGGGCGATCGCCTCGAGCCGGGCGATCCGCTCGGGCATCGGCGGGTGCGAGGCGAACATCGACGCCATGCCCTGACCGCGGAACGGGTTGGCGATCATCAGGTGGCTCTGGGTCACCAGCCGGTCCTCCTGCGGCAGCGGTCGCGCGCCGGCGCCCCGCTCGATCTTGCGCAGCGCCGACGCCAGCGCCAGCGGGTCCTGCGACAGGTGGGCACCGGTGGCGTCGGCCTGGAACTCGCGGCTGCGGCTGACGGCCATCTGCACCAGTCCGGCGGCCACCGGACCGAGGAACACCAGCAGGAGCCCGCCGAGGGCGTTGCCGCCGCCGCGGTCGTCCCCGCCGCGGCCGCCGAACAGCGAGGCGAACATCGCCATGTGCGCCAGGTAGGTGATGACCGTGGCCATGGCACCGGCGACCGAACTGATCAGGATGTCGCGGTTGTAGACGTGCGAGAGCTCGTGCGCCAGGACGCCGCGCAGCTCCCGCCGGTCGAGCAGCTCCAGGATCCCCTGGGTGACGCAGACGGCGGCGTTGCGGGGGTTGCGGCCGGTGGCGAACGCGTTGGGCTGGTCGGTCGGGCTGACGTAGAGCCGCGGCATGGGCTGGCGCGCCTCGGTCGCCAGTTCGCGCACCATCGCGTAGAGCTGCGGCGCCTGGGTCTCGGTCACCGGGAAGGCGCGCATCGCCCGCAGCGCGAGCTTGTCGGAGTTGAAGTACGCGTAGCCGTTCACCCCGAGCGCTACGACCAGGGCGATGAGCAGCCCGCTCCGGCCGCCGACCAGGGCACCGGCAGCCAGGATGAGCCCGCCCATGAGGCCGAGGAGGACGGCGGTCTTGAGTCCGTTGTTCCAGCGCTGCACGACCTCCTCAACGGCGTCGCGCCGGACGCCGTTCCCGCCCCCCGCCCGGAGGAATGCGGAGCTCCACCGGGTGGTTGATGCAGGTGAATCTGGAATCACCTTCCGGTCTCTGTACCGGGGGGTGCCCCTGCGCACGTAACCTCGGCCGGTGGAGGTACACCACTGATGACTGCCAGCACCCCGCCGCCCATCGGCGCGCCCCACGACGACGTCTCCGCGACGGCCGCGCACTCGGCGACCGGCGGGCTGGTCAAGAGCGTGGTCGCGCTCGACCGCGTCGTGATCCGCCTCGCCGGTGACTCCGGCGACGGCATGCAGCTGACCGGCAACCGGTTCACCAGCGAGACGGCGTCCTTCGGCAACGACCTGTCGACCCTGCCGAACTTCCCCGCCGAGATCCGGGCGCCGACGGGGACCCTGCCGGGTGTCTCCTCGTTCCAGCTGCACTTCGCCGACCACGACATCATGACCCCCGGGGACGCCCCCGACGTCCTGGTGGCGATGAACCCGGCGGCGCTGAAGTCGAACCTCTCCGACCTGCCCGGCGGTGGCCTGCTCATCCTGGACTCCGACGAGTTCACCCCGCGCAACCTGGCGAAGGTCGGCTACGCGACGAACCCGCTGGAGGACGGCTCCCTCGAGGGCTGGCAGACCGTGCCGGTGCCGCTGACCTCGATGACCTTGGACGCGCTGGCCGACTCGGGCCTGGGCAAGAAGGAGGCCGAGCGGAGCAAGAACATGTTCACCCTCGGCCTGCTGAGCTGGATGTACCACCGGCCCACCGAGGGCACGATCCGGTTCCTGGAGCGGACGTTCCGCCGCAAGCCCGAGATCGCGGCGGCCAACATCGCCGCATTCCGCGCCGGCTACAACTACGGCGACACCACCGAGGCCTTCGCCGTCTCCTACGAGATCAAGCCCGCCCCCATGGCAGCGGGGAAGTACCGCAACATCTCGGGCAACCAGGCGCTCGCGCTCGGCATCGTCGCCGCCGGGCAGCGCTCAGGGCTGCCGATCTTCCTGGGCGCCTACCCGATCACCCCGGCCTCGGACATCCTCCACGAGCTGTCCAAGCACAAGGCGTTCGGCGTCCGCACGTTCCAGGCCGAGGACGAGATCGCCGGCATCGGTGCGGCGCTGGGTGCCTCCTTCGGCGGCGCCCTCGGCGTGACGACGACGTCGGGACCCGGCGTGGCGCTCAAGGCCGAGACGATCGGGCTGGCGGTCATGACCGAGCTGCCGCTGCTCATCGTGGACGTGCAGCGCGGCGGCCCCTCGACGGGGCTGCCGACCAAGACCGAGCAGTCGGACCTGCTGCAGGCCATGTTCGGCCGCAACGGCGAGGCGCCCCTGCCGGTCATCGCCCCCCGCTCGCCCGGGGACTGCTTCGACGCCGCGATCGAGGCCACGCGCATCGCGCTGACCTACCGGACCCCGGTCATGCTGCTCTCGGACGGCTACCTGGCCAACGGGGCCGAGCCGTGGGCGGTGCCCTCGACCGACTCGCTGCCGGACCTCACCGGCACGGTCGGGTTCGCCACCGGGCCGAACGCCGAGTCCACCGACGGCACCCCCGAGTTCCACCCCTACCTGCGCGACCCGGAGACCCTGGCGCGCGCGTGGGCGGTCCCCGGCACCTCGGGGCTGCAGCACCGCATCGGCGGGCTGGAGAAGGCCGACGGGAACGGCAACATCTCCTACGACCCGGCGAACCACGACTTCATGGTCCGCACGCGGCAGGCCAAGATCGACGGCATCGCCGCCTCGATCGGCCCGACCGACGTCGAGGACCCGGACGGGGACGCGACCGTCGCCGTCATCGGCTGGGGCTCCACCTACGGCCCCATCGGGGCCGCCTGCCGGCGGATCCGGGCCTCGGGCCGCAAGGTGGCCCAGATCCACGTGCGGCACATCAACCCGTTCCCCGCCGACCTCGGCGAGGTCCTGGCCCGGTACGACCGGGTCATCTGCCCGGAGATGAACCTGGGGCAGCTCGCCCTGCTGCTGCGCGCGAAGTACCTGGTCGACGTGCAGAGCCACACCCAGGTGAGCGGGATGCCGTTCCGGTCAGCCGAGCTGGCCGCGGTCATCCAGGACGCCATCGACACCACGAGCACCGACACCACGAGCACCGAGGCGGTTCCGGCCGGAGCCGCAGCGAACGGAGCCATGCAGTGACCACGCTGGACACCCACGTGCACGACCTGGGCATGCCCGGGAACCCGATCTCGGCCGCGGTGGCCACCTCGGTCGCCGTCTCGGGCGAGAAGAAGACCGACCTCAAGGCCAAGGACCTCAAGACCGACCAGGAGGTGCGCTGGTGCCCGGGGTGCGGTGACTACGTCATCCTCAACGCGGTCCAGAGCTTCCTGCCCAGCCTCGGCATCGCCCGCGAGGACATGGTGATCGTCTCGGGGATCGGCTGCTCGTCGCGCTTCCCGTACTACATGAACACCTACGGGATGCACTCGATCCACGGCCGCGCCCCGGCGATCGCCACGGGCCTGGCCGCCTCCCGGCCGGACCTGTCGGTGTGGGTCGTCACCGGTGACGGCGACTCGCTGTCCATCGGCGGCAACCACCTGATCCACGCGCTGCGCCGCAACGTGAACATGACGATCCTGCTGTTCAACAACCGGATCTACGGGCTCACCAAGGGCCAGTACTCCCCCACCTCCGAGGTCGGGAAGGTCACCAAGTCCACGCCGATGGGCTCCATCGACGCGCCGTTCAACCCCATCTCGCTGGCCCTGGGCGCCGACGCCACCTTCGTGGGCCGGGCGATGGACTCCGACCGCAAGGGGCTCACCGACGTGCTGCGCCAGGCGGCGGAGCACCAGGGGACGTCACTGGTGGAGATTTACCAGAACTGCAACATCTTCAACGACGGCGCCTTCGAGCTGCTCAAGGACCCGACGACGGGCACCCAGTGGTCGATCCCGCTCGAGCACGGCAAGCCGCTGGTCTTCGGGCCCGACGGTGCCGCCTGCGTCGTGCGCGACGACTTCGGTGGATTGCGCATCGCCGAGACCAACCAGGTCGCCGCCGAGGAGATCGTCGTCCACGACGCGACCCGGGAGAACCCGGCGTACGCGTTCGCGCTGTCGCGGCTGTCGTCGCAGGACCTGCGCTACACGCCCATGGGCGTGTTCCGCTCGGTCCAGAAGCCGACCTACGACGGGATGATGACCGAGCAGCTCGACACCGCCCGCGTGCAGGGCGACGCCGACCTCGACGCCCTGCTCGGCGGCGGCGAGACCTGGACCGTGCAGTAACACTGTCGTCCTCCGGACGACACCGCGGCCACGAGCCGTACCCGGCCGCGCTGAGCCGATCCGTCGGCCCTGCGCGGCCCCCTCCGGGGCCCACTCGGGCCGACACCGCACCACGGGCCCGTCTCCCCCCGGGGAGGCGGGCCCGTCGCGCTCCAGGGCGGGCATGCTGGAGGCATGGAGCGGTACGAGCGAGAACCCCTTTCCCCCGCCGGTCAGATCGACTCGTGGGGTGACCTGGCCTCAGGGCTGCGGTCCAACCGACGGGGCCGGCGCCGTGCGTTCCGGATGCTGCTGTGGCTGGCTCTGGCCATCGCGCTGACCGGGCTGGTGCTCATGCTCGCCTGATCCCCGGCCGGCGGCCCGGAGCACCGCGGTCAGGACGGGGAGCGCCCGGTCGAGCTCGGCCCGGGTCGGGGCGGCGAAGCCGAGCACCAGACCGGCCCGGCGGTCCGGACCGTTCCCCTGGTGATGGCGGCCGAGCCCGTCCAGCGCCAGTCCCCGCCGGGCCGCGTCCGCGCGGACGGCCTCCTCCGTCGCGGGGTCCGCCAACTGCACCACCAGGTGAGCACCGGCCGGGTCACCCTCGGCGACGCACCCGGCGGCGGCGACCGCGGCACGCACCTGTTCGCGCCGGCCGGCCATCTCCCGGCGCAGCCGCCGGAGGTGACGGGCCAGGTCGCCCGAGGCGGCCAGCGCGGCGAGCACCCGCTGCCCCGCGCGGGCGGGGCGGATGGCGGTGGCGGTGCGGCGGGCCAGCAGGTCCGCGCGCAGCGGCGCGGGGGCCACCAGCCAGCCGACGCCCAGCGTCGGGCTGAGGATCTTGCTCGAGGTGCCGAGGTGGACCACGACGTCGGGTCCGAGCGCGCCGAGCAATGGCAGGGGGGCGACGTCGAAGCGGAGCTCGCCGTCGTAGTCGTCCTCCAGCACCCACCAGCCCTCCGCGCGCGCCCGGGTGACCAGGGCCAGCCGTCGTGCGGCGGACATCCGCCGGCCGGTCGGGAACTGGTGGGCCGGTGTGCAGTAGACCGCGGCCAGACCGCCCGGCAGGGCGTCGACGACCAGCCCGTCGTCGTCGACGGGGACCGGGACCACCTCGATGCCCGCGTCGCGCAGCGCAGCCACCGCGCGCGAGTAGCCCGGGTCCTCCACGGCGACCCGGCTGCCCGGCGGCAGGATCCGCGCCACCTCGCCCACGGCAGCCGAGGTGCCGGCCGTGGCGAGCACGTCGTCGGGGCCGGCGACCAGCCCGCGGTGCCGCAGCAGGTGGTCCCCCACCGCGGCCCGGAAGGCGGGGTCGCCCGCCGGGTCGGGGCGGAGGTCGGGCGGCTGGTCCCCCGCCGCACGCCAGGCCCGCCGCCACGCGGCGCGGTCCAGCACCTCCAGGCAGGGCGACCCGGCCCGCAGGTCGACCAGCGCGGGCGCCGGCGCGCCCGGTCCCCGCCCGGGGCGTGGTGCTGCCGGGGTCGACGGCACCGCGCCGAGCACGAACGTGCCCACGCCGCGGCGGCCGCCGGCCCAGCCCTCGGCGAGGAGCTGGTCGTACGCGGCGCTGGTGACGGTGCGGCTGACGCGCAGCGCGGCGGCCAGCTCCCGGGTCGAGGGCAGCCGGTCACCGGGCCGCAGGGCGCCGCCGGCGGCGGCCGCCCGCAGGGCGTCGGCGAGCTGCACGGACAGCGCCGTGCCGGATGCCCGGTCGAGCACGACGGGCGGGATGCCGGTCACCGTGCCCCCTCCCAGTGGCCTGCCGGGATGCTAGCCGATTGGCCGTTCCGGAGGTCCACTCCGGCGTCCAGGATCGGGAGCATGGTCTCCGCCACCCCGCTGTCCCCGACC
The DNA here is from genome assembly GCF_031845325.1 of Blastococcus goldschmidtiae. Classification (NCBI taxonomy): domain Bacteria; kingdom Bacillati; phylum Actinomycetota; class Actinomycetes; order Geodermatophilales; family Geodermatophilaceae; genus Blastococcus; species Blastococcus goldschmidtiae. The sequence continues at coordinate 636,374 of NZ_JAVREI010000001.1, read as the reverse complement.
CCGCGCAGCACCGTCCGCCGGGGCGCCAAGCGCGCTCGCACCGACCGCGGCGACCTGTACGCCGTCCTCGACGCCGGCCTCGTCGGCCACCTGGCGGTCGTGCTCGACGGCGCCCCGGTGGTCCTGCCCACAGGCTACGGCCGCTCCGACGACACCCTCTACCTGCACGGCTCCACCGGGGCCGGCACGCTGCGCGCGGCCACGGCCGGCGCTCCGGTCTGCTTCACCGTCACGCACCTGGACGGCGTCGTCTATGCGCGGTCGGCGTTCCACCACTCGCTGAACTACCGGTGTGCGGTGGTCCACGGCACGGCGCGACCGGTCACCGACCCCGACGAGAAGCTGCTGGGCCTGCAGGTGCTCACCGAGCAGCTGGCTCCCGGCTCCTGGACCGCCACCCGGCAGCCCGACCGCAAGGAGCTGGCTGCGACGGCGGTGCTGGCCCTGGACCTCGCCGAGGCCAGCGTCAAGATCCGCACCGGTCCGCCCGGGGACGACGAGGCGGACCTGGCCGCTCCGGGTGATTCCGATCCGGTGTGGGCCGGGGTCCTGCCGTTCCGGACGGTGTCGGGGACGCCCGAGCCCTGCCCACTCCTGCCCGTCGGCGTTCCCGTCCCGGGCCGGGTGCGGAACCGGGCGCTCAGCCCGCCGGCGTGACGCGGAGCAGCTGGTCGGAGCCGCCGCCGTTGTCGGTGGTCACGTAGAGCGCACCATCGGTGCCCTGCTCGACGGTGCGGATGCGCCCGTAGTCGCCGTCCAGCTCAGGCAGCCGGAACTGCTCGGTGAGAGTGCCGGACTCGTCCAGGCGGAGCGCCAGCACGTGCTCGCCGCGCAGCGCGCCCAGCAGGAGCAGTCCGTCGTAGTCGGCCCACTGGTCGCCGTCGAGGAAGGTGCCGTCGCTCGGCGCGATGGGCGGGGCGCCGGAGTCCCAGACGGCCGGCACCGCACCGTCGATCTCCGGGTCGGTCATCGGGACGCTCTCGTCGTACTCCCCGTCGCCCACCGGGTCCCAGCCGTAGTTGCCGCCGGGCTGCAGCAGGTTGACCTCGTCGTTCCGGTCGGGGCCGTGCTCGACCGAGTACACCTGATCGGTGCCCGGTCGGACGGCCAGACCCTGCACGTTGCGGTGCCCGTAGGTGTAGATCAGGTCGGCAGCCCCGTCGTCCGGCGCGGCGAACGGGTTGTCCGGCAGCGCCTCCCCGGTCGCGGAGTCCGCCCGCAGCACCTTGCCGGCCAGCGAACCGAGGTCCTGCGGGAAGGTGCTCACGGCGTTGTCCCCGGTGCCCACGAGCAGCGCCCCGTCGGGTGCGAACTCCAGCCGGCAGCCGCCGTGCCGGCCGATGTCCTCGTTGACCGGGATGCCGCCGATGAGCGGGTCCTGGACGCGGTCGGCGGCCTTCCATTCGTCGTCCATCGTCCAGGCGATCACCTCGATCGAGGCATCGCCGCCGTCCGTGACGCCCTGGCACGTGTAGAACCGCCGGTTCTCGGCGAAGGCGGGGTCCAGCGCCAGGCCCATCAGGCCGGTCTCCCCCACGGCGAACAGGTCGCCGAAGTCCGCCGCCACCTCCTGCACGGTGCCGTCCGGCAGCACCGCGGTGAAGCCGCCCGCGCGCTCGTCGAGCAGCAGCGTGCCGTCCTCGGCCTGCGCGACGTCCCAGGGATGGTCGAGCCCGTCGGCCACCACCTCGACCTCCAGCGACGGAGCACCGGTGGGCGCCGAGGTCGTGGGGGGCGTCGACACGGACCCCGCCTCCTCCTCCGCCGTCGACGAGGCGGAGCAGGCGGCGATCAACAGCGCGGCCCCCATGCAGGGTCCCGCCACGAGCGTGCGAGTGGTGGGGGGCATGGGGGTCCTTTCTCAGCTGGTACGCGTCACCACGTAGTCGCACAGCGCCGACAGCGCGTCCCGGACGTCCCCCGCCGGTACGGCGGACAGCCGCGCCCGGGCCCGGTCGGCGTACTCGCGCAGGACGTCGGTGGCCCGCTCCAGCGAGCGGGATGCGCGCAGCAGCCGCAGCGCCTCGGCGTGCTCGGCGTCGTCGGTGACCGGAGCGGCGACGAGCTCGCGCAGCCGTGCCTCCGCCGGGTCGTTCCCGGCCAGGGCGAACAGCACGGGGAGGGTGGCGATGCCCTCGCGCAGGTCGGTCCCGGGCGACTTCCCCGAGGCGCCGGCGACGCTGACGATGTCGATGAGGTCGTCGGAGAGCTGGAAGGCCACCCCGACCTCCTCGCCGAAGGCGGTGAGCGCCTCGACCAGGTCGTCGCCGACCCCGGCGAAGGAGGCGCCGAACCGGGCGGAGGTGGCGACCAGCGAGCCGGTCTTGTCGGCCAGGACCTCGAGGTAGTGGCCGACCGGGTCGTCGCCGGGCTGGGCACCCACCGTCTCGCGGATCTGGCCGGTGACCAGCCGCTCGAACGTGCGCGCCTGGATGCGCACCGCCTCGGGGCCGAGGTCGGCCAGCAGGTCGGAAGCCCGGGCGAAGAGCAGGTCGCCGGCGAGGATCGCGATGCTGTTGGTCCAGCGGCTGTTCGCGCTGGGGGCACCGCGGCGCACGGAGGCCTCGTCCATGACGTCGTCGTGGTACAGCGTCGCCAGGTGGGTGAGCTCGCAGACCACCGCGGCGGAGGTGACCTCGGGGCGGTCCGGATCCCCCAGCTGCGCGGCCAGCAGCGCCAGCATCGGCCGGAACCGCTTGCCGCCGGCCGCCATGAGGTGGCCGGCCGCCTCGCGCACGAAGGGGTGCTCGCTGCCGACCGACTCCGCCAGCGCGGACTCGACCCGGGCGAGCCCCCCGGCCAGGGCCTCGCCCAGGGCGCCGTCGGGCAGCCAGGGCCCCATGGTGGAGGCCGGCGTCGAGATCCGGTGCCAGACCTCCGTGGGGGTGCCGTCGGCTGCGGCACGGGCTCCGGTCATATCAACCGACGAATCTAGCCGCCTGCTCGGCCAGGTCGAGCACCGCCCCGGGGAGGATGCCGAGCGCGAGGGTGGCGCTGGCCGTGACGGCGAGCACGACCGTCGTCGGGATGCCGGGCACGCCCACCGTCGGTCCGTCCGCCGCGGGCGGCGAGAAGTACATGAGCACGATGACCCGCAGGTAGAAGAACGCCGCGACGGCGCTGGCGAGCACCGCCACCAGCACCAGCGGCCAGGCGCCCTCCTCGACGGCGGCGCGGAACACCGCGAACTTGCCGGTGAACCCCGCGGTGAGCGGGATCCCGGCCAGCGCGAGCAGGAACAGGCCCATCACCGCGGCGGTCAGCGGGGACCGCGACGCCAGCCCGGCCCACTGCGACAGGTGCCCGGCCTCGCCGTCGCCGTCGCGCACCAGGGTGAGGACGGCGAAGGCGCCGAGCGTGGTGAGCCCGTAGGTGACCAGGTAGAACATGGTTGCCGCCAGGCCGGACCCGTCCTCGCCCGCGCCAAGCCCCAGCACACCGGTGAGCAGGAAGCCGGCGTGCGCGATCGAGGAGTAGGCGAGCATCCGCTTGAGGTCGGTCTGGGTGAGGCCGAGGACGGCGCCGACGACCATCGACACGATCGCCACCCCGTAGATCAGCGGCCGCCAGGTCCACTCCTCGGCGCCGAACCCGACGTAGAGCAGCCGGAGGATCGCGCCGAAGGCCGCCACCTTGGTGCAGGCCGCCATGAAGGCGGTGACCGGGGTCGGGGCGCCCTGGTAGACGTCGGGCGTCCAGCTGTGGAAGGGCGCGACGCTGGCCTTGAACAGCAGGCCGACCACGAGCAGCGCGAGCCCCAGCACGAGGAGCACGTCGCTGCCGCCCCCGGCGGTGGCCTCGCGGATCTCACCGAGCCGGATGGTGCCGGTGGCCCCGTAGACCAGCGCGAGCCCGTACAGGAAGAACGCCGAGGCGAACGCACCCAGGAGGAAGTACTTGACCGCCGCCTCCTGCGACAGCAGCCGCCGCCGCCGGGCCAGCCCGCTGATCAGGTACAGCGGGAGGCTGAGCACCTCCAGCGCGACGAACATGATCAGCAGGTCGTTCGCGGTGACGAACACCATCATGCCGCCGACGGCGAAGGTGGCCAGCGGGTAGACCTCGGTCTGCACCCGGGTGGCCGTGAGCTGGTCGCGGTCCCGCGGGCTGCCGGCCGGCACCGCGACCGAGGCCACGAAGGCCGACCGGGCCGGGTCCAGGCCGCGCTCGGCGAACAGCAGCACGGCGAGGACCGCGAGGCCGGTGACCGTCGCCTGCAGGAACAGGCCGGCCTTGTCGACGGCGAGCGCGCCGCCCGCAGTGACGTCGCCGGCGCCGTCCCCCCACTCGTGGGTGGCCGCGTACACCAGCGTGGCGGCCAGGCCGCCGCCCGTGCCGACCAGGGCGACGGCGACCTGCACGGGGTGCCGCACGTCCCGGGGCACGAAGGCCTCGACCAGCACGCCGATGCAGGCGGCGCCGAAGACGATCAGCAGCGGCGCCAGCGCCGCCCACGAGAGGTCAGGGGCCTCGATCATGGGGTCCCTCCGAGGTCGTCCAGGGTCGCGACGACCGCCGGCTCGATGATGTCCAGCAGCAGCTGGGGTTGGACGCCGAGCACCACGACCAGCACCACCAGTGGCGCCACGACGGCGATCTCACGGCGGCTCAGGTCGCGGAACCGCACGGCCGCGACGGTCGGCGCGGACAGGACGGCGGTCGCCCCGCCACCGCCGGTCGTCGTCCCGTCGACCGGGTCGTGCCCGTGCCCGTGCTCGTCGGCGGTCATCGGAGCCACGACCCCGCGGGCCGGCCCGTGCATCGTGCGCTGGTACATCAGCAGGATGTAGAGCGCGGCCAGGATGATGCCGACGGTGGCCAGGATCGTGTGGACCGGCCGCTCGGGGAACGAGCCGATCAGCACGAGGAACTCGCTGACGAAGCTGTTGGTGCCCGGCAGCGCGAGCGAGGCCAGGCCGGCGACGAGGAAGACCGCCGCCAGCTTGGGGGCCTGGGCGGCGACGCCGCCGTAGTCGCCGATCTGGCGGGAGCCGCCGCGGGCGATCAGCATGCCGACGACGAGGAACAGCAGGCCGGTCGCGATGCCGTGGTTGACCATGTAGAGCACCGCGCCGGTGGCCGCCTCGGTGGTGAAGGCGAAGATGCCCAGCGCGATGAAGCCGAAGTGCGAGATCGACGTGTAGGCCACGAGCCGTTTCATGTCGCTCTGCCCCATGGCCAGCAGGGCGGCGTACAGGACGCCGACCACGGCCAGCACCAGCACCAGCGGCGCGAAGTACCGCGACGCATCGGGGAACAGCGGCAGGCAGTAGCGCAGGAACCCGAAGGTGCCCACCTTGTCGAGGACGCCGACCAGCAGCACCGCTCCGCCGATCGGCGCCTCGGCGGCGGAGTCGGGCAGCCAGGTGTGCAGCGGGACCAGCGGCGCCTTGATGGCGAAGGCGACGAAGAAGCCGAGGAACAGCAGCTTCTGCACGCCGGGGTCGATCTCCAGTTCGCGCAGCGCGTCGAAGGCGAAGGTCCCCTCCCCGAGCTGGCTGTTGCTCACCACGTACAGCCCGATGACCGAGGCCAGCATGATCAGCCCGCCGACGAGGCTGTAGAGGAAGAACTTCACCGCGGCGTACTGCCGTCGCGGCCCGCCGAAGCTGCCGATCAGGAAGTACATCGGGACGAGCATCGCCTCGAAGAAGACGTAGAACAGGAAGACGTCGGTGGCGGCGAAGACGCCGACCATGAACGCTTCGAGCAGCAGCAGCCAGGCGAAGAAGAAGCGCATGGAGCGCTCCGGTGAACCGGCCGGCGCCTCGTCGGAGCCGGGCGCACGGTCCTCCCAGGAGGCGCCGATGACCAGCGGCACCAGCAGGCCGATGAGGAGGAGCATCACCAGCGCGATGCCGTCGACGCCCAGGGCGAAGTCGACGCCGAAGTCGGGGATCCAGGCCACCGACGTCGTCAGCTGGAACCGTTCGCCGCCGGTGTCGAAGGCGATCGTGGCCAGGACGGCGAGCACCAGCACGACCAGGCTCACGCCCAGGGCCAGCTGCTTGGCGATCAGCTCGCGGCCCTTGGGCAGGGCAGCGACCGCAGCCGCACCGATCGCCGGCACGGCGATCATCGCCACGAGGAACGGGAAGTCAGCCACGTCCTACAACCTCTCCGTTCGTCCTCGGGAAACTGCGCTGTCCGCTCCGTGCAGCCCGTTCGCCACCGCGGCGCGCTCCGCTCCTCGCTCGTTCCTCGCTGCGATGCTCGGGCCCCTGTCCGCTCATCCCGACGTCACCGCCAGCAGTGCACCGGCCACCAGGACCGCGCCGCCGAGCATGCCGAGCGCGTAGCTGCGCACGAACCCCGTCTGCGTCCGGCCGAGCCGCGAGGAGGAGCCCCCGAGCCCGGCGGCCAGCCCGTTGACCGCGCCGTCCACACCGCGGTTGTCCACCCACACCAGAGCGCGGGTGAGCCACTGACCGGGGCGCATGACCAGCGACTCGTTGACCGTGTCCGCGTAGAGGGCGTTGCGGGCCGCCCGCGTGACCGGCGAGACCCGCACCGGGGCCTCGGTCGGCACCTCGCGGCGGCCGACGAACAGCCAGGCCGCCAGCACGCCGAGGAGCATCACCACGGTCACCACGAGGCCGACCGTCGCCGGCGCCACCACGTGCGCCGCCTCCTCCGGCTCGCCGAACACCGGCTCCAGCCAGTCCGACAGCGGGAAGGCCTCGACCAGGAGGAACCCGGCACCGATGGAGCCCAGCGCCAGCACGACCATCGGCGCGGTCATCACCGATGGGGACTCGTGCGGGTGGACCCCCTCGCGCCAGCGGGCCCGGCCGAAGAAGGTCATGAGCATCAGCCGGGTCATGTAGAAGGCGGTGAGGCCGGCACCGAGCACGGCCACGCCCCCGAGGACCCAGCCCCAGACGTCGTCCCGGTCCAGCGCGGCCTCGATGATCGCGTCCTTGGTGAAGTAGCCGGACAGGAACGGGAAACCGATCAGCGCCAGGTAGCCCAGCCCGAAGGTGGCGAAGGTGATCGGCAGCTTCTTCCAGAGCCCGCCGAAGCGGCGCATGTCCACCTGGTCGTCCATCGCGTGCATGACCGACCCGGCACCGAGGAACAGACCGGCCTTGAAGAAGCCGTGGGTGAGCAGGTGCGCCAGGCCGGCGACGTAGCCGGCGGGGCCGAGACCGACGGCCAGGAACATGTAGCCGATCTGGCTCACCGTCGAGTAGGCGAGCACCTTCTTGATGTCGTCGAAGGCGCACCCGGCGATGGCGCCGATCAGGAGCGTGATCGCCCCGACGGCGAGCACGACGGTGCGCGCGGTCTCGGTGAGGTCGTAGATGGGGGCCGAGCGGGCGATCAGGTAGACGCCCGCGGTGACCATCGTGGCCGCGTGGATGAGCGCCGAGACCGGGGTCGGCCCCTCCATGGCGTCGGGCAGCCACGCCTGCAGCGGGAACTGGCCGGACTTCCCGCAGGCACCGAGCAGCAGCAGGAGCCCGATGGCGGTGATCGTCCCGCCGGCCAGCGTGCCCACCGCACCGAAGACGCCGGCGTAGGACGTCGTCCCGAGCTGGGCGAACATGATGAAGATCGCCAGGGCCAGGCCGACGTCGCCGACCCGGTTCATGATGAAGGCCTTCTTGGCCGCCGTCGCAGCCGCCGGGCGGGTGTACCAGAAGGCGATGAGCAGGTAGGACGCCAGACCGACGCCCTCCCAGCCGACGTAGAGCGCCACGAAGCTGTTGCCCAGGACCAGCAGCAGCATCGCCGCGACGAAGAGGTTCAGGTAGGCGAAGAACCGGCGTCGCCCGGGGTCGTGCGCCATGTAGCCGATCGAGTAGACGTGGATCAGCGCGCCGACGCCGGTGATCAGCAGCGCGAACAGCGCCGACAGCGGGTCGTAGAGGAGCCCGGCACGGACGTCGAGCTCACCGGTGGAGATGAAGGTGAACAGGTCGACGTCGACCGATCGCTCCTCGACGTCGGTCAGCTGGACGGCGCAGAGCACGGCCAGCAGGAACGCGCCGACCACCGTCGCCGTCCCCAGCAGGTGGCCCCAGCGGTCGGTGCGCCGGCCGCCCAGCAGCAGCACCGCAGCACCCGCCAGGGGCAGCGCGATGAGCAGCCAGGACCAGCCGAGCAGACCCTCGGCGGGCAGTGCCTCAGACACAGATGTCCCCGTCCCGCGCGTCAGTACTTGAGGAGGTTGGCGTCGTCGACCGAGGCGGACCGGCGGGTCCGGTAGATCGACATGATGATGGCCAGGCCGATGACGACCTCGGCGGCCGCGACGACCATCACGAACAGGGCGATGATCTGGCCGTCGATGGTGCCGGTGGTGCGGGCGAAGGTGATCAGGGTCAGGTTGACCGCGTTGAGCATCAGCTCGACGCACATGAACACGACGATGGCGTTGCGCCGCACCAGGACGCCCACGGCACCGATGGTGAACAGGATGGCCGCGAGCACCAGGTAGTAGGTCGGTGTCATCGGTGCTGACCGCCTTCCCGGCCGCCGGGGATGTCGCTGGGCGCCGGGTCCAGCGTGCCGAGCGCGGCATCCGGCGAGCCGAGCTGCTCCCGGCCGGTGGGACGGGGCATCTGCTCCACCTCGCCGGGCTCGATGCCCGTGGCGTAGCTGTCGGTCGAGGTACGCCCGTCGGGCAGCAACGCCGGGGCGGCGACGGAGTTGGCGCGGGCGTACACGCCGGGGCCGGGCAGGGTCTGCGGCCGGTCGGTGAGGAACCGGGCGCGGGAGAGCTCTTTCTGGCCGCGCCGGGTGCCGGGCTCGCGCTCCATCTGGGTGTAGATCAACGCACCTACCGCCGCGACGATCAGCAGCGCCCCTGTGATCTCGAAGGCCAGCAGGTAGCGGGTGTAGAGCAGCTCGGCGATCGCGACGACGTTGTCGTTGCCGCCGTCGTCGCCCAGGCCCGTCACGACGATGTCCTCGGTCGCGCGGGCGATGCCGGCGCCGACCAGCGCGGCGAAGCCGACGCCCAGCACCGCCGCGGCCACCCGCTGACCGCGCAGCGTCTCGACGACGGAGTCGGAGGAGTCGCGGCCCACCAGCATGAGCACGAACAGGAAGAGGATCATGATCGCGCCGGTGTAGACGATGATCTGCGCGGCGCCCAGGAACGGTGCGGACTGGATGACGTAGAAGACGCCCAGCGACAGCATCGTGGTGACCAGCCACAGCGCCGAGTGGACCGCGTTGCGGCTGAACACCATGCCCAGCGCCCCGGCCAGGGCGACCGGGCCGAGCACCCAGAAGGCGACCGTCTCGCCGGTGCCGATGACGACGTCGTTCACGCCTTCTCCCCCACGACAGCCTCGGCCGCCGATCCCGCCTCCGGCACGCGCAGGTAGTAGTCCTTCTCGTCGTCCCCCAGCCGCATGGGGTGCGGCGGCTGCTCCATGCCGGGCAGCAGCGGCGCCATGAGCTGCTCCTTGGTGTAGATCAGGTCCTGCCGGTTGTCGTCGGCGAGCTCGAAGTCGTTGCTCATCGTCAGCGACCGCGTCGGGCAGGCCTCGATGCACAGCCCGCAGAAGATGCAGCGCAGGTAGTTGATCTGGTAGACCGCGCCGTACCGCTCGCCCGGGGAGTAGCGGGCCTCCTCGGTGTTGTCGCCGCCCTCCACGTAGATGGCGTCGGCCGGGCAGGCCCAGGCGCAGAGCTCGCAGCCCACGCACTTCTCGAGCCCGTCGGGATGGCGGTTGAGCACGTGCCGGCCGTGGTAGCGCGGCTTGGTCACCTTGGGCTCGAACGGGTACTGCTCGGTGGTCACCTTGCGGAAGATCTGGGCGAAGGTGACCCCGAACCCCTGGAGCGGGGCCGGGATCAGGCTGTCGCGGACCGTGCGCTTGGCCAGGTGGCCGGTCGAGGGCCGGGCCACCTCACTGCCGCCGCGGGTCGCGGGCGTGCGCCCAGGCCGGTTCTCAGACATCGGGCTTGTCCTCCTCGACGGTGGTGGTGCCGCGCCGGCCGGTGGCCACGACTGCGCCGCCCTCGCCGGCGGGCTGGTGCCGAAGCCGGGGCGACGGCGGCACCGTGAGGTCCATCGGCGGTACGGGGAAACCACCCTCGGCGCGGCTGGGCCCGCCGGTGGGACGGCGCTGCGCTCCCGCGGGCGGGAGAACCTCCGGCTCGTCCGAGACGGTGTGCACCCCGCCGGCGGCGGCGTGCTCCGCGGCGACGCGGGTCTCGCGGTTAGCCGCCCGGCCACCCAGCGCCATGGCCAGCAGGACCAGGAGCGCGACCGGGACCCCGATGAAGAGCGCGACCTCGCCGGTGGAGAGGTCGGTCTCCCGGGAGACGGTCCGCATCGTGGCGACGACCAGGATCCACACCAGGGCGACCGGGACGAGCACCTTCCAGCCGAACCGCATGAACTGGTCGTACCGGAGCCGGGGCAGGGTGCCGCGCAGCCAGATGAAGAAGAACAGGGCGACGACGACCTTGCCGAAGAACCACAGCATCGGCCACCAGCCCGAGTTGGCGCCGTCCCAGATGGAGAGCGGCCACGGCGCCCGCCAGCCACCGAGGAACAGGGTGGCGGCCAGCGCGGAGACGGTGACCATGTTGATGTACTCGGCCAGGAAGAACAGCGCGAACTTCAGCGACGAGTACTCGGTGTGGAAGCCGCCGACCAGCTCGCTCTCGGCCTCGGGGAGGTCGAAGGGCGCCCGGTTGGTCTCGCCGACCACCGCGATGGCGTAGATGACGAAGGAGACCGGAAGCAGGACGGCGAACCAGCTGGGCCCGGTGAACTCCAAGCCGAAGAGGGAGACCTCGTTGCCGTCGGCCTGGGCGGCGACGATCTCCGAGGTCGACATCGACCCCGCGTAGAGGAAGACGGCGACGATCGAGAGCCCCATCGCGATCTCGTAGCTGATCATCTGCGCCGCGCTGCGCATGCTGCCCAGCAGCGGATAGGTCGAGCCGGAGGCCCAGCCGCCGAGGACGATGCCGTAGATGCCCATCGCCGAGGAGGCGAGGACCACCAGCACACCGATCGGTGCGTCGGTCAGCTGGAGCGGCGTCACCTCGCCGAAGATGCTCACCGCCGGGCCCATCGGGATCACCGAGAAGGCCACGAACGCCGGGACCGTCGCGATCACCGGCGCCAGGAAGTAGACCGGCTTGTCGGCCAGCGCCGGCATGATGTCTTCCTTGAACGCCAGCTTCAGCCCGTCCGCGAGGCTCTGCAGGTAGCCGCGCGGGCCGACCCGGTTGGGGCCGATCCGCTGCTGCATGCGGGCGACGACCTTGCGCTCGAACACGATGGCGAACAGTGTCAGCAGCACCAGGATCACGAAGACGCCGACGACCTTGATGAGGACGATCCACCAGACGTCGTTGCCGAAGTCCTCGAGGGTCGGCTGCTCGGGGCTGGCCAGCAGCATCACGCCATACCTCCCGCCGGGGTGGCAGGGGTGGGAGAGGACATCGTCGTGGCCCCGGTGGGCGAGGACACCCTGGCCGCCGCGGCGAGGCGGACGACGGCGCCGGGTCCGGTGCCCAGGTGCGTGCGCACCTCGCTGCCCGGGGAGCGCATCGGCAGCCAGACCACGTGGTCGGGCATCGGGGTGACCAGCAGCGGGAGGGTGACCGAGCCGGCCGGCCCGGTCACGGTCACCAGCTCGCCGTCGGCGACGCCCAGGCGCGCGGCGGCCTCCGCGCCGAGCCGGACGACCGGCCGGCGGGCGGTGCCGGAGAGCTCCGGCTCGTCCCGCTGCAGGGTGCCGACGTCGAGCAGCTGGCGCCAGGAGGCCAGCAGCGCCTCGTCGGCGCGCAGCGACGGCGCCCCGGCGGCGCCGACGTCGGGACCGGCGATGCCGGCCGACCGCGCCGTGCCCAGCGCGGCGAGCTCCGCCCGTGCCGCCTCGGGCGTCGGCAGCCGCAGGTCGACGTCCATGAGGTCGGCCAGGCCGTGCAGCACCCGGGCGTCGCTCAGCCTGCCGGTGTCGTGCAGCGTGGCGTCGAAGGACCGCGCCCGGCCCTCCCAGTCGAGGTAGCTGCCGGCCTTCTCCGACGCCGCGGCGACCGGCAGCACGACGTCGGCCCACTCGGTGACCGCCGTCGGGAACATCTCCAGGCTGACGACGAAGCGGGCCTCCGCCAGCGCGTTCTCGGCCAGCACGGGATCGGGCAGGTCAGCGGGGTCGACACCGCCGACGAGCAGCCCGGCCAGCCGCCGGTCGCGCACCGCGGCGAGGATGCCGGTGGTGTCCATCCCCGGTCCCGGCGGGATGGCGTCCGCATCGATCCCCCAGCGCGCGGCCACCTCGGCACGGGCAGCGGGGTCGGCGACCGCGCGACCGCCGGGCAGCAGACCGGGCAGGGCGCCGGCCTCCAGGGCGCCACGCTCGCCGGCGCGGCGGGGGACCCAGGCGATGCGTGCGCCGGTGGCCTCCGCCAGCTCGAGCAGCGCGGTGAACGCACCGGGGACCTCGGCCAGCCGCTCCCCCGCGAGGACGACGGCGCCCGGTGTCCGCAGCGCCTCCACCGCCGGGCCGCCCCAGGTGCCGGCGGCCAGCGCCTGCAGCGACCGGGCCTCCGCGCCGGGCAGCGTGGTGAGCACCGTGGCCTGCAGCTTCTGCGCGGCCCGCGTCGGGAAGGGCGCGAGGTCGAAGACCTGGGTCTTCGCGGTGCGCACCGCCCGGCGCAGCCGCAGGAAGACGATCGGTGACTCCTCCTCCGGCTCGAACCCCGCGAGCAGGACGACGGGAGCGGTCCCCAGCTCGTCGTAGGTGACCCCGCCCCGGCCGGGGCCGGTGCCGGCCACCGTGCCGGCCAGGAAGGCCATCTCCTCCGCGGAGTGCGCGCGGGCGCGGGCGTCGACGTCGTTGGTCCCCAGCGCCACGCGGGCGAACTTCGCGTAGGCGTAGGCGTCCTCGACGGTCAGCCGTCCGCCGGGCAGCACCCCGACGCCGCCCGCCTCGCGCGCGGCGGCCAGCCCGGCGGCGGCCGCGGCCCACGCCTCCGGCCAGGACGCCGGCTGCAGCGTGCCGTCGGCGCCGCGGACCAAGGGCGTGGTGAGCCGCTCGTTGGAGGTGACGTAGCGGAACGCGTAGCGGCCCTTGTCGCAGGTCCACTCCTCGTTGACCGCCGGGTCGTCACCGGCCTGGCGCCGGGTCACCTTGCCGCGCCGGTAGTCGGTGCGCATCGAGCAGCCCGACGCGCAGTGCTCGCAGACGCTGTCCTCGCTGCGCAGGTCGAAGGGGCGGGCGCGGAACCGGTACTGGGTGCTGGTCAGGGCGCCCACCGGGCAGATCTGGGTGGTGTTGCCGGAGAAGTAGGACTCGAACGGCTCGTCCTCGTAGATCGCCACCTGCTCCAGCGCCCCGCGCTCGAACAGTTCGATGAACGGGTCGCCGGCCACCTGCTGCGAGAACCGGGTGCAGCGGGCGCAGAGCACGCAGCGCTCGCGGTCGAGCAGGATCTCGGTGCTGATCGCCAGCGGCTTGGGGTAGGTCCGCTTCTCGTCGACGAACCGGCTCTCGGTCCGCCCGTGACCCATCGCCTGGTTCTGCAGCGGGCACTCGCCGCCCTTGTCGCAGGTCGGGCAGTCCAGCGGGTGGTTGATCAGCAGCAGCTCCATCGTGCCCTGCTGCGCCTTGTCGGCCACCGGGCTGGAGAGCTGGGTGCGCACCGCCATGCCCTCGGTGACCGGCATGGTGCAGGAGGCCACCGGCTTGCGCTGACCCTCGACCTCGACCAGGCACTGCCGGCAGGCGCCGACGGGCTCGAGCAGCGGGTGGTCGCAGAACCGCGGGATGAAGACGCCCACCTGCTCGGCGGCACGGATGATGAGGGTGTCCTTGGGCACGGCGACGTCGAAGCCGTCGATCGTGCAGTGGACGGCGTCCGGCGGGGTGTGCGGCCCGGGGGCGCCGGGCGGGACCGCGGGCGCCGGGGTGGGGTTCGTCAGGGTCATGACGGGGCTCCGACCGGCTCGAGGCGGAGGCTGCGGCCCAGCCGGGCCTGCTCCTCCGAGGGCAGCAGGGCGACGTAGTCGTCCTTGAAGTACTTCAGCGAGCTGGCGATGCAGCTGGTCGCACCGTCACCGAGGGCGCAGAAGGAGCGGCCCAGGATGTTGTCGCACGTGTCGAGGAGCAGGTCCAGGTCCCGCGCGGTGCCCCGGCCGTGCGCGATCCGGTCGAGGATCTGCACCAGCCAGTAGGTGCCTTCCCGGCAGGGCGTGCACTTGCCGCAGCTCTCGTGCGCGTAGAACTCGGTGAACCGCAGGGTGGCCTCGACGATCGAGTCGGTCTCGTCGAACACCATCAGCGCGGTCGTGCCGAGCATGGAGCCCGCCGCCGCCACCGAGTCGAAGTCCAGCGGGACGTCCAGGTGCTCAGCGGTGAAGTAGGGCGTGGAGGAGCCGCCCGGCGTCCAGAACTTCAGCTCGTGTCCCGGACGCACGCCACCGGCCATCTCCAGCAGCTCGCGCATCGTCGTCCCCATCGGGGCCTCGTACTGACCGGGGCGGACGACGCGGCCCGACAGCGAGTAGATCTTCGGGCCCGGTGACTTCTCCGGGCCGAACGCCTTGAACCACTCGGCTCCGCCGCGGACGACGAACGGCACGCTGGCCAGCGTCTCGACGTTGTTGATGACCGTCGGGGCGCCGTACAGGCCGGCGACGGCGGGGAACGGCGGCTTGAGCCGGGGCTGACCCCGGTAGCCCTCGAGGGAGTCCAGCAGCGCCGTCTCCTCGCCGCAGATGTAGGCGCCGGCGCCGGCGTGCACCACGAGGTCGAGCTCGTAGCCCGAACCCAGGATGTCGCTGCCGAGATAGCCGGCCGCGTACGCCTCCTCGACGGCGGCCACCAGCCGGCGGTGGGCGTGCACGGCCTCACCGCGGACGTAGATGACGGCGAACTTCGACCGGATCGCGTAGGCCGAGATGATCACGCCCTCGATCAGCGAGTGCGGGTCGGCCATCATCAGTGGCAGGTCCTTGCAGGTGCCCGGCTCCCCCTCGTCGGCGTTGACCACGAGGTACTTGGGCATGGCCGCCGGACCGGTCGGGGTCTCGCCGGGCTTGGGCTGCGGGATGAAGCTCCACTTCATGCCGGTCGGGAAGCCGGCGCCGCCGCGACCGCGCAGGCCGGAGTCCTTGACCATGGTGACCAGCTCGTCGGGGGACATCGACAGCGCCGTCCGCAGGGCGCTGTAGCCCTCCATCGACTCGTAGGTCGACAGCCGCCAGGACTTGTCGGCGCCCCAGCGGGTGGTGAGGACAGGGGTGAGGGGCATGACTCAGGCCTTCCCGGGGCCCGGGGTGGCCCGGGGGTGGGTGGTGGGACCTTGGGCACCAGTGCCCGGCTCGGTCCCCGCAGGGGTGTCGGTGCCTTCACGGCCGTCGGCGAGCCGCCGTCCGGCGGGCTCCGGGGCGTCCGGGCGCGAGCCGGCTGCGCCGGCCCTCTCCGCCGGGGTGTCGGCGGCGGCGACGCGCGCATCGGCCGCCTCCTCGCCGGGCGTCTCGCCGGTCCGTCCGGTGGGGGCGACCGTCTCCGCCGGCTCCTCGGCGTCCGGCTCCGGGACGGCGGTACGACCCATGGGGGGTGCGGACTCCCCGCGCTCCTCCGCCAGCCGCAGCCCGACGAGGGTCGGGCCCCACTCACCGGGCGCGTCGATCGCGGCCCGGGCGGCGGTGGCGTCGTCGTACTGCGAGAAGCCGGCCAGCTGGCGGGAGATGCCCTTGAAGTCGGTCAGGGGCGCACCCCGGGTGGGCAGCGGCTTCTCGCCGCGGCGCAGGGCAGCCACCAGCTGGCGTGCGCTGTCCACGTCCTGCTGGTCGTAGAACTCGTAGTCGACCGTGACCACGGGGGCGTAGTCGCAGGCCGCCAGGCACTCGGCGTGCTCGAGGGTGATGGACCCGTCGGCCGCCGTCTCGTCGTGGTGCACACCGAGGTCGCCCGAGAGCGCGTCCATGATCCGCTGCCCGCCCAGCACGCTGCACAGCGTGTTGGTGCAGACGCTCACCAGGTGCCGGCCGGTCGGGCGGCGCTTGTACATCGTGTAGAAGGTCGCGACCGCGCCGACCTCGGCCTTGGTGAGGCCGAGCTCCTCCGCGCACAGCGTCACGCCCTCGGGCGAGACGTAGCCCTGGTAGCTCTGCACCAGGTGCAGCATCGGCAGCAGGGCCGAGCGCGGCTTCGGGTAGCGGGCGATGATCTCCCGCGCCTCGAGCCGGGTCTGCTCGGTCAGCGGCGGGAGGTCGAGCGGGGCGGGCTCGACCGGGCTGTCGTCGAGACCGGTCGTCGCGGCGGCCTCGGGGCTGCCGGGAAGTGCGCTCATCTGTCGACTCCTCCCATCACGGGGTCGATCGATGCGATGGCCGCGATGACGTCGGCGATCATGCCGCCCTCGCTCATCGCCGCCGTGGCCTGCAGGTTCACGAAGCTGGGGTCGCGCACGTGGACGCGCCACGGGCGGGTGCTCCCGTCGCTCACCACGTGGAAGCCGAGCTCGCCGCGGGGGGACTCGACGGGCACGTAGACCTGGCCGGCCGGCACGCGGAAGCCCTCGGTGACCAGCTTGAAGTGGTGGATCAGGGCCTCCATCGACTGGCCCATGATGTGCCGCACGTGGTCGAGCGAGTTGCCCATGCCGTCGGCGCCGAGGGACAGCTGCGCGGGCCAGGCGATCTTCTTGTCGTCGACCATGACCGGTCCCGGCTCCAGCCGGTCCAGCGCCTGCGCGACGATCTTCAGCGACTCGTTGACCTCGGCCATCCGCACCAGGTAGCGGCCCCACGCGTCGCTGGTGTCCGCGGTGGGCACCTCGAAGTCGTAGGTCTCGTAGCCCAGGTAGGGCTCCACCTTGCGCAGATCCCACGGCAGGCCGGCCGCCCGCAGGACGGGCCCCGTGACGCCCAGCGCCACGCACCCGGTGACGTCGAGGTAGCCGGAGTCCTTGAGGCGGTTCTGCCAGATCGGCTGGCCGGTGAGCAGCCGGTGGAAGTCCGCGACCCGCTTCGGGAAGACCGCCAGGAACTCGCGGATGCTCTCGACGGCACCGTCGGGCAGGTCCTGCGCGAGGCCGCCGGGGCGGATGTAGGCGTGGTTCATCCGCAGGCCGGTGATCTCCTCGAGCAGGTCGAGGACCATCTCCCGCTCGCGGAAGCCGTTGGTCATGCCCGTGAGGGCACCCATCTCCATGCCGAACGTGGCCAGGGCGACCAGGTGCGAGGCGATCCGGTTGAGCTCCATGACCAGCACGCGGATCGTCTGCGCCCGCTGCGGTGCCTCGATCCCGAGCAGCTTCTCGACGGCGAGGCAGTAGCCGGCCTCGTTGAACAACGGGGACAGATAGTCCATCCGCGTCACGAAGGTCGTGCCCTGCACCCAGTTGCGGTACTCGGTGTTCTTCTCGATGCCGGTGTGCAGGTAGCCGATGACCACCCGGGCCTTGGTGACCGTCTCGCCGTCCAGGTCGAGCACGAGCCGCAGGACGCCGTGCGTCGAGGGGTGCTGCGGCCCCATGTTGACGACGAGGCGGTCCTCGCCGTGCGGGTCGGCGAAGGTGAGGTCCCAGTCGCCGCCGGTGACGGTGTAGACGCGGCCCTCGGTGGTCTCGCGCGAGCCGGCGTACGGGTCGTAGGTCGTGCTCATCGGTAGGCCCTCCGGGTGTCGGGGGGCGGGATCGTCGCGCCGTGGTACTCCACCGGGACGCCGCCGAGCGGGTAGTCCTTGCGCTGCGGGAAGCCGTCCCAGTCGTCGGGCATCAGGATCCGGGTCAGCGACGGGTGGCCGTCGAAGACGATGCCGAACATGTCGTAGGTCTCCCGCTCGTGCCAGTCCGCCGTCGGGTAGATGCCGGTCACCGACGGGACGTGCGGGTCCTCCGCGGTGACCGCGACCTCGAGCCGGATCCGCCGCCGGTAGGTCATGGACGTCAGGTGCAGCACCACGTGCAGCCGGGGGCGCCCGGGCGTCACCTCGGGGCCGCCGCTGTCCAGGTAGTCGACGCCGGACACGCTGCTGCACAGCTCGAAGCGCAGCGCCTCGTCGTCACGCAGCGCCTGCGCCAGCGTCAGGAGGTGCTCGCGCGCCACGAAGTAGGTGATCTCGCCGCGGTCGACCAGCACCCGCTGTACCGCGGCGGCGTAGGTGGACTCGCCGACGGCGTCGATCAGGGCGTCGGTGACCTCGTCGAACCAGCCGCCGTAGGGGCGCTCGGTGGAGTGCAGCGCGACCGCGCCGCCGGGCTCCACGCGCACCAGCCCGCCGAAGCCGGAGGTGTCCCCGCTGCCGCTGACCCCGAAGGCACCCTTCCGGAAGCCACCCGAGGGCGCCGTCGCGTCGTCGTAGCCGGCCTCCTCGCGGCCGGGCACGACCTCGCCGCCGTCGTTGCTCATTGCTCGACTCCGGACTCGTTCCGCTCCTCGGTCGCTGTCCCCCGCAAGCGGGAGGTGCCCCCAGCCTGGAGCGATGCTCGCTCGACCGTCGTTCTCGCGGCGCTCATCGCTCGCCCCCGCTCATCGCCGGTCCCCCGGACCCGGCAGCAGCACCGCGTTGCCACCCCGCTGGTCCATGGCGAACTGCCCGGTCCGGCCCTCGGCCGCGGCCGCCTCGTACGCCCGGCGGGCTGCCTTGTCCACGCGCACGGTGGAGGGCATCTCGACCAGGAGGTCCTTCGCGGTGCCGTCCTGGCGGGCGCGCTCCTGCTCGCGGGCGCGCTTGTCACCGAGCGGCTCGTTCATGATCTTGTGGTGCAGCTTGAGGATGGCGTCGGTGAGCATCTCCGGCCGCGGCGGGCAGCCGGGCAGGTACATGTCCACGGGCACGACGTGGTCGACACCCTGCACGACGGCGTAGTTGTTGAACATGCCGCCGGAGCTGGCGCAGACGCCCATGGCCAGCACCCAGCGGGGCTCGGGCATCTGGTCGTAGATCTGCCGCAGGACCGGGGCCATCTTCTGGCTGACCCGGCCCGCCACGATCATCAGGTCGGCCTGCCGGGGCGAGGCCCGGAAGACCTCCATGCCGAACCGGGCCAGGTCGTAGCGCCCGGCGCCGGTGGCCATCATCTCGATCGCGCAGCACGCCAGGCCGAACGTCGCCGGCCACAGCGAGGACTTGCGCGTCCAGTTGACCAGCTTCTCCACGCTAGTCAGCAGCACGCCGCTGGGCAGTTTCTCCTCGAGACCCATGATCAGTCCACCAGTCCCACGTCTAGTCCCATTCCAATCCGCCACGTCGCCACTCGTAGGCGAAGGCGATGAAGACGGTGCCGATGAACACGACCATCGCGACCAGGCCGAAGACCCCCAGGGCCTCGTTGTGCACGGCCCACGGGTAGAGGAAGACGATCTCGATGTCGAAGACGATGAACAGCATCGCGGTCAGGTAGTACTTCACCGGGAACCGGCCGCCGGTGAGCGGCTGGTCCACCGGCTCGATCCCGCACTCGTAGGCGTCGATCTTGGCCCGGTTGTAGCGGCGGGGACCGACGTACGGCGCGGCGGTGACCGAGAACAGCGCGAACGCCGCGGCCAGTGCGAAGAGCCCCACGATCGGGACGTAGGTCGACAGCATCAGCACCAGCCTAGGGTGAGGGCGATCACGTTCCGCGTAGCCGTGGATCGGGTCGTCGCCGTGTCGACCGGGGACCGCATCGCGAACTCGTCCACGTCAGACCGCCGGGGCCAGGCGGGTGAGCACCGTGATGGCGCGGTCGACCGCGTCGCCGTCACGGCCGTCGGTGAGGTTGCCCATGAGGCGCAGCGCCGCACCGGCCAGCGCCGGTCGCCGCAGCCCGTGGGCGGTGACGAAGCGGACGACCTCCGGGCGGGCGAGCAGCGCCAGGAAGCCCAGGCCCAGCCGGTGGTGCCGCCCGTAGGCCGCGCGCAGCCGCTGCGGGTAGCCGTGCAGCACCGCCTCGCGGGCGGGGCCCCCGGGCCGGGCGAGTGCGTCGGCAGCGGCCTCGCCGGCCATCCGGCCGGTCTCGAGGGCGTAGCTGATGCCCTCGCCGTTGACCGGGTTCACCGTGCCGGCGGCGTCCCCGGCGAGCAGCAGCCCACGGGTGTACGCCGGTCCCCGGTTCAGGGCCATGGGCAGGCCGGCACCCCGCAGCGGCGTGACGGCGTCGTCCTCACCGAGACCGTCCTCGGCCGGGAAGGTGTCCAGCCAGGCGCGCAGCACGGCCCGGTGGTCGGCTCCCGTCCCCCGCCGCGTGTCGAGCAGCCCGTACCCGACGTTCGCGGTGCCGTCGCCCATGCCGAAGATCCAGCCGTAGCCGGGCATGGAGTCGCGGGAGGGCCCGGCCGGAGTGAGGTCGAAGGAGATGTCCAGGTAGTCGTCGGTGGTCCGCCGGGAACGCACGTACCGGCGGACGGCGACCCCGAGCGGGCGGTCCTCCCGGCGGACCAGGCCCACCGACTTGGCCAGCCGGCCCGACAGGCCCTCGGCGGAGACGACCAGCGGTGCCCGCCAGACCTGCGGCTCCTTGTCGGGACCCGCGGTGGCGTGCACGCCGGCGACCCGCCCGGCGTCGTCGAGCAGCGGCTCGGTGACGGTGATCCCGGTGTGCACCCGGGCGCCGGCCGCCTCCGCGTGCGCGGCCAGCCGGGCGTCGAGCTCGCTGCGGCGCAGGACGAGGGAGAAGTCGGGCCAGTGCTGCAGGCGGGGCCAGTCCACCTCGGTAACCGTCCCGCCGCCGTGCACCCGGAGCCCCTTGTGGCGGGTCCAGCCGGACGTGTCGACGCCCATGCCCAGGAGGGCCTGCACACCGCGGGGGGTGAGGCCGTCCCCGCACACCTTCTCCCGGGGGAAGTCCGCCTTCTCGAGGACGACGACGTCGCGACCGGCCTGCCGCAGCTGCCACGCGGCGGACGCCCCGGCCGGCCCGGCGCCGACGACGATGACGTCGGCGCTCCGGTCGGTCGTCCCCTGCACGGCGGTTCCACTCCTTCGTCCCGACCTTGTGAATTGATTCACAAGGTCGCCTCGTCACCACTCTAGGCCGGGGTGTGACGAAGGCGACAGCACCCCCCTGGGGAGGGCTGCGTCACAGTTCCGGCGCGGCGCTGCGCAGCAGATCGCGGACCTCGTCGTCCGAGGTCTGCGCGAAGTCGCGGTAGGCCGCTCCGACCGCCCGGAACGACGGCGGGACCAGCAGGGAGACGACCTCGTCGGCGAGGGCGCCGACCTCGTGCAGCGCGCCGGAGGACGCGACCGGTACGGCCACGACGGTGCGCGCGGGCCGCTGCTGCGCCAGGGCCTGCAGGGCGGCACGGACGGTCGCGCCGGTGGCCAGGCCGTCGTCGACGAGGACGACGGTGCGGCCGGCCACGGCCACCGGTGCACGGCTGCCCCGGTAGGCGGCCGCGCGGCGGTGCAGCTCGGCCAGCTCGCGGTCCCGCACCCCGGCGAACGTGGCGTCGTCCACCGCGGCGGCGGCCAGCACCCGGTCGGTGCGCACCGTCTCGACCGTGTCCCCGACGGCGGCGACGGCGCCCATCGCGAGCTCCGGCTGCCCGGGGAGCCCCAGCTTGCGGACCAGCAGCACGTCGAGCGGGAGGTCCAGCACCGCGGCCACCTCGGCCGCGACGACCGCACCGCCGCGCGGCAGGCCGAGCACCACGGCGTCGCCCGGCAGCGTCCCGGCCAGCCGGGCGGCCAGCGCCCTCCCCGCGGCGCGGCGGTCGGCGAAGGGTGCGGTGCGCACCGCTAGACCGGTTGGGGCCCCGTCGGCGGGGGCGCGATCGGGTCGCCGGGGCCGGGCACCGGATAGGGGGCGGGCTCCGGCGGCGGGATCGGATCCGTGGGCGAGGGGGCCGGCGACGGCGGCTGCGGGGACGGCGGGCTCGTCATGGACCGACGCTATGCCCCTCGTGGTCCCACGGGAAGGTCAGGCGGGGCGGCGTCCGCGGTGCAGGGCCACGGCCCCACCGGTGAGGTTCTGCCAGGCGACGTCGGCCCACTCGGCGTCCTGCAGCCGCCCGGCCAGCTCCGCCTGGCCCGGCCAGGCCCGGATCGACTCGGCCAGGTAGACGTATGCCTCGGGGTTGCTGCTGACCGCGCGGGCGATCCGCGGCAGCGCCCGCATGAGGTACTCGAGGTAGACGGTCCGGAACGGCGCCCAGGTGGGCCGGGAGAACTCGCAGACCACCAGCGTGCCGCCGGGACGGGTGACCCGCCGGAACTCCCGCAGCGCCGCATCCGGGTCGGCCACGTTGCGCAGGCCGAAGGAGATGACGACGCCGTCGACGCTCTCGTCGGCGAGCGGCAGCGCCATCGCGTCGCCGGCCACCTTCGGCACCGGCCGGGCGGCGCCGGCCCGGAGCATGCCCTGCGAGAAGTCGCAGGCGATCGCCCGCACGCCCGCCGACGCGAGTTCCACGGTGGAGACCGCCGTCCCGGCCGCGACGTCGAGCACCGTCTGTCCCGGCCGGGCGCCCAGCGCCTGGCGGGTCGCCCGGCGCCAGGAGGCGTCCAGCCCGCCCGAGAGCACCGTGTTGGTCACGTCGTAGCGCTGTGCGACCCGGTCGAACATCGCCGCCACCTCGGCCGGCCGCTTGTCCAGATCCGCGCGCAGTCCGGCAGTGTGCGGGGGATCTCGCCGGTCTGCCACGGCGACGACGCTACAAGGCCTCCTAGGCTGGAGCCGTGCCCGCGCCCGCCCTGACCTCCCGTCCCGCGGGCGCGCGCACCGTCACGACCGCCCGCTCCGAGGCCGCCGGCGAGCTGCTCGCCCTGGTGCCGGCGCACGCCGGGCTGTCCTGGGTGCGCCGCGGAGAAGGGCTGGTCGGCTGGGGCGAGGCGGCGCGCCTCGAGGTCTCCGGCCCCTCCGCCCTCGCCGACGCGGCGGCCTGGTGGGAGGAGTACACCTCCGGGTTGGACGTCGCCGACGACCTCGGCATCCCCGGCACCGGCGCGGTGCTGTTCGGCAGCATCGCGTTCGACCCGGCGGCCGGGACGTCGGTGTTCGTCGTCCCCGAGGTCGTCGTGGGCCGCCGGGACGGCGTCGGCTGGATCACCACCGTGGGCGTCGGAGTGCTGCCCGAGCAGCTCCCCTCCCCCGCGCCGGTCGATGGCCCCCCACCGCGGCTGCGCTACGCCGACGGCGCCCTCGACCCCGCCACCTGGTGCGCCGCCGTCGCCACCGCGGTGGCCCGGGTCGACGCCGGCGAGCTGGACAAGGTGGTGCTCGCCCGCGACCTGCTCGTCTCCGCCGAACCCGCCCTCGACCCGCGACGGCTGCTGCGCCGGCTGGCCGGGCGGTTCCCCGACTGCTGGACCTTCGCCGTCGACGGGCTGCTCGGCGCCACTCCCGAGCTCCTGCTGCGCCGTACCGGACGGGAGCTGTCCTCCCGCGTCCTCGCCGGCACGGCGGCGCGCGGTGCGGGTGCGGAGGACGACCGCCTCGCCGCGGCGCTGCTCGGGTCGGCCAAGGACCGTGCGGAGCACGCCTGGGCCGTCGACTCCCTGGTCGACGCCCTGGCGCCCTACTGCAGCCGGCTCACCGCCCCGGCCGAGCCCGAGCTGCTCACGCTGGCCAACGTGCGGCACCTGGCCACCGACGTGACCGGCACCCAGCGCGGCTCGGCAGGCCTGCTGGAGCTGGTCGGCGCGGTGCACCCGACCGCGGCGGTGTGCGGAACGCCCACGGCCGACGCCGCCGCGCTGATCGGCGAGCTCGAGGGCATGGACCGCGGTCGCTACGCGGGACCGGTCGGCTGGCTGGACGCCCGGGGCGACGGCGAGTTCGGGCTGGCCCTGCGCTGCGCCGAGCTGACCCCCGACGGCGGTGCCCGGCTGTTCGCCGGCTGCGGCATCGTGGCGGGCTCGGAGCCGGCCGCGGAGCTGGCCGAGACCCAGGCGAAGTTCGCCGCCTTCCAGAACGCGCTCGAGGGCTAGGTGGACAGCTCGGCGCGGGTCAGCCCGACCCGGCGAAGGCGACGTCGCTGATCGTCGTGAAGTCCCGGATCGCGCCGTCGTTGCCCGTGCCCGCGACCTCCAGCACCACCCGGGACGTCGTCACGGGCCCGGGCAGCACGGCCCGCGCCATCTCCCGGCCGGGGACGGCGATCTCCTGCCGGTGGACCGTTCCACCGTCGAAGCCCCACGTCACCGCGGTCACCGTCCGGTTCTCGCCGAAGCGGTCCGTGCCGTCGACCGGGTCGGTCTTGTCGTAGCCCGGGACGAGGCCCACCGAGGCGAGCACCACCGGGCGGCCGAAGTCGAAGACCAGGCGCTGGCCGACGGCAGACCCCGCGCAGCGCCAGGCGGTGCCCCCGACGCCGTCCAGGGTGTTCGCCGGGTCGTAGGTGACCGGGGCGCCCGAGGCGTCCACCCCGGACGGCGCCTGGCAGGTGGCGCTGACCGACCGCGGGCGCAGCGGACCCGTGCCGGCCGAGGGGGCAGCTACCTCGCCGGGCGGCGGGGCGGGCACGACGGCGGGCGGCGGGACGGCCTCCACGTCGGCCGCCTCCTCCCCGACGTCCACGGTGTCGGCGTCCCCGGCCGGACCGGGGCCGGGCTCACCACCAGCCACCTCTGCCGGCGGCGGGCTGCCGTCGCCCACCAGCAGGCGGTCGCCGACCACGTAGCCACCGCCGACGACGAGCAGGCCGGCGAGCACGAGCGCGCCCACCAGCGGCCGTCGCCCGTCCGGCTCCGGGGGTGCCTTCCAGGACCCGGGATCCTCCGCCGCCGGCGGTACCTGCGCCACCGGCCACCCCGCGGCCGGCACCGGGTACGCGAAGACCGGCTCCGGGGGCGTACCGCGTCCCGACGCGGCCGCCGGGTGCAGGTTCGCCCCGCAGGAGATGCAGAAGCGCTGACCGTGCCCGGCCTGGACGCCACAGCTGCCGCAGAACCTCATGCCGCGTCGCCGTCCTCGTCGCAGCTCATCGGCGGACTCCTACTGGCTGGGCGGCGGAACGGGCGGGAGGGGCTGCTGCGGGTAGGGCGGCGGCTCGTACGAGGGCGGCAGCCCGTACGACGGCGGCGGTCCGTACGACGGCTGCCCGTAGGGCTGCTGCTGGGCGTGCGGCGGCTGCGCGAACTGCTGGGTGGGCTGCTGCTGCCAGCCCTGCTCGGCCGCGGGAGGAGGTGCGAGCGGCCGCGGCGCCGCGACGCCGAACCGGCCGCGCAGACGGGTGACGAGCGTGCTGGGGATCCGCGTGGCGAGCACCGGTCCCAGCAGCCCGGCGACCAGGCCCCACAGGCCGAGGGCGACCGCGGCGATGAACGGGTTGAACGTCGCCGACGCGTCAGCCGAGCCCCCGAACACCGCGACCCCGCCGGAGACCTCCGTGGCGACGCGCAGCAGCAGCGCCGCGGCGAACGCCACGACCGCCAGCGCCCCGGCGAACCGGAACCCTTCGCGACGGGCGTCCTCGACGGAGTTCTGGCGGACGGTGAGCACCGTCGCCACCGCCAGCAGGACGAGCAGCAGGACGACGGGCGCGAGCCACACCCAGGCGCTCTCGTCGGTGAAGGTGAACAGGTCGACGCCCTCCGCGGCGGGCCCTCCGGCGACGTCTCCGAGGCCGACGCCGGCGACCCCGGCGTCGGTGTCGAGCGGGACACCCGCCGACCACAGGACGCTGGCGAGCATGCCGTTGCCGGCGCCGAGCACGAAGACGCCGAGCTGCGTCACCCGCTCGTCGAACTGGACGAGGCAGTAGACGAGGAACGCGACGACGCCGAGCAGGCCGGCCGAGAAGACCGCCAGCGCGCCCAGCAGCGGCGCGACGGCCTGGCCGCGGACGGCGGCGAGCCGCCCGGGCAGACCTCCGCGGGTCTGCCGCGAGAACAGCCACACCAGGCCCAGCGTCGCGACGGCGAACAGCAGCGCGCCGGTCAGCGTCGACCAGACCGACACCCCGACCCGGCCGACCGTGCCGAGCACCTCGTCGGACTCGTCGATGCGGTACCGGGTGACCAGGGCCAGCGGGAGGAACAGCACCGTGAAGACCAGGGCCGTGCGGGCGCCCTGCAGGAGGACGTCGCGGCCGCGGTGCACCCCGCGGGCGCGCAGCGACCGGATGAACAGCCAGGCCAGCAGCGTCAGCCCGACGAGGGTCAGGGTGAGCGGCAGGAGCCCGACGCCGGCGGAGCCGCTGACGACGACGCCGCCGCCGAAGAAGTCCTCGCTGCCGCTGTCGAAGAACTCGTCACCGCTGCCGAAGATGTCGGAGGAGGTCTCCATGAAGACGTCCCCACCGACCGCCGTGCACACCGCACCCGCGGTCAGCGCCAGGACCTCGCGGAACCCGAGATCGCCGGCCGCCAGGAGGAGGACGCCCACCAGGGCGAGCCCGAGCATGGCCAGCACGGAGGAGCCGGCGGCCTTGGCGGCCCCGCGCCAGTCCCCACCGAGCAGGGCGTCGATCGCGCCGCGGCCCGCCGGTCCGCCGGCCCGGGGTGCCGCCGAGCCCCACGGGGCACCGCCCTGCGTCGGAGCGCCGTACGGGACGCCCGCCTGGGCCTGGCCGTACGGCGCACCGTGCTGCTGCGGGTGGGCAGGCCCCTGGGGCTGCGCGTAGGGAGCCGCCGGCGCCGGTGCGCCTTCGGCCGGTGCCACCGGGCTGCCGCAGGAGCCGCAGAAGGCCGTGTCGGGCCCGGCCGGAGCCCCACAGGCACCGCAGAAGCGTCCCGTCATGTGTGCTCTCCCCAGAAGTGACGGCGCACGCCGTGTCCGCGCGACACCCTAGGGGCAGGCCGCGCCGATCCGGCTCCGGAGGGAGCGGCGGCGCGGCGCCGTCAGGAGGTCAGGACGGCGGCGGCGGCCGCGCGCAGCTCCCGCCCCAGGCGGGCCTCGGCGCGCTGATCGGTGCGCACGACGACGACCCGCGGCCCACCCAGGCGCAGGGCCGCGGTCAGCTCGTCGGCCGTCGACACCCGCGTCGCGGTCCAGCCGAGCGCCGTGGCCACCGCGGTCAGGTCGCGGCCGTGCGGCGTGCCGAACACCCGGCGGTAGCCCTCGGCGTAGCGGTCCTCCCCCGGCTCGAGCTGGGCGAAGATGCCGCCGCCGTCGTTGTCCGGCACCACGACGGTGAGGTCCGGAACGGGCTCCCCCTCACCGGTCAGCAATCCGGTGAGGTCGTGCAGGAAGGTGAGGTCGCCCATCAGGGCGAACGACGGTCCGCCGTGCACCGTGGCGGCGCCGATGGCCGTGGAGATGGTGCCGTCGATGCCGGCGACCCCGCGGTTGGCGAGCACGGTGAGGTCCGCGCGGGGCCGGGCCCACAGGTCGACGTCGCGCACCGGCGTCGATGAGCCGAGCACCAGCAGCGCCCCGGAGGGCAGGCCGGCCAGGACGTCGCGGGCCACGCGCGCCGCGGTCAGCTCGGGGCGGGCATCGAGCACCTCGTCGACGGCGGAACCCACCCGGGAAGCGGCGTCCCGCCAGGCGTCCAGCGCCGGCGTGCCGACGGCCGGTTCCCCGGGCATCCGCGGCGCCAGGAGCGGGAAGCCGCCGACGGCCGAGGACGACCGCACCGCGTCGGCCCACCGGGGGCCGGCCGGGACGGTCTCCACACGCACCCGGGCGTCGGACAGCAGCGCGTTCACCGGTCGGGAGAGCGTCGGCCGGCCCACCACGAGCACCCGCTCCGGCCGGTGCTCCGCCAGCCACTCCCCCGCACCCAGCAGCAGCACACCGCCCCGCAGCGAGCCGCCCCAGGCCCCGCTGGAGGGCTCCGCGAGCACGGGCCATCCCGCCCTCGCGGCGATGTCGACCGCGACCGCACCGAGGCCGTGCGGCGCGTCGCCGACGACGACCAGGGTGCTCGCGGGCGCCGGCTTCAGGGGCATCGCCAGACCACCGCCGCGCCCCGCCGTCCAGGGCGCGCCGTCCGGCCGGCCGGCCCACGGGCCGTCCAGCGCCTCGCCGCCGTCGTCGTCGGGCATCAGCGGATCCCGCAGCGCGAGGTTCAGGTGCACCGGCCCGGCATCCCCCGACAGCGTGCCGGAGGCGATCGTCAGCGCCTTGGCCACCAGCGAGCGCCAGTAGCGGTTCTGCGCCGCCTCGCGCCCGGCCTCGGGGACGCCGACGTCCGCCGCCCAGCGCACCGCCCCGCCGTAGAGCGCCGCCTGCTCGATGGTCTGGTTCGCCCCGGTGGCCCTCAGTTCCGGCGGCCGGTCGGCGGTCAGCGCCAGCAGCGGGACACCCGCGGCGTCGGCCTCGAGCACGGCGGCGTGCAGGTGCGCCGCCGCCGTCCCCGACGTGGTGAGGACCGGCACCGGGCGGCCGGAGGCCTTCGCCAATCCGAGCGCCAGGAAGGACGCCGTCCGTTCGTCGATGCGCACGTGCAGCCGCAGCCGGCCCGCCCGCTCGGCCGCGGCCAGGGCGAGCGCGACCGGCGCCGACCGGGAGCCGGGCGCCAGGACGGCATCGGTCACGCCGCCGCGCAGCAGCTCGTCGACCAGCACGCGGGCGAAGGCGGTCGAGGGGTTCACCCGGCGCTCACCGCGGCCATGCGCGCTGCCCAGCGCGCCGCGACGTCCGCGTCGGCGGCCACCGCGTCGATACGGTCGGGCTCGGGGCGGACGACGGGCAGGGCGCCGTCGACCGGGAGCAGCGGGGTGCTCGACACGTCGTCGGTGAACAGCGCCACGGTGGCCAGCCCGCAGGCGAACGGAAGCTCCGGCAGGGCCGCGGCCAGCGCCACTCCCGCGGCGATGCCGACCGAGCTCTCCAGCGCCGAGGAGACCACGCACGGCAGGCCGTGCGCCTCGGCCACCCGCAGCGCGGCCCGCACGCCACCCAGCGGCTGCACCTTGAGGACGACGACGTCGCCGGCCTCGCGCAGATCGACCGCCAGGGGATCGGCCGAGCGCCGCACGCCCTCGTCGACAGCGATGCGGACGTCGATCCGGCGGCGCAGCGCGGCGAGCTCCTCGAGCGTCGCGCACGGCTGCTCGACGTACTCCAGGCCCACCGCGGCGTCCAGTGCCCGGATGCGGGCCACGGCGGTGTCGACGTCCCAGGCGGCGTTGGCGTCCACGCGGACGGCGCCCGACGGTCCGAGCGCGTCGCGCACGGCCTCGACGCGGGCGAGGTCGTCGGACTCAGTCTGCCCCGGCTCGGCGATCTTCACCTTGGCGGTGCGACAGCCCGACGCGGCGACGATGGCGTGCGCCCGTCCGGCGTCGACCGCGGGAACGGTCACGTTCACCGGGACGGCGTCGCGCACGGGCGCGGGCCAGCCCTCGGTGGCGGCCTCGACGGCGGCGGCCCACCAGCGCCGGCTCTCGGCCACGTCGTAGTCCCAGAACGGGGAGAACTCGCCCCAGCCGGCCGGTCCGCGCAGGAGCACGCCGTCGCGGACGTCGATGCCGCGGAACCGGGTGCGCATCGGCACCGAGTAGACCCGTGCCTCCAGCGCCGGTCCACCGCCGGGCGCGGGGTTCGGGATCACGCCACCACCCTAGTTAAAGGACCCCGCTGCCCCCCGACGCTCGCAAGCTCGCGGCGGGATCCTGCAGCGGAGCCGACGACCACCTGTCCCTCCGGGGCGTTCCTCCGGCCGTACGCTCGTCGCTCGTGGCCCGGCACCTGACCCTCGTCCCGGCCGCCGAGCTGACGCGGGCCGACGTGCGTGCGGCGCTGGCCGGCGACCGGCCGCTGGCCGTCCTCCCCGCCGGCCCGCCGGCCGCGGTCGACGCCGCCCGGGCCGTGCTCCGCGAGGACGAGCCCCTCGAGGACGGCACGGACCTCGTGGTGGTGACCTCCGGCTCCACCGGCACGGGCCGCGGCGCGCTGCTGTCCGCCGCCGCCGTGCGGGCCTCGGCGCACGCCACCCTCGACCGGCTCGGCGGACCGGGCAGCTGGCTGCTCGCCCTGCCCGTCTCCGCGATCGCCGGCCTGCAGGTGCTCTGCCGCAGCGAGGTGGCCGGCCGCGCGGCGGTGGAGCTGGGCAGGGGCGAGGACCTCGCCGCGGCGAGCGCCCGGCTGCCGGTCGGCGACCGCCGCTACACCGCCCTCGTGCCCACCCAGCTGGTCCGGTTCCTCGACGCCGAACCCGACGCGCTGCGCGGCTTCGACGCGGTCCTGGTCGGCGGGGCTGCCACCGACCCGGCGCTGCTGGCCCGCGCCCGGGCGCAGGAGGTCCGCGTGGTCACCACCTACGGGATGACGGAGACCGCGGGCGGCTGCGTCTACGACGGCGACCCGCTCGACGGGGTGCGGGTCCGGGTGACCGACGGCGGGCCCGCGCGACCCGGCAGTGGGGGCGTCGAGCTGGCCGGGCCGGTGCTGGCGCACGGCTACCGCCTGGACCCGGCGGCCACGGCCGACGCGTTCCAGGACGGCTGGTTCCGCACCCGCGACGCCGGCAGCCTGGACGACGACGGCCGGCTCACCGTGCACGGCCGGCTCGACGACGTGCTCATCAGCGGCGGGGTGAACGTGGCCCCGGCGGCGGTGGAGGCGGTGCTGCGCGAGCACGCCCGCGTCGCCGACGCCGTCGTGGTCGGGCGACCCGACCCGGAGTGGGGTCAGCGGGTGGTCGCCGCCGTCGTGCCCGCCGGCGACCGCGCTCCCGACCTGGCCGACCTGCGCCGCTGGGTCGGCGACCGGCTGGGGGCGGCCGCGGCACCCCGGCAGCTGCACCTGCTGGCCGCCGTCCCGACCCTGCACACCGGCAAGCCCGATCGCCGCGCGGTCGCGGCCCTGATCCCGGAGGTCTGAGTGGCCACCCCCGCCCAGTGGCTGGCCGGTGCCCGGCCCCGCACCCTCCCGGCCGCGCTCGCGCCGGTGCTCGTGGGCACCGGCGCCGCCGCCGCGCTCGACGGCTTCCGCGCCTCCACGGCGCTCCTCGCGCTGGTCGTCGCGCTCGCGCTGCAGGTGGCCGTCAACTACGCCAACGACTACTCCGACGGCACCCGCGGCACCGACGCCGACCGGGTCGGGCCCATGCGGCTGGTCGGCTCGGGTGCGGCGTCCCCGCGGGCGGTGCTGGGAGCCGCGATGCTCTCCTTCGCCGTCGCCGCGGTGGCCGGGCTGGTGCTGGCCGCGCTGACGAGCTGGTGGCTGGTCGCCGTGGGGGCGGTCTGCATCCTGGCCGCCTGGACCTACACCGGCGGGCCGATCCCCTACGGCTACCGGGCGCTGGGCGAGGTCTTCGTCTTCGTCTTCTTCGGCCTCGTCGCCGTCGTCGGCACCACGTACGTGCAGACCGGCACGCTGCCCGGGCTGGCCTTCGCCGTCTCGGTGCCGATCGGGCTGCTCATCGTGGCGATCCTGGTCGTCAACAACCTGCGGGACATCGACGGCGACGCCCAGGTCGGCAAGCGCACCCTGGCGGTGCTGCTGGGCGAGCGCGGCACCCGGCATGCCTTCGCGGGCCTGTTCGTCGTCGCGCTGCTCGTCGTCCTCGCCGTGGGGATCATCCGCCCCTGGGCGTTGCTCACCCTGCTCGCGGTGCCGCTGGGCATCCCGCCGCTGCGCTCCGTGCTGGGCGGCGGCCGCGGCCCCGCGCTCATCGCCGCGCTGGCCGGCACCGGCCGGCTCACGCTGGCGACCGGCGTGCTCCTGGGGGCCGGCCTCGCGCTCAGCGGCTGAACGTCAGGCCGGCGGCTGCTCGCCGCTGAGCCGGTCGCGGAGCTGCTCCTTCTCGGCGCGGCGGGCCATGCTGCGGGCGACGAGCGCCTCGCTGAGTCGCTCCCGCGAGGGCCGCAGCGCCAGGTAGGCGATCGGCATCGACAGCAGCAGCCCGAACAGCATCCCGGAGAAGAAGTCCAGCCCGGCCCACCAGAGCACCAGGGTCAGCAGAGCGAAGATGCCCAGCCGGCCGACGGTGTGCAGGAGCAGCCAGGGCAGCACCTTGGGCGGCGTCGCCGGACCGCCCGCCGGCCCGGCCGGGGCCGCCGAGGCCCCCGCGGTCTCGTTCTCAGCCATGCCGGCCCTCCCACTTGGTCACTGAAGGCTGTCCGAACCCGTGCGGAACCGGTCGCCGCTCACCCATGCCGCCCCTCCCACTTGGTGGAGAGGACGACGGTGGTGCGGGTGCGCGCCACGCCCCTGATCCGGTTCAACGCGTTGACGGTGGCCTCGAGTGCCGGGATGTCGGCCACACGCACCTTGAGCACGTAGCCCTCGCTGCCGGCCACCCGCCAGCAGTCCTCGATGCCCGACACCTCGCGCATGGCGGTCTCCAGACCGGTGTCGTCGACCGAGTCGCTCTCGATCACGCCGATGAGCGCGGTGACGTCCAGCCCGACCGACGCGGGCTCGATGACCGCCCGGTAGCCGGTGATCACGCCGGCCGCCTCCAGCTTGCCCACGCGCTCGTGCACCGCGGGCGAGGAGAGGCCCACCTGCCGCGCCAGCTCGGCGTAGCTGGCCCGGCCGTTGGCCCGCAGCAGCTCGATCAGGTGCCGGTCGACGGCGTCGATGGCGTGGTCTCCGTCCTCCTGGCGGCCGGGGTTCCGGCCGTCCGCCCGTTCATGGTCGGCACCGAGTATCGCCGCGGTCGTACGCTGGGTTCTGACGAGGGGGTGGGACCATGATCTTCCTGGTGGTGCTCGTGGTGGCGATCGTGGTGATCGCGCTGGTCATGAAGGCTGCGGCAAGTCCGGGCGGGCCCGGTGGTGGCCTGCGCGGGCCCCGGCCACCCCGCGGTCCCCGGCCGCAGCGGCCCACCCGCCCGCTGGCGCCGGACGACGACCCGGAGTTCCTGCGCGAGCTCGAGCGCCGCGCCCGCCGGGACGACGGCTCCCCCGCCTGACTCAGGCGGCCGGTCTCACCCCGAACAGCCGCCACCAGCCGCGGCGCGGCGCCGCGAGGGCCGACGGCTCCTCGCCGTCGGCCTCCCCGCCCACGGCCTCCTGCGTCTTGCCGCCCTGATCCGGGCGGGTGTCGTCCGGCCAGCCCACGGCGCCACCACTGCCATGAGGCGGCTCGGGCCAGCCCGTGCTCGAGCCCCGGTGCTCGCCGTGCGCCGCGGCCGGTGCGCCGGCGCGGCGGACCAGCGCATCGGCGACGAGCGGGTGCACCCCCGAGTCGTCCGCCGCGGAGTGCCTACCCACGGTGACCTCCAGGAGACCTCGGTCCAGGCGCCGTCATGCCTGCATGGAAGCACGCGGGTCCGACAGCCGTCACGGACCCGGCGCGCGCCTCGCCGGAGACGGGTTCACTGCGCGTGAGCACCCGCCCTCCGGGACGGGGGGCTACTCGACGCCGGCGTAGCTGTGCAGGCCGCTGGAGACCAGGTTGACGAAGGTCAGGTTGAAGATCATCACGACCAGGCCGATGACGTTCACCCACGCCGCGGGCCGCCCCCGCCAGCCGGCGGTCGTGCGGGCGTGCAGGTAGGCGGCGTAGACGACCCAGGCGATGAACGACCAGGTCTCCTTCGGGTCCCAGCCCCAGAACCGGCCCCAGGCGCTCTCCGCCCAGATGGCCCCGGCGATGACCGCGAAGGTCCAGATCGGGAAGCCGAACACCGCGGTGCGGTGGGCGAGGCGGTCGAGCACCGAGGACTCCGGCAACCGGGCGACGAAGCCGGCGCCCCGCTCCTCGGCCGGCTTCTGCTCGTCCTTGGAACGGACGAGGTACAGGACGCTGGCGATGCCGCTGACCAGGAAGATCCCGAAGCCGATGATGGCGGTGCTGACGTGGATGGCCAGCCAGCTCGACCGCAGCGCGGCGATGAGCGGGCCGCCCTCGACGTAGAGGAACAGACCGATCGCCACCATGCCCAGCACGACCGGCGCGAGCACGAAGACCCCGATGTGCCGCAGGGCCGGCGAGCGCACCGCGAGCACGACGTAGGCGATCACCGCCACGAGCACGACGGCGGTGGCGAACTCGTACATGTTGCCCCAGGGCAGCCGGTCCAGCGCCAGCCCGCGGCAGAGCAGCACACCGGCGTGGGCCAGCGCCCCGAGAACGGTCAGGCCGATGGCGACGGCGCCCCAGCGCTGCGCACGGCGCGGCCCGGCGAGGTCGGCGTCGTCGGCCGCGCGTCCGCCCGGGGTCCCCGCAGCACCCGCGGCCACCAGCTGCCGAGCCTGTGCCGGACGTCGCCCGAACGCCAGCTGCGCGCAGAACGCCACCAGCGCGACGGAGTACAGCGCGACGGTGATCGAGAAGAGGGTGTCCGACAGGTCGAGGAGCGACTGGTCAGGAGTCACGCGGGGGGACCTCCGAATGCGGTGCGGTGCGGGCGGCGAGCGCGGCCCTCAGGTCGTCGGTGAGGGAGGCGAACCGTGGCGCGCTCTCGCCGCTGCCCCGCGTGAGCGAGGCCAGCGTCAGCACGGTACCGCCGCCGTCGGGGGCGGATCCGGACCGGGCGAACACCCGTTCCCGGCGCAGGAGGAGCAGGCCGAGCAGGCCGGTCAGCAGCGCGATGGCCGACACCAGCACCCACACCTGGCCCGGGTCGTGCGAGTACTGGAGGGCGGCGAACTCCTGGACGCCGCTGAACGTGACGACCGTGCCGTCCTCGAGGGTCATCGAGTCGCCGACGGACAGGTTCGCCGCGCCCGCCTCGACCAGCCGGCCCCGCTCGATCTGGCTGGCGTCCAGCGAGTAGACCGACTGCGGGATGCCGGAGTCCAGGCCGAGGTAGCCCTGGTAGGCCACGACCGCGACCTTCGGGTCCAGCGGACGCGGGTCGATCGAGGTGAGGACGCCGCCCTGCACCAGGCCGGTCGGTGCGAAGAAGCCCTCCAGCGCCAGCTGGCCGCGGCTGTCGCCCCCGACGTCGGGCAGCTTGAGCGCGCCCTCGCTGGCCATCGTCGACGGGTCCGACGGCAGGAACGGCACCGAGATGTCGGTGAACGCCGTGCCGTCGGGGAGCGTCACGCTGAAGGTGGGGCTGAAGCCGTGGCCGGTGACGTACAGCCGGTCGCCGTCGGTGCGCAGCGGGGAGTTGACCCCGATCGTCGTCGGCCGCCCCTCCTCGCCAGGGCCGCCGTACCGGATGTCGGCGGTGAACGACGACGCGGTGAGGTCGGGCTCGTACTCCGCCTTGAAGTCCTCGAGGGTCACGCAGGTCGGCGAGAGGTCGCCGCTGTCGATCAGCGCGCCGGCCGAGTAGGTGTCGTACTGCTGGAAGGAGTTGCAGAAGCCGTCCCCCTCCGTGACCAGGATGCTGCCCTCGTAGCCCCACAGCTTGCCGCCGGCCAGCCCCAGCAGCAGGGCGATAAGCGACAGGTGGAACAGCAGGTTGCCGGTCTCCTTGAGGTAGCCCTTCTCGGCCGAGATCTCCCCCTCGCGGCGGACGACGCGGAACCGCCGGACCCGGAGCTCCTCCTCCACGACGTCCAGCGCGGCGGCGGGGGCCAGCGGCGTCGCCACCTCGCCGGAGTCGGGCAGTCGCAGCAGGTTCCGCGGGGCCGGCGGCGGAGCGGAGCGCAGGGCGCGGGCGTGCTCCACGGCGCGCGGCAGCACGCAGCCGATGAGCGAGATGAACAGCAGCAGGTAGACCGCGGCGAACCAGGGCGAGCTGAACACGTCGAACAGGTAGAGCCGGTCGAGCACCGGCGCGAGGTCGGGGTGGTCGGCGAAGTAGCGCCGGACGTTGGTCTGCGACAGCGAGCGCTGCGGGAGCAGCGAGCCGGGGACGGCGGCCAGCGCGAGCAGGAACAGCAGCACGATGGCCGTGCGCATCGCGGTGAGCCGGCGCCACCAACCCAGCAGCCGGCCGGTGATCCGGCGTCCGAGCGACGGGCCGGCCGGGGGCGGCGGCGCGGCGGCCTCCCGCGGTGGGGCGATGGTGCTCATGACCGGGCTCCAGGGTTCACAGCGAGGTGTCCGCGAGTCCGCTGGCCGCCAGCCAGCCCTGCAGCCAGCGCATCATCTCCGCCCAGGCACCGGTCAGCAGCAGCAGACCGATGATCACGAGGACCGCCCCGCCGATCCGGGTGACCGCGGCGGCGTGCCGGCGCAGGAAGTCGGTCGCGCCCACGGCCCACCGGGCGCCGAGCGCCACGAGGACGAACGGCACGCCCAGCCCGAGGCAGTAGGCCGCGCCGAGCAGCGCCCCCCGCCCGGCGGAGGCCTCGCTCACCGCGAGGGAGTACACGGCGCCGAGGGTGGGACCGAGGCAGGGCGTCCACCCGAGCCCGAAGACGACGCCCAGCAGCGGTGCGCCGGCCAGCCCGGCCGCGGGCCGCACCGACAGCTTCTTCGTGCGCTGCAGCAGGGGCAGCCGGCCGAGGAACGCCAGTCCGACGACCACGGTGACCAGCCCGAAGACGATGTCGAGGGTCCGCGCGTACTGGAGCGCCAGCCGGCCCAGCCCGCCGAACGCCGTCGCGAAGACGATGAACACCGCGCTGAAGCCGAGGACGAAGAGCACCGCGCCCAGCACCATGCGCCCGCGCGGAGCGCGCTCGTCCGTGCGCACCGCGGTCGCCGTCCCGCCGCCGGACGGGGCCGGGGTCGTCGCGGTCGTGCGCGCGCCGGAGCCCACCAGCCCGGTGACGTAGGACAGGTAGCCGGGCACCAGGGGCAGCACGCAGGGCGAGGCGAAGCTGATCAGCCCGACCAGTGCGGCGACCGCGGCGGCGACCAGCAGCGGCCCGTCGCTGACCAGGTCGGCGAAGGTCTCCCCCACGTCAGCCCTCCTCGGTCAGCAACCGGTCGAGGACGGCCCCCAGGTCGTCCTGCCGCACCGCGCCGGTGTACACGGCAGCCACCCGCGACTCCCGGTCCAGCACGATGGTGGAGGGGATGGCGCTGGCCGGGTAGTCCCGGAACGCCAGCGCCACCTCGCCACGCGGGTCGTCCAGCGAGGGGAACTCGATGCCGAAGTTGTCCTCGAACGCCCGGGCGAGCTGGTCGGTGTCCTTGACGTTGATCCCCAGGAACTGCACGCCGTCGTCGCGGACCTCGGCGTAGACCTCCTGGAACTCCGGCGACTCCACCCGGCAGGGGGCGCACCAGGACCCCCAGAAGTTGAGGACGGCGACGTCGCCGGCCAGCTCCGTGGAGGCGAACTCCTCGCCGTCGAGCAGCGTGCCGGCGAACTCGGGCGCGGTCGCCCGCTCGTCCGGCGGGATCACCTCACCGCTCGGGGTGCCCTCGACGAACCGGAACTCCCCGCCGTTGTTCACCGACACCGCCCCCTCGCCGGTGGTGCAGCCGGTCAGGGCGAGCGCTCCGGTGACCAGGGCGAGCAACAGCTTCCTCATGCGCCCGGGACCGCGTCGGAGGGGGTGGCGCCGGCCGGCTCGGCGTAGGTCAGGCCGGCGAACCGGTCGCCGTCGTAGGTCACCGACGTGACGCTGGCCAGCCCGCACTCGCGGCGGCGCGGGTCGTGCAGGTAGCGGCGGCCCTCGAGGTGCAGCCGGGTCGTCCAGATGGGGAGCTGGTGGCTGACCAGGACGGCCTCGTGCCCGCGGGCGGCGTCCCGGGCCGCCTCCACCGCGCGGAGCATGCGGGCGGCGATCTCGACGTAGGGCTCGCCCCAGGACGGCTGGAACGGGTTGCGGAACCGCCACCAGTTGCGCGGCGCCCGGAAGACGCCGCCCGCCCCGCCGACGACCATGCCCTCGAACGCGTTGCCCGCCTCGATCAGCCGGTCGTCGGTGCCGATCTCCAGACCGGCGGCCTCCGCCAGCGGGCGGGCCGTCTGCTGCGCCCGCTCCAGCGGGCTGGAGACCAGGTGGGTGACGTCGTGCCCGGCGAACCACTCCGCGGCCGCGACCGCCATCGCCTCGCCGGTGGTGGACAGCCGGAATCCCGGGAGCCGCCCGTAGAGGACCTTGCCCGGGTTGTGCACCTCACCGTGCCGGAGCAGGTGCACCGTCGTCCGCTCGCTCATGCGTGAGCTCGCGAGCTCGCTCACGTGGACCGCTCGCTGTCGACGGGCCCGGCCGGCTCCGTCCCGTCCGCCTCGGCCGCGGCGCGCGCGGCGGCCGGCAACGCCTCGAGCACGCGGTCCAGCGCCTCGCCGGAGAGCTGCGCGTTGACGAACCACGACTCGAACGCCGACGGCGGCAGGTAGACGCCGCGGGCCAGCATCGCGTGGAAGAAGGCGGTGTAGCGGAAGGCGTCCTGGGTGCGGGCGTCGTCGTAGTTCCGCACCTGCCGCTCGTCGGGCACGAAGAAGACCGAGAACATGTTGCCGGCCTGCTGCACCCGGTGCGGCACCCCGGCGGAGAACAGCGCGGCGCTGGCCGCCCCGCGGAGCACGGCGGCGACCTCGTCGCAGTGCGCGTAGACCTCGTCGGTGCAGTGCCGCAGCGTGGTGAGCCCGGCGGCGACGGCGACCGGGTTCCCCGACAGCGTGCCCGCCTGGTAGACCGGCCCGGCCGGGGCCAGGTGGTCCATGAGGTCGGCGCGGCCGCCGAACGCCGCCGCGGGCAGCCCGCCGCCCATCACCTTGCCGAAGGTGAACAGGTCGGCGTCGACCGGGTCCAGGCCGTACCAGCCCGACCGCGACACCCGGAAACCGGTCATGACCTCGTCGAGGACCAGCAGGGCGCCGTGCTCGGCGGTGATCCGGCGCAGCGCGGCGTTGAAGCCGGGCTCCGGGGGGACGACGCCCATGTTGCCGGCCGCCGCCTCGCTGATGAGCGCCGCGATCTGCGGGCCGCGCTCGGCGAAGACCGCCTCGACGGCGGCGACGTCGTTGTACGGCAGCACCACGGTGTCGGCGGCGGCACCCGTGGTGACGCCCGGGGTGTCGGGCAGCCCGAGGGTGGCGACGCCGGAGCCGGCGGACGCGAGCAGCGCGTCGACGTGGCCGTGGTAGTTGCCGGCGAACTTCACGATCAGCGGGCGGCCGGTGACGCCGCGGGCCAGCCGCACCGCCGAGAGCACGGCCTCGGTGCCGGAGTTGACCAGCCGGACCCGCTGCACCGGCGGCATCCGGTCGCGGATCTCCTCGGCCAGGTCCAGCTCGCCCTCGGTGGGCGCCCCGAAGGTCGTCCCTCGCCGGGCGGCCGCGATGACGGCCTCGACGACGGCGGGGTGCGCGTGCCCCAGCAGCAGCGGTCCCCAGGAGCTGACCAGGTCGACGTAGCGCCGTCCGTCGGCGTCGGTGATCCACGGTCCGGAGCCCTCGACCATGAACCGCGGGGTCCCCCCGACCGCCTGGAAGGCGCGCACCGGGCTGTTCACCCCACCCGGGGTGACGCCGCGGCCGCGGGCGAAGAGCTCCGCGGAGACGGGGGCCTCGTAGGGGAAGGGGGAGCTGTCCGGCGAGGTCACGACCCCAGTGTCCCCTGTGATCCCGGGGCCTCGCCGGGGGTGTCGACCGCCGTGTCGGTGACGCGCACCACCAGCGCCTCGTACAGCGGCGCCGGGTCCCGCGTCGGCACCAGGACCGTGCGCCCGTCGGTGAACTTCAGCGGCAGGCCGGTGCGTCCACGGGGCAGCGACCAGCCGCCGCCGAGCACGGGTGCGCCGGCGTCGACCCCCGAGTCGACGGCCCGGAGGTGGTCGACGTCGATCTGCGACAGCGGCACCCGTTCCCGTCCGACGGCGAGCACCGCGTCCGGGCCCAGGCCGTCCACGCGGACCGTCCACATGCGGCGGGCCGACAGGCAGCCGATGCCGACGATGCCGAGCACGACGACCAGCGCCGACCAGCCGGACCACGGCAGGTCCCGGCCCGGGAGTGCGATCTCGAGCCCGACGAACGCCGCCACCGCGGCCGCCACGATCCAGAACGGCCGCCAGGAACCCCCGTGCTCGACGAACGGCGTCATGGGATCAGCCGCGGGCGAGCCAGCGCGCGGCCTCGACGGCCCAGTAGGTGAGCACCTGACCGGCGCCCGCGCGGCGGATGGCGACCAGCGTCTCGAGGATCGCGCGCTCGCGGTCCACCCAGCCGTTCGCCGCGGCCGCCTCGAGCATCGCGTACTCGCCGCTGACCTGGTACGCCGCCACCGGCACGGAGACCGCGTCGGCGACCTGGCGGACGATGTCCAGGTAGGGCAGGGCGGGCTTCACCATGACGGCATCGGCGCCCTCCGCGAGGTCCTGCGCCACCTCGCGCAGCGCCTCGTCTGCGTTGGGCGGGTCCATCTGGTAGGTCGAGCGGTCGCCGAACTGCGGCGCGCCCTCGGCCGCCTCGCGGAACGGGCCGTAGAAGCCCGAGGCGTACTTGGCCGCGTAGGCCAGGATCGGGACCTCGGTGAACGCGGCGCTGTCCAGGCCCGCGCGGATGGCCGCGACCTGCCCGTCCATCATCCCGCTGGGCGCGACCAGGTGGGCCCCGGCCTGCGCCTGCGCGATCGCCACCGCGGCGTACCGGTCCAGCGTCGGGTCGTTGTCCACGACCATCTCCCCGCCCTGCCCCCGGAGCCCACCCCTGGCGGGGGTGACGACGCCGCAGTGCCCGTGGTCGGTGTACTCGCACAGGCAGAGGTCGGCCATGAGGACCAGCTCGTCGCCCAGGTCCGCCCGCAGCTGCTGCAACGCCACGTTGACGATGCCGTCGGCGGCGTCGGCCTGGGAGCCCACCGGGTCCTTCTCGGCCGGGATGCCGAAGAGCATCAGCCCGCCGATGCCGGCCTCGGCCGCCTCGTGGGCGGCCTTCCGCAGGCTGTCCAGGGAGTGCTGGACGACGCCGGGCATCGAGCCGATCGGCACCGGCTCGGTGATGTCCTGCTTGACGAACACCGGCAGCACCAGGTCGGCCGGTGCCACCCGGGTCTGGGCGGTCAGCCGACGCAGCGCGGGCGTCGACCGGAGCCGGCGCCCGCGCGCGAAGCCGGGGTTCGCTCCCCCGGAGCTCACTTGCCCTCGCCGTCCTCCGCCTCGCGCAGCGACAGCGCGAACTCGGCCAGGGCGTCCACCAGCGGGGCGACGGCGGCCGTCTCGGGCTGCACGTCGACGCGCAGGCCGAACTCCTGCGCGCTGGCGGCCGTCGCCGGGCCGATCACCGCGACCACGGTCTTGGCGTGCGGCTTGCCGGCGATGCCCACGAGGTTGCGGACGGTGCTCGACGAGGTGAAGCAGACCGCGTCGAAGCCGCCGCCCTTGATCGCCTCGCGGACCGATGCGGCCGGCGGCGCGGCGCGCACGGTGCGGTAGGCGGTGACGTCGTCGACCTCCCAGCCGCGCTCCACCAGGCCGGCGGCGAGCACCTCGGTGGCGATGTCGGCGTGCGGCAGGAGCACGCGGTCGATCGGGTCCAGGACGTCGTCGTACTCGGGGAACTCGGCGAGCAGGCCCTGGCTGGACTGCTCGCCCGCGGGCACCAGCTCGGGCACGATGCCGAACGCGCGCACCGCGTCGGCGGTCTGCTCACCGACGCAGCCGACCTTGACGCCGGCGAAGGCGCGGGCGTCCAGGCCCAGCTCGGCGAACTTCTCGCGCACGGCCTTCACCGCGTTCACCGAGGTGAAGACGATCCAGCCGTAGCGGCCGGTGACCAGGCCCTTGACCGCGCGGTCCATCTGCGCGGGGCTGCGCGGCGGCTCGACGGCGATCGTCGGCACCTCGACCGGGACCGCGCCGTAGGCGCGCAGCCGGTCGCTCATCTCGCCGGCCTGGTCCTTGGTGCGGGGAACCAGCACGCGCCAGCCGAACAGCGGGCGGCTCTCCCACCACGACATCCGGGCCCGCTTGTCGACGGCCGCGCCGACGGTGACCACGACCGGTCCGGTGAACGAGTCCAGGCCGGCCGCCTTCTCGGCGACGGCGGACAGCTTGGCGACGACGCTCTTCTGGGCCGTCGAGGAGCCGCCGGTGGTGACGACCACCGGGGTGCTGCCGGACAGGCCGCCCTCGACCAGCCGGGCGGCGGCGTCGGGGAGCTCCTCGACGGTGGCCCGCAGCACCAGGGTGCCGCCGGTGGACGCGGTGGCCCCGGCCAGCGCGCCGAGGTCCACCCCGCTGCGCAGGTCGGCGGACAGCGCCGTGCTGCCGGGGGCGACGCCCGCGAAGGCGGGGACGGCGGTGGCCGGCGCGACACCGGGCACCACGTCGAAGACGACGGAGGTGCGGCCGACGGCGAGCACCTCCTTGACGGCGGCGTCGTCGGTGTAGGGGTCGCCGGCGACCAGCCGCACGACGACCGCGCCACCCTTGGCCGCCGCGACGGCGCCCTTGGCGATCTCGGCCGGCTCGCCGGAGACGGGGACGAGCTCCACCGCGGGGTTGATCCCGCGGACGGCGTCCTGGACGGCGGCCGGCACGTCGACGTCGACGAGCACGGAGGCCGCCTCGGCGATCGCGGCGGTGGCGCGTGCGGTCAGCATGCCGGGGTCACCCGGTCCGGCGCCGACGAAGACGACCCGGCCGGTGCTGCCGACGGTCTTGCGGAAGCGCGTCATCGCGTGCTCCTGATCCTGGCCCGAAGGGCCTTTGTTGCGGGGGTCTCGGGGGTGGCGGGACTCATCCGGTCACCGCCATGAGCTCGACCGCGCCGCGGTCGAGCAGGTCCTCGGCGAGCGCGCGCCCCAGGGCCGAGGCCTGGTCGAGCGCGCCGCTGAGGGAGCCGCGGACGCCGTCGCTGCCGTCGATGGCGGTGACGGACGCGCGCAGGAAGAGCTCGGGGCCGTGCTCGCCCTCGGCCACCTCGGCGTAGGCGGCCACCGGCGCGCTGCAACCGGCCTCGAGGGTGGCCAGCGTGGTCCGCTCGGCCAGGGCGCAGGCCCGGGTCCGGGAGTCCTCCAGCCGGCCGAGCAGCTCGCGGGTGCGGGCGTCGCTGGTGCGGCACTCGACGGCGAGCGCGCCCTGCGCCGGAGCGGGCAGCACCTGGAGCGGGTCGAGGGTCTCGGTGATGACGTCGAGGCGGCCGAGCCGGGACAGCCCGGCGCGCGCGAGGACGACCGCGTCCAGGTCCCCGGGGCCCGTGGCGGAGCCGGCGACCCGGCCCAGGCGCGTGTCCACGTTGCCGCGGATCGGCACGACCTCCAGACCGAGGCCCAGAGCCCGCAACTGGGCGACGCGGCGGGGTGCGCCGGTGCCCACCGTGGAGCCCGCCGGCAGCTCACCGAGGGTCAGTCCGTCGCGGGCGACCAGCGCGTCGCGCGGGTCCTCGCGGGGTGGCACCGCGGCGAGGATCAGGCCGGGCGCCGGCGCGGTGGGGAGGTCCTTGTAGCTGTGCACG
Source organism: Blastococcus goldschmidtiae (assembly GCF_031845325.1). Lineage (NCBI taxonomy): Bacteria > Bacillati > Actinomycetota > Actinomycetes > Geodermatophilales > Geodermatophilaceae > Blastococcus > Blastococcus goldschmidtiae. The sequence continues at coordinate 593,419 of NZ_JAVREI010000001.1, read as the reverse complement.
GCGAGGTCGATCTCGCCGGCCAGCAGCGCGTCGCGCAGTGCGGTGACGAAGACGCCGGTGCCGCCCAGTTGGGCGATGGCGGCCTGCGACCGGTCGCCCTCGGTGGTGATGTGGACCAGCTCCACCGGGGTGCCGGTCGCGGCGGTGATCGCATCGGCGACGGTCTGGGACTGGGTGCGCGCCAGCACGCTGGCGCGGGTGCCCAGCCTGAGCACGGCCGTGCCCGCGGTGGTCTCGGCGGAGGTACGGACAGCGGTCATGCGGCACCTCCCGTGCGCTCGGGGTCGACGGTGACAGCGTCGGCCAGACTGGTGGTCTCGCCGGCGACGTCGGCATCGATGCCCAGGCCGAACAGGGCGCGGAGCGCCCCGGCGTAGTCGGTGCCGCCGGGGACGGCGGCCAGTTCCTTCACCCGCACGGTCGGCTCGTGCAGCAGCTTGTCGACGACGCGGCGGACCGTGCGCGCGATCTCCTGCCGCGAGCGGGGATCCAGGTCGGGCAGCCGAGCGGAGAGCCGGAGGAGCTCGGCGTCGACGACCTCGGCAGCCTGGCTGCGCAGGGCGGAGACGGTGGGCGCCACGGCGGCCGCCTGCTGCTCGGCGCGCAGCAGCGCGGCCTCGGCCTCGATCATCGCGTGCGCGGCGGCGATGTCGTCGGCGGCCACCGGACCGGCCGTCGGTGCGCCGGCCTCGCGGGCGGCCACCCGCTCGCCCTGCAGCAGGGCCAGGTCGACGACGTGCACGCCCGGCAGCGCGGCCACCCCCGGGTCGACGTCGCGGGGCAGCGCCAGGTCGACGACGGCCATGGGGCGGCCCGTGCGCTGCTGCATCGCCGCGGCCACGGTGTCGGTGCTCACCACGATGCCCGAGGCGCCGGTGCAGGACACCAGCAGGTCCGCGGCGGCGAGTTCCCCGGCCGCGTCGGCCAGCTCGATCGCCCGGCCGCCCAGGGTGGTGGCCAGCCGCTGCGCGGTGGCGTGGGTGCGGCTGCCGATGACGACGTCGGCACCACGGCGGGCCAGGGTGGTGGCGGCCAGCGCGCCCATGGAGCCGGCACCGACGACGAGCGCGCGGCGGCCGGCGAGGTCTCCGATGCGGGCCTCGGCGCGGTCCAGCGCCACGGAGACCAGCGAGGCCCCCGCGCGGTCGATACCGGTCTCGGAGTGCACGCGCTTGCCCACCCGCAGGGCGCGCTGGGCGATCGGGTGCAGCGCCCGCCCGACGGTGCCCTCCTCGCGGGCCAGGGCGTAGGCGGCGCGCAGCTGGCCGAGGACCTGCGTCTCGCCGACCACCATCGAGTCCAGCCCGGCGGCGACGGTGAACAGGTGCGTGACGGCCTGGTCCTCGTAGTGGACGGTCACGTACGGGGAGAGCTCCTCGACCGAGGCGCCGGCCTGGCGGGCGAGCACCCGGCTGACGTCGGTGACGCCGCCGTGGAAGCGCTCGACCTCGGCGAAGACCTCGATCCGGTTGCAGGTGGCCAGCACCAGCGCCTCGGCGACGTGGTCGCCGTCGACCAGCTCGTGCAGGGCCTTCACCCGGTCGTCGTCGGACATCGCGAACTGCTCGAGCAGCGCGACGGGTGCGGTCCGGTGACTGATCCCCACTGCCAGGAGGCTCATGCCGCCTCCTCGCTGGCGCTCGTCGGCAGCATTCGCAGGCTCGCCGTGTCCGTGGCGGAACTCGCACGCTCGTTCACGCGGACTCCCCCACCCCGGCGGGCACCCGCTGCTGCCCGAGGAAGGCCAGCACCTGCAGCTCCACGGACAGATCGACCTTGCGGACGTCCACACCGGCGGGAGCGGTGAGCGTCACGGGCGCGAAGTTCAGGATGCTGCGCACCCCGGCCGCGGCCAGCCGGTCGCACACCCGCTGCGCCACCTCGGCCGGCGTGGTGAGGACGCCGATGGAGGCGCCCGTCGCGGCGACGACGTCCTCCAGCTCGTCCAGCGCGCGGACCTGCAGGCTCCCGATGCGCTGGCCGATCCGGGCCGGCGAGGCGTCGAACAGACCGACGAACTCGAAGCCGCGGGTGCCGAAGCCGGCGTAGTCGGCCAGGGCCGAGCCGAGGTTGCCGATGCCGACCAGGACGCAGCCGTGGGCCCGCTCCACGCCGAGGACGCGGGTCAGCCGGTCACGCAGCAGAGCGACGTCGTAGCCCACGCCCCGCACGCCGCACGGCCCCAGGTGGGAGAGGTCCTTGCGCAGCCCGGCAGGGTTCACGCCCGCGGCCGAGGCGAGCTCCCCGGAGGAGACGGTGCTCCGACCGCCGTCGGCGAGCGTGGCCAGCACCCGGAGGTACACGGCCAGGCGGGCGACGGTGGCCTCCGGGATGGTCCGGGGCCGCGGCTGCATCAACGGGCTCTCCACAGCGGCCGCCCCCGACGACCGGCAGCAGCCGGGCGGTGCGACGACACGCAGAACGACGACAAGGTTCGATGATCCGCGGGCACGAGGTGACCGCGGACGCCACGGTAGCCGCTTGTGAACGCAGGAACAAAGTGCCGGACGACGCGTCAGCCCGCCGACCTGCCCGAACGGGTGGCGCTGTGGCGGAGACCACGTCGACGGGCGCCGTGCACCCGCCGTTCACACCTAGTTCAGGCGAGTCCCAGATCCCTGCGCAGGCGCGGCACGTCGACGGTGAAGTAGGAGTGCTCGCGTCCGTCGAGCAGGATCACCGGCACGCGGTCCCCGAACTCCGCCTGCAGCGCCGGGTCGGCGTCCACGTCCACCGTCTCCGGCACCAGCCCGGCCTCCCCGGCGATCCGCCCGAGGGTCTCGGCGGCCACCTCGCACAGGTGGCAGCCGGCCCGGGTCAGCAGCCGCAGCCGGGGCCCCGCCGACCCTGGATCACTCGTCATCGGACTCCGGCTCCACTCCGGACAGGCCCAGCTCGCGCAGGCGGGCACGGCTGACCTTGCCGGTCAGCGAGTGCGGCAGGCTGGGCAGGAAGTGCACCGAGGTGGGGACCTTGTAGCGGGCCAGCGAGCCCGCGGCGTGCTCGCGCAGCTCCTCGACGGTGAGCCTCGAACCCGGTTCCAGGGCCACCACCGCCCGCACCGCGGCACCGGTGCGGGGATCGGCGACACCGATGACGGCGCTCTCGGCGACGGCCGGGTGGGTGTCGAGGACGCGCTCCACCTCGGCCGGGTAGACGTTGAACCCGCTCACCAGGATGAGGTCGCTGCGCCGGTCGACCAGGTGCAGGTCGCCCTCGGCGTCCCGGTAGGCGAGGTCGCCGGTGCCGAGCCAGCCGTCGGCGTCCGGCCCGTCGGCACCGTCGGGCCAGTAGCCGGAGAAGAGGTTGGGCCCGCGGATCCACAGCTCGCCCGGACCCTCGCCGGGGCCGTCGTCCGGGCCTTCCTCCTCCGCCCCGTCCGCCGTCCCCTCGCCGGCCGTCGGGACGGCGTCGTCGATGTCGGTCGGGTCGGCGGTGTCCGCGGTGTCGCGCAGGGCCACCTCGATGCCGGGTAGCGGGCCACCGATGCAGTTGGGCTTGGGCCGGCCGGTGACCACGGTGCTGGCCACGACGGGCGAGGCCTCGGTCAGCCCGTACCCCTCCCAGACCGTGACCGCGGCCCGGTCGCGCATCGCGGTCCAGACCTCCTCGGGGAGCGGCGCCGCACCGGAGGACGCCACCCGCACCGCGGCGAAGGCGCGACGAAGGGAGGTGGAGGGGCGGGTGGGATCGTTCGCCGTCTCGGCGTCGGCCAGCGCCAGCCAGGCCTGGTACATCGGCGGTGCGCCGGGCACCGCGGAGACGTGCTCCTCAGCCATCACGGCCAGGGTGGCGCGCGGGTCGAAGGTCTCCTCGAGCACCGCGCAGGCACCCGTGGCGGCGACCAGGCCGAACCCGGCGTTCAGGCCGTAGACATGGAACAGCGGGAGCACCAGCAGCACGCGGTCGTCCGCGCGCACCGGCGGCGGCTCCATGGCCAGGCACTGCTCCTGATTGGCGCGCAGCGCCCCCGAGGTCAGCATCGCGCCCCGCGGCCGTCCGGTGGTGCCGCTGGTGTAGCAGAGGAAGGCCAGCTCCGAGGGGTCGTCGGCGACCGCGGGCGGCGGGCCGTCGCTCTCGGGTGCTCCGGGACAGACCGGCACCCCGGCGATGGCGTCGCGCTCCACCGGCGCGACGAGCAGCGCGGCGCCGGAATCGGTGAGGACGTACTCGAGCTCGGGCTCGGTGTAGGCGGTGTTCACCGGCACCACCACCAGCCCCGCGCGCAGCGCCCCCAGCACGGCACGGAGCCAGGCCAGGCCGTTGGGCAGCTGCACCGCCACCCGGTTCCCGGGCACCAGGTCGCGCGCGGCGTACCCGGCGGCGGCACGGTCCACCGTGGCATCGAGCTCCGCCCAGCTCAGCCGCTCGTCGCGGGTGACGACGGCCGGCGCGTCGGGGCGCTGACGAGCCGCGGACCGCACCAGTGCGGCCAGCGACCTCCCTGCCTCCAGGTCCGACACATCTCCTCCGTTGGCGCGGGCCTCGCGCTCCGCCGGCGACACCGGCGATTCGTCCGGCGGGCTGGCGTGGACGGGCTGGGGCGATGTTGTCACCATGGGGCCAGCCCCGCAGCTCACGCGCCGTATGTCGCCGAGCGCGTCGGGGAGGAGACGGTCCAGGCACGGCGGGCCGACGAGGAGGTCATCGCCCGCAATGCCGCACCCCCTCGACGCCGGCCAGCCGGCGCCGGCCGAGGCCCGGCGCCCGCGGCCGAGCCCGCGGCCGCGGCCGACGCCGCACCCCCGGCCGAGCGCGGAGAGGCGTCCGGCCGGCGTCGCCGACCCCGACGTCGCGGCGCCGGACGTGGCGCTGCCCGTCACCCGCGGTTCCGAGGACGCGGGCGCCCCGGCGGCCGCCGACGGCCCGGACGTCTGGGACTGGGTCCGGCGCACGCAGGAGGGCGACGCCGAGGCGTTCGGGCAGCTCTACGACCACTACGTCTCGCTGGTCTACCGGTACGTCTACAACCGGATCGGCGACCGGCCGACCGCGGAGGACGTGACCAGCGAGACCTTCGTGCGGGCGCTGCGCCGGATCGACTCGCTGAGCTTCCAGGGCCGGGACGTCGGCGCCTGGCTGGTCACCATCGCGCGCAACATCGTGCTCGACCACGTGAAGAGCAGCCGGTACCGGCTGGAGGTCGCCACCGCGGACATGCGGGACGCGGACCGGGTCACCGACGGACCCGAGGACGCCGTCGTCGCCCACCTGACCAACCGCGAGCTGCTGGCGTGCGTGCAGCAGCTGGGCAGCGAGCAGCAGGAGTGCATCGTGCTGCGCTTCATCCACGGCCTCTCGGTGGCCGAGACGGCAGAGATCATGGGGAAGAAGGACGGCGCGATCAAGGCGCTGCAGCACCGCGCCGTGCGTCGCCTCGCCGGGCTCCTCCCGGACGGTCTGCGATGAGAGCGACACCATGGCTCCGGGGCGTAACCGGGTGCCCCCCGGTCTCGTTGAGCCGTCTGCGAGCGAGTGCGCCGACGACCGGCCGCGCCGCCCCGGCGACCGGAGGTACCCCGTGACCACGCACGAGAGCAACGCGGCGCCGCCCCGCCGTGCTGCCCTCGACGCGGACAGCCGGGACGCCCGGGTCGTCACGATGCTGCAGGAGCTCGCACCCCATCTCGAGGCCGAGCCGGACCCCGAGTTCCGCCGGGCCACCCGGCAGCGGCTGGTGGCGATGGCCGCCGTCCGCACGCCCGAGCCGGCCCGCCCCTCGGCGCTGCGCCGGCTGCTCGCCGCCCGCGCCGCCGATGCCCCCGCCGGCCGCTGGCGGACCCGAACGACCGCCGGCCTGGCCGGCGCGGCCCTGACGGTGACCTCGCTCGCCACGCTGGTGGCGCTGTCCAGCGCAGCTCGACCCGGCGACGTCCTCTACGGCGTGAAGCGCGGCACCGAGCAGACCCAGCTGGCGCTGGCCGGCGACTCCCGGGGCCAGGCCCTCCTGGACCTGGCGCGGACCCGCCTCGACGAGCTCGCCGATATCGACGGCGACGCGGCCCTGGTCTCGTCGACCCTCGCGACGATGGACGAGCAGACCCGCGAGGGCGCCTCCTGGCACTTCACCCGTGCCCTGGACTCCGCCGACACCGCGTCGCTGGACCAGCTGTCCGGGTGGACCGCCGACCAGTCCGCACAGCTGGACGCGGTGCGGAGCGAGGTCCCGGCGGCGGCGAGTGACGACGTCGCCGGGTCCATGGGGCTGCTCGCCGACATCACCGAGCGCGTCGACGTCCTGCGCGCGGCCCTCGACTGCCCGACCCGCCCGGCTCTCGTCGGCGCCGACCGGCTCGGCCCCGTGCCCGGGACCTGCGTTCCGCCCAGCCAGGCGCCGCAGAGCCCTGGTGCTCCCGCGGGCCCGGACAGCTCGGTGCCGGGCGGCCCGGCCCCGACCACCGCTCCGGACCCGGCCGCCGATCCCACCACGCCGGCCGGCCCGACGGGTGAGCAGCCGGCACCGGCGCCCGCTCCGGCACCGGCACCGGCACCGGGGCCCGCTCCCGCGCCCGCACCCGCACCCGCACCCGCACCCGCACCGAGCAGCGCTCCCGGTGGCCTGCTGCCCCTGCCCCTGCCCCCGGTACCGAGCGCGCCGGCGCCGTCGACGGCCACGCCGGAGCCCGTGCTGGAGGTGCCCCTCGGCCCCCTGCCCGTGGGTGTCTGCGTCGGCGGCCTGCTGCACCTGGGAGAGTGCTGAGCAGCCGCTTCGACCGGGTCCACGGGCCCGGCTAGGGTCGCTGACGTCGGTGCCCGCCCGCACGGGAGGGCCGGATCCAGGGAGGATGACCGTGCCGCGACTGCCCTTCCGGAGCCGCAAGGACATCCGTCCCGGTGAACCGGGCGGTGAGGAGACCCGCGCCCACGTGGCCGGTGCCGCGTCCGCCGCGGCCGCCGACGTCGCGCCGCCGCCCGCGGTCGAGCCGGACCCGGCCGCCGCGGCGTTCTTCGACGTCGACAACACGATGATGATGGGCGCCTCGCTCTTCTGGTTCGCCCGCGGCCTGGCAGCCCGGAAGTACTTCTCCACCCGGGACATGGCCGGCTTCGTGTGGCAGCAGGCCAAGTTCCGGATCGGCGGCAACGAGGGCAACCCCGACGACATGCTGACCATCCGCGAGAACGCCCTGGCCTTCGTCGCCGGCCGAGAGGTCTCGGAGATCGTCCGCCACAGCGAGGACATCTACGACGAGCTGATGGCCGACCGGATCTGGGCCGGCACCCGGGCGCTGGCCCAGCAGCACCTCGACCGGGGCCAGCGGGTCTGGCTGGTCACCGCGACGCCGGTCGAGCTCGCCTCGATCATCGCCCATCGGCTCGGCCTCACCGGGGCGCTCGGGACCGTCTCCGAGATCGTCGACGGGCGGTACACGGGGCGGCTGGTCGGTGAGCTCATGCACGGACCCGCCAAGGCGGAGGCGGTGCTGGCGCTGGCGGAGCGGGAGGGGCTGGATCTCTCCCGCTGCACCGCCTACAGCGACTCGGCGAACGACCTGCCCATGCTCTCGCTCTGCGGCACGGCGGTCGCGGTCAACCCCGACACCGAGCTGCGCGCCGTCGCCAAGGCGCGCGGCTGGACGATCCGCGACTTCCGCACCGGCCGGAAAGCCGCGAAGATCGGCGTTCCCACCGTGGCCGCCGCGGCGCTGTCCGGCGGCCTCGTCGGCGGCGCCCTCGCGCTGCGCCGCCGCAACAAGTTTCCCTTCTGATTGTCGGCCTCCCGCCGACACCGCAGCCACGAGCCGTACCCCTGCTGCGACGAGCCGCCCCTGCCCCTCGTCAGGGAGCCTCCGGACCCGTTCCTCAGGGCACCTCGCAGAGCGGCTTCGAGCCCCTCCTCGCGGACCCTCCGGGCCCACTCGTCGAAGCTCAGCCGAAGATGCCCTTGCGCTGCATGAGCAGGCGGTAGAGGGACTGCTGGATGGTCTCGCGCACCTGGTCGGTCAGGTTGAAGACCAGCATCGGGTCCTCGGCCGCCGCCGGACCGTAGGACGCCGTCTCGATCGGCTCTCCGAAGGCGATCAGCCACTTCGAGGGCAGCGGCACCAGCCCCAGTGGGCCGAGCAGAGGGAACGTCGGCGTGATCGGGAAGTACGGCACCCCCAGCAGGCGCGCCGCCGTCTTGGCGTTGCCGAGCATCGGGTAGATCTCCTCGGCGCCCACGATCGCGCACGGGATGATCGGCACACCGGTGCGCAGAGCCGCACTGACGAAACCGCCCCGGCCGAACCTCTGCAGCGTGTAGCGCTCGGAGAACGGCTTGCCGACGCCCTTGAAGCCCTCGGGGAAGACGCCGACCAGCTCGCCCTCGGTCAGCAGCCGCTCGGCGTCCTCGTTGCAGGCCAGCGTGGTGCCCAGCTTGCGCGACAGGGCGCCGACGAAGGGTGCGTCGAACACCAGGTCCGCTCCGAGCAGCCGCAGCCGGCGCTGGGCCGGGTGCTCGTCGTGCAGCGCCACCGTCGTCATCAGCGCGTCGACCGGGATGGTGCCGGAGTGGTTGGCCACCACGAGCGCCCCACCGGTGTCGGGCACGTTCTCCAGCCCCTGGGTGTCGACCCGGAACCACGAGCGGAACAGCGGCCGGAGCAGGGGCAGCAGGAGGTGGTCGGTGAGGTCCGGGTCGAAGCCGAACTCGTCGGTCTCGTACTCACCGGTCACACGGCGGCGGAGGAACTCCAGCGCGCCCGCCAGCTGGTCCTCCCACCCCGGGGGCGGAGTCGGCGGCACGAACGGCTCGTCGTCATCGGGGCGCAGCGGGATGACGCGCGCCTCAGGCATCGCGCACCGCCCGCAGCCCGGGCGCCGGGGGCGCCGGGCTCAGCCGCTCACCGACCGCCGCGGCCACCGAGCCGGCCCGGCCCAGCGCCGAGCGGAGGCGGGAGGACGTCGTCGCGACCAGCTGCGGTGAGACCACCGGCGGCACCGTCCGCGCGTAGTCCGCCAGCGCCTCCGCCGTGGTGTACCGCGGGACGTAGCCGAACCGGGTGCGCAGGACCGTGGTGTCGACGACGCGCCCGAAGTTGAGGAACCGCATCTGCTCGGGCGAGTAGTCGACGAAGCCGAAGCGGCGGGAGACCCTGCCGACCGAGCCCAGGGCGGGCGAGGGCAGCGGCGCCTCGATGCGGCCCAGCCGGCGGATGGCCTGCGAGAGCAGCAGGGTGCCCTTGCCGCCGACGTTGACCGTGCCCACGAAGTCTCCGGTGGTCGCACGAACGAGGACCGCCAGGGCGTCGTCCTCGTGCAGCAGCTGGACGCGGGCGTCGTAGCCCATCGCCGTGGGCACCACCGGCATGCGCAGGAAACCGGTCAGCAGCGAGTCGATCCGCGGGCCGATGAAGTTGGTGAACCGGAGCACCGCGATGTCGACGTCGGGGCGGCGGCGCCCGAAGGAGCGGACGTAGCCCTCGATGTCGACACTGTCCTTGGCGAAACCGCCGGAGGGCACCTGCCGGGCCTGCATCTGCTCGCTGAAGACGGCGGGGTCGCGCGAGGAGGCCCCGTAGACGGCGGTGGTCGACTTCAGCACGAACCGCCGGACCGACGGCGCCGCCTGGCACGCGGCCAGCAGCTGCATCGTGCCGATGACGTTCAGTTCCTTCATCGGGGCACGCCCCCCGGAGCCGGCCGGGGTCGAGCTGATGTTCATGTGCACGACTGTGTCGACCGACGCCGCCGCGATCACCTTGCCGATCAGCGGATTGCGGATGTCGGCCCGCACGAACTCGGTGCGGCCCAGCCGGCGCAGCATGGCCGGCGACGGGGGGACGGTGTCCACCCCGATCACCCGCCCGATGGCGGGGTCAGCCGCGAGCTCGGCCGCCAGCGCTCCGCCCAGCCACCGGCTCACACCGGTGACGAGGACGACCGCGGGCGGCACGAGCGTCAGCTCACTTCTTGTTGCGTCGCTGGACGCGCGTCTTCTTCAGCAGCTTGCGGTGCTTCTTCTTGGCCATCCGCTTGCGCCGCTTCTTGATGACAGAACCCACGTGGTGCTCCCGACTTCGTCATGACTGAACAGCCCGATCGTGACCGCGGGCCCGCGGCCCGGGGTCACCCGGCGTCCGAGCGTACCGGCCGCTATAACTCTGTCGCCCTCCGGGCGACACCGCGGCCAATTGCCGTTCCCCGCCGAGCCGAGCCGCTGCGTCACGCCTGCGCGGACCCCTTCGGGGCCCACTCGGCGCGACAAGATGGCGAGGTGGCACGGGCGCCGGCTCCCGTCGGGTGGAGCCGGCCCGTCGCGCCTACGCGGACCCCTGCGGGGCCCACTCGGCACGACCGAACAGAAAGATCTCAGGCGATGTCGGTGTAGGCGTCGCGCAGGTAGTCCTGCACGGCGCGCTCCGGCACGCGGAACGAGCGGCCGACGCGGACGGCGGAGAGGTCGCCGGCGTGGACGAGGCGGTACACGGTCATCTTGGAGACGCGCATCATCGCGGCGACCTCGGCGACGGTCAGGAAGGTGACGGCGGCGCGGGGGGCCGGAACGCTCGGGCGGCCCAGGGGCATGGCGGCCGGGTGGGCGGCGGGCACGGGACGGGCGACGGCGGAGGCCTGCATCGGACGGCCCATCGGACGCTGGCCGGGGATCCCCGGGCGGACGACGGTGGCGGCGTGGTGGCGCTGGGGCATGGTCATGACTTCGTCTCCGGACCTAGCTCGCGTCGTGGCGCCGGCTTCCCCACCGGCAACTGAACACGCACGTGCTGCAACAGAGCGTAAGGGGGCAGGCGTGACAGGAGCGATGGATGAATCGAACAGACGGACCGATCCGTCCTGGGCAGATGTGCACCTATGTCGACCGATCGACAAGTAGATCCGCGTGTCACGCAGACGGGTGACGAGAAAATGACGCAGCGTGCTCGATTTGCCGCGCTTCCCCCGTTAGTGTGTTCGCCCGCTCGCGCGGAGTGAGCACGAGGAGGCGACAGGCGGATCAGCGGTCACCCGCTCCCCTGTCCTGACACCGGACCCGGAGGCCTCAGGCGTTCGCCGTCCCCAGTTCCAGCGAACGCGCGTGCGCGGCGGACACGGCCGCCGCCATCGCCGCCCGCACGTCGTGCCGGTCGAGCTCGGCGACGGCCGCGACCGTCGTCCCGCCGGGGCTGCTGACGGCGGCCCGCAGCGCCTGCGGCTCCTGCCCGGAGTCACGCAGCATCACCGCCGCCCCCAGCGCCGTCTGCACGATCAGGTCGGCGGACAGCTCCCGGGACAGCCCCAGCGCCACCCCGGCGTCGACCATCGCCTCCACCAGGTAGAAGAAGTACGCCGGACCACTGCCGGAGAGCGCGGTGACGGCGTCCTGCTGCGCCTCGGGCACCCGCCGCACCCGACCCACCGCGGCGAGCAGCGCCTCGGCCTCGTCGAGGTGCACGTCGCCGGCGTGCGCGCCGGCCGAGAGGACGCTCATCCCCTCCTCCACCAGCGCCGGGGTGTTGGGCATGGCCCGCACGACCGGGACCCCCGCGGGCAGCGCCGCCTCGATCCGGGCGGTGGTCACGCCGGCCGCGACCGACACGACGAGGTGGTCACGGTCCAGGTGCTCGGCCAGCAGTCCCAGCGGGACGTCGATGTCCTGCGGCTTCACCGCGAGGAGCAGCACGCGGGACCGAGCCGCCGCGCCCGCGAGGTCGACCAGGTCCACCCCGTACCGCTGGGCGAGTTCGGCGCCCCGTTCGGCGCTTCGTTCGCAGACGACGACGTCCGCCGGACCGCCGCGCCGGACCATCCCCGCCAGCAGCGCCTCACCGATCCGGCCACCGCCGACGACGGCCACGCCGCGGCGCTCCGGGGCGCTCACCGGAGCCCGCCCGGGCAACCCAGGAGGGCGGCGACCGCGCCCGCTCCGGAGACGACGGCCACCCGCACCGTCGCACCGGCGGCCGCGAGCCGCTGCTGCTCGGGGGTTCGGACGTTCCAGGGCATGACATGCTCCCAGCTCTCGGGCGCGCGGCCGTGCCAGGCCGCACGCTCACCGGTGATGGCGACCAGTCGTGGATCGCCCGTGGCGACGGCGGGACCGCCGTCGCCGGCCATCAGGATGTCGACGCAGCGGACGAAGGCCGGCCGGGCAGCCGGCCCCGAGCCCCGCAACCGCACCCGGCTCCCGGCGAGGGCCCGGCAGCGCGCCTGCGCCCCCGGCTCGCCCGCCCGGACGACGGTCCGTGCGCCGGGGTGCCGGCCCAGCAGCGCGTCCACCGGCTCCGGGTCGCCGTCGAACGCGACGCCCAGCCCGGCCGCGGCCGCCTCTCCGGCGAGCCGCCGCGCGACGTCCGGCCGGTCCACCGGCACCGTGAGCTCGCAGTCCCCGGGCGGCCCCGAGGACCGGACGAGGGCGATCAGCGCGGCCAGCTCGGCGGCCCCGTCGTCCCCGGGTCCCGGCCGGTGCTCCAGCGCCACGGGGTGCCCCTCGGCGGCGAGCGCGGCAGCCACGCCCAGCCCGTCCTCGGCCCGCACGCCGGCGACGAGCCGGCCGGCGAGCAGCCGGCCCAGCACGGGGCGCTCCACGAGTCGCCGCACCTCGGGGCGGGTGAGCACGGACACGACCGAACCGTAGTGCGCCGGTGTGTGTGCCGGCCGGGCCCCGGGTAGCGGCGGCGACATGGCAGGAGAGCTGAGCGGGATGAGGGTGGCGGTCCTGGCGACCGACGGCGTCGAGCAGGTCGAGCTGGACCGGCCGTGGCAGGCGCTGGAGGAGGCCGGCGCGGAACCGGAGCTGGTGTCGCTCGAGGCGGGCACCATCACGGCCTACGACCACATCGACAAGGGCGACACCAAGAAGGTCGACAGCACGGTCGCCGACGCCGACCCCGACGACTACGCGGCCCTGGTCCTGCCCGGCGGGGTGATCAACGGCGACTTCGTCCGGGCCGATGCCGACGCGGTGGCCTTCGTGAAGGCGTTCTTCGAGGCCGGCAAGCCGGTGGCCGCGATCTGCCACGCCCCGTGGGTGCTCGTGGAGGCCGACGTCGTCCGCGGTCGGCGGATGACCTCGTGGCCGTCGCTGCAGACCGACCTGCGCAACGCCGGCGCGAACTGGGTGGACGAGGAGGTCGTCGTCGACGGCAACCTGATCACCAGCCGCAAGCCCGACGACCTGGAGGCCTTCGGTTCGGCCATCGTGGAGGAGTTCGCCACCGCCCAGGACGACGAGGCGGCCGACGCGACCGCGTGAGCGGGACCGGCGCGCTGCGGATCAGCGGGTGGCGAGCAGCTGCGCCGCGGGAACGATGGTGAGCAGCGTGCCGGCGAAGACGAGGAGGGCGAGCAGGCGGGGGCCGACGGGGTCGGCCCCCTGCCGCTGCCGCCACATGCCGACACCGGCGACCAGACCGGTCACGGCGAGCGGCACCAGCAGCAGCGCGACGTAGGCGGCCATCTCCCACAGCACCGTGGCGGCGAAGAAGACGCCGACGCCCACGGCCAGGGCGATGACCAGCTCGCCCACGAACCGCAGCCAGGCCAGCGGGCTGGCGTCCTCGTCCAGGTCGTCGACCTCGGCAGCGCGCACGACGGGGATCGGGCCCGTGGAGGTCAGCTCGTCGCGGTGTGCGGCCCGGTGACCGGGACGGACGGCGCGATCCGTGAGGCGGCCGGTGTCCCGGCCGACGGCACGATCGGCGACCCGACCGGTGTCCCGGCCGACGGCACGATCGGCGACCCGACCGGTGTCCCGGCCGACGGCGCGGTCGGCCACCCTGCCGGTGTCCCGGCCGACGGCGCGGTCCGTGACGCGGCCGGTGTCCCGACCGCTCACGCGCTCCGCGACGCGGTCACCGCGCAGCGCACCCAGCGGGATGTCGGGGAGCGGAGCCGACGGGTGCGGCACCCCCGGTGAGCGGGCGGGCCGCACCTCCGGGATCGCGGTGGTCGAGGGCCCGGCCACCGCGCGCCGGTCTCCGGAGGGCCGGACGGGTGGGGACCCGGTGCCGGGAGCGGCCCGGGACGCGCTGAGCTGGCGGGAGCCGGCGCGGGTGGCGCCGGACCGGACGGCACCGGTCTCCTGCTCCTCCGCGTCGCTCCGGCGGCGGCCGAAGGGCCGGTCGGCAGGTGGCTGGGCGTCGGGACGGCGCTGGCGCACGGGCTCGTCGGGCTCGTCCCACCGCCGCCGCTTGGCCGCCCGCGAGGTGTCGATGCCCGCCTCGCGCAGGATCTCCGCGAGCGGGCGCCCACCCGTGTCCGGGTTCCAGTCCGGTTCGGCCATCACGCTCCTCCCAACGAGTCCAGCCTCCGCAGGATCACACCCTCGCGCAGAGCCCAGGGGCATATCCGCACGAACGGTACGTCCAGGAGACGCATGGAGGCGGCAGCGACAGTCGCTCCCGCAGGAACCTGGTGCGCCCGATTCGCCGAGACCCCCGGCAGCTCGGCCAGCGCGCCGGACTCGATCCGCGACACGAAGCGCACCAGCTGGTCCAGTCCGGTCAGCGACAGCTCCCGCGGGGTCCGGATCCCGGCCGACGACGGCGCCGCCCCGGTGAGCCGCGCGAGGGTGCGGAAGGTCTTGCTGGTCGCCGCCACCAGGTCCGGCGGTCCGGCCGCCCGCAGCTTCTCCACCGCCGGCTCGAGCAGCGCGGTCGCGTGCTCGTCGAGTTCGGCGAGAGCGGCCAGGTCGGGGCGACCGCCCGCGAGCGCGTCGGGCAGGAAGCGGCGGGTCATCCGTCCCGCCCCCAGCGGCAGCGAGAGCGCCACGTCGGGCAGTTCGTCGATCCCGGCGGCCAGCTCCAGGGAGCCGCCGCCGATGTCGAGCACGAGCAGGCGGCCGGCGCTCCACCCGAACCAGCGGCGGACCGCGAGGAAGGTCAGCCGCGCCTCGTCCTCGCCGGTGAGCACCTGCAGCTCCACCCCGGTGGAGCGCCGGATGCGGTCGAGCACGTCCTGTCCGTTGCGCGCCTCGCGGATCGCCGAGGTGGCCAGCGCCATGAAGTCGTCGCAGCCCTGCTTCTCCGCCTGGTCGCAGGCCTCCTGCACCGACTGCAGCAGCGCCTTCTCCCCCACGCGCGACAGCACGTCGTCCGGCCCGACGTGCTCGGCCAGGCGCACCGCCCAGCGGTCGTCGTGCATCGGGGTGGGGTGCGCACCGCGGTGGGCGTCGACGACCAGGAGGTGGACCGTGTTGGAACCGACGTCGAGTACACCCAGCCGCATGGGGCCAGTCTGCCTGGCCCCGTCCAGAGGCTCGCGCCGAGCGGAGCGAGGCGGGAGGAGGTCGGGGTCCTCTCACTAGGCTGGGCGGGTGCCGGACGAACCACCCGACGAGGTACCCCTGGACTTCGCCCGGGAGTGGGTGGAGTTCGCCGACCCCGCCGATCCCGGGCACGTCGTCCGCGCCGACCTGACCTGGCTGGCCTCGGCCTGGACGTGCATCTTCGGCCGTGGCTGCGCCGGCGTCGTCGAGGGGCGGCCCGACGACGGGTGCTGCAGCCACGGCGCCTTCTTCACCGACGAGGACGATCTGGCCCGCGTCACCGCGGCCGTCGCCGACCTCGAGGACGAGGACTGGCAGCTGGCGCCCGTGGGGCGCGGGGCCTGGACCGAGGAGGACAGCGCCGAGGAACCGGAGGCATCGGGTGCGGCCGAGGAACCGGAGGCATCGGGTGCGGCCGAGGAACCGGAGGCATCCAGCGTGGCCGACGACGCCGAGGAGGGCGCCCGGTCGCTGCGCACCCGCGTGGTCGACGGCGCCTGCGTGTTCCTCAACCGGCCGGGGTTCCCGGGTGGAGGCGGGTGCGCCCTGCACCGGATGGCGCTGCGGCACGACCTGCACCCGCTGACCACCAAGCCCGACGTCTGCTGGCAGCTGCCGGTGCGCCGGGAGCAGGAGCACGTCGACCGGCCCGACGGCACCCGGGTGCTGGTGAGCACGGTGGGCGAGTTCGACCGGCGCGGTTGGGGTCCCGGTGGGCAGGACCTGCACTGGTGGTGCACGGGTGCGCCCGCCGCCCACGTGTCGCCCGAGCCCCTCGTCGACACCTACGCCGCCGAGCTGACCGCCCTGGTGGGGGCGGCCGCCTACGCGGAGCTACGCCGGCTGACCGAGCTCCGCCTCGACCAGGGGATGATCGCTCCGCACCCCGCGAGCCCGTCCCCCACCCTCCGGCCCCGCGTGACGCCCGTCCAGCTGCACCTGCGCCGCCCCTCCTGACCGGAAGGTCTGCCGGTAGGCGCGCGGGGAGACCCCCCGCCGGCGCGCGAACTGCTCGCGCAGCCCGGCGGCGGTGCCGAAGCCGACCAGCCGCGCGATCTCCTCGACCGGGGCGTCGCTCTCCTCCAACAGCGTCTCGGCCGCCGAGAGCCGCTGGCCCAGCAGCCAGGCGTGCGGCGTCGTCCCCGTCGTCGCCTTGAAGCGCCGGGCGAAGGTGCGCGGGCTCATGAGCGCCCGGCGGGCGAGGACCTCCACGCTCAGGTCCTCGGCCAGGTGGGCGCTCGCCCACTCCAGGACGACGCCGAGCAGGTCGTCCTCGCACCGGGCGACGGGCGCGTCGACGAACTGCGCCTGACCGCCGTCGCGGTGCGGCGGGACGACCATCTCGCGGGCGAGCGAGTTCGAGGCCGCCGCGCCCCACTCGCGGCGCACCAGGTGCAGCAGGGTGTCCACCCCGGCGGCCGTGCCCGCGCCGGTGAGGATCGTGCCGTTGTCCACGTAGAGCACGCCCGGGTCGACCTCGAGCCCCGGGAAGCGGGCGGCGAGCTCGCCGGCCCACCGCCAGTGCGTCGTCACCCGCAGGTCTTCGAGCAGGCCGGCGGCGGCCAGCACGAAGACGCCCGTACAGGAGCTGATCAGCGTGGCACCGCGGGCGTGCGCGGCGCGCAGCGCGTCGAGCAGCGCCGGCGGCGGGACGTGCTCGAACAGCTCCCAGGCGGTGATCAGCACGATGTCCGACCGGTCGAGTCGGTCCAGGCCGTGCTCGACGAGCACGCCCAGGCCGGTGTCGGTCCGCAGGATCCCGCGCGTCTCGGCAACCACCGCGAAGTCGAACCGCGGCAGGCCCAGGTGGCTGCGGTCGTAGCCGAACACCTCGTGGCAGACGCCCAGCCCGAAGCTGCCGATGAGCCCGTCGGCGACGACGGCGCTGACCACGAGCGGACGGTCGGGAAGCGTCATGCGGGCATGATGGCAGAAAACCTGCGGCGATGGTCACTCCTGCCACTCGTTCGGGCCGTCTCCTCCGAGCAGGCTGCCCGCATGTTGCCGATCAGCTGCCCCACCACCGGGAACCGCGTCCTGGCGTCGCTGGACGCCGTCCGGATCATCAACCACCCCGACCACATCGCGGCGCACGTCACCTGCCCCGCGTGCGGCGGCGAGCACGTGCGCCGGACCGGGCGCGCCCTGCACCGGGCCCGGCAGGACGCCGCCCTCGAGGTCGCCGTCCGACGGGCGGAGACGCCGGTCCCGGCCTAGCATCGAACACATGAGCGAATCGCAGCAGCAGTCCGACCCGACCGCCGAGAAGGACCCCTCGACCTGGGTGACCGGCGACGAGCCGGCCACCGGCGCGCAGAAGAGCTACCTCGAGACCCTGTCCCGGAGCTCCGACGAGGACGTCGAGACGGAGGACCTGACCAAGGCCGAGGCCTCGGAGAAGATCGACGAGCTGAAGAACTAGCGACCGGCCCTCCCGGCACCGCGGTCAGGCGTCGAACTTGTAGCCCAGGCCGCGGACGGTCAGCAGGTACTTCGGGTTGGCCGGGTCGGGCTCCAGCTTGGCCCGCAGCCGCTTGACGTGGACGTCGAGGGTCTTGGTGTCGCCCACGTAGTCCGCGCCCCACACCCGGTCGATCAGCTGGGCGCGGGTCAGCACCCGGCCGGTGTTGCGCAGCAGGAACTCGAGCAGGTCGAACTCCTTGAGCGGCAGGGCGACCGGCTCGCCGTCCATGGCCACAACGTGCCGCTCGACGTCCATCCGGACCGGACCGGCCTCGAGCACGGCCTCCGCCGACGCCGACTCGGTCGACTCACCCCGGCGCCGCAGCACCGCCCGGATCCGCGCCACCAGCTCGCGGGCGGAGTAGGGCTTGGTGACGTAGTCGTCGGCACCCAGCTCCAGGCCGACGACCTTGTCGATCTCGCCGTCCTTCGCGGTGAGCATGATGATCGGCACGCCGCTTCGGGCACGGAGCGCGCGGCAGACCTCGGTGCCGGGGAGGCCCGGCAGCATCAGGTCCAGCAGGACGATGTCGGCTCCGCCGCGGTCGAACTCGGCGAGCGCCTCCGGGCCGGTGGAGGCGACGACGGCGTCGAAGCCCTCCCTCCGGAGCATGTAGGACAGCGCGTCGGAGAAGGACTCCTCGTCCTCCACGACCAGCACGCGGGTCATGCGGTCCCCTTTCCGGGGTCAGCGGCGACGGCGTCGCCGGTAGCAGGTGCGTCCGATGCGGAGGCCTCGGGAGGTGCGGCGGCGAGCGGGATGCGGAGCGTGAAGGTCGAGCCCAGCCCCTCCTCGCTCCACACGGAGACCGATCCACCGTGGTTGCTCGCGACGTGCTTGACGATGGCCAGGCCCAGCCCCGTGCCCCCGGTGCTGCTGGCCCGCGACTGGTCCACCCGGTAGAACCGCTCGAACACGCGCTGCCGGTCCTGGCGGGGGATGCCGATGCCGCTGTCGGTCACGGTGATCTCGGCGAAGCCCGACCGGGCCCGGGCGGCCACGGCGATGCGCGACTCCCCCGTGCTGTACGCGACCGCGTTGGCGAGCAGGTTCGTGACCGCGGTGGCGAGCTGGCTCTCCACCCCGCGGACCACCAGTCCGGCCTGACCGCCGAGGGCGATGTCCAGCCGCTTGGCCCGCGCGGCGGTCCGGGTGCGGTCGACGGCCTCGGCCAGCACGCGGTCGACCGGCACCGGAACCAGCTCGGGCAGCGGCTCGCCGCCCTGCAGCCGGGACAGGTCGATGAGCTCGCGGACGAGGCGGGCGAGCCGGTCGGCCTCGTGCGCGATCCGGGCGGCGAACCGCTGCACGGCCTCCGGGTCGTCGGCCGCGCCCTCGATCGCCTCCGCCAGCAGCGACAGCGCACCGACCGGCGTCTTCAGCTCGTGGCCGACGTTGGCGACGAAGTCACGGCGCACCGCCTCGGTGCGACGGGTCTCGGTGACGTCCTCGAGCACGAGGGCGACCGGGCCGGGGGGCGGGGCGGCGCCACTGTCCAGCCGCACCCCGTGCACGCTCATCATCCGCGGACCTGCACCGACCAGGTTTCCGGGCAGCCGGACGTCGGTACGCCGGCCGCCGCCGGAGCGCACCGCGTGGGCCAGCTCCAGCAGCTCCGGCACCAGCAGCCGGGTGCCGCGCACGATGCCGAGCGCGCGGGCGGCCGGGTTGGCCAGCAGCACGGCGTCGTCCGCGTCGACGACGAGCACCGCCGGATCCATCAGGTCGAGCAGCCGCCGGGCCATCGAGGCCTCCGGCAGGGGGACGACCTGGGTGTCGGACCGGGGCCCGTCGAAGCTGCGACGCGAGCCGAGCACGACCGTGAGGGCCACGACCCCACCCAGGACGAGGCCCACCACGAGGGCGACCGACGGACTCACGGTGCCGATGCTAGGTCCGCCGGGAGCCCGCTCCGGACCGAACACCTGATCGGGCGCCCCGGACGAGGGAGTGTTCACGCCTGCGTGGGTCGTCGTTCACCTGGGGGCGGCCGGGTACCTCCGCAACCGGCCTAAGGTCGGGCAGGAGCGGTGCGGCGTGGTGCCGCACCACCGGGGAGGACGACGTGCGCGACAGCTACCACGAGGAACTCGACGACATCCGCGGCTGCCTGGTCGAGATGGCCAACTCCGTGGGGTCGCAGATGAGCACCGCCACGACGGCGCTGCTGGACGCCGACGTCGCCCTCGCCGACCTGGTCATCGCCGGCGACGAGCAGATCGACGCGACGCGGGAGAGCATCGACCAGCGCTGCTTCACGCTGCTCGCGCGCCAGCAGCCGGTCGCGACGGACCTGCGCACCATCGTCGTCTCCACCCGCATCGCCAGCGACCTCGAGCGCATGGGTGACCTCGCCGAGCACATCGCCAAGGTGGCCCGGATGCGCTTCCCCGACCACGCCGTCCCGCAGGAGGTGCGCCCGGCGTTCCTCGAGGCGGGGCACGTCGCGGAGATGCTGGTCGCGAAGGCCGGCACCGTGATCGCCTCGCAGAACGTCGAGAAGGCACGCGAGCTGGAGACCGACGACGACGCGATGGACCGCATCCACCGCGGGCTGTTCCGGGAGCTGCTCGCCGACAGCTGGCCCTACGGCGTCGAGACCGCCATCGACGTGACGCTGCTCGGCCGCTACTACGAGCGCTTCGCCGACCACGCGGTCAGCGTCGCCCGCCGGGTGGTCTACCTGGTCACCGGCGAGCGACACGTCCCCGAGGCCAGCACGCCCATTTGATTTGTCGTCCTCCGGACGACGACCGCGGCCATGACACCGTCGTCCTCCGGACGACACCGCGGCCAGGAGCCGTCCCCCTGCTGAGCTGAGCGCCACCGTCGCGCCTGCGCGGACCCCTCCGGGGCCCACTCGGCACGACCAAACAGTGCAGCGGGGCGGCTCCAAGCTCCTCCTCGGGGACCCTCCGGGCCCCCTCGTCGGTGCTTAGTGCTTGCCCTGGTTCTTGACGGCTTCGATGGCGGCGGCCGCCGCGTCGGGGTCGAGGTACTGCCCACCGGGGGTCACCGGGCGCAGGTCGTCGTCCAGGTCGTAGCGCAGCGGCACGCCGGTCGGGATGTTGAGGCCGACGACCTCGTCCTTGCCCAGCCCGTCCAGGTGCTTCACCAGCGCGCGCAGGCTGTTGCCGTGCGCGGCGACGAGCACCGTCTTGCCCTGGCGCAGGTCGGGCACGATCGCGTCGTACCAGTAGGGCAGCATGCGCACGACGACGTCGGCCAGGCACTCGGTGGCCGGGCGGGCCTCCGGCGGCAGGAAGGCGTAGCGCGCGTCGCCGTCCTGGGCGAACTCGCTGCCTGGCTCGATCGGCGGCGGCGGGGTGTCGTAGGAGCGGCGCCAGGTCATGAACTGCTCCTCGCCGTACTCGGCGAGGGTGGCGGCCTTGTCCTTGCCCTGCAGGGCGCCGTAGTGCCGCTCGTTGAGCCGCCAGGAGCGGTGGACCGGGATCCACTGCCGGTCGGCCTCGTGCAGGGCCAGCTCCGCGGTCATGATGGCCCGGCGCAGCAGCGAGGTGTGCGAGACGTCGGGGAGCAGCCCGTGCTCCGCGAGCAGCTGCCCACCGCGGGCGGCCTCCACGCGGCCCTTGTCCGTCAGGGGGACGTCGACCCAGCCGGTGAACAGGTTGGCCTTGTTCCACTCGCTCTCGCCGTGGCGGAGCAGCACGAGGGTTCCCGTAGAAGTCACGACCACATCCTGCCCGAACGACGTCCGGCCGCAGCGCGACCCCGGTCCACGCGAGGCCTCACCGGGTGGCCGCCGCCACCCGGTCGCGGCGCCCCGGCAGCCAGACGAGCACGACGACGACGGCGATCGCGCCGGCACCCGCCGTTCCGATGGCGGTGATGTGCATGGCGTCGACGAAGGCCTCCTGGGCGGGCTCCACCAGCCCCGCCGCCGCGGCCGCCGCCTCGGGATCGCCTGCCTCGCCCACCTGGCCGATGGCTTGGAGCGTGCTCACGATCGACTCACCGGCCTGCTCACGGACCTCCGCGGGCAGCACGTCGGTGGCGTTCCCCAGGTTGGCGGTGTAGGTCCCACCCAGCAGCGAGCCGAGGATCGCCACCCCCAGCGCTCCCCCGACCTGGCGGACGGAGTTGTTCACCGCCGCGCCCGCTCCGGCCTTCTCCCGCGGGACGACGGACATGATCGACTCCGTCGCAGGTGCCATGACCGAGCCCATGCCCAGGCCCTGCACGGACAGGATCACCAGCAGCAGCCACAGTGGCGAGTCGGCGCCCAGCAGCTGGAAGCCCAGGAACGACGACGTGATCAGCGCGAAGCCGACGGCGCAGACGGCCTTGGCGCCGTACCGCTCGGCGAGGACGGAGCTGCGCGGACCCATGATCGCCATGCCGAGGGCCACCGGGATGAGCGTCGCACCGGCCTGGAGCGGGCTGTAGCCCAGCACCCCCTGCAGGTAGAAGACGACGTAGAACGTCGCGCCCAGCAGGGCGAAGAAGTTCAGGCCGAGCGCGGCCGCAGCGGCCGAGAAGGCCGGGTTGCGGAACAGCGTCACGTCCAGGGCGGGGTGCGCCGAGCGGCGCTGCAGCTGCACGAACAGCCCCAGCAGCAGCAACCCGCCGACGAGCGGGACGAGCACGCCCGGCGTCGTCCAGCCCGCGCCCTCGCCACCGCGGATGATCCCGTAGACGATGCCGCCGAGCGCCACGATGGACAGCAGGACCCCGGGCACGTCGAGCCGGCCGGGATGGGGATCCTTGGACTCCGGGACGATGGCCAGCACGCCGACGATGCCGAGCACCGCCACGGGCACGCCGACGAGGAAGACCGCCCCCCACCAGAAGTGCTCGAGCACCGCGCCGCCCGCGAGCGGGCCGCCCGCGACCGCGATGCCGGCGGTACCTGCCCACACACCGATGGCCCGGCCGCGCTCGGGACCCGGGAAGACGTTGGTGATCACCGCGAGGGTGGTGGGCTGCACGGCCGCACCGCCGACGCCCATGACCGCCCGCCAGGCGATGAGCTCGGCCGGGCTGTCGCTCAAGGCGGCCATGACCGAGGCGACCGCGAAGATCGACAGGCCGATGACCAGCACCCGGCGGCGCCCGATGCGGTCGCCGATGACGCCCCAGGAGAACAGCAGGCCGGCGAAGACGAGGATGTAGGCGTCCACCGCCCACTGCAGCTCGGCCTGGCTGGCGCCGAGATCGCGCTGCAGGGTCGGGAGGGCGACGTTGAGGATCGTGTTGCCCATGATCACCACGAGCAGGCACACCGTCATGGTGGCGAGCACCCACCAGCGGCGGGCGTAGCCGGGAGGCGCCTCCTCGGCCGCGGTGCGGTCCGTCGTCACTCCCCGCGGGTGGGGCCGATGCTGCCGTCGGCGTCCCGTCGGGCGGGGTCGGCGAAGGCCGCGAAGGCCTCCAGGTTGCGCAGCGACTCCCCGCGCTTCACCCGCCAGTCCCACTCGCGGCGGATGGACGTGCCGAAACCGATCTCCAGCATGGTGTTGAAGTGGTCGTCGGCGTAGGTGAGGACCGAGCCGAGGATGCGGTCGAGCTCCTCGGGGGTCACCGCCGCGTGCGGCAGCCGGCCGGTCAGGTAGACGTCACCGACGTTGTCGATCGAGTACGAGACGCCGTACATCCGGGCGTTGTGCTGCAGCAGGAAGGTCCACAGCTGCTCGCGGTTCTCGTCGGGCTGGCGGCAGACGAAGGCCTCGATCCGCAGCGCGTGCTCGCCGACGCTGAGCCCGCAGACCGTCTTGAGCTTCTTGGTGCCGGGCAGGTCGACGAGCCAGACCCCCGGCCCCGGGTGCTCGTGCACCAGGTCGGCGTCGCGCAGCGTCTGGTCGATGACCGCGTCGAGCTGCTCTGTGCTCCGGCCCCCAGGCGCACTCATCGCGCCACCTGGATCCCGGGCAGCACGCGCAGCGGTCCGAGCAGGCGCTCCCGCGCGGGGCGGACGGGTGCGGCGGCCATGTCGCTCGCCGCCGCGGTGTAGGCCTCGATCAGCGCGTCGGCCGTGCGGTCCCAGGAGAACCGCCCGGCGTGCCGCCGCGCGCCGGCGGCGAGCAGCTCGTGGCGGGCCAGCACCGCACGCACCGCGACCGCGTAGTCGCCCGCGTCGTGACCGGCGACCAGCACACCGGACACGCCGTCGCGCACCGCCGTCGGCAGGCCACCGACGGCCGCGGCGACGACCGGCGTGCCACAGGCCTGGGACTCCAGGGCGACGAGGCCGAAGGACTCGTTGTGGCTCGGCACGACCGTGACGTCGGCGGCGCGGTAGTGGTCGGCCAGCCGCTCCGGCGGCTGCGGCGGGAAGAAGGTGACGACGTCGGCGATGCCCAGCGCCCCGGCCAGCTTCTGGAGCTGCTCGGGAGCGTCCAGGCCGGAGCCGCTGGGGGCGCCGACGACGTGGACACGCAGCCGGCTGCGCAGCCCGGGGTCGTCCTGGAGCAGGGCGGCCGCGGCGTGCAGGAGGACGTCGGGCGCCTTGAGCGGCTGGATGCGGCCGACGAACAGCAGCACGATGGCGTCCTGCGGCATGCCGACCGCGCGACGGGCGGCGGCGCGGTCGCCCGGGGCGAACCGGTCGAGGTCGACGCCGGGCGGGACGACGAGGGTGCGGGCCGGGTCGGCGCCGTAGAGGCGCACGAGCTGGCGGGCCTCCTCGTCGGTGTTGGCGATCAGCCGGTCGGCCTCGGCGACGACCTGCTGCTCGCCGATGACGCGGGCGCGCGGCTCGGGGCGGTCACCGGCGGCCAGCGCCTCGTTCTTGACCTTGGCCAGCGTGTGCGCGGTGTGGATCAGCGGCACGCTCCACCGGTCGCGGGCCAGCCAGCCGACCTGCCCGGACAGCCAGTAGTGCGAGTGGACGACGTCGTAGTAGCCCGGCTCGTGCTGTGCCTCCTCGCGCAGCACGGCGGCGGTGAAGGCGCACAGCTGCGCGGGTAGCTCCTCCTTGCCCAGGCCCTCGAACGGTCCGGCGTTGACGTGCCGGACGGTCACGCCCGGGCTCATCTCCACCACGGGCGGCAGGTCGCTGGAGGTGGCGCGGGTGAAGATGTCGACCTCGATGCCACGGGCGGCCAGCCGCCGCGAGGCCTCGACGATGTAGACGTTCATGCCACCGGCGTCGCCGGCTCCGGGCTGGTCGAGCGGGCTGGTGTGCACCGAGAGCGTGGCCACGCGCCGGGGCGCGCCGGGACGGAACGGGCGGGAAGCGGGCACGTGCGTTCCTCCCGCTCTGCAGTTCCTGTGGTCCGGACAGTTGCTGAGGGCAACGCCGGCGACCCCGTCGTCCTTCCATCCTGCAACAGGGTCAGGATGAGCACATGTCAGGTGTCCCACCTCTCACCCGCTCCGGTGGCTCCGAGGGGCCCGGTGCGGGCCGCACCGCCGTCGTCACGGGAGCGTCCAGCGGCATCGGCGCGGCCACCGCCACGCGGCTGGCGGCCGACGGTTTCGACGTCGTCGTCGGCGCCCGGCGGGTCGACCGGCTGGAGGAGCTGGCGGCGGCGATCGGGGCCCGGGCCCTGCCGCTGGACGTCACCGACCAGGCCTCGGTGGATGCCTTCGCAGCGGCGCTGGAGCGGGTGGACGTGCTGGTCAACAACGCGGGCGGGGCGTTCGACGCGAACGCCGTCGCCGACGCCGACCTCGACTCCTGGGCCCGCACCTACGAGGTGAACGTGCTCGGTACGGTGCGGGTGACCAAGGCGCTGCTGCCGGCACTGCGGGCATCCGGCGCGGGCGACGTGCTCGTCGTCAGCTCGACCGCCGGACTCGTCACGTACGAGGGCGGGAGTTCCTACACGGCGGCCAAGCACGGCGTGCACGCCATGGTCGGGGCGCTGCGGCTGGAGCTGGTGGCCGAGCCCGTGCGGGTCATCGAGATCGCGCCCGGCATGGTGCACACCGAGGAGTTCTCGCTCAACCGGTTGGAGTCCCAGGAAAAGGCCGACGCTGTCTACCGGGGCGTGCGCGAGCCGCTGGTCGCCGACGACGTCGCCGACTGCATCGCCTGGGCGCTCACCCGCCCGCACCACGTCAACGTGGACCTCATGGTGGTCCGCCCCCGCGCCCAGGCCGCCCAGCACAAGGTCTTCCGCGGGCAGGACTGAGCCCTCCGGTGCTGCGCTGGAGGGGATGGTCGGTCGTGGCGGCCTGCTGGGCGGCTCTCTTCGCGGTGGTGCACTTCTACTGGGGCCTCGGCGGCTCTCTCGGCCTGGCCACCTCGGCCGGCGAAGAACTCGCCGACGAGCGTCCGGCGTGGTTCGTGGCGGGCGGGCTCTGGGGCGTAGGAGTGCTCCTACTGGCCGGCACGGGCCTCGCCGTCGCACTGGCCCGCGAGCGGTCCACGGGGCGGCGACGGCGGCGGCTCCTGCTCCTGGGCGGCGCAGGCGTCGGCGTGCTCCTTCTCGCGCGCGCGATCGGTGTCCACGTCCTGCTGCTGAGCGGAGCGCTCGACGGGAACGCCGCGATAGGGCCCGACCAGCGGTACTGGGCACTGGTTCTCTGGAACCCGTGGTTCGCGGTGGGTGGCCTCGCCTTCGCCCTCTCCGCCGCGGCGCTGTGGCGACGGGGCCGCGCAGCCAGGCCCGACTAGGGGCGGACGGCGGTCGGTTCGCGGTCGAGGTGGACGCCGAAGCGCTCCTGCACGGTGGCGACGATGCGGTCGGCGAAGGCGAGCAGCTCGGCCGCCGTCGCGCCGTCCTCGGTGGTGAGCGCCAGGCTGTGCCGGGACGACGTTCCCACGTGGCCGTCGCGCGTGCTGCGGCCGAAGCCGGCGTGCTGCACCAGCCAGGCGGCGCTGAGCTTGACGTGCCCGTCCCCGGCCGGCCAGCTCGGACAGCCCTCGACGGCGCGCGCGGCCGGGACGATCGGGTTGGTGAAGAAGGAGCCGGCGCTGCGGGAGTCCGGGTCGGCCGGGTCCCAGACCATCCCCTTGCCGCGCCGCAGCTGCAGCACCGCATCGCGGACGTCGGCGAGCGGGGCGGGCTGCCCGATCTCCACGCCGAGCGTCCGGGCCAGCTCGGCGTAGCCGACCGGCCGGGACAGCGGCCCCGGGTGCAGCTCGAAGGCGACCTCGAGGACGACGAAGCGGCCGGGCTCCCGCTTGAGTCGGCTGTCCCGGTAGGCGAACCCGCACTCGGCCGGGGTCAGGTCGCTCTCCACCTTCTCGGCGCGGTCGTACACGCGGACCGCGGCGATCGTCTGGGCCACTTCCTGCCCGTAGGCGCCCACGTTCTGCACGGGGGTGGCACCGGTCGAGCCGGGGATCCCCGACAGCGCCTCCATGCCGGCCAGCTCCTCGGCGACGGTGCGGGCGACCAGCCCGTCCCAGTCCTCCCCCGCCTGCACGGTGAGCCGGTTCCCGTCCCGGCGGATGCCGCGGGTGCGGACGGCGACGACGTCGCCGGGCCAGCCCTCGTCCGGGGCGATCACGTTGGAGCCGCCCCCGAGCAGCAGCAGCGGACGGCCGGCCTCGTCGGCGTCGCGGACGGCGGCGACCAGCTCCTCGGCGGTCTCCACCTCCAGCAACCGCTCGGCCGGCCCGCCCACGGCGAGGGTGGTGAGGCCCGCCAGCGGGACGTCGGATCGCGGCTGCACGGCTCGACGGTAGCCGGGACTAGGCTCTCGCCCGGTGAGCGAGGCGGGCAACGACCACAAGAAGCGGGCCTCGCTGTCCCCTCAGCCGCAGCGCAGGGCCCCCCGGCTGGCCGCCGGCCGGGCCCGCGCGCTGGGTCTCCCCACCCGTGGGACCACCAACGCCAACCGGCTGCGGCGGGTCGACCGGTGGATCCTCGCCACGCAGGTGCCCCGGTTGCGCGACTCCGCCCGGCCCCTGGTCGTGGACCTGGGCTACGGCGCCTCCGCCGTCACGACGCTGGAGTTCGTGGAGCGGCTCGGGCCCGAGGTGCAGGGGCTGGAGGTCGTGGGCCTGGAGATCGATCCCGAGCGCGTCGCGGCGGTCGCCGACGACCGGAACCCGCCGCGGGTGGACTTCCGCGTGGGCGGGTTCGAGCTGGCCGGCCTGCAGCCGGTGCTGGTGCGCGCCTTCAACGTGCTGCGCCAGTACGACGAGGAGTCCGCCGCGCGGGCCTGGGACACCATGCGCGCCGGGCTGGCGCCGGGCGGAGTGGTCGTCGAGGGCACCTGCGACGAGTGGGGACGGCGCTCGGCGTGGGTGGCGCTGGACGCCGACGGGCCGCTCACCCTGACGCTGGCGGCGCGGGTCTCCGACATCGACACCCCCTCCGACCTGGCCGAGCGGCTGCCCAAGGCGCTCATCCACCACAACGTCCCCGGCCAGCCGGTGCACGAGTTCTTCCGCGCGTTCGACACGGCGTGGGCGAGCGCGGCGGGGCTGTCGACCTTCGGGCCGCGGCAGCGCTGGGTCGCCGCCGTGGAGTCGCTGGCGGAGCAGGGCTGGCCGCTGGTCGGCTCCTCCCGGCGGTGGCGGCACGGCGAGATCACCGTCCGCTGGTCGGCGGTCGCGCCGGTCTGACCACAGGCGGACGCCGACGGGCGTCCCCGGTCAGCCGGTAGGAGCGCTCCACAGCCACGCGTCGCCGACCAGTTCGCCGTCGTACCCACCGGACCACCGCTGTCCGCCGTGGATGACGAGGTCCCGTCCCAAGGCGGTGCTCGAGCCGCCCGACACGTCCTCCCGGCCGGGCGGCGGGCGCAGCGTCAGGAAGTCCCCCGTGGCGCTGTGGAAGACGACGGGGGTCGCGTACGTCGGTCCGCCGAGCGCACCTTCGAGGCCGTAGGTGGCCCGGTCACGATCCAGCACGCCGTCGACGTCGTCGTCTTCACGGGTGCTCTCGCGTACCTCCGTCCACGTCCACGTGCTGGGGTCGAGGAGCCAGTTCGGCCCACCCCGCGTGCTGCCGGCGAGCAGTGGCCCCTGGTCGGTGGGGAACAGCTCGTACCCCGGACCGGGCGCATCCGGGAGTGCCACCCACCGTCCGGCGGCGACGTCGAAGCGGGCGGCCGTCTTGGCTGGTTGCTCCTCGGTACCCGGGGCTGTGATCGGGGAGCCGGCGACGACCAGCTGGTCCTCGACCTGCACGAGGAAGCGGTCGTAGACGGGTGGCAACGGGTCGTCGGGCAGCTCGGTCCAGGTGGACCTCGCCGGGTCGAACACGACGTCGATGAACTGGTCGGGGGCGCTGCCGCCGGAGATCACGAGCGTCGAGCCGACAGGCGTGACCCGGCCGCCGTACTCGAGTCCGGGCACCGCGCCGTGGTCGGCCCACCGGTCGTCGGCCGGTCGGTAGGACAGCAGCCGTGGTGGTGCGCCGCAGGCCGGGCCGTCGGCGCACCTGGTGACCAGGTAGGCGGTCCCCTCGAGACCGGCGGTCGTCCCGCCGTGACCGCGCACCCCGAACGGCGCGGGCGCAATGCGGCGCCAGGAGTCGCTGGACGCGTCGTAGAGCGCGCCGTCGGGGAACAGCGGCTCCGACGGCGTGGCGCAGCCCGCGCCGGGCGGGCAGTAGAACTCCCAGCCACCGACGACGAGCACGCGGTCGCCGAGACCGACGAGCACCGCCTCGTCGCGAGGGCTCAGGGGTGGGTCCGGCAGCCGCCGCCACTCCGCGCTCCCGCCCTCGGGTGCCGGCGCCGGGTCGGCGTCGGCGTCGCCCGAACAGCCGGCCGTGCCCGCCACGAGGAGGGCGCCGACGAGCACCGCGCGAAGGATCTTGGTCTCCATGCCACTCAGACAGGTGGCGGGACGATTCGACTCCGGCACGGGGTCAGTCCTCCAGGGTCTCGAAGGGCACGATGCGCGCCGGCTGCTGGGCCGCCGCGCGCAGGCTGTCCAGCGTGGGCGTCTGCGTCAGCCACTGCTCGGCCCAGTAGGGCTCGACGGCCGGCAGCGTCAGCCGGCCGTCGGACTCGACCTCGGCCAGCACCGAGCCGTCGAAGGCGACGCTCCAGATGCCCGGCTCGTAGTCGTAGACCGCCGACCCCGACTGCAGGAAGAAGACCAGATCTCCAAGGGCCGGCAGGCCGGCGGCCAGGACGTCGAAGGACCGGCCAGCGCCGAAACCGACGACGATCGTGTCCTCCCGGACCTGACCGCCCAGGACCTCCGTGACGGCCACCTCGGCGTGCGCGGTCCGCCACATGGCGCGGGAGTCGTCGAACGGCACCTCGGTGGTGGAGTGCTCGTCGTCGTCGTAGTGGAAGGCGCGGCCCGGGCTGACGCTCGTGACATGGCCGACGACGACCGCATCGGTCAGCGTCGTCCGGGTCCCGTTGCGCACCAGGTACGTCGTGTTGGGCAGGAACTCGGTCAGGGATTCGGGACCGATCGCGTACGACGCGGCCGAGCTCCCGCTCCCGTTCGCGAGGCTCTCCCGGTAGGCCGCCGCGGCGGCCTCAACGTCCACCTCGGTCTCCACGTCCACCCCGGCCGCCGCATCGACACCCCGGTCCTGCTCGCGGACTCCGTCGAGGACGGAGACCCCGACCACCGCCACGGCGATCGCGAGGACACAGCCCACGACACCGGTCAGCCGGCGGCGGCGGCTGCGCCGGCCCGCAACCCGGTGGACCAGGTCGGTCGGCGGCAGGCCGGCCAGCTCGGCGTCGCGGCGCAGCGCCTCGCGCAGTTCGTCGGTGTTCATGACGCGTCCTCTCGGTGCATCAGCAGGTCGGCGGGGGGAGACAGCTCGACGCGCAGGCGGGCCAGTCCGCGGGAGGCCTGGCTCTTGACCGATCCGACCGAGCAGCCCAGCGCCGCGGCGGTGTCGGCCTCGGACAGGTCCTCGTAGAACCGGAGCACGATCACCGCCCGCATCCTCGGCGGCAGCGCGTCCAGCGCGGCCACCGCCCGGCCCGTGGGCACCGGCTCGCCGCCTGCTCCTCCGTGCTCGGGCAGCTGGTCGGTGAGCACCTCGCCCACCCGGTGACGACGGCGCCAGCTCGCATACGTGGTGACCAGCACTCGGCGCACGTAGGGATAGGCGGCCCGGTGGTCGGCCAGTTTCGACCACCGCCGCGACGTCTTGAGCAACGCCGTCTGCAGCAGGTCCTCCGCCAGCCCCCGGTCACCGGTCAGCAGGAAGGCCACCCGCAGCAGCGCCGGCGACCACTGCCCGACGAAGTCGGCGAACCCGGCCTCGCTGTCCATGGTCACGGCACCCTCCGGTCGAGCGCCCCGTCTCGGGCGCTGCTACCTGTACACACGCCTCGCCGCACCGCTGGGGTTGAGAGCGACCAGGAAATTCCGCCCCAGGGTCACCGGTTCCCCGGGGCCCTCAGGGGACAGCGCTGCGGATCCGGTCGAGGATCGCGTCCAGCATGGCGGTCTGCTGCTCCGCCGAGGCACTGTGCGGGTACAGCGCCGCCTGGCTGCTCAGCCCGTCGTTCAGGACGTGCAGCTCGTGCACGACCGCCTCGACGTCGACCTCCGGCCGCAGCTCCCCCTGCTCGTACGCCTGCGCGAGACGGACGCGTAGCTTGCCGCGGAACCCATCCAGTTCGCCGGCGTACACGTCGATCAGCCGGGAATTGCCGACCGCCTGCCCCCAGAAGCTCACCTCGACGACGGCCAGGAACCGGCGCCGCTCGTCCAGCGGCAAGCACTCGAGCATGTACTGGCGGACCGAGGCCAGGCCGGTCAGCTCCGGGTCCAGCCGGGCGTGCACCTCGGCGTGCGCCGCGAGCATCGCCGAGGCCATGAGCTCGGCCTTGTCGGCGAAGTAGTGCGCCAGCACCCCGCTGGAGCAGCCGGCCTCCCGGGCGATGCCGCGGGTGGTCGCGCTGGCGATGCCCTCCCGCGCGATCACCCGCCAGGTCGCCTCGATCAGCGACCGCCGGCGTTCGTCGTGGTCGACGATCTTCGGCACCCGTGCATCCTCCTGTCCCGACGGAGCGACGACGGTCAGCTCAGGGCCGGCCAGCGGTCCACCAGCCCGAGGCGCTGCTCGAGCACGTGGGCGACCTGGAGGACGTCGATGTCCTGGTTGCGCCGGCCGACGATCTGCAGGCCGACTGGCAGCCCTGCCTCGGTCCAGCCGCAGGGGATGGAGATCGCCGGCTGCCCGGTCAGGTTGAACGGGTTGAGCAGGAACGAGCGCCCCCGGGCGCCCAGCCGCACACCGTCGATCTCCTGCGGCCCGGGGCCCGGCTCCGCGGACCAGGCCTCCAGCGGCATGGCCGGCGTGACGAGGAGGTCGATCTCCTCGAACAGGGTCCGGGCGGCGTCGTAGAGGCGGCCCCGCTGGATCTCGGCCGCCTTGAGGTCGACCGCCGAATGCGACCTGCCGTACTCGATCAGCCGCTTCAGGTCGTCCTCGAGCCAGTCCGGCTCCCGGTCGGCGAGCGGCCCGACGCCCACGGCGAGGCCGCTGGAGTAGATGACCCGGTGGAAGCGGCTGGGGTCCTCCCAGCCGGGGGCCTTCTCCTCGACCGAACCGCCGAGCTCCTCCAGCACGGAGACCGCCTCGGCGACGATCTGCACCACCTCCGCGCTGACCGCGCCGTACCCCAGGTCCGGGCTCCAGCGGATCCTCCGGCCGGCGAGCGGCCGGTGGGACTCCGGCAGCGGCACGAACTCCCCCATCTCGCTGGTGAGCGAGAGGGGGTCGCGGTCGTCGTTCCCCGCCATCACCGACGTCATGAGGGCGGCATCCGCCACCGTGCGGGTCAGCGGTCCCATGTGGGTGCGGTGCGCCCAGTACTCGCGGATCGGGTGCACCGGGATGCGCCCGAACGAGGGCTTGAAGCCCACGACTCCGCACAGCGCCGCGGGGATGCGGATGGAGCCCGCCCCGTCCGACCCCTGCGCCAGCGGGCCCATCCCGGCGGCGACGGCGGCGGCGGCGCCACCGGAGGACGCCCCGGTCGTCCGGGAGGTGTCCCACGGGTTCACGGTCGTCTCGGCGACCAGGTTGTCGGCCATGTCCTTCCAGCCGAAGGCCGGGGTGTTGGTCTTGCCGAGCAGCACGCCACCGCTGGAGCGGAGCCGGCCCGCGACGACGCTGTCGGTGTCGGGCACGTTGTCCGCGAAGAACCGGGTCCCCTGCGTGGTGCGGATGCCCGCGGTGTTCTCCAGGTCCTTGATCGAGTACGGGATCCCGTCCATGGGGCTGATCCGCTCGCCGCGGGAAGCGCGCTCGGTGGCCGAGGCCGCCTCTGCGCGCGCGAGATCGGCGGTGACGGTGATGAACGCGTGCACCTTCGGCTCGACGGCGTCCATCCGGCCGAGCACGGAGTCGAGGATCTCGGTCGGCGAGACCTCCTTCGCCTGGATCATCCGGGCCAGGTCCGTCGCCGGCGTCGCCCACAGCTGGTCGTGGCTCACGTGCACTCCTGTCGTCGTGCCGCGCGGCTACCGGGCGGCTGGGTGGGTGGGCTGCTCCGCAGCTGGGTCGAATGCCTCAGTCGGTGGTGGGGCGCAGCAGCGTCAGCTGCGCCGCGGCCGCGATCGCCGTCCAGTCGTAGCGCATGGGGACCGTCTCGCCGGCCGCCCAGATGCGGTGCTGGTCCAGGTAGTGCGGGTCGTCCGGATCGCCGGACGCCCCCGTGAGGACCACCCAGGAGCTGTCGTCCCAGGCGCCGACGTCGAACACGTAGCGCGCCACCGCCCCGTAGACGGCCCGCGTGCCCGTCGACGAGTAGCAGCCGTTGGCGAGCACGGTCTCGTTGTCCCCGCCCACGTGCGCGCCGGGCGGGTTCAGCCGGCCGGCCTCGGCGGGGAACGCGCCGGCCAGGGGATGGGTGAACGCGACCGGGTGCCGCTCCGCCCACGGCGCGCCGTCCACCGCGTCCACCGCGCGGCGCAGCGCCTCCACCGCGGCCTGCGCCCAGGTCCAGCCGCCCAGCAGTGAGGTGTCGTCGGCCCGGACCAGCCCGGGGAGAGCCCACCAGAGCTGGTTGCCGGCGTCCACGCCGGGCTGCATCGGGACGACGACCGGATCGCCCGCAACCCCGCTCAGCCCGGACCGCTCGGTCAGCACCCCGGCCAGCGCCCAGCGGAAGGCCGTGTACGCGGTGGCGGCCACCGAGTCCGCGGCCATCCGGGCGTCCCAGTCGACGACGAGGTCCCGCAGCTCCGCGCACCGCGGGTCCGGCACGTCGACCGCGGCGAGCACCCGCTGGAACAGCGGCGCGCTGAGGCTCTGCACGTCGGAGGAGATCGCCCGCATGTCCTCGGCCGTGGCCTGCGGCAGCTCCGACAGCCGGTCCTCGACGCGGCGGGCGCGGTAGGAGGGGTGGCAGTCGGTCATGAGGTAGTCGCCGTCGGCGGAGTCCGCGACCACCCGGTTGTTCGCCGTGGCGAGGTACCCCCGGGGCGGGTCGAACGTCCGGGGCATCGCCTCGAACGGGATCATGCCGTCCCAGTCGTGCTCCCCCGTCCAGCCCGGCACCGGCAGCCAGCCGTTGATCCGGGGCCGCCGGGGGACGACGGCGCGGACGAGGTGCCCGATGCTGCCCGACGTGTCCGCGGCCACGAGGTTGTGGTCGATCAGCCCCCAGCCCTCGCAGGCCTCGAACAGCCCGGCTGCGGTCCGCGACCGGAGCATCGGCAGCAGGCAGTCGAACGACCGGTCGGTCTCGGCGAACTGCATCGACCGCAGGGTGAGCGCGGCGCCCTGCGCGGGATCGCCGGCGACGACCGGGCCGTGGTGGGTCTCGACGACCTGGACGTCGACCGGATCGGCGCCCGCCACGAGGACGCGTTCGGTGCGGACGCTCGTGGAACGCCAGCCGTCCCGGAACCGGTACTGGCCGGCATCGGGTGAGAACAGGTCGACGTACAGGTCGTGGAGGTCGGCGAAGGCGTGCGTCACCGACCAGGCCACGGAGCCGTTGTGCGCGAAGTGGGGGAAGCCCGGCACCCCCGGGACGGTCAGGCCGATGGCGTCGAAGTCGTCGCAGGCCAGGTGGGCCTGGGTGTACATCCCGGGCATGTCGAAGGCGCGGTGCGGGTCACCGGCGAGCAGGGGCCGTCCGGAGGCGGTCCGCGCGCCGGACACCGCCCAGTTGTTGCTGCCTCCCCCGGTGGCGTCGGCATCCGCCAGCGCGGCCATGGCCTCGAGGGCCGGGGCCAGGTCCTCGAGGCTGGCGACCCAGCGCTCGGCGTCGGCACCGGGCGGGATGCAAAGCCGGTCGGAGCCGCCGTCGTCGTACCGCAGCACGCCGACCTGGTCGGGGCCGACGGCCCGCACCGCCGCGGCCCGCCAGAGCTTAAACCAGACCGAGCCCATGAGGTAGCCCCGCTGCCGCATCGCCGCGATGCTGTGCCACGGCTCCCAGGCCTCCGGCTCGACACCGAGCAGCCCGTACTCCATCGGCAGCCGGTCCAGGCCGGCGAGGTGGGCGTTCACCCCTGCCGCGTAGGCGGTGAGCATCGCCTCCGTCTCGTCGTTCGCGACGTCGAGGTCGCGTCGGCAGGCCGCGACCACCCCGAGCCGTCGGGCGAGGGTGTCGGCCGGCACGCCCGTGGGCCCCACCCACTCGGCCCAGCGGCCCTCCATCTTGCGGCGGGCCGCGTCCATCTGGAACAGCCGGTCCTGGGCGTGGACGTACCCCTGCGCGAAGAAGGCGTCGTCGGAGGACCGCGCGCGGACGTGCGGGATGCCCCACTCGTCCCGGTGCACCTCGACGTCGTCGGTCAGGCCGGCCAGGTGGACCGTGCTCCCGGGATCGCTGCTCATGGTCGCTCCGCTCGGTCGGGCCGGTGGTCGTCGAGGAAGGCGAGGGTGGAGTCCAGGTCCCGGAGGCCGGCGTCGGAGCCGAGGCCACCGGCGGTGAGGGTGCCCGAGGCGATGCCCAGCCAGGCGGCGTCCTCCAGCGACCGGCCGAGGGTGAGCCCGCGGATCACCCCGGCGCAGAAGGCGTCGCCGCAGCCGGTGGAGTCGACGACGTCCCCGGGGATGGCCGGCAGGGAGAACTCGCCCTCGGCGCTGACGCCGAAGCACCCGTCGGCGTCCAGCTTCACGATGACGGCCCGCGCGCCGAGGTCCAGCAGCGCCCGGGCGCCGTCCTGGGGCGAGGAGAGGCCGGTCAGCCGCGCGACCTCGTCCCGGTTGGGCATGAAGACGTCGACGTGCGGCAGCGACGCGGCGAAGGTGGCGAGCGCATCCGTGCGCTTCACGCCGAGGCAGTCGGCCGTCGTGATGGCGCCGTGCGCCCGGGCGTGGGAGAGCAGCTCGCGGGACGGGTCGCCGTCGAGCCCCGGCAGCGCCGAGACCCCGCCGTAGTGCAGGACGTCGACGTCGGCGAGGGCGTCCCAGGGCAGGTCGTCCCGCCCCAGTTCGGCGTTCGCGCCCCGCACGTGCCAGGCGGGGCGGACGCCGGCGCTGCTGATCGGGAGCATCGTGGCCGAGGTCGGCAGCCCCGGCTTTACCACCAGGCCGCTCGCATCGACGCCCTCCTGCTGCAGCAGGGTGCGCACGAAGGCCCCCACGTTGTCCGCTCCCACGGCGCCCACGGCCAGCACGTCGGCACCCAGGCGGGCGAGGTCGACCGCCGTCCCCCCGGCCGTGCCGGCCACCGTCATCCGGATCTCGTCGATGACCACGGCGGACTGGGTCGTGGGCAGGACGTCGATCGCCCGGCCCAGGACGTCGAGGATGTAGATGCCCACGCAGGCGAT
Source organism: Blastococcus goldschmidtiae (assembly GCF_031845325.1). Taxonomy (NCBI): domain Bacteria; kingdom Bacillati; phylum Actinomycetota; class Actinomycetes; order Geodermatophilales; family Geodermatophilaceae; genus Blastococcus; species Blastococcus goldschmidtiae. Next base: position 557,179 of record NZ_JAVREI010000001.1, on the reverse strand, counting down.
CCGCGGCGGCCGCTCCTCGGCGGGCACCGTGCCGCTCACTTGATCGCCAGGGCGTTGGCCGGGGACCCGATCCCGCCGGGCACATGGAGCGGCGCGCTGCAGAGCAGGAACTCGTACCGCCCGTCCGCGGCGCAGTCCGCGGCGAGGTCGTCGAGCGCCCACAGCTCGCCGATCGCCAGCCCGAACTGACCGATGAGGACGTTGTGCAGGAAGCCGAAGGGGGCCGCCTCGGGACGGGGGTCCGGCGGCCACACCTCGAGCGCCGGCGCGTCACTGGCGAACGCGGCCGCGCCGCTGTCCCACACGTAGCGGGCCATCGCCTCGCTGTGGTCGATGCCGGCGGCGGTCAGCCGCCCACGGGACATGGCCTGCCGCGCTCTGTCGTCCTGACCCCGGTACCAGTCCACGAAGCCGGTGCGCACCAGCACGACGTCGCCCGGCCGGAACTCCACACCGGCCTGGGCCCGCGCCAGCTCGAGGTCCTCGACCGTCAGGGCCGTGCTGCTGCCCGGGTCGAGGGGCCGCCCCGCCGCGGCGAGCGCGCGGGCGACGTCGAGCAGGACGCCGCGGCCGGCGATGCCGCGCTGCGCCCACGCCTCGATGCCGTTGCGGCCCTCGCGCGCGATCTCGTCGGCGGTGACCCCCTGGTAGAACACGTCGGGCCGGTACGCCACGTGGGACAGCGCGTCCCACTGGCTGGAGGCCTGCGGGTAGTAGTTGTCGTAGACGTCGTCGAAGCCGGTGCCACCGGGGCTGGGCAGCCGCGTGTGCCGGATCGCGCCGCGGCCGTACAGCGGCGGGTCGAACAGGTCCTGCGGGGCGTTCAGCGGGAAGACCGCGCCGCGGACGACGGACCGCGCGGCCGCAGCGACCGCCTCGGGCGACTGCAGGTTCATCCGGCCGACGGCGTCGCCCGCGCCGAAGACGCCCCAGCCGACCGGCGCGCCGGCCTCGTCCCGGGGCAGGTCGTCGTACGCCGGGATCCCGCCGCTCATCGCGTTGTCCCGGCTGCGGCGCCGTACCGGCGGCGGGCGGACTCCGACGCGACCTGGCCGAGCTCCTCGTCGGTCAGGATGCGCGGGGCGCCGAAGCCGCTGGCGGCCAGGTGCACGTCGGCCAGCCACTCGACGAGCTGGGCCCGCTCGTAGGCCTCGGCCAGATCGCGGCCGTAGGTGATCGCCCCGTGGTTCTGCAGGAGGACCGCCGTCCGCCCCTCCAGGCCCGCGACGGCCGCCCGGGCCAGCTCGTCGGAGCCGAACCGCTCGTACGGCGCGACGCGGATGGTCGGGCCGCCCCCGGCCCGCAGGATCGAGTAGTGGACCGCCGGCAGCTCGTCCACCACGGTCGACGCCGCCACCGCCCGCGGCGAGTGGGTGTGCACGACCGCCGCTGCCGTCGTCGTCCGGTAGACCGACAGGTGCATGGGCGTCTCCGACGAGACCCGGCCCTCACCCCCGACGTGCTCCCCGTCCAACGTCACGAAGCAGATCGACTCGGGCGTGACCTCGTCGTAGCGGATCTGGGACGGCGTGATGGCGACGACGTCGTCCAGGCGCACGCTCAGGTTCCCGGCCGGGCCGACCGCGAGGCCGTCGGGGTTCATCCGCCGGCCGTACCGCACCAGGCTCTCCGCGGCCGCGTGCCACCGGGCGTCGTCCATCCCCGTCAGCCCCGGAGGCGGGCGAGCTCGGCGAACGCGTCGTCGGTCCGCTCGAGGGCCAGGTCGATGTCGTCGGCGGTGTGGGCGGCGCTGAGGAACCAGTTGTGCACCGGGTGCAGGTACACCCCGCGCTTGACGGCCTCGTTGGTCCAGGTCCGCGCCATCGTGGAGGCGGCGTCGTCGTCCAGGAAGCGCAGCAGGGGCATCTGGACGGGGCCGGTCTGCGAGGTGGCGAAGCCGTGGGCGGCGGACTGGGCGGCCAGGCCGTCGCGCAGCCGCTGACCCGAGGCGGCCATCCGGGCCATTGCGTCGGTGTCCCGCAGCTGGGTGAGCGTGGCGATCGACGCCGCCATGGACACCGCCGAGTACCAGAAGGAGCCGGTGACGTAGATGCTCGAGGCCGCCGCGCGGAGCGGGTCGCGCCCGGTGATCGCGGCGAGGGAGTACCCGTTGGCGATCGCCTTCGACCAGGCGGAGAGGTCGGGCCGGACCCCCAGCGGCTCCCAGCTGCCGCCGAGGTCCAGGCGGAACCCGCAGCGCACGTCGTCGAGGATCATGACCGCGCCCGTGCGGTCGCAGGCGGCCCGGATCGCGCGGGCGAACTCGACGGTGGCCATCTCCTGGTCGCGGGCGAGCTCCTGGCGCACCGGCGAGACGATGACGCCGGCGAGGTCGTCGCCGGCCTCGGCGACCGCGGCCTCCAGCGAGGCGACGTCGTTGTAGTCGAAGTAGCCCAGGTGCGCCCGGTCCTCGGGGAGGACACCGCCCGGCCGAGGCGTGCACCACGGGATCGCGCCGTGGTACGCCCCGGTGGCGAGGAGCACCTTGCGCCGTCCGGTGGACGCCCGGGCGATGCTGACGCACGCGGTGGTGGCGTCTGTGCCGTTCTTCGCCAGCATCGCCCAGTCCGCGTGCGGGACCAGCTCCACCAGCAGCTCCGCGAGATCCACCATCACCGGGGAGGGGCCGTCGAGCAGGTCCCCGACGTCCAGCTGCGCGCGGACCGCCGCCTCGACGACCGGGTCCTTGCGTCCCAGGACGACCGGCCCCCAGCCGCACATGAAGTCGAGGTACTCGTTGCCGTCGGCGTCCCACACCCGGCTGCCCTCGCCGCGGGTCATGAACTGCGGATAGGCGTCGGGCAGGCCCGCCGCGTTCATGTGGCCGTACATGCCACCGGGGATCACCGCACCGGCCCGAGCGCGGAGGGCCGCGTCCACCGTGCGCGTGGGGAGTAGCTGCGTCATCTCGTCGACTCTTCCGCTCGAGTGGCGCCCGGAACTGCGGCGCAGGCCGGACCGCTTTTTTTCTATCAGTTGTCCGATAAACGCACCAGGCTCCGCGGCCCCCGGGATCAGACGGCGACGGCCGCGCCGATCAGTGACCGGGCGTCCGCTGCCCCCCGCGGCGGGCCGTCGGCCGGGAAGTCGATCAGGTGGGCGTGCCCGAAGCCGGCGGGGTCCGGCCGCGCCGTCTCCACCCGGTGCCCGCGTTCCTCCAGGCCGGGACGCCACGACGCGGGGGCGTGCGCCTCGATCCGGACGCGGTGCCCGGCGGGCTGCTCCCACACGTTGAAGTTCGTGCCGCCCTCGGTGCCCAGCACCCACCGCGGAGCGCCGATGACCGCGGCCGGGTCGTCGCCCGTGACGAGCAGCCGGGCGAGCAGCTGCAGGACGAGCTGGGTCTGGGAGTCCCCGCCCATGGTCCCCAGCAGCGCGCGCAGCGACCCGTTGGGACGGGTCACGAGAGTGGGCGACAGCGTGTGCGGCGGCCGCCGTCCCGGGCCGTACTCGGCCGGGTGCCCGGGCTCCAGGCTGAAGCCGATGCCGCGGTTGTGCAGCAGCACCCCGGTGCCGGGCACCGCCACGTGGCAGCCGAACTCCTTGGCGTTGGACTGGATGAGGCTCACGCCCATGCCGTCGCCGTCGGTGGCGCACAGGTAGATCGTTCCGCCCCCGGCGTAGCGGTCGTCCCGGAGCACCGTCCTCTGGGGATCGACCATCGCGGCCCGTGCGTCCAGCCGGTCGGACGCGATCAGCTCGCGACCGTCCGCGCCCTCGAAGAGCCCCCGGGGGCGGTCGAGCCCGGCCAGTCGCGCCGCCTCCACGGTGAGGTGCGCCCAGGCGGGGTCGTCGGGATCGGCACCGAGGCCGGCGCGCTCGGCGATCCCGGCCCCGGCGAGCGCGAGGACGCCCGCCGAGTTCGGCGGCACGGTCCACACCCGGTGGCCCCAGACCTCGAGGACCAGGCCCTCCACCCAGTCCGCGAGCGGCCGGTCGAGGTCCTCGTGCAGGTACTCCCCCGCCCCCGCCTCCAGCAGCCGTTCGCCGAACTCCCCGCCGTAGAAGCCGGCGCGCCCCTCGGCGGCGATGGCCCGCAGCATGCGGGCGGGCCCGGGACGGCGGAGGGATTCCCCGGCCGCGACCCCCGCCTCGACGAGCTCGTCGCAGCCGGTCACCCCGGCCAGCTTCGGCAGCAGGAAGGCGAGCATGGGCGAGGTCGGGAAGCCCCTCTCGGCCAGCTCGACCGCCGGTGCCAGCACCTCGGCGAGCGGGAGCCGCCCGAGGCGGCCGTGCAGGGTCAGCCAGCCGTCGACGCACCCGGGGACCGGAGCGCTGCGGACGTCGCCCAGCGGCGGCATGGTGCGGTGGCCCTCGGCCCGCAGCCGGTCCGGATCCGCACCGCTCCCGGCCCGGCCGGACGCGTTCAGCACCAGCGGCTGCGCCGGACCGGTGCCCGGCCCGGCGACGAGGGCCATGAGATCACCGCCCATCCCGCACATGTGCGGAGTCGTCACGGTCAGCGCCGCGCTGGTCGCGATCGCCGCGTCCACGGCGTTCCCGCCGGCGCGCAGGACCGCGGTGCCGGCCTCCGAGGCCAGCCGGTCGACGCTGCAGACCAGCCCGTCAGGACCCTCGACGGTCTTCGTCTCCCACGTCACCGCACCCTCGCCGACGGCGCTACGAGCGGCCACGGGCGCTCGCGCTCGAACAGCGCCGCGACGGACAGCAGCAGCGGGTCGCTGTGCCGGGGCCCGACGATCTGCATCCCGATCGGCATTCCCCGCGGCGACAGCCCGGCCGGCACGCTGATCGCCGGCACGCCGGTGATGTTCATGCCCATCGTCAGCCGGCCGGTGTTGCCGAGGCCCTCGACGTCGATGTCGCCCGCGCGCTTGGGCCCCGGCCCCTCGGCGGCGTAGGGATCGTCCGGGTTGGTCGCGGCGAGGACCAGGTCGACGGACTCGAACAGGTCCGCGAAGGATTCGTTCAGCTGTTTGCGCAGGGGTCGACGGCCGCCGCATCGGCCATGCTGAACGTCTCCGAGCGGGCCATCAGCGCCGCGACCTCGTCGGTGAGCAGCTCGCGGATCTGCGGCCAGTACGCGTGCATGCCGTGCCACATGGTCGGCAGCGAGGCCCCGGACCAGATCGCGGCCATGTCCGGCACGGCGAACTCGACGTCGACCCGCCGCATGCCGGCCGCGGCGATCAGCGCCCCGGCGGCGTCCTCGATCGCGGCCACGACGTCGGGGTGCACGACCGTGCCGCCGAAGTCGGGGAGCACGGCGACCCGCAGGCCCGCGAGCTCGTGGGTGCCCAGCCCCGCCTCGAACCCGTCGACCCGCGGCAGGCTGAACGGATCGCGCGGGTGCGCCCCGTTGGCCACGTCGAGCCAGCGGGCGGTGTCCCGGACCGAGCGGGACAGGCAGCCCACCGTGGAGTGCAGCGGCTCGATCTGCGCGAACGGCGCGAACGGGATGGTGCGGAAACTGGTCTTGATGCCGACCAGCCCCGCGTAGCCGGCCGGGATGCGGATCGACCCGCCGCCGTCCGTGCCGGTGCCGATGGGCACGACTCCGCCGGCCACGGCGGCCGCGGTGCCCCCGCTGGACCCGCCCGGCGTCAGGTCCGGGTTCCACGGGTTGCGGGTGGTGCCGTGCAGCTTGGTGGAGGTGTAGCCGACCAGCCCGAACTCGCTGCTGGTCGTCTGCACCACGGGAATGGCGCCCCCGAGATCGCGGATGCGTTCCACGTGGACCGTGGTGAACGGCCCCGTCGTCCCCTCGAGCAGCTTGCTGCCCCGCGGGAACGGCCAGCCCTCGACCGGTTCCAGCTCCTTGACCGCGAACGGCACGCCGCCGAAGGGCGTGCCGACGTCGGCGTCCCGTGCCGCCGCCAGGGCGTTCTCGGCATCCACGTGGCAGACGGCGTTCAGCTCGCTGGCCTCGACGGCGTCGAGCACCGCCTGCACCGCCTCGACGGGGCTGATTTCCCGCGCCCGGAACGCGTCGACCAGCGAGCAGGCGTCCTGCAGCCAGGGCTCGGTCATGCGGAGCGCTCCCCGCTGGGGAGGGCTGCGCCGTAGACGGCCGGGCCGCTGTCATACGTCCCCCCGCCGCGGGCACGGTCGACGGCGACGGCCAGCGCCGCCAGGAACTCGTCGGCCACGTGCACGTGGAACGGGGAGACCATCAGGTGCAGCCCACCGGGCTGCCGGTTCGGGAACCAGCCCTGCTCGGCGAGGGCGTCGGCCACCACCTTCATGTCCAGGACGTCGCTGCCGAACTGGAACACGCAGAGGTCCGGCGTCGAGGTGATGGACAGGCCCTCGATCGCCTCGACCCCGGCCATCAGCCGCCGGGTCGCGTCGCGCACCTTGGTCGCCTGGCGCAGGTAGCCGTCCTCGCCGAGGTGCCGCAGCGCCGCCCAGGCCCCCGCGATGGGTGGCGCGGGCCGGGTGCCGGCGGCGGTCGGCGAGCCGTACAGCCCGCCGCCCCAGGCGCCGTCGTCGAACCACCACTGGGTCCGGTACTGCTCGACGTCGCGGTGCAGCAGCACGCTGGCGCCCTTGAAGGCGTAGCCGTACTTGTGCAGGTCGGCGCTGATGCTCGTGACGCCCTCGACCCGGAAGTCCCACGGCGGCACCGGCTCGCCCAGCCGCTCCCAGAAGGGCAGCATCATCCCGCCCAGGCAGGCGTCGACGTGGCAGAGCACCCCGGCCTCCCGGGCGATCGCCGCGACGTCGGCCACCGGGTCGATGACGCCGTACGGGTAGCAGGGGGCGCTGGCCACGACCATCGCGGTGTCGGGGCCCACCGCGGCGCGCATCTCCGCGACGTCGACCCGGAAGCCCTCGTCGACCGGCACCCGCACCTGCCGCATGTCCAGCAGGTGGCAGGCCTTGGCGAACGCCGGGTGGGCGGTGATCCCGGTGACCAGCACCGGGTCGGTGATGCCCTTCTTCCGGGCCGTCTCCCGCGCGACCAGGACCGACATGAAGATCGACTCGGTGCCGCCGCTGGTCAGGCCACCGGCGCCTGGGGTGCCGTGCAGCAGTCCGGCGACCATGTCCGCCGCCTCGCGCTCGAGGCGGGCCAGGCTCGGGAAGCGGACCGGGTTCAGGGCGTTCTCCGCCAGGTACTCGCGGCTGACCTCGGCGAGCAGCTCCTCGAGCTCGTCGTCGTCCGGGTGGAAGATCAGCCCGAAGATGCGGCCGTTGCGCCAGTCGGCGTCGTCGTGCCGGTTGGCGCGAAGCCGGGCGAGGACGTCAGCCCCGTCCGTGCTCTCGGCGGGCAGTTCGGCGGATGGTGCGGCGGACACGGTGCCTCCCCGGGTGTGGCGGCGGTCACCTCCGCCGTCCGGCGGACCCTATCCGCCGCAGCCCGCCGGCACCGGCCCGCCCGCCGTTATGGTCGGCCGGTGAAGATCCTGGTGCTGGGCGGTACGTCGTTCGTCGGACGCGCGATGGTCGAGGAGGCGCTGGCACGGGGCGACGAGCTCACCCTGTTCAGCCGCGGCCGCACCGGCACCGACCTGTTCCCCGACGTCGCCCGACTGGTCGGGGACCGGGAGACCGGCGACTACTCCGCCCTCCAGGGCACGGACTGGGACGCCGTCCTGGACGTGAGCGGCTACGTCCCCCGCCACGTGGCGCAGGCCGCCGACGCGCTCGCCGGATCCACCGGCCGCTACCTGTTCATCTCCACCGGTGCCGTCTACGACGGCCGCACGGAGGGCCCCCTGGACGAGACGGCGCCCCGCCGGGAGCCCGAGGTCGGCACCGAGCAGGTCGACGGGCGCACCTACGGCCCCCTGAAGGTGGCCTGCGAGGACGAGGCGCTGGCGCGCTACGGCGACCGGGCGACGCTCGTCCGCCCGGGGATCGTCGCCGGACCGCACGACCAGACCGACCGCTTCACCTGGTGGGCCCGCAAGGCCTCCCGCGGGGGGACGGTGCCGCTGCCCGGCCGCCCGGACCAGCCGGTGCAGGTCGTCGACAGCCGCGACCTCGCGCGCCTGGTCGTCACGCTGCTGCACGACGACCGGCCCGGGACCTTCAACGCCGTGGGCCCGGCCGAGCCGGTCACCCTCGCCGGGCTGGTGGAGGCGTGCGCGCGCGGGACCGGCGCGACCGTCGACGTCGTCCCGGTCGACCCCGCCCTCGCCGGCGGCGCGGTGCCCCTCGTGCTCCCCGACCCGCGCTTCGACGTCGGCATGCGCCGCAACGCCGACCTCGCCCGATCGGTCGGCCTCACAGCCACCCCGCTGGAGCAGACGGCGGCCGACGTCGTCGCCTGGGATCGCGGACGCGGCGAGCCGGCCCTGGCCGTCGACCTGCCGGCCGACCGGGACGAGGCCCTGCTGGCGGCCGCGGGGGCGTCGGGCCGCTGATGCGGACGCCTCCCGGCCCGGTGCCCGTGGCCGGCGGTACCGCCGAACTCCTCGCCGATGCCGACCGCGACGGGTCCTGGGTGCTGATGGTGAACGGCACCCCGCAGTCGCACGTCGACCTGGCCGACCCCACCCACCTGGAGTTCGAGTACGTCCGCCGGATCGGCCACGTGCTCGACCTCGCCGCGGCCGCGGGCGAGCCGCTGGACGTGGTCCACCTCGGCGGCGGCGCGCTCACCCTGCCTCGGTACGTCGCCACCACGCGGCCTGGCTCGCGCCAGCGCGTGGTCGAGATCGACCAGCCGCTCACCGACCTCGTCCGCGAGTACCTGCCGCTGCCGCGCAACGCCCGGGTGCGCGTCCGGGCCGCCGACGCCCGCGCCGCGCTGGTCACGCTGCACCCGGCCAGCGCCGACGTCGTCGTCACCGACGTGTTCGCCGGCGCGCGGACACCGGCGCACCTGACCACCGTCGAGTTCGCCCGCGAGGTGGCCCGGGTGCTCCGGCCCGGCGGCATCTACGCGGCCAACGTCGCCGACGGGCCACCGCTGCGCTTCGCCCGCGGGCAGGTCGCCACCCTGCGCCAGGTGTTCCGGCACGTGTGCCTGCTCGCCGAGCCGGGCACGATGCGCGGCCGCCGCTTCGGCAACCTGGTCGCCGTGGCGTCCGACGGCGAGCTGCCGCTGGCCGGCCTCAGCCGCGCCTGCGCACGCGATCCGATGCCCGCGCGGGTGGTCGACGGCGAGGACCTCGAGCGCTTCGCCGGGCGGGCCCTGCCGGTCTCCGACGCCGAGGCGCAGCCCTCACCCGAGCCGCCCGCGGGGGTCTTCGCCCGGTGAGGCCCCGCGGTGCGCGCTCAGCTCACCAGCTGTTGCCGCGGCTCAGACCGCGGACGGCGGGGCGCACGTCCACCAGGTAGACCACCGCGGCGATGACGGCCGGGAGCCCGAACAGACTCATCGCCCCGAACAGGTAGACGAAGACGGCCGCGAGCCCGGTGATGCCCGCCCACGCGGGCTTGGAGAGCTTCTCCGTCGCCACGAAGGCGGAGGCCGGGCGGATCAGCGCGTCGACGAACGCCCAGATGGTCAGCGCCTGGGCCGCCCAGTAGAGCGCCACGAACACCAGACCGTCGAACTCCGCCATGCGCCAGAGGGTACGCGCCGGAGGCGCTGCTCCCCGGACACGACAGGACCGCCCCCGGACGCGACAGGGCCCCGGAGCGCTCGCGCAGCTCCGGGGCCCTGGTTCGTGGGGTGGCGTGTCAGCCGTTGCGCTTGGCCGGCACAGCCGCCGGGTCGGTCCGCTTCGCGGTCCGGGCCCGGGTCACGCGCGCCGAGGTCGCCTTGGCGGACGAGGTGCCGGCAGCGGCACTGCTCTTCTTACCGGTCGCCTTCTTGGCGGGCTTCGGCGCCTCCACGGCGTCCTCGAGCTCGTCCTTGGTGGCGTCGGCGGCCTGCTCGACCGACGACTCGGCCTTGGCGGCCACCTTGCCGGCCTTGGCGGCGGTCTTCTGCGCGACCGAGGTGACCTCGTCCGAGGCCTCGGCCACGGCCTCGGCGGTCTCCTCGAGGATGTCCTCGAGCGCGTCCTCGACGGTGTCGACGGCCCGCTCGGCGCGACGCACGACCCGGCGGAAGCCGGGCTGGCGGCGGAGGTCCTCGACGACCTCGGCACCGCGCCCGGCCAGGGTCTCCAGGGTCGTGGTCGCCTGGGTGCGGGCGGTCTCGACCAGGTCGTTGACGGTGCTGCGGAGCGCGTCGGGACGGACGGCACCGGCCAGCTGCTGCGCCGTGGTGCGGGCGGTGGCGGCGGCCTCGGTGGCCCGGGTGCGGGCCTCGCGGACGGCGAGGTCGGTCTGGACCTGCGCCTCGCCCGGCAGGGCCACGATCGAGGAGGTGGCCTTGCTGCGGAACTGGTCGAGGACCGTCCTGGCGTGCGCGACGGCGAGGTCACCGGCGCCGACGACGGCGAGGATCGGGGTGCGGGCCTGCTCGGCCAGCGAGCGGCCCTGGGCGACGGCGATCTCGCCGTACTGCTTCACGGTCTGGGTGGTGGTCATGCCGACTCCTTGGTGGGGCGGGATGGTGGGTGCACGGGTGGGGATGCGGGTGCGGCCTGGGGAGCGGCCTCGCGCACCGCACTGGCCTGGTGCTCGCGGACGTAGGTCTCGTAGAGCTCCAGCAGCACGGCCTTGTGCCGTTCGGACAGCGCATCGTCCGAGCGGATCGCCGCCAGGGTGTCCGGGTTGCCGGAGCGCCGGTCGAGGATCCCGGCCTGCTCGTAGAGCGACTCGGCCGAGATCTTCAGGCCCCGGGCGATCGACGCGAGGATCTCCGCTGACGGCTTGCGGAGGCCTCGCTCCACCTGGGACAGGTAGGGGTTGCTGACGCCGGCGGTGCGGGCCAGCTCCCGCAGGGACACCTGGGCGGCGCTGCGCTGCTCGCGGATGTAGTTGCCCACCTGCGAACCGACGGCGGTCACATTGGTCGTCGAGGCGGTCGTGGCCTCGGCGACGGACTCCGCCACGCTGCCGGCGACGCGGTCCACCGTGGAGCGGACCGTGCTCACCTGCTCGCGAACGAAGTCTCCGGGTGTCTGCACGGATACGACACTAACCGCCGGTGCTAGCTCCTGCAAGCGGTACAGCTAGCACCAGGTGTCGGCCTGGTCACACCGCTCGCTGCAGGTCAGGGACGCACCGCGGCCGCCGCGCGCACGGCGCCCACCACCCCGCCACCTCCGTGCACCGGCTGCTGCAACCACGGGGCGAGCGGCTCGGCGGGCACGCCCAGCCGGCGCAGCCCGGCGGTGAGCGCGGGCATCCGGCCGCGGTCACCGCCGTCGTCGAGCTTGAGCGCCACCGCACCAGCCCCCGGCACGGCCGCGACGTGCACGCCGTCGGCACCGCCCTTGACCAGCAGACCGGGCACGGCCTGCATCAGGCCGGTGTCCTCGCGGCCGGTGCCGGCCACGAACCACGGCTCGGCCCGCATCGCGTCGGCGACCGCGCGCGCCCGCGAGCCGGCGTCGGCCTGGACCAGGGTGAGGAACCCGCGCGCCAGGCCGGTCGGCGAGAGCGCGTGCTGCGGCGCGCCGCACCCGTCCACGACGACAGCCGACACCGGCTCCCCGGCCGCCTCGCCCAGCCGCTCCTCGATGGCCCGCTGCAGCGGGTGGTCCCGGTCGAGGTAGCCCTCGACCGGCCAGCCGGCCGCCACGCAGGCGGCGAGCATCGCCGCGTGCTTGCCCGAGCAGTTCATCGCCAGGCGTTCCGGAGCCCGGCCGCCGGACAGCCACGCCACCCTGGTCGCCTCGTGCGACGGCAGCGCGGGCGGGCACCCGAGGTCCCCGGGCCCCAGACCGGCGCCGTCGAGGATCGCCGCGGCGCGCTCCCGGTGCCCGTCCTCGCCGGTGTGCGAACCGGCGCCGATGGCCAGTTCGGCTGCCGACCGGGGTTCCCAGCCGGCCGCGAGCAGTGCCGTCGCCTGCACCGGCTTGTTGGACGACCGCGGCAGGACCGGCCGGTCGACGGCGCCCGCGGCGAACAGCACGTCGCCGTCGGGCCCCAGCACCACCAGCGAGCCGCGGTGGACCGACTCCAGGAACCCCGACCGCTCGACCTCGACCAGGACCGGGTTGTCCGGCCAGTTGAAGGACCCCGTCCCCCTCACCCCTCGCACGCTCGGGATGAGCCTCCGGACGGGGCCGGAGATGCCCAGCGGTGTTGCACCGTTCCTATCGCCCTTCGTCGGCCAGCAGGGCGGCGACGTCGGCCTCGCCGTCGCGGTACCGGCGCCCCAGCTCGGCGGCGAGGGCGTCCATCACCTGCTGCACGCCGCGCCGCCGCTCCGACAGCCCGGCCTCGGCGGCAGCGAGCGCACGGGCGCCCTGCTCCAGCTTCGCGTCACTCAGCGCGGTGATCGAGGAGAGGTCGACCCCGGGGGTCAGCGCGTTGACCCACGACTCGTAGGCGTTCGGGTCGGCCGGCTGCACCGTCTGGTGCCGGCCCAGACCGTGCGCCGGCCCCCGGCCCTTCTCGGCCAGGATCTCCGGCAGGAGCTCCACCAGCGACCGGCCGTCGTGCTCGGCGCGGCGCTGCAGCTCGCGGCGCACGATGTCCAGGCGTCCCTGCAGGAGACGCCGGGTGTAGGAGAGGTTGACCTCCTCCTGCTCGGCCTGGCGGCGCAGGGTGCGCACCTCGGCCATGGACAGCCGGGTGGCGTCCTCGAGGAACGCGGGCTCCAGCAGCGCGTCGACGGCGGCGCCGCCGGCAGGACTGGTCGTGGCACTCACGGGTTGGCCTCCATCGGCTCGACGCTCCGAACGGCCGGGGCGTCGGCGGTCATCATCTCGTCACGCTCGCGGCATCGTCGCAGACCGGACCGCCCGGATCCGCTCCCGCGCCGCCGCCCGGGTGTCGTCGACCTCGGCGACGGCGTCGTCGGGATCGATCGCCGCGACCGAGCCGCCCACGGTCAGCGCGGCGTCGTGGGCCACCGACTGCTTGACCAGCGCCAGCGCGATGACGCCCAGCTCGTGGTGGCGCACGACGGTGCCGACCCGGCCCACCTCGCGGGTGCCGGCCAGTACCGGGGCGCCGGGCTCGGTCAGGTCCTCGCTGACGCCGTCCAGGTGCAGCAGCACCAGCCGGCGCGGCGGCCGGCCCAGGTTGTGCACCCGGGCGACGGTCTCCTGCCCGCGGTAGCACCCCTTGTCCAGGTGCACGGCGCTGGTCAGCCACTCCAGCTCGTTCGGGATCGTGCGGTGGTCGCTGTCCGCGCCCAGCCGGGGACGCCGCGCCTCGACGCGCAGCGCCTCGTAGGCCTGCACCCCCGCGAGGCGGGCGCCGGCGGCGAGCAGCCGGTCGGCGAGGCCGTCCACGGCGGTCCGGGGCACGACCAGGTCCACGACGAGCGCCGTGCCGTCGCCGATCGGGCGCATGCGCCGGGCGAAACCGCCGTCGGTCAGCGGCTGGACGGCGTACTCCGCAGCGGGCGCGGGCAGCCCCGCCGCGGTCAGCACGTCCAGCGCCCGCGGACCCACCAGGGAGAGCACCGCCTCCTGCCCGGTCCGCAGCTGCGGCTCGACCCGCAGCATGAACCGCATCCGCTCCAGGAAGGCGTGCAGCGCCACGCCCGTGGCCGGCTCGACGTCGACCCAGGTGCTGCCGGCCAGCTCGGCCAGCACCAGGTGGTGCTCGACGTGCCCGTTCGGGGAGAGCACCAGCGCCTCGCTGCCGGTGGCGTCGGCCAGCCGGTCGAGGTGCTGGCTGGTCAGGCTGTGCAGCCAGGACAGCCGGTCCGCGCCGGGGACGACGAGCACGTCGCGGTCGCTGCGGTCCACCAGCCCGGCGCCCTCGGCGAGCAGCCGCTGCTCGCGCAGCGGGTCCCCGTAGTGGGCGGCCACGGCGGGAGCGGCCTCGACCGGCTCATCGACGGCGACGGCGCCCGGGCGGGACAGCAGGGGTGAACTCATGGGGTCTCCGATCCAGCTCGATCACGGCAGGCGCGGCAGGTCCCGGACAAGGCGACGTGCCCCACGTCCACGGTGAAACCCAGATCGGCGGCCAGACGTTCCGCGGCCCCGTCGAGCAGGTCGGGGGCGACCGAGTAGATCTCGCCGCAGGAGGCGCAGACGACGTGCAGGTGGGGGTGCTCGGAGGCGTGGTAGACCGGCGCCCCCTTGCCCAGATGGGTGTGCCAGACGAAGCCGAGGCGCTCGAGCAACTCCAGGTTGCGGTAGACCGTCGAGGCGTCCGGCGCCGACCCACCGGGCCCCGCCTCCTCGCGCAACCGCGCCCCGATGGCCTCCGGGGTGGCGTGCTCCAGGGCCGCCACCGCCGCCAGCACCCGCCTGCGCTGCGGGGTCAACCGCAGGCCGCGCGCCCGCAGCCGCTCCGCCAGCGGGGCGCCCCCGTCGGTGGCGTGCCCGGGAGCGGTGTGCTCGTCGGCTCCGGCGTCGTGCCCCATGACGCGACCCTATGCCCGCCGTCGGGCAGTCTGGACCGGTGACCGAACAGCGCAGCGTCGCGATCTGGCGGGACGGCGCGGCCGTCGCCGTCCCGGCGGACGAGCCCGTCCTCACCGCCGCCGACCACGGCCTGGTCCGCGGGGACGGCGCCTTCGAGTCCGTCGCCGTGCTCGACGGGAGGACGCCGCACCTCGCCGCGCACCTCGCCCGGCTGGCCCGGTCCGCCGCGCTGCTGGAGATCCCTCCTCCCGGCGACGACGTCTGGCACGCCCTCGTCGACGCGGTCCTGGTGCGCTGGCGCGCAGAGACCGAGGGCGTGCTCCGCCTGTTCCTCACCCGCGGTCCGGGCGACGAGGCGCCACCCACCGCGCTCGCACTGCTGGCCCCCGTCCCCGCGGAGACCGTGCGCCAGCGCACCGCCGGCATCTCGGTGGTCAGCCTGTCGCTCGGGATCCCGGCGGACTTCCGGGCGCAGGCGCCGTGGCTGCTGGGCGGCGCGAAGACCCTGTCCTACGCGGTGAACATGGCCGCCTACCGGCACGCGCACCGGCTCGGCGCCGACGACGTCGTCCTCACGTCGCTGGAGGGGGAGCTGCTGGAGGGGCCGACGTCGACGGTCGTGTGGGCGGCCGGCGGCACGCTGCACACCCCGCCCACGGAGACCGGCATCCTGCCCGGCACCACGGTGGCCCGGCTGTTCGAGCGCGCCGAGGCCGACGGCTGGCCGACGGCACGGAGCCACGGCACCGTCGACGACCTGCACGCGGCCGACGCCGTCTGGCTGATGTCGGGCGTGCGCGGGGCCGCACCGGTGCACACGCTCGACGGCGTGCGCCGCGCCGACGCGGGGCTGACGGCCCGCGTGCGGGGTCTGCTCGCCCGGTAACCTGGGTCCAGGTGCGCCGGGAAGTCTGGTCGGCAGCGTCCCACCCGACCCCGCACGACACCGCACCTGGAGCCGCCCCCGTGAGCACGCCGCCGTCCCCCCGTCTCCTCGGTCGCGGTTCCTGGCGCGAGACGCAGCGCGTCGCCACCGTCCTGCGCCGCGAGACCGTCGGCGGCGCCCTCCTGCTGCTGGCTGCGCTGATCGCGATCGTCTGGGCCAACTCGCCGTGGGTCGAGACCTACGAGTCGCTGCGGGAGACCCGGGTGGGGCCGGCGTCCCTGCACCTGGACCTCACCCTGGGCACCTGGGCGGCCGACGGCCTGCTGGCGATCTTCTTCTTCGTCGCCGGCCTGGAGCTCAAGCGCGAGTTCGTCGCCGGCGACCTCCGCGAGCCCCGCCGCGCGGCGCTGCCGATCGCCGCGGCCGTCGGTGGGATGGCGGTGCCCGCCCTGTTCTTCGTGCTGCTGAACCTGGGGAGTCCCGGGGACGCGCTGCAGGGCTGGGCGATCCCGTCGGCCACCGACATCGCGTTCGCGCTCGCCGTCCTCGCCGTGATCAGCACGCACCTGCCCAGCGCGTTGCGCACCTTCCTGCTCACCCTGGCCGTGGTCGACGACCTGCTCGCCATCATGGTCATCGCGATCTTCTACACGGCCGCGCTGAACGTCCCGGCCCTCCTGCTCTCACTGGTGCCGCTGGCCGTCTTCGGCTTCCTCGTGCAGAGGCGCATCCGCTCCTGGTGGCTGCTGCTGCCGCTGGCGCTGCTCACCTGGGTGCTGATGCACGAGTCGGGCGTGCACGCGACGGTCGCCGGTGTCCTGCTGGCCTTCACCGTGCCGGTGGTGCGCAGCCAGTCCACTGGCGGACCCGACGCCGGGCCGGGCATGGCAGAGCACTTCGAGCACCTGATCCGGCCGATCTCGGCGGGGGTCGCCGTTCCGGTCTTCGCGTTCTTCTCCGCGGGGGTCGCCGTCGGCGGCGTCTCCGGGCTCAGCGAGTCCCTGGGCGACAGCATCGCGATCGGGATCGTGGTCGGGCTGGTCGCCGGCAAGGCGATCGGCATCACCGGGGCCACCTGGCTGGTCTCCCGCTTCACCCGGGCGCAGCTGGACGAGAACCTCGGCTGGCCGGACGTCGTCGGACTGGCGCTGCTCGGCGGGATGGGCTTCACCGTCTCCCTGCTGATCACCGAGCTCGCCTACGTCGACGATCCCGAGAGCTTCGAGCACGCGAAGGTCGGCATTCTCTTCGGGACCCTGCTCGCCGCCGCGCTCGCCGCCGTGATCCTGCGGCTGCGGAACCGCCGCTACAAGCAGATGTACGCCGCGGAGTCCCGCGACCTCGACCAGGACGGCATCCCCGACGCCTGGGACACCGTCGACGACCGCGCGGAGCACCGGCCCGATTGGGAGGGTGCACCGCCCCCCGGGAGCACCTACGCCGGCGCCCCGCTCGGGGACGAGGACCACGCTCCCCCGCCGGCCTACGAGACGGTCGACGACGAGGCCGAGCACGACCCGGACTGGAAGGGCACGCCCCCGCCGGGGCGGTCGGCCAGGCCGTTCGCCGACGGCTGACAAATTCTCGTTGCCGAGCCTCGACGGGCGACGTACTTTCGTCGTACACGAGAGAGGAGGTGGTCCGTAACTTTGCATAGCTACAGGACTCGTGAGGTGGCTGTCCGCTAGCCGCCGTCCAGATGGGCCGCCCGCTCGGACTCGCGTCCGAGCGACGGCAGATCGCCCGTCCGTCGTACGGCGGCGAGCGAGAACCGGACAGTCACCCGACCCCCGGGCCGCCGACCAATGTCCAGTCGGCCCGCGTGCAGCTTCCTTCCGGGGAAGCGCCGCGGAGCAGCCCGGGGGTTGTCCGTTCTCCAGGTAGTTTGCGATTCATGCACCTGGGCGGCCTGCCGGTCGAGACCGACGTCTCCTGCGGGGTCTGGATCTCCTCCGCCCGGCGGCGGGCGGAACCCCGAACCGTCGCCGCCCTCCTCCCCGAGACGTTCGAGGCCTACGCCCGGGTCTTCCACCCCGCGGTCAGCTACGCCGGGGACGACGACGTCGAGGTGCCCTGGGCCGAGGTGGCCGACTACAACGGCACCACCGTGCACCCGCTCATGCAGTGGCACACGATCACCGGCAGCTGGGACGCCCAGCCTTCCGAGGACCAGGCGATGGTCTGGGACGACGGCCCCCCGGAGGGGCACCTGCCGGTGCAGGTGGCCGCCCGGCTCGCCGGGGTCCTCGCCCGGCACACCGCGACCCCGGAGGACTGCGTGTTCGGCCGGTGGGACGGCTTCGGCTACGACCTCCCGGATCCCGGGACCCCGCCCCGGCTGCTGCTGCGCGGCGAGCACGACGTGGTGCTCGTCCGGGGAACCGTGGCCGACGCGACCCGGAACCTGGCTCCCGAGCCGCACGAGCAGAGCGCCAACCTCTGGTGGCCGGCCGACCACGCCTGGTGCGTGGCCACCGACCTCGACCTCACCAGCACCTACGTCGGCGCCACGATCGCCTGCATCGCCGAGCTGCTCGGCACGCCCGGCGTGGAGGCGCTGCCCGTCCGCCCGCCGGATCCGACCTCACTGGGATGCGACGACGTGAACCCGGTTCCCCCGGGGCGCTGAGACCTAGAGCTGGGCGAGTTCGGCCTCGAGGTCGTCGAGACCCAGCGAGCCCTGCGACAGCGCGGCCATGTGCCACGCCTTGAGGTCGAAGGCCGCACCCCGGGTCTGCTGGGCCTTCTCCCGGCCGGCCAGCCACGCCCGCTCCCCGAGCTTGTAGCTGATCGCCTGCCCGGGGATGCCCAGGTAGCGGACCAGCTCGCTGTCGAGGAACGCGAGCGCCGCACCGGAGTTCTCGCCCAGGAAGGCACGCGCCAGGTCCGGCGTCCACGGCTGCCCGCGGTGCTCGGCCAGCGCGCCCTCGGCGTCGTCGGGGATCGGCAGCTGCAGGTGCATGCCGATGTCGATGACCACCCGCACCGAGCGCAGCTGCTGGGCGTCGAGGAAGCCGAGCCGGGTGCCCGGGTCCGGGAAGTAGCCCAGTTCGTCCATGAACCGCTCGGCGTAGAGCGCCCAGCCCTCGACGTTGGCACCCACCGAGCCCACCGAGGTCTGGTAGGTGGAGAGCTCCTGCGCGACGTGGGCCCACTGCGCCAGCTGCAGGTGGTGGCCGGGAACGCCCTCGTGGTACCAGATCGACACCAGGTCCCAGAGCGGGAAGCGCGTCCGGCCCAGGGTGGGCAGCCAGGTGCGGCCCGGCCGGGAGAAGTCCTGCGAGGGGCGCGTGTAGTACGGCGCCGCGGCGCTGCCGGGGGGCGCGATCATCGCCTCGACCCGGCGCAGCGGCTCGGCGAGGTCGAAGTGGGTGCCGTCGAGCTCGAGGATCGCCTCGTCCATCATCGCCTGCAGCCGGACGCGAATCTCCTCCGCGCCCTCGACGGCGGGGCCGCTGGTGGCCAGCAGCCGCATCGCCTCCATCGGCGTCGCACCGGCCTGGACGCGGTCGGCCTCGAGCCGCTGCTCGGCCAGGATCCGCTTGTGCTCGGCCCAGCCCCAGGCGTAGGCCTCCTCGAGGCCCCGGTCGGGACCCAGGTCCGAGCCGGTCCACCGGCGCACCGCCATCGCGTACCGCTCGCGGCCGACGGCGTCGGGCACCCCCTCGGTGCGTGGGCCGTACTCGTCACGCAGGTGGTCGCGGATGTCGGCGACCGCACCGTCGGCGGCCGCCGCGGCGGCGAGCAGCTCCGACTGCAGGACCTCGGGACCCGACGCGACGAACGCGGTGAAGAACGGGCCGGCCAGCCACTCGTCGAGCTGCTGGACGACGGTGCGCACCTGGCGCGGGGCGACCAGCAGGTCGCGGCGCACCGCCTCCTCGAGCGTCTCCCGGTAGCCGCGGTAGGCCTCGGGCACGCGGGCGATGCGGCGGGCCACCACCGCCCAGTCCTCGTCGGTCGCCGTCGGCATCAGGGTGAAGACCTGGCGGACCGCGTGGATGGGCGAGAAGAGGATGTTCAGCGAGCGGAAACCCTCCCCCGCCCAGTGCGCGTCCAGCTCGGCGGTGAGCCGCTCGCGCAGCAGCCGGGCACACCGCCGCTCGACCGGGTCGTCGTCGAGCGCGGGGTTCTCGGCCAGCACCCGGTCGAGCTCGGCCAGCGTGCCGCGCACCAGCGCGACCTCGGCCTCCAGCCCCTCCGGGGAGAGGTCGGGCAGCCGGTCGTCGTCCGGACGGGCCCCGAGCTGGGTGGCGAGGATGGGGTCGAGCTCGCAGGCGGCGGCGACGTAGGCGTCGGCCACGTGCCTCGGGGTGGTGGGGCGGGTGGGCGCTTGCGTGGCGGGGCGGGTGGGCGATGGCGGCGTGGTGGGGACCGCGTCGGTCATCGGATCCGCTCCAGCCGGGCGGACATCGTCGGCCGCAGCGGCCCGTCCCCCACCGCGCGGTCGACGGCGTACATCAGCGCGCCCTCGACGATGCCGTAGAGCCGGACCGCGCGGGTCACCTCGGGGGCATCGGGCGTGCGGGCGACGACGTCGGTGGCCAGCTCCCAGCTCGTCATCGTGCGCGCGGCGCCGACGTAGATCTCCAGCACCCCGTCCGCACCGGCGACCAGCAGCTCGACGTCGTCACCGTTCCCGCGCGGCCGCCAGAAGCCCGTCTCGCGGAGATCGGGGCCGACGATCTGGCCGTCGTCGGTGAGCCGCCACGTGCGGGACTCGTAGGCCAGGAACCCGCGCCCGTCGTGGCTGAAGCGCACCCACTGGCCGAAGCGGAGGTCCTTGTCGGACCCCGCCGCAGCGCCGCTCAGGATGCCCTCGCCGTGCCACTCCCCCAGCAACGGCAGCACCGCCAGCAACTGGTCGGAGACCTCAGGACCGCTATGGACGTCGACGGTGTCGGGGACCGGCAGCTCGGTCGGCGCGCTCATCGCCGGCCCGCAGTCGGACGGCGGGACAGCCGTACGGCGCCGTAGCCGCAGGAGAGCGCGGCCAGCGCCGCCAGGGTGACGAGGACCCAGGCAGAAACCATGGGTGCCACGGTAGTGACGCCGGCCCGCCGCGGCCTCAGGCGGTCACCGGCACCCCGGCGACCGTCGCGTGCACCACCTCGTCCCACGGGGTCGCGGTCAGCCCGAAGGTGGCCGTCGTCGCGGGCGCGTCGCAGACGTAGTCCGCATCCCACTGGTGCCGGATGTCCACGACCTCCCGCATCATCGGCACGGCCAGTCCGACCGCCCGCAGCACCGGCCACGGGATCCCGCTGACCCGCGCGGGCGGGAGGGACATCGCCTCGGTGAGGTCCGTCAGCGCCTGGCGCTGGCTGCGCGGCGGCGTGGTGGGCACGTGCCAGGCCCGGCCCAGCGCCCGCTCGTCGGTGCCGAGGGTGGCCAGCGTGGCGGCGACATCGGGCAGGTACGCCCAGCTGCGGCGGACGTCCGGGTCGCCGACCACCCAGGCCCGGCGACCGGCGCGCAGGGCGGGCAGCTGCCGGACCAGGTGCGACTGGGCCGCGGGAACCTGCGGCCCGACGAAGTCCGCGGCCCGGGCCTCGGTCACCCGGACCCGGCCGGCCCCGTGCGCGGCCAGGGCGTCGGCCCACATCCGGTTGCGGACCCGGCCCTTGACGTCGGTGGCCGCGAGCGGCGTCTCCGGCGTCATCGGGCCCGAGGGCCGTCCGTAGCCGTACAGGTTCCCCATGGTCACCAGGACGGCCTCGGTGCGCTCGGCCGCGGTCAGCAGCGCCGCGGCGACGGGCGGCCAGTCGGTGGCCCAGCGGTGGTAGGCCGGGTTGACCGCGTTGTAGAGCACGTCGGCGCCGGCCGCCGCCCTGACCAGTGCGTCGGCGTCCCCGGCGTCCACCTGGCGGTGCTCGGCCGCGTCGGTGGAGACGCCGCCGCTGCGGGAGAGGACCCGCACCCGGTGCCCGCGGGCGGTCAGCTCCTCCGCGGTCGTCGTGCCGACCGGACCCTTGCCGACGATGACGTGCAGTGCCATGGCGATCTCCTCCGGAACATCGAGAGCGGTGCTCTCGTTCGGAAGCGATGCTCCAGCCGGACCCCTTGTCGTGTCAAGAGCGATGCTCTCTCTTGCGATCAGTGATCTCCCCGGCCACCATGGAGCGCATGCCGACCGCCCGCGAACGCGTTCGCGCCGAGGTGACCGCCGAGATCACCGACGCCGCCCGCCGCCAGCTGGCCGAGGTCGGTGCCGCGGCCCTGTCGCTGCGCGCCGTCGCCCGCGACGTCGGCCTGGTGTCCTCGGCGGTCTACCGGTACTTCCCGAGCCGGGACGACCTGCTGACCCGGCTGATCATCGACGGCTACGACGCCCTGGGAGCGGCCGCCGAGGCGGCCGACCGTCCGGACGACGCGCCGCGGGCGCGCTGGCTCGCGGTCTGCCGCGCGGTGCGGTCGTGGGCCCTGGGCCACCCGCACGAGTACGCGCTGCTCTACGGCTCCCCCGTACCCGGCTACGCCGCGCCGCAGGACACCGTGCCGGCGGCCGCCCGGGTCGGCGTGGTGCTGGGCCGCATCCTCGGCGACGCCGCCCGGTCCGGCGTCCTGCCCGAGGGTGCCGGGAAGCAGGACACGCACGTGGTCAGCCGCGAGACCGCGGAGGTCCTGGGCGGGGACCACCCGGCGCTCGACGACGCCGTGCGCGTGCGGGCCCTGCTCGCCTGGAGCTCGGTGTTCGGCACGCTCAGCTTCGAGCTGTTCGGCCACTTCGTCGGCTCGGTCGAGGACGCCGACCGCTACTTCGACCGGGCGATGACCGAGCTGGCGTCCCTGATCGGCCTCTGAGTGCCCTTCACCCCGAGCCATGCGGCGGCCGTGCTGCCGTTCCTCCGCACCCCGCTGCCCGCCTCCGCCCTGGTCGCCGGCAGCATGGCCCCCGACCTGCCGTTCTACCTCCCGGTCGAGTGGCCCTGGCCGACGCACACCGCGACCGCCGTCGTCTCCACCGACGTGCTGCTCGCCCTCGCGGCCTGGGCGCTCTGGCACGGGCTGCTCGCGGAGCCGGCGCTGCGCGCCGCACCCGCGGCACTGCGCGGCCGGCTGACCGGCGTCCCCGTCGGGCTGCGCGTCCGGGTCTCGACGGCGAGCCGGGTGGCCTGGACCGTGCTCGCGGCCGCGGTGGGCGCTGCCACCCACGTCCTGTGGGACGAGTTCACCCACGCCGGGCGGTGGGGGCCCGGGACGTTCCCCGTCCTCGCCGATCAGTGGGGGGTCATGCCCGGCTACCGGTGGCTGCAGTACGTCGCCAGCGTGCTGGGCGGTCTGGTGCTGGTCGGCTGGGTGGTGCGCTGGTGGCTGCGGGCGCCGGTCCGCCCGTCCGGCCGGCCCGGTCGCCGCTGGCCGTGGGTGCTGCTGGCGGTGACCGGCTGCGTCACGGGCACGGCCGCCGCCGCGTCGGCGGACGGCGTCGGCGAGGCCGTCTACGACGCAGCCACGTGGGGCGGGGGCTCCGCCCTGGTCGTCGCTTCCGCGTTGGCTGCCGCCTGGCAGCTCCGCCACCGCGGCCACCGGACCGGCCGGGAACCGCTGCCGCGGCGCTTATAGTCCGTGGGAGCGGGACCTGCGACGCCGGCAGCCGGTCCGGCGCGATCCCCGGCCACGACACGGAGGTGCGCGTGCGGACGCCCGAGGAGGAGCTCGCACGCGCCAACGCCCGCTACGAGTGGGTCCTGGCCAACGTCGCCGACGGGATCTACGGCCTGGACGCCGACGGGCGCGTCGACTTCGTGAACCCCTCCGCCGTCCGCATCACCGGTTACCCGCTGGAGGAGCAGCGCGCGGTCGACCAGCACCGCCTGCTGCATCACCACCGACACGACGGCTCTCCCTACCCGCGGGAGGAGTGCCCCGTCTGGCGGGCCATGCGCACCGGCCGGACGGTCACCGCCGACGACGAGGTGTTCTGGCGCAAGGACGGCACGCCGGTGCCGGTGGAGCTCATCGCGGTGCCGACCGTCGAGGACGGGGCGGTGACCGGCGTCATCGTCTCCTTCCGCGACCTCACCGAGCGGCGCGCGGCCGAGCAGCAGGCCACCGAGATCGACCGGCTCGCGCACGAGGCCGCCACGTCGCGCGCCCTGTCCGACCGCCTCCAGCAGGCGCTCCTCACCCCGCCGCCCGAGCCCGACCACCTGCACGTCGTCGTCCGCTACCAGCCGGCCGGCCACGAGTCGCAGGTCGGCGGCGACTGGTACGACGCGTTCATGCAGCCCGACGGCGCGACGGTGATCGCCATCGGCGACGTCGTGGGTCACGGCAGCGACGCGGCGGCCGCGATGGGCCAGCTGCGCGGGCTCCTGCGGGCCCTGGCCTACGACAACGACGAGACGCCCGCGACGACGCTCGGCCGCACCGACCGGGCCGCCCGCGGGCTCGCCGTCGGCACCCTCGCCACCGCCATCCTCGCCCGCATCGAGCGCCACCCCGACATCCCCGTCGCCGGGCGCCGGGTGGTGCGCTGGAGCAACGCCGGTCACGTCCCCCCGCTGGTGCTCGCGCCCGACGGCAGCTCGCGCGTCCTCGAGACCCGGCCCGACCTGATGCTCGGCGTCGAGCCGTCGGCCGAGCGCCACGACCACACCGCCGACCTGGACTCCGACCACACGCTCCTGCTGGTCACCGACGGCCTCGTCGAACGGCGCGGCGCCGACCTGGACGAGGGCATGGCCCGGTTGCAGGGCGCGCTGCGCGACCTCGGCGGGCGGCCGCTGGACGAGCTGCTCGACACCCTGCTGGACCGGCTGGTGCCGCGGGCGGGCGAGGACGACGTGGCGATCGTCGCCGTGCGCGCCTACCCCGAGGACCGCCCCCGGCCGCCCGAGGCCGGCCCCAACCGGCTGCCGCCCGGCCTGGACTGATCCGACGAGCGCCCGCCCCGGCCGGAGCCGGGACGGGCGCTGTGGTGTCCTTCCGGCCCCCTGCAGGGTCCCGCCGCGAGCGTGCGAGTGGCGGGGGCAGGGGGTCCTTATTCGATGACGATGGTCGTCTCGTTGAGGCCGACCTCGGCGTCGACGACCCGCTCGCCCTTGCCCACCGGCGCCAGGCTCCGGACCTTCCAGGTGCCCGGCGCGGCGAAGAACCGGAACTCACCCTCGGGGCTGGTGACCACCTCGGCGGTGAACTCGTCGGTGCCGTCCAGCAGCCGGACGTAGGCACCGGCCACCGGGGCGCCGTCGTGCCAGACCGAGCCCTGGATCACCGTCTGCGTGCCCAGGTCGATGCCCGCGAGGGTGCCGCCCTGCTTCGGTGCTCCGCACATGTCAGCTCACTTCTCGATCGGGACGCCGACGAGCGAGCCGTACTCGACCCAGCTGCCGTCGTAGTTCTTGACGTTCTTCTTGCCGAGCAGCTCCTGCAGCACGAACCAGGTGTGGCTCGACCGCTCGCCGATGCGGCAGTAGGCGATGGTCTCCCGGCTGTCGTCGAAGCCCTGCTCGGCGTAGAGCGCCGCCAGCTGCTCGTCGGACTTGAAGGTGCCGTCCTCGTTGGCCGCCTTGCTCCACGGGATGTTGATCGCGGAAGGGACGTGCCCGGCCCGCTGCGACTGCTCCTGCGGCAGGTGGGCAGGGGCGAGGATCTTGCCGGAGAACTCGTCGGGCGAGCGGACGTCGACCAGGTTCTTGCTGCCGATGGCGGCCACGACCTCGTCGCGGAAGGCGCGGATCGACAGGTCGGGCTCGGAGGCCACGTACTGGGTCGCCGGGCGCTGCACGGCGTCCTTGGACAGCGGGCGGCCGTCGAGCTCCCACTTCTTGCGGCCGCCGTCCATCAGCTTGACGTCGCGGTGGCCGTAGATCTTGAAGTACCAGTAGGCGTACGCGGCGAACCAGTTGTTGTTGCCGCCGTAGAGCACCACGGTGTCGTCGTTGCTGATGCCGCGGGACGAGAGCAGCGCCTCGAAGGCGGTCTTGTCGAGGTAGTCGCGGCGCAGCGGGTCCTGCAGGTCCTGCTTCCAGTCCAGCTTGACGGCGCCCTCGATGTGGCCGCCGTCGTAGGCGCTGGCGTCCTCGTCGACCTCGACGAAGACGATGCCGGGCTGGCCCAGGTGGTCCTGGACCCAGTCGACGGTGACGAGCACGTCATTGCGGCTCATGGTGGTGGTCCTCCGGATGATCGGTGTGCGGTGGGATCGGTCAGGTGCGAGCAGCTGGACACGGATCGCCCGAACGCGCGGATCAGGGGAGAAAGGGACATCCCGACGGCGTTCGCGCGCGTCTGGACGACAGGAGTGCCGCCCTCAGGGGGCCGGACACAGGCAGCTGCCGACGCGGCACAGGTCGACTGTGCGGCGCGAGGTCAGCAGGATGCCCACGGCGCGAGGGTAGCGGATCACCGGCCGGCCTCCAGCCGGGCGTCGACCAGGGCGGTCAGCTCCGCGGCGCCGAGCGCCCGGTCGCTGCGGCCGCGCACCGCGCCGGTGCGGTCCAGGAAGAACAGCGTGGGGGTGCTGCGGACGTCCAGGGCGCGCACCTCGTCGAGGTGGCTCTCCGCGTCGACGTGCACGTAGGCGAGGCCGGGGCGGGTGGTCCGCAGCTGCTGCAGCCGGGCCTTCGTCGCCCGGCACGGGCCGCAGAACGCCGTCGAGAACTGGACGACGGTCAGGTCCGCCTCCCCCGGGCGCACGCCCAGGCGCGCGAGGGCCGCGGCGGCCGGTGCGGTCTGCAGCGTCACCCCACGCGCAACCGGTCCGCGGCGGCCGGCTATTCCGCCGCCGGCACCCCGCCCTACTGCGCCGTCAGCACCGAGTCGGTCGCCTCGACCCGCACGCGGACGCCGTCGGTCGCAGGTGTCACGCCGGTGAGCTGCAGCCCGAACGGCAGGTCCGGGACGGTGTAGCGCAGGTCCAGCAGATCGCTGACCCGGTCGACGAGGGGGGCGGGGATCTCCACCCCCGCCCCCCTGGCCCGGTCGACGTCGATCACCAGCTGGCCGTCCTGGAGGACGACGGTCCCGGCGGCGGAGACGGGCAGCGTCCGGCCGAGCAGCTCGATGGTGCGGTCGATCCGCAGGCCGTTCCCCTCCGGGGCGAGCGTGGTGCCGGCGCCGATCTCGGCGGCCAGCCGGTCGTAGGAGAGCGTGGCGGCGCCGTCGATCCGGTCCACCGGCACCTCCGTGACCGATCCGGCCAGCACCGCCGACAGCGGCACCTGCACCCCCTGGAGCGAGACCGAGGCCCTGGTGCCCTCCGGCTGCGCGAGCCCCTCGGCGTCGAACGCCACGCGCACGTCGTCGTAGCGGCCGGCGAGCACCTGGGTGAGGAAGGGGAAGCCCGTGATGTCCACCTCGGGGGTGCCGACCACGCCCCCCGTGCCGGCCAGCTGCTGGGCGATCCGGTCCTCGGCGATGCCGACGGCCACCCGGTCGGCCAGCAGCCCCAGGCCGCCGAGCAGGAGCACGACGACCAGCAGTGCCCTCACCGGGCCCCGCTCACAGGGTCGCCTGCAGGGCCAGGACGACAGGGGCGCAGGCAGCCAGCGGGAGGGCCACCTGGATCACCGGCAGCAGCCACCGGGAGACGTTCTGCTCGCCGGCCGTCTCGTCGGGGTCGTCCCCGGCGGTGGCCTCGACGACGACGTAGCTGGCCACCAGGGCGGTCAGCGCCGCCACCCCGGCCACCACCCCGCCGTGCACCAGGGCCCGCTCGCCGTCGAGCGCGTCCCCGGCGCCGGCCGCCACGAAGGCCACCGCCGCACCGGCGAGGACGGCGAGGACCACGGCGACCAGCCCGCGCGGGACGCCGTCGGCCAGGTGCGGCCGGGGCAGGACCAGGTCCACGAGATGACCGACCAGCAGCGCCGCGCCGACCGCCAGCAGTGCCACGAGCGCCCGCTCGGAGCCGGCGTCGGTGCGGCCGAGCAGCAGCAGGGCGGCCAGCGAGGCGACGGCGACCAGCAGGAGCACCGAGAGCGACAGCGAGGCCACCAGCTCGGAGCGGGGGCGGCGGAGCATCTGCTGCAGCACCAGTGCCAGGAACCCGAGCCCGATGACCGCGAGCAGATCGCCGAGCTCGGGCTCCTCGGGCAGGACGAAGGCCAGATCCGCGGCCACCGCGGCGCCCGCCCCCACCGCCAGCGACCCGGCGAAGCCCTGGACCCCGGTGACGAGCGCCCAGCACAGGACGAGCCCCAGCTGGAGCACGAGCACGGCGGCCAGCCGCCCGGTCTGGCCCAGCACCTCGGGCAGCCCCACGAGCAGCGCGACCGCGAGGACCGCGAACGCCGCCGCGGGCAGGTGGTGCTCCCGCGCGGTCAGTCGGGACGTCGGGGCGGCGCTGGTCACGTCGTCGATGGTGGCAGACCACCGCCGTCCGGCCGGTCACCGCCGCGAGGGAGGTTGGGCACCGGTAGCTGCCCGGACGCGGGCCCGTCGGTTATCCTGCCCACTCACCTCGACAGCGTCGTCGACGGCCGCCACGGCTGCGCGTCGTGGGAACCCTCGAGGAGACGACATGCGACTGGTCCTCATGACCTCGGCGCGACAGGCCACGACCGAGGTGCTGCCGGCCCTCGGCCTGCTGGGTCACCAGGTCCGCGTGGTCGCTCCCGAGCTGTCCAGCCTGCTCGATGGTGACTGGGGGGCCGCGGGGGGCGACGTCGTCCTGGTCGATGCCCGCCACGACCTCATCCGCGCCCGGACGCTGTGCGGCCTCCTCTCCTCGACCGGCGTGGCCGCGGCCCTGGTCGCGGTGCTCTCCGAGGGCGGCCTCGTGGCGCTGTCGGCGGACTGGGGTGTGGACGACGTCCTGCTCGACACCGCCGGCCCCGCCGAGGTCGATGCCCGGCTCAAGTGGGCCACCGCCCGCCGGCTGGCCGCCGCGGCCCCGGCCGACGGCGCCGACAAGGGCGTGACGCGGGCCGGCGAGCTCGTCATCGACGAGCACAGCTACTCGGCGAAGCTGCGGGGCCGCCCGCTCGACCTCACCTACAAGGAGTTCGAGCTGCTCAAGTACCTGGCCCAGCACCCGGGCCGGGTCTTCTCCCGCGCACAGCTGCTGCAGGAGATCTGGGGCTACGACTACTTCGGGGGTACCCGCACGGTCGACGTCCACGTGCGCCGGCTGCGCGCCAAGCTCGGCACCGAGCACGAGGCGCTGATCGGCACCGTCCGCAACGTCGGCTACAAGCTCGACCAGCAGGTGGCCGACGCGACCTCCCGGGCCCCGAAGGCGGAGAGCGACGCCGAGCTGGTCTGATGGGCCGGTGAGCCCGGAGCCCGACGTCGACGCGATCCTGTCGCTGCTGCGTGCCGCGGCGGCGGCCGACGGTGTCCGTCCGGTCTCCGAGGAGACCGAGCTGCGCCTGCAGCACGGCGGCGCCGGCGGACGCGACCTCGTCGTGCGCGACGGTGCCACGCTCGCCGGGTACGCGCGGTACGACGACGGCGTGGCCGAGCTCGTCGTGCACCCCGGGCACCGGCGGAGGGGCCACGGCCGGGCGCTGCTCCGGGAGCTCCTCGACCTGGCCGGCGACCGCCCGCTGAGCGTCTGGGCGCACGGCGACCTGCCCGGGTCGGCGGAGCTGCTGGCGCCGCACGGCTTCGCCCGTGCGCGGGTGCTGCTGCAGATGCGGGGCGACCTCGCCGGCATCGACCCCGACCCGTACCCGGAGCTGCCGGGCGACGTGCAGGTCCTCCCCTTCCGTCCCGGAAGGGACGAGGAGGCGTGGCTGCGGGTCAACGCGCGGGCCTTCGACTGGCACCCCGAGCAGGGGCGCATGACGCGGACGGACCTCGAGCTACGGGAAGCCGAGCCGTGGTTCGACCCGGCGGGCTTCCTGCTGGCGTGGCGCGGGGACCCGGACGCCGGGGGCGCCCTCCTGGGCTCCCACTGGACCAAGGTGCACCCCGCCGGGGACGCCGGGCCCGATCCGGTCGGGGAGATCTACGTGCTCGGCGTCGACCCCGACGCCCAGGGGCTGCGGCTGGGCGGCGTACTCACCGACCTCGGCCTGGCCCACCTGCGGCGGAAGGGGCTGGACTCGGTCCTCCTCTACGTCGAGGAGGACAACGAGGCCGCGGTGCGGCTGTACGAACGCCGCGGGTTCACCCGGTACGCCGTCGACGTCGCGTGGCACCGTCCGGTCCCCGGGAACGCGCAGCCGCCGACGACCGGCTGACTGCACGTCCCACTCAGCGGCCCGACCGCGTCGAGAGGACCCGCTCGTCCTCGCCGGGCGTATCCGGGGACTCGTCCAGCCGGGACGGTGCCACGTCCAGGGGGGACGCCTCGTCGTCGTCGAGGGCGTGGAAGGAGTCGAGGGCCGCCTTCCGTGCCCGTCGCCGGTCCACGATCCTGGCCAGCTGGATGGCCAGCTCGAACAGGATGATCATGGGTGTCGCCATCGCCAGCATGGTGAACGGATCCTGTGTCGGCGTCACGAAGGCGGCGAACAGCACGGTGAGGAAGTAGATCCAGCGTCGCGCGCCCGCCAGTGCGGCATGGGACAGGACGCCCAGGAGGTTGAGCACCACGGCGACCAGGGGGAGCTCGAAGGACACGCCGAACGCCACCAGCAACGAGAGCACGAACCCGATGTAGTCCTGTGCGGTGAGCGCGACGATCGTCCCCTCCCCCGCCAGACCGAGCAGCAGCCGCAGGCCTGCGGACAGCGACAGGTAGGCCAGCAGCGCCCCGAGTGCGAAGAGCGCCGACGATGCGCCCACGAACGCCACCCCGTAGCGCTTCTCGTTGCGCTTGAGGCCCGGGGTGAGGAAGCGCCACACCTGGAAGAGCCACAACGGCGCCGAGATGACCACGCCCACGATGAAGCTGATCTTCAGACGGATGAGCGCGCCCCCGAACACGTCGGTGATCAGCAGCCCGCAGTCGCCCGTCTCGCCCCCGTAGCGCAGCTCGTCCGGCAGACCGCAGTACGGCGCCCGGATGAACTCACCGAGGCCGTGGTCGTACCACCAAAAGGACACCGCCGCGCCGACCATGACGAACAGGAGGGCGCGGCCGACGCGATTGCGCAGCTCGGTCAGGTGCGCGATCAGAGACATCACGGCTTCCGCCTCGCGCGGCGCCCGCCGGCGACGGCGCCACCGGCGGGCCTCCGGCGTCAGTGCTGTCCCGGTCACCGCGCCGGGTCGGCCTCGGCCGCCGTCGGGTGGTCGCGGGGCTCGGTGCCGGCAGGACGCGCCGCCGGGAGCAGCTCACCGTGGACGGGGACCGCGGGCTCCCCTCGTCCCTTGTCGTCGTCCTTCATGCCCTTCATCTCGCCCTTGAAGATGCGCAGCGAGCGGCCGAGGGAGCGGGACGCGTCGGGCAACTTCTTGTAGCCGAAGAGCAGGAGGACGGCCAGCAGGACGAGACCGATCTCCATGGGTCCGAGATTCATCGAGTTCTCCTCGTGGTGCGGTGGATCAGGGGGGTGGTCATCGAGCGGTCCGCGTCTCGGGGGCGTCGTCGCCCAGGAGGTGCCGGCGCACCACCTCGCGGGGCTGGTACTGCCGCAGGTCGAGGTCGCGCAGGGCGCCGAAGTCGTCGCCGAGGCTCTCGTCGAGCTGGCCTCGCATGCCGGCCATGGCCCCGCGGAGCTTCTTGAGGCCGGCGGCGGACTCCCGGGCCATGTCCGGCAGCCGTTCCGGACCGAAGACGAACAGTGCGACCAGGGCGAGCACGATGATCTCGCCCCAGCCGATCGAGTTGAACACGGGCACTCCCTCGGTCAGGCCTCGGTCGCCTCGGCGGACGTCCCCGGCGCCTCGTGGCACCGGGGACGTCCGGGTTCGGGGTCGCTCGGGTCAGAGCGCGCCCTTCTCCCACGGGCCGCGGATCGCGAAGCTCACGCCCGGGGTCTGGACGTTGACGAACATGACGTCGCCGTCCGGGCTGAAGCAGGCGCCGGCGAACTCGGCGTCGCTGGTGCTGTTCTTGGCGAAGTCGAAGATCTCGCCCCGCTCGTTGAGGGCGCGGACGAACTGCTCGCCGCCGCCGTCCTCGCAGAGCACCAGGCCGCCGCGCGGGCTGACGCAGATGTTGTCGGGGGCGTCGAGCACCTCGGGGGACGGCGACTCGAAGATGAGGATGAGCTGCCCGCCGGAGCGACCGCGCGGCCGGTACTCCCAGACCTGACCGGCCTTCCGGTCGCCGCCGCTGGTCGCGTTGAAGAAGATGCTGCCGCCGTCGTACCAGCAGCCCTCCAGCCGGGCGAAGCTCGCCGCACCCTTGGCCCACCCCTGGTTGAAGACCGAGTCACGGGTGATGTTGGCGGGGTCCGGGTCGTCGATGGTGACCCACTCGACCGGCATGGGGTTGCCGACGCGGTTGCTGACCCCGGTGTTCGTGGCGAACTGCGGCCGCTCCTTGACGGCGAGCATCTGCAGCACGCCCCCGGCCGCCAGGTTGCCCGGCTCCGTGGGCAGGAAGCGGTAGAAGCCCGAGGTGTCACCGTCGTCCTCGGTCTCGTACACGATGCCGGTGGCGGGGTCGACCGCCACCGCCTCGTGGGCGAAGCGCCCCATGGCCCTGTACGGCTGCGGGTCGTCGACCGGACCGCCGTGGGCGGGCACCTCGAACACGTAGCCGTGGTTCTTCGGGAACCCGTTCTGGGTGCCGTTCACCGTCTCCTCGCAGGACAGCCAGGAGCCCCACGGGGTGAGCCCGCCGGCGCAGTTGACCGAGGTGCCGTTGAGCGAGATGAAGCTGTCGGTGAGCCGCAGCGCATCGGTGTCGAAGGTCAGCGTCGTGGTGCCACCGGCCGCGAGGGGGTCGTAGGCGTTGCCCTCGTCGCCGATCCGGATCCTGTCGTAGGCGCGGGTGGCGGCCTCGGTGGTGGAGTAGCCCTGCTCGTGGTTGCGCACCAGGCGCACGGTGCCGTCGGTGGACGTCGGGAAGGCCGCCATGCCGTCGTGCCGCCCCGGGGTGGGATAGCCGTCGGAGCCGGTCGTCGGCAGGCCGCGGGGCGCGGCGAAGCTCGCCTCGTGGCCGAAGGAGGCGTACTCGAAGCCTGCGGGGAGCCACAGCAGCTGCTCGCCGGTGGTCCTGTCGGTGGCTGGGACGATGGCGCCGTAGCCGCCGTTGTTCGGGGCCTTCACCTGCTGGCCACGGCGGCCCGGTGCGGCGAGGGCGCCGTGCGCGGTCAGGGCGTGGGTGCCACCGGCCAGCAGGGTGCCGGCGGTGACGACGGCGCCGCGCTGGAGGAACTTGCGGCGGTCGAGGGAGCTGGACACGAGGGGCTCTCCTTGCGAGGTCTTCCTGGGACGGACCGCTGCGACGCTAGGGACGGGAGGGGGCCGTAGCGGAACGGTCACGCGAACCCCCGGCCAACGGTCACCTCCCGGGCGGAACCCGGTGTTCCATCCGCCTTCACCCAGCGGCAGCCCGGGCTCCCTACCGTGCGGGAGCACCGCCCAGCCGACACAGGGGGAACCATGACGACAGCGCTCTGCTCCTCTCCGGGACACCCCGCCGCCATGCCGGGGGCCGGGGCGACGTGGGGTCCCGCCGCACCTCCGTCCCCGGGCGGCGAGGGGCCCCGGATCCTCGTGGTCTTCGCCGGGCTGCACGGTTCGACCCGGGAGATCGCCGCGCGGCTGGCCCGCTCGCTGACGTGCAGCGGGGCCGGCCGCCGCATCGGTCTCACGGCCGCTCTCGTGCCGGCGCAGCAACGCCCCGACCCCGCTCCGTTCGACGCCGTCGTGCTCGGCAGCGCCGTCTACGGCGGACGCTGGCTGGCCCCCGCGGTCAGCTACCTGGAGACCTACGCCGCCACGCTCGCACGTCGTTCCACCTGGTCGTTCTCCAGCGGCTTGTGCAGCCGGAGTTCCGTGCCTCCGCTGGGCGTCGAGCCCTCCCCCCTGATGCACGTGTCGATCGGTCCGCGCCAGCACCGCTGGTTCGCCGGCCGCCTCGAACGACGGCTGCTGTCCGCCGGGGAACGACGGGCCCTCGAGGGGCATCCCCCGTCGGTGGACCACCGGGACTGGCAGGGCGTCCACCAGTGGGCCGACGAGATCGCCGGCGCCCTGAAGGCTGCAGACGTGCGGTCCCGGCGCCACGACGTCGCCTGAGACGCCGACTCCCCGTCGCCAGCCTGCCCGCCGGCTGGATCTCCTACTGTCGACACGTCCAGGTCCGGGAGGCGGCAGAACACGCCGACGATCGGCCCGGGCCGATCGTCGGCACCCCAAAACCGCTTTCTCTACCGTTATCCGACCGTTATGGAAAGGTCGCCACGCCAGGATTTGCCATCCCGATGTGGCCCGTCCCACTCATGGTGCGCAAGCGCTCAGGAGGCATTCACCCCCCGTTCACCTGTGCCGGGGAAACCGGCCACCTCGGCTCCCTAGCTTCTCCCTCGTTGGTCCTGAAGCCCGGCAACGGTCCGGGCCCTGTCGAGAGGCTCAGAGTTGAAGCTCAGCACCAAGTCGCGCGCAGCCACCCTGTCGGTGGCCCTGGCCACGACCCTCGCGCTCTCCGCGTGCGGCGCCGAGAACGAGTCCGGCGGCGGCTCGAGCAACGGCGACAGCAACGGTGGCGGTGAGCTCAGCGGCGCCCTGGTCGGCGCCGGAGCCAGCAGCCAGCAGGCCGCGATGGAGGCCTGGCAGGCCGGCTTCCAGGGCGAGTACCCGGACGTCCGCTTCAGCTACGCCCCCGAGGGCTCCGGCGCCGGCCGCGAGCAGTTCATCGCCGGCTCCGTCGACTTCGCCGGCTCCGACGCCGCCCTGGACGAGGAGGAGCTGACGGCCGCGCAGGAGCGCTGCGCCGGCGGCGAGGTCTTCGAGCTGCCCAACTACATCTCCCCGATCGCGGTGGCCTACAACCTGGAAGGCGTCGAGGACCTCAACCTCTCGGCGTCCACGATCGCAAGCATCTTCTCCGGCGCGATCACCAACTGGAACGACCCGGCCATCGCCGAGGACAACCCCGACGCCACGCTGCCGGACCAGGCCATCACCGCCGTGCACCGTTCGGACGACTCGGGCACCACGGAGAACTTCACCGACTATCTGTTCCAGACCGCCGGTGACGTCTGGACCGCCGAGCCCGACGGCGTGTGGCCGCTCCCCGGCGGCGAGGCCGCCAGCGGCACGTCCGGCGTCGTCAGCGTCACGGAGCAGACCCCCGGCGCCATCACCTACGCCGACGCCAGCCGCGCCGAGGGCCTGGGCGTGGCCAACATCGCGGTCGGCGAGGAGTTCGTCGCCCCCAGCGCCGAGTCCGCCTCCGCCGTCGTCGAGAACTCCCCGGCCGTCGAGGGCCGCGGCGAGTACGACTTCGCCATCGAGCTCAACCGGGAGACCGAGGGTTCGGGCGAGTACCCGATCGTGCTGGTCAGCTACCACCTGGGCTGCATCGAGTACGAGGAGCAGGAGACTGCTGACAACGTGAAGGCCTTCATGGAGTACGTGATCAGCGAGGAGGGCCAGCAGGCCGCCGAGGAGAACGCCGGCAACGCGCCGATCTCCGACGCACTGCGCGAGCAGGCTCAGGGCGCGATCGACGCCATCACCGCCGCGAGCTGATCCCAGCCCGCCGCGATGGCCCGGGACGTCGTACCGACGTCCCGGGCCTTCGCACCGCCCGGACCCCGGGCACGGAACCACGACGACCCGGATCCACGAACTCCGACGGAGCAGCGGTGACCGCCACGAAGGCCCCGACCGAACCCCCCAGCCAGCGCACGGTGCGACGCCCGGGTGACCGCATCTTCGCCGCCAGCGCCAAGGGCTCCGGCATCTTCATCCTCCTGGTGCTCGCCGGGGTGGCCGCCTTCCTCATCAGCGAGGCGCTGCCGGCCCTCACCGCCCCCGCCGAGGACATCCCCGGCGGCGAGGGGCTGGCCAGCTACATCGCGCCGCTCGTGGTCGGCACGCTCCTCGCGGCCGTCCTCGCGCTCCTGGTGGCGACCCCGCTCGCCGTCGCGATCGCGCTGTACGTCGCCTACTACGCGCCCCGCCGGATCGCCGCAGGCCTGGGGTACGTGATCGACCTGCTGGCCGCCATCCCGAGCGTCGTCTACGGGTTCTGGGGTCTGGCCGTCCTGGCCCCGGCCCTGGTGCCCTTCCACGAATGGGCCGCCGACCACCTCGGCTGGATCCCGCTGTTCGCCGGGCCGGCATCCAGCACCGGCCGGACGATGTTCACCGTGGGCCTCGTGCTCGCCGTCATGATCCTGCCGATCATCTCCGCCATCTCGCGGGAGGTCTTCACCCAGGCGCCGGCGCTGCACCGCGAGGCCGCGCTCGCCCTCGGGGCGACCCGCTGGGAGATGATCAAGATGGCGGTCCTCCCCTACGGCAAGTCCGGCATCATCGCCGGCGCGATGCTGGGCCTGGGCCGCGCGCTGGGCGAGACGATGGCCGTCGCCATCGTGCTCTCCGGCGGCGCCGCGGCCACGCTCAACCTGATCAGCAACTCCAGCCCGTCGACGATCGCGTCGAACATCGCGCTCCGCTTCCCCGAGGCGACCGGCCTGGACGTGAACACGCTGATCGCCAGCGGTCTGGTGCTCTTCCTCATCACCCTGGCGGTCAACATGCTCGCCCGATGGATCGTCAACCGCCGCGCCGACTTCTCCGGAGCCAACTGATGAGCATCGAGACCCAGTCCCCGGTCCGTACCGCCGAGGAGCCCCGCAGCGGCTCGATCCGCTCGCAGCGCCGGCTGCCCCGGCTGGCACCGCTCGGCCTCTACGCCGGCGGGATCGCGCTGGGCGCCCTGCTGTCGGCCCTGAGCGGCTTCAGCATCGTCCTGACCGTCGTCTACGGCGCGTTCCTGGGCACGCTCGCCGTGTACGCCGGCTCACGGGCCGTCGAGGGCCGCCGCAAGGCCACCGACCGGCTGGTGACCGCGCTGGTCACCACAGCCTTCGCCATCGCCATGGTGCCGCTGGTCTCGCTGGTCTACACCGTCCTCGACAAGGGCCTGGCCCGGTTCGACAGCCAGTTCTTCACCAACTCGATGTTCCGGGTCGTCGGCGAGGGCGGTGGCGCCTACCACGCGATCCTCGGGACGCTGATCATCACGGCGCTGGCCGCGGCCATCTCCGTCCCGATCGGGCTGCTCACCGCGATCTACCTCGTGGAGTACGGCTCCGGCCGGCTGAAGAAGGCCATCACCTTCTTCGTCGACGTCATGACCGGCATCCCGTCGATCGTCGCCGGGCTCTTCGCGTTCGCGTTGTTCACCTTGATCTTCGGCGGCGGCATCCGGCTCGGCGTCATGGGCGCCGTGGCCCTCTCGGTGCTGATGATCCCGGTGGTCGTCCGGTCCTGCGAGGAGGTGCTCAAGCTCGTCCCCAACGAGCTGCGGGAGGCCGCCTACGCCCTCGGCGTGCCGAAGTGGCGGACGGTCGTCAAGGTCGTCCTGCCGACCGCCATCGCCGGCCTGGGCACCGGGGTCACGCTGGCCGTGGCCCGCGTCGTCGGCGAGACGGCACCGCTGCTGGTCACCGTCGGCCTGATCACCGGCACGAACCTCAACCCGTTCGACGGCCGGATGGCGACCCTGCCGGTCTTCGCCTACTACCAGCTGACCCAGCCGGGCGTGGACAGCCAGGCGTTCCTCGACCGGGCCTGGACGGCAGCCCTGCTGCTCATCATCCTGGTCATGGCGCTCAACATCGTCGCTCGCCTGATCAGCCGCTTCTTCGCTCCCAAGACCGGTCACTGACCGGGCCCGACGCTCCTACCGACCAGAGGACACGCACGTGGCCAAGCGCATCGAGGTCTCCGACCTCAACATCTACTACGGCAACTTCCTGGCCGTGGAAGGTGTCAACGTCTCCATCGAGCCGCGCAGCATCACGGCGCTGATCGGGCCGTCCGGGTGCGGCAAGTCCACCTTCCTGCGCTCCATCAACCGGATGCACGAGGTGCTGCCCGGCGCCCGCGTCGAGGGCAAGGTCGTCATGGACGGCCAGGACCTGTACGGCGCCGACACCGACCCCGTCGACGTCCGCCGGCAGATCGGCATGGTCTTCCAGCGGCCCAACCCGTTCCCGACGATGTCGATCTACGACAACGTCATCGCCGGCAACCGGCTGAACAGCAAGCGCATGAAGAAGTCCGAGACCGACGACCTGGTCGAGCGGTCCCTGCGCGGCGCCAACCTCTGGAACGAGGTGAAGGACCGGCTCGACCGTCCCGGTTCGGGCCTCTCCGGCGGGCAGCAGCAGCGCCTGTGCATCGCCCGGGCGATCGCCGTGGAGCCCGACGTGCTGCTCATGGACGAGCCCTGCTCCGCCCTCGACCCGATCTCCACGCTCGCCATCGAGGACCTCATGGCCGAGCTCAAGGAGCGGTTCACCATCGTGATCGTCACGCACAACATGCAGCAGGCCGCGCGCGTGAGCGAGCAGACCGGGTTCTTCAACCTCAACGGTGTCGGCCAGCCGGGTCGGCTGATCGAGTTCAACCCCACCGAGAAGATCTTCAGCAACCCCGACCAGAAGGCGACCGAGGACTACATCTCCGGCCGCTTCGGCTGAGCACATCGTCGTCCTCCGGACGACACCACGGCCAGGAGCCGTGCCCCTGCGACGCGGAGTGTGTTCCCGTGCCCCGGTCGGGGACCTTCCGGGCCCCACTCCTCGCGACCATGCCTAACAGCGGACTGCGGCCGCCTCCGCATCGGGGGCGACCGCTCTCGTGTCCGCCACCGGCTCCGGAGCAGCGGCGGCCGGGGGTGGCACCGGCACCACGGACTCGTATCCGGGACCGATGACCAGCTGCACGGTCTCCCCGATGGCATCGCTGCCCTGGAGCACCGAGCCCGGGACGGCGGCGGCCACCGTGCGCGCCTGCGCGACCATCCCGGGTCCGTGCCGCACCACGGACTGGCTGACCGTGCCCTCGGCATTGCCGACGGCCCCGACGACGAAGCCCTCGCCCCGGAGCGCATCGGCGACGGTGGCGGCCAGCCCCCGCGTACCGGTCCCGTTGAGCACGTCGACGGCCACGTCGGCCGGCGGGAGCACGGCGGTGCCCGGGTCGACCGGTGCCGCCGGCTCCGCCCCGCGCTGCGGGACCGGCTCGTCGCTCTCGGCGGCGAAGCCCTCCGGAACCCGGCTGCCGTCGATCACCGC
This sequence comes from Blastococcus goldschmidtiae, assembly GCF_031845325.1. Taxonomy (NCBI): domain Bacteria; kingdom Bacillati; phylum Actinomycetota; class Actinomycetes; order Geodermatophilales; family Geodermatophilaceae; genus Blastococcus; species Blastococcus goldschmidtiae. The sequence goes on along the minus strand of NZ_JAVREI010000001.1, from coordinate 518,939 downwards.
GTCGAACAGGGAGCGGGTGCCGGCGCCGTCGAGCAGCACGTAGCTCTCGTCGCCACCGACGGGCACGTGGCCCACCTGCGCCACCGGGAGCCCGGTCCGCACCACGGCGTCGCCGGAGATGTCCCCCAGGGAGGTCGCGAGCTGCCGGAGATCGCCGAGGGTCGTCTGCTCGTCCACGGTCAGGGCGTCGGCCGCCTGCGTGAGGAACCGGGCGAGGGTGAGCGGGTCGAGCACGTTGTCCCGCGACATCGCCGCCCGCAGCGTCGAGGTCAGCAACCGCTGGGTGCGCTCCGCGACCGCGGTCCCGGTGGCGTCGCTGCCGTCACCGGCCGGCCGCAGGTAGCCGGCGGCCGTGTCACCGGAGAACTCCGACGGACCTGGCGGGGGCGGCGCGGCGGCCGCGGCCGTCGCCCGGGAGGGCACGACGCAGACCGGGACGCCGCCCAGCGCGTCCACCATCCCGGGCAGCCGCGCGAGGTCCACCCCGAGGTAGTGGTCGATCTGCACCCCGGACAGCTGCTGCACCGCACGCACCATGCAGGCCGGCCCGCCGTCGAGCAGGGACCGGGCGAAGGCCTCGGTCGTGGGCGCGCGCACCTCGCCGTCGGCCGTGCGGCACTGGGGGGTGTCGACCAGCGCCGTCGGCGGGAAGCCGACGAGCACGGCGCGCTTTCCGTCGTCGGACACCGAGGCGAGCAGCGTCGCCACCGAGGACGGACCGTCCTGGTCCGGGACACCGGTGCCGACGACGAGGTAGGTCTCCGATGTCTCCTGCAGCTGGGCGGCGAGGATCTCCGGTCCGTCGGTGGCCAGGGCGTCCACGCGGCCGATCTTCTGGTCGACGTAGAAGTAGAGCCCCAGGTGGTACAGCAGCACCACGCCGGCGACGGCCGCGAGCGCGACCGCGGCACGGATGAGCCGGCGGCGCCCCGGCGTCCGGGGCGCCGGCCGCGGCGGACGCATCCGGGTGCTGCCGGTGCGCGGAGGCGGCGGGACCGTTCCGGGCAGCGGCGGGATCGGGCCGCTCCGGCGTGACGGCCGGGGATCGGGCTGCCAGGCGGCGGGCGCGCCTGCGACGGGTGGCCGGACCGGCCTGGGCGCGGCACCGGGCACCGGCGGCAGACCGGGCTGGGGCGCGGGCGGCGGGGGCGCGGACGGCAGGGCGGTGCCCGCGCCGGGCACCGGGGGCAGCCCGTTGCGCACGCCCGGTGGGGGCGCGGCCGGCGCGGAGGGCAGGCCGCCCTCGCGGCGGGCGGCGCGGCGGCCCGAGGTGCTCCCCGGGCGGGCGAGCAGCTGTTCGACGGTGAGCGGCGCGGGTCCGCCCCGGTGTCGCCGGGAGCCGTCGGGGCCGCCGCGGTTGCCCGCGTCGTCGGCCGTCGGCTCGTCCCCCACCGGTGCGACACCCTCTGTTCGTGGTCTGCTCTGGTCCCGCGCCCGGGGGCGGGAGCCCACCACGATACGGGGGCGGGGCGCGCCGCTCCCTCGACGCGCGCAACGCAGCGTGCCCGCGTCGACACGATCCGATCGTGGGCGATCGAGATGTGGGCGACCGGGGACGTGCGTAGCGTGCGGCTGGTGAGACTGCCCTCCCTGCCCGGCCCCTCCGACGTCGTCGCCGCCGTGACCGGCGCCCGGGACGGGGTGGCGGACGCTCTCGCGCTGGTTCCCCGGGCCGCCGCGGTGCTCGGCCGGGTGGAGGAACTGCTCGACCAGGTCTCCGCGCTCCTGAACCGGGTCGACGGGGTGGTCGGCCGCGTGGACGAGGTGATCGACGGGGTGGCCCGGACCAACGACCAGGCCGACGCCGCCATCGAAGCGGTGTCGCGGACCAACGCGAAGGCCGACGCCGCCATCGAAGCGGTGTCGCGGACCAACGCGAAGGCCGACGCCGCCATCGAAGCGGTGTCGCAGACCAACGCGAAGGCCGACACGGCGATCGAGGCCGTCGGCCGTACGACCACCCTGGCCGACACGGCGATCGAGGCCGTCGGCCGCACCAACACCCTGGCCGACACGGCGATCGAGGCCGTCGGCCGTACGACCACCTTGGCCGACGCCGCCATCGAGGCCGTCGGCCGCACCAACACCCTGGCCGACGCCGCGATCGGGGCGGTCGAGACCACGTCGTCGCGCGCCGACTCCCTCATCGGGCGCGCGGAGGGCATGGTCGGGCGGGTCGAGCCGATGCTGGACGACTACGCGCCGGCTCTCACGGCACTGGCGCCCTCGGTGCGGAAGCTGGCGGCCAGCTTCGAGCCGGCCGAGGTCCAGGCGCTCATCACCCTCGTCGACCGGCTGCCGCAGCTGATCATCCACCTCGACGAGGACATCCTGCCGATCCTGGAGACCCTCGGCGACGTGGGCCCGAACCTGAACGACCTGGTCGACACCGTGCAGGACATGCGCCAGGTGGTGAAGGGGTTCCCGGGCTCGAAGCTGTTCCGTCGCCGTGGTGCGGAGGAGATCGCCGGGGAAGCCCAGGAGGAGAACAGCCAGGCCTGACGGCAGCGGCCGCCTCACGCGCCGTCGGGCGGGGGAGGCGGCCACTGGGGGACCGTGCGGCTGCGCCTAGGCCTGCGGCTCCGTGGCACCCGGGCCCGGGCCGGTCTCGGTGGGGTACCCGAGCGCCCGGACGACGTCCCCGATGCGCTCGAAGGTCTGGCCCGCGGGCAGCCGCTCGAGCTCCGCCGCCACCACGTCGGGCGCGCGGTGGTCCCGGGCCGCCTCGACCAGGTCGGGTCCGGTGCTCGGGAAGTCGGCCCGGTCGAGCCAGCGGGCCAGCTCCGTGCGGGCGACCACCGCGTCGGAGTCCATCCCGACCGGCGTCCCGCCCACCAGCGTGCCGGCCGGGTCGGCGTCGATGTCGGGGCCGCCCTCGGCGACCGGCTCGACCTCGCGCCACTCGTTGGCGCGCGTGGACCGCTCGGCCTTGAGCATCCCCTGGATCTCGTGCTCCAGCTCCTCGTCGACCCGCGGGCTGTGCTTGGTGCTCCGCTGGCTGGCGCCGGCGAAGTCGTCTCCGGACTCGGTCACGTCGTCTCCTGTCGCTTGCCCCGGCGGGTGCCGGGCGGTCAGTCCTTGTCGAGCGCCGAGGGCTTGTGCACCGCCGTGCGGCCGCTCTTGTCGCTCTTCACCTCGTACTGCGGCTCGTCCTTGCTGGCGCGCACCGTGCGCCCGGAGGCCTCGGTGTCCGAGGTGATCTTCCGTTCCACGGTCCCCTCGGTCGTGTTCCCGTGGCTCTGCCAGGTGACGTGGTCACCCTTCTTCAGTTCATCGGCCATGACGGGCTCCTCGCGCTGGTGGGCAGGGACGGGTTCCCCGTGCCCGCCCCGGCCCCCGCACACACATCCCCGTGACCTCTGGCTCGATCACCCGTTCGGGGGCAGGCGTCACCCGTGCGGGCGCTGCCAGGAGCCGATCGGTCACCTAGCGTGGTCATCGACGAGCAACCAGGCCACGTCCAGCGTGCCGACGCCACGATGTCGTCACCGTGCGTGAGCCCAGCCGTCCGTGATCGCCGGCCCGGTCGACCCCATTCCCCCGGGGACGGCCGGGTCGGCCCCCGCCGCCGCCGATTAGCCTCCGACCCATGTCCTCCATCGACGGGGTCTCCCTCGACGGTCCCGTCCCTGACGGCCCCGCCTCGGACGGGCTGCGCGCCGTCGAGGTCCTCACCGTCACCGCGGTCAGCGACGTGACCCCGTCGGTCCGTCGCGTGCTGCTGACCGGCAGTCCGGACGCCGTCGCCGCCGCCGGTCCGACGGTGAACCTGCTGGTGCCGCGGGTGGGGGACGCCGACCCCCGGTGGCCCCGGATCCAGCGCGACGGCCGCATCGTCTGGCCCGAGGGGAGCCACGGCGTCGCGCTGCGCAGCTACACCGCCCGGCGGCAGGACCCCGCCGCCGGGAAGATCGAGATCGACTTCGTGCTCCACGGCGACGGGCCGGCCGCCGCCTGGGCCGCCGCCGCACGGCCCGGTGCGCTGCTCGCCGTCGCGGGGGCGGCGTCGCTCGCCGAGCGCCCTGCCTCGTGGCTGCTGCTCGCCGGGGACGAGACGGCGCTGCCCGCGATCAGCCGGCTGCTCGCCGGGGCCGCTCCGGCGGCGACGGGCGTGGCGTTCCTCGAGGTGGCCGGCCCGGAGGAGGAGCAGCCGCTGGCGGCCCCAGCCGGCATCGCCGTGCACTGGCTGCACCGGCGGGGCACCCCGCCGGGCGAGAGCACGCTGCTGGTCGATGCGGTCGCGGCGCTGGACCGGCCCGGCACCGACGACCTGTTCGCCTGGGTGGGGGCCGAGTCCGCCGCCGTGCGCGCGATCCGCGCCGACCTGCGGAGCCGGTGGGGCCTGAGCCGGGCGCAGCACCATGCCATCGGGTACTGGCGCCGCGGCCGCGCGATGTCGCCCGCCGGCTGACAGCGCCGGGAGCATCGCAGCGAGGAACGAGCGAGGATCGGGCCGGTGCGCGGAAGCCGGCCAGTCGGACACGGCCGGCTGAGCGCTTCCCAGCGGGCTCACAGGTAGCGTCCAGACCGACGTCAGCTCGGCCCGCCAGGCTCGAGCGCATGACGACGGCACCCGCTCGCTCGACCGGAGGATCCGTGGCCGGTAGCTCGCAGAACCGGACCCCCGAGGCCCGGCTGCTCGTGGTGGACGACGAACCCAACATCCGCGAGCTGCTCTCGGCGAGCCTGCGCTACGCGGGCTTCGAGGTCGCCACGGCCGCCGACGGCCAGCAGGCGCTCGCGCTGGCCGAGGCGTTCCGGCCCGACCTGCTGGTCCTCGACGTGATGATGCCGGGGCTCGACGGGTTCGGCGTCGTCCGCCGGATGCGGGAGTCCGGGCGGCGCACGCCGGTGTTGTTCCTGACCGCGCGGGACGCCGCGGAGGACAAGGTCTCCGGGCTGACCCTCGGCGGCGACGACTACGTCACCAAGCCGTTCAGCCTCGACGAGGTCATCGCCCGCATCCGCGCCGTCCTGCGGCGCACCGCCGGTGCCCAGCAGGCGGCCGAGGCCCCGCGGCTGACCTTCGCCGACATCGAGCTGGACGAGGAGAGCCACGAGGTCATCAAGGCCGGCACGCTGATCAGCCTGTCGCCGACGGAGTTCAAGCTGCTCCGCTACCTGATGGCCAACGCCGGGCGGGTGCTGTCCAAGGCGCAGATCCTCGACCACGTGTGGAACTACGACTTCAACGGCGAGGCCAACGTCGTCGAGTCCTACATCTCCTATCTGCGGCGAAAGATCGACACGACCGAGCCCAGGCTGCTGCACACCATCCGGGGGGTGGGCTACACGCTCCGGCTGCCGCGGGGCGCATGAGCGCACCGTCCCCGGCACCGGTCCGCAGCGGTCCACGGGTACCGCTGCGGGTCACGCTCGTCGCGCTGCTGGTGGCGCTGCTCAGCGTCGCGCTCCTGGCGACCGGCTTCGCCACCGCGTCCCTGCTGGGCGACTATCTGGAGCAGCAGCGGGATGACGAGCTGCGCGCCACCGTGGCGAACAACCTGCGCCCGCAGGTGGTCACCGCCTGCGATCAGGGCGGTTACCCCCAGCCCAGCTCCATCTACGTCGCGTGCCTCCCCCCGGGCGGTGACGCACCGGTCGTCCTCGGCGAGCCGCGCGGGCCCGGCAGGGACGTCATGCCCCGATTGGACGCCGAGGAGGTCGCGGAGCTGCGCGACGGTGGGCAGCCCATCACGGTGCGGGCCGGCGGGGAGCAGTGGCGGATGGCCGCCGGCGAACTGCCCGAGGGCTATACGCTGATCATCGGCACGGACATGGAGAGGGAAGAGAAGGCCATCTCCCGGCTCGTCGCCATCGAGGCGATCGTCGGCCTCATCGTGCTGACGCTGCTCGGCGTCGCCGGGTACCTGCTCGTCCGCAACTCCCTGCGGCCGCTGGCCGAGGTGGAGCGCACCGCGCAGGCCATCGCCGCCGGCGACCTCTCCCAGCGCGTGCCCGACGGGAACCAGCACACCGAGGTGGGCCGGCTGTCCGCGGCCCTGAACGGGATGCTCGGCCGCATCGAGAGCGCGTTCCGCGCCCAGCAGGCCTCCGAGGCCGAGGCCCGCGGCTCCGAGGAGAAGATGCGCCGGTTCGTCGCCGACGCCAGCCACGAGCTCCGCACTCCCCTGACCTCGATCCGCGGGTTCGCCGAGCTCTACCGGCAGGGCGCGGTGGGCTCGGACGAGGAGATCGCCCGACTCATGGCCCGGATCGAGGCCGAGGGCGGCCGGATGGGTGTCCTCGTCGAGGACCTGCTGCTGCTGGCCCGCCTCGACCAGCGCCGGCCGCTGACCGTCACGCCGGTCGACCTCGCCGAGATCGCCGGTGACGCGGTGCACGACGCCCGCGCCGTGCAGCCCGACCGGCCCATCGCACTGCACCTGGACGAGTCGCTCACCGACGTCCCGGTCGTGCTCGGCGACGAGGGCCGGCTGCGCCAGGTGGTGGGCAACCTGGTGACGAACGCGCTCACCCACACCCCGCCCGGGACGCGGGTGACCGTCACCGTCGCCCAGGAGGACGAGGACGTCCTGCTGCTGCGCGTCAGCGACGACGGGCCGGGCATGGACGCCGCCGACGCCGCCCGGGCGTTCGAGCGGTTCTACCGGGCCGACACCTCCCGGACGCGGAGGAGCGAGGGCACCGAACCCGGCGGGACCGGGCTCGGCCTGGCGATCGTCGCCTCCCTCGTCGCCGCGCACGGCGGCACGATCGCCCTGGACACCGCACCCGGCCGCGGCGCCGCCTTCACCGTCCGCCTGCACCGCGGCGGACCGCCGGCTCCCCCGCCGGAGAGCCGCGAGGGCGGGGGCGCCGACCAGCCGGCGGAACCGCACCTGTCACGATCCGTGGGTGACTGAGAACGACGGCGACGCCGCACCCCTCGCCGAGCTGATGACCGCGACGACCGAGCTGGGCGCCGCACTGCGCGAGCTGATCGAGGTCTCGGTGATCACCACCGCCGACGCCGGCGAGGTGGCCGCAGCGGCCGACCTGGTGCGGGCGGCGACGGCGCGGATCGGCGACGCCCGGCGCCCGGTGTCCCAGCTGCCCCGCCTGGACGACCCGTCGGAGGGCCGCCGGGTGTTCAACCCGGTCACCGGCATCGCCAACCCGATGGCTCCGCCGCTGGTCGTGCGCGCCGACGGCGACGGCGTCGTCGCCGAGGCGACCCTGGGCCTGGCCTACGAGGGCCCGCCGAGCTTCGTGCACGGCGGCATGAGCGCGCTCTTCATGGACCAGATGCTGGGCAGCGCGGCCGGCGCGGCAGGGCTGTGGGGCATGACCGCCCACCTCGAGCTGGACTACCGCGGCCCGCTGCCCCTGCAGACGCCCCTGGTGCTGCGCGCCCGCGTGGAGTCGCACGAGGGACGGAAGGCGCACATCTCGGGCACCATCGCGCTCGCCTCGGCGCCGGAGAAGATCCTCGTGGAGGCGCGCGGCCTGTTCGTCATGCCCCGGCCCGAGAAACAGGCGGCCTACTTCGGTGCGATCACCGACGCCTCCGGCCGGCACGCCCCGCCCCGCCGTCCCGGTGACGCGACCGCGCTCCGGCCGGCCTGACCCGGTGGACGACGTCGCGGTCGCGGCCCGCGCCGCCCGCGCGGCGGCCGAGGTGCTGCTGGCCCTGCGGGCCGACGCCGCGCTGACCGGCCGCGCGCTCGGGGACGCCGGCGACGCCGCGGCGCAGGAGGCCATCAGCGCCGTGCTGGCCGCCGCGCGGCCGGACGACGCCGTGCTGAGCGAGGAGGCCGCCGACGACGACCGTCGGCTGTCGGCCGACCGCGTGTGGATCGTCGACCCGCTCGACGGCACCCGCGAGTACGGCGAGGCCGGGCGCTCCGACTGGGCGGTGCACGTCGCGCTCTGGGCCGGCGGGGATCTGCGGACTGCGGCGGTCGCGCTCCCGGCGCTCGACCGGGTGCTCGTGACCGACCCGCCTCCGCCGGCCCCTGACCGGCGGGAGGGACCGGTCCGGATCGCCGTCAGCCGCACCCGTCCGCCGGCCGAGGCCGAGACCGTCGCGCGGGCCCTGGGCGGCGAGCTCGTGCCGATGGGATCGGCCGGCTACAAGGTGCTGGCGGTGGTGCGCGGGGAGGTCGACGCCTACGTGCACGCGGGCGGGATGTACCAGTGGGACTCCGCGGCGCCGGTCGCCCTCGCCCGTGCCGCCGGCCTGGCCACGAGCCGGATCGACGGCGCCCCGCTGGTCTACAACGCCGCCGAGCTCGCCCTGCCCGACCTGGTGGTCTGCCGTCCGGAGCTGGCGGCGCCCATCCTGGCTGCGGTGCGCGCGGGGCGATAGCGGACACTGGAGGGAATCCGCACCGAACTGATCGGGTTGGTGCTGGTGCGCCGTCCTGCCCTCGAACCCCGGAGTTCTCCCCCGTGACCACGCCCGACTACCGGCTGAGCCAGCTGGAGACGCTGGAGGCCGAGTCCATCCACGTGATCCGCGAGGTCGTCGCCGAGCTCGAGCGGCCGGTGCTGCTCTTCTCCGGCGGCAAGGACTCGATCGTGATGCTGGAGCTGGCCCGCAAAGCGTTCGCGCCGGCCCGCATCCCGTTCCCGGTGATGCACGTGGACACCGGGCTGAACTTCCCCGAGGTGCTGGAGTTCCGCGACAAGCGGGTGGCCGAGCTCGGCGTGCAGCTCGTCGTGGCCTCGGTGCCCGACGCGATCGCCGCCGGCACGGTCAAGGAGGAGCCCAACGGCTCCCGCAACCGGATCCAGACGCCGGTGCTGCTCGACGCGGTCGAGGAGCACGGCTTCACCGCCCTGTTCGGCGGGGCCCGGCGCGACGAGGACAAGGCGCGGGCCAAGGAGCGGATGTTCTCCTTCCGCGACGAGTTCGGGCAGTGGGACCCGAAGAACCAGCGCCCCGAGCTCTGGGACCTCTACAACGGCCGGATCCACCTCGGTGAGTCCATCCGGATCTTCCCCCTGTCGAACTGGACCGAGCTGGACATCTGGCAGTACATCCTCAGCGAGGAGATCGCGATCCCCGCGCTGTACCTCGCGCAGGAGCGGGAGGTCGTCGAGCGCCAGGGGATGCTCTACGCGGTCAACGAGTTCATCCGCCCCCGCGAGGGCGAGCAGGTGCGCCGGGAGACCGTCCGCTACCGCACCGTCGGCGACGCCAACCTGACCGCCGCCGTGCCGTCGGAGGCCACCACGGTCGAGGAGGTCATCGCCGAGATCGCGGTGACCCGGATGACCGAGCGCGGCGCCACCCGCGGCGACGACAAGGTCAGCGACGCCGCCATGGAGGACCGCAAGAAGGAGGGCTACTTCTGATGAGCCGCACCCTTGCGCCGGCGCCACAGCAGGAGCATCACCCGCACGACGACCGCCAGCAGCAGCAGGCCGGTCGTCCAGCCGACCCGCTCGGCCACCACCGGGGACGACGGACCGAACAGCCCGCTGAACCACGCGCCCGCCGCGTAGCCCACGGCGTAGCCGAGCACGACGACCAGCAGCGCGGGCGCGGCCACCGCGAACACGAACATGCGCACCTCTCCCCGGGTCCGCGCCCCAGGGTGCGCCGCCCCGCCGTCCGCTGCCAGGAGACCGCCCGATGACCCCCGTCCAGGCGCCCGTCGACGTGCACTCCGCGGCGGCGGCGCAGGCCCATGACATCGCCGTCGCCCGCAAGGACATCCTGCGGATCGCCACCGCAGGCTCGGTCGACGACGGCAAGAGCACGCTGATCGGCCGGCTGCTGTACGACAGCAAGGCCGTCTTCGAGGACCAGTACGAGGCGGTCGAGCGGGCGAGCAAGGGCGACTACGTCGACCTCGCGCTGCTGACCGACGGGCTGCGCGCCGAGCGCGAGCAGGGCATCACCATCGACGTCGCCTACCGGTACTTCAGCACGCCGCGGCGCACGTTCATCCTGGCCGACACCCCGGGGCACGTGCAGTACACCCGCAACATGGTCACCGGCGCCTCGACCGCGGACCTGGCGATCGTGCTCGTCGACGCCCGCAAGGGCATGCTGGAGCAGAGCCGGCGGCATGCCTTCCTCGCCTCGCTGCTGCGGGTGCCGCACCTGGTCGTGGCGGTCAACAAGATGGACCTCGTCGACTGGTCGGAGGCCTCCTACGAGGCGATCCGCGAGGAGTTCACCGCCTTCGCCGCGAAGCTGAACATCCCCGACCTGACCGTCGTCCCCATCTCGGCGCTCAACGGCGACAACGTGGTCACGCGCTCGGAGAACACGCCCTGGTACGAGGGCCCTTCCTTGCTGCACCACCTCGAGCACGTGCACGTGGCCAGCGACCGGAACCTCGTCGACACCCGGTTCCCCGTCCAGTACGTGATCCGGCCGCAGTCCGACGCCCACCACGACTACCGCGGCTACGCCGGACGGGTGGCCAGCGGCGTCCTGCGCACCGGGGACGAGGTGCAGGTGCTGCCCAGCGGCCTGACGACGACGATCGCCGGCATCGACGGTCCGCGCGGCCCGGTGGACGAGGCGTTCCCGCCGATGTCGGTGACCGTGCGGCTCAGCCACGACCTCGACGTCTCCCGCGGGGACCTGATCTGCCGGCCGGCCAACGCGCCCCACGTCACCCAGGACCTCGACGCGCTCGTCTGCTGGATGGCCGACGAGCCGCTGCGCCCGCGCCAGCGGCTGGCCGTCAAGCACACCACCCGCTCGGTGCGCGCCGTGGTCAAGGACCTGGCGTACCGGCTCGACGTCAACACCCTTCACCGGGACCAGGAGGCGGCGGAGCTCGGGCTCAACGACATCGGCCGGGTGCGGCTGCGCACCACCCAGCCGCTCTTCGTGGACGACTACGCGCGCAACCGGGCCACCGGCCGGTTCATCCTGGTCGACGAGGCCACCAACGCCACCGTCGGCGCCGGGATGCTGGTCGCCCCGTAGGTCCCCGGACGCACGCGGTCCCGGCTCCCCGTGCGGAGAACCGGGACCGCGGTCAGCTGGGGATCAGGCCTGGTCGGTCGGGGCCGGGGCCTCGCTCGGGTCGCCGTTCCAGTCCTTGCCGGCCACGTCGGCGTTCTCGGAGGCGCTGTCGGTCTGCCCGGCGACGCTCTCGATCATCTCCTCGTCGGAGACGCCCTCTCCTGCGGCATGGGTGTCGTTCGACTCGCTCATCGCCGTCCCTTCCTCTCGGTCGTGTTCCCCCGAGCCCTCCCCGATCACGGGCGGCGGCAAACCAGCCGTCCGGTCACACCCGGGGATTCAGCGGCCCGGCGGCCGGAGCTCGAACCAGACGCGCTTGCCGCCGAGATGATCCTCGGCACCCCAGCGGTCGGCGATCGCCTGCACCATCCGCATGCCCCGGCCCCGCGGCTCGTCCAGCGAGAGCTCCCGCACCACCGGACGGATGGCCGAGCCGTCGACGACGGCGATGCGCAGCCAGTTCTCGGAGGCGCCGATCTCGAGCGTCAGCTCCGCGTCGCCTTCGACGTGGTCCACCACGTTGGCCACCAGCTCGGTGACCAGGAGTGCGGCGTCCTCCCGATCGTGCGGGACGCCCCAGGCCCGCATGAGCTCCAGCACGACGTGACGCGCGACGCGCATGCTGCCCGTCGTCGGCGGTAGATCGAAGCTGGCATTGCGACTGGACATCGGGCTCCGATCTGCAGCGGCGTCGTGGGCCACGGTGAGTCCGCCGGCTGCGTTGCGCACAACCAACCACGTCCAGCGACCATGCGCAAGACCCATTGCATGTCATGGGTCTTGCGTAGCAATGGCGGTTGCACGCAACCCCCCTTCGCTTTGGTAGTGTGCAACCGGTCCCGCGCGGAAAGGGAAGGCCATGAGCGACGATGCCGGTTCCACCTCGTCCCCTGACGTGGCCGAACAGGCCCTGACGGACCTGCTCACCGAGCTCGACCGGTGCGTGGACGAACTGGTCCAGTCGCGAGCCCGGGCCGAGACCCTCCTCCGGCGCCGGCAGAGAGGCGAACCCTGGCTGGAGATCGTGACCAGCGAACCCCGCCCCCTCATCGTCGAGCGGATCTCCACCGTGCTCGCGTCGCTCTCCGCGGCCGGGCACACCTGGCGACGCGAGCAGGCCGCCGCGCTGCAGGCGGAGCAGATCAGCATCAACCGGATCGCCGCCCTGTTCGGCGTGACCCGGCAGCGCATCTCGGCGCTGCTGCGGGAACCGGAGCCGCGGAACCGGGCGGAGTGAGGCGGCGAGCCGTCAGGCGATGAGCGCGTCGATCGCCTTGTAGACGCGTTGCTCGCTGATCGGGCGCGGCGTACCGATGCCCTGGGCGAACAGCCCGACCCGCAACTCCTCGATCATCCAGCGCACCCGCGTCACCGGGTCGTCGGGCGCCCCGGTCGAGGGGACCTGGGCGCGCAGCTGTTCGTACTCGGCGAGCACCCCCGCCAGCTGCGCCGTCCACAGCTCGTCCCGGATGGCGTTGGCGGGCAGCTTCTCCAGCCGGTGGGCCATCGCCCGCAGGTAGCGGACGAGATCGGGCAGCCGCCGTCGGCCGGCCGCAGCGACGAAACCGCGGTGCAGCAGGCCGGTCATCTGCCGACGGAGGTCGGCGACCGCCGCCTCGGGCACCCGCCGTCCGGGCGCCGCCCCGATCGCGACCGCGACCTCCCGCGCCTGGGTGAGGACCGCTTCCACCTTCTGGACCGTGTCGACCGTGAGCGGGTGCAGCTCCCGCTTCGCCGTCGCGACCAGCGCGTCGAAAGCGGCCTGGTCCCGCGGTGGGCCACCGGCCGCGGCGATCAGCTCCACCGCGGCGGCGTCCACGCAGTCGTCGACCAGGGCGGGAATCTCGCCGTCCGGGTTGAACTGCAGCGCCAGCCTGGTGCGCGGGCCGAGGCTCTTCACCACCTGCCTGGTGGGTGAACCGGCGACGAGCACCAGCAGCCGCCGCGCCCCCCGCCAGGTGAGCCGGGTGGCCTCCACCTCGGTGGGGACGACGCGGACACCGACCGTCTCCCCTTCGTCGACGAGCGCGGGATAGGCGGTGACCAGGTGGTCGCCACGGCGCACCTGGACCGTCCGGGGCAGCGTGCCCACGTCCCAGGTGATCATCCGGCTGCGCTCGACGCTGGCCGCCGCGGCGGCCAGCGTGGCCCGCGCCTGCGGGGCCACCTGCGCCTTGAGCGCGGCGAGGTCCTTGCCGGTGGCCAGCGGGCGCTGCTGGTCGTCGAGCACCCGGAACGTGGCGCGCAGGTGGTCGGGCACCTGCGCGGGCTGCCACGCGTCGGGCGGGACGACGACGCCCGCCGCCCGCCGCAGCTCGCGCTCCAGCGCCGGCAGCAGCGGCTCACCCGGATCGATGTGCGGCAGCACCTGCCGGACCCGGTCGGGGATCGGCACGAGCGCGCGGCGCTGCTGCTTGGGCAGGGTGCGCAGCAGCGCGGTCACCAGCTCCTCGCGCAGCCCCGGGACGGTGAACGCGAGCGACTCCCCCGACGTCCGGTGGGCGACGGCGTCCAGGACGCCCAGCGGCACGTCGACGGTGACGCCGTCCTCCGCCGCTCCCGGGGCGAACGCGTAGGACAGCGGCAGCGTGAGCCCCTCCGTCAAGGGCACCTCGTCCGGGAAGTCCTCCACCCGCACCTGACCGGCCGCCGCGGCGTTGGTCAGCATCTCCGGCGTGAAGGCGAGCAGGTCCGGCGTCTGTCGCGAGGCGGACTTCCACCAGCGGTCGAAGTGCCGGGTCGAGACGACGTCGGCGGGGATGCGGGCGTCGTAGAGCTCGAACAGCGTCTCGTCGTCGACGGCGATGTCCCGCCGGCGGGCGCGCTCCTCCAGCTGGGCGACCCGCTCGATGGCGCGGGCGTTGTCGGCCCAGAAACGGTGGTGCGTCGTCCACTCGCCCTGCACCAGCGCGTGCCGGATGAACAGCTCCCGGCTCACCTCGGGGTCGATCGAGCCGTACTGCACCCGCCGGCCGACGACCAGCGGCAGGCCGTAGAGGGTGACCCGCTCGGTGGCGACGACGGAGCCCCGCTTGGCGTCCCAGCGAGGCTCGGAGTACTGCCGCTTGACCAGGTGGTCGGCGAGCTTCTCCACCGTCTCGGGGTCGATCCGCGCGACCGTGCGCGCGAAGAGCCGGCTGGTCTCCACCAGCTCCGCGGCGACCACCCAGCGCGGCGGTTTCCTGGCCAGCGGCGTGCCGGGCGCGAGCACGAACCGGGTGTTGCGGGTGCCCAGGTACTCCCGTCCGGGCCGCCCCGGCTTGCCGTCCCGCCCCTTGACCGGCTCCACCTGCAATCCGACCTGCGACAGCAGGCCGGCCAGCAGGGACGCCGTGATGCCGCGCTCGTCCGGCTCGGTCGCGGCCTCGCCCAGGTTCATCCCGAGCCGTCGTGCGGTCCCGCGGAGCTGGCCGTGCAGGTCCTGCCACTCGCGGATGCGCAGGTAGTGCAGGAACTCGCGCTTGACGGTGCGCCGGAACTGGTTGCCCGACAGGGCCTCGGCCTGCTCCTCCAGGTAGCGCCACAGGTTGAGCAGCGCGAGGAAGTCGGAGTTCTCGTCGGCGAAGCGACGGTGCGTCTCGTCGGCGGCCTGCTGGTGCTCCGTGGGCCGCTCGCGCGGGTCCTGGATGGTGAGCCCCGCGGCGATGACGAGGACCTCCTCCAGCACCCCGCGGCGGTCGGCCTCGACCACCATGCGGGCGATGCGCGGGTCCAGCGGCAGCGCCGCCAGCGACCGGCCGGTCGGGGTCAGGGCGCCGTGGGCGTCGAGCGCCCCCAGCTCCTCCAGCAGGGCCAGCCCGTCGGCGACGGCGCGCCGGTCCGGCGGGTCGACGAACGGGAACTCCTCGACCGGGCCGAGGTCGAGGGCGGCCATCTGGAGCAGCACCGAGGCCAGGTTGGTGCGCAGGATCTCGGGGTCGGTGAACTCGGGCCGCGCCTCGAAGTCGGCCTCGGTGTACAGCCGGATGGCGATGCCGGGCCCCAGCCGGCCGCACCGGCCCGAGCGCTGCCGCGCCGAGGCCTGGCTGACCGGCTCGATCGGCAGCCGCTGCACCTTGGTGCGATGGCTGTACCGGGAGATCCGCGCGCTGCCCGGGTCGATCACGTAGCGGATGCCCGGGACGGTCAGGGACGTCTCGGCGACGTTGGTGGCCAGCACGATCCGCCGCCCGGTGTGCGGGGCGAAGACCTTGTGCTGGTCGGCGGCCGACAGCCGGGAGTAGAGCGGGACGACCTCCGTGTTCGGCAGTCCCCGCTCCGCGAGCGCGTCCTGGGTGTCGCGGATCTCCCGCTCCCCGGCCAGGAAGACCAGGATGTCGCCGGGGCCCTCGGCGGTCAGCTCGTCGACGGCGTCGAGGATCGCGCTGACCTGGTCGCGGTCCTCGTCCGCCTCCGGATCGTCGGGGTCGACGACGGGGCGGTAGCGCACCTGCACCGGGTAGGTGCGGCCGCTCACCTCGACGATCGGGGCCCCGGCGAAGTGGGCGGCCACCCGCTCGACGTCGATCGTCGCCGAGGTGATGACCAGCTTCAGGTCCGGGCGCCGGGGCAGGATCTGCGCCAGGTAGCCCAGCAGGAAGTCGATGTTGAGGCTCCGCTCGTGGGCCTCGTCGAGGATGATCGTGTCGTACTGGCGCAGCAGCCGGTCGCGCTGGATCTCGGCCAGCAGGACGCCGTCGGTCATGAGCTTGACCAGCGTGGCATCGCCCACCTGGTCGTTGAACCGCATCTTGTAGCCGACGGCCTCGCCCAGCGGGGTGTCCAGCTCCTCGGCGATCCGCTCGGCGACGCTGCGCGCGGCGATCCGGCGCGGCTGGGTGTGCCCGATCCGGCCGCGCACGCCGCGGCCCAGCTCGAGGGCGATCTTGGGCAGCTGCGTCGTCTTGCCCGAGCCGGTCTCGCCGGCGACGACGACGACCTGGGCGTCGCGCAGGGCGGCGGCGATGTCGTCGCGGCGCGCGCTGACCGGGAGGTCCTCCGGGTAGGAGATCGCCGGGACGGCGGCCCGCCGGCGGGCGATGCGCTCCTCGGCGGCCTCGATGTCGGCGGCGATCCGCTCGCGCTGCCGCTCCCGTGCCGCGGGGTCCCGGGTCTTCCGCAGCCCGTCCAGGCGGCGGCGCAGCCGGTGCTCGTCGGCCAGGGTGAGCGCCGGGAGCCGTGCCCGCTCGTCGTCGGTGGGGGCGTTCACGGGCGGTCTGGGGTTCCTCTCGGCGCGATGCGTGTGGTGGTCCAGAACCCCAGGGTCCCACTGCTGCCCCGTGTCGTTCCCATGACGTTGCCGCCACGGGACGAACACCACGGCCCGGATGGGGCAGGAGACCTCGGACCGTTGCGCCCCAGCGTGAGGACTTCCCCGTGACCGCACCACGTACGACCGGCGCCACCGCGGCGGGCGAGCACGACAAGCGCACCCTGTGGCCGTGGCTGCTGCTCGCCACCCTCCTCGCGGGACTGCTCGTCTGGTGGCTCGTCGCTGCCATGGACGGGGACGGCGACGACGTCGATCCCGGCGCCTCCACGGCGATCGAGGAGACCAGCGACCCCGCCGGCGATGACGCCGAGTCGACCGCGGACGCCGCCACGCCGGTGGGCGGCACGTTCCTGGTCGACGGCAGGGGCCTGTTCGACCCCTCGACCGATCTGGCCGCGTCGGTCGGCCGGACCGTGGAGGCCGACACCGTCTTCGTGGTCGCGGTCGTCGCCGACGACGCCTTCCTCGCGGGCCGGGACGCGAGCCAGAACATCCTGGTCCGACTGACCGGGTCCGCCGGCGGGGGCGGGCTCCCGTCGGACCTCCGGGCGGGCGAGCAGATCAGCTTCAGCGGGACCCTCGCGCAGGTCGACCAGGCGCTGCTCTCCGAGCTGGCGTTGTTCGCGGAAGCCCCGGACATCCAGCCCGGCGACTACTACGTCCGGGCCGAGGAGATCAGCCCCGTCGACTGATCCACGGTCACGCACCGACGTGCTGTTCGACCGTTCCCGGCGACGATTGTGTTCTGCAACAGGTTGTAGAGTGCACCTGTACCTCTCGTCCCTGGAGTCCTGTGTCCCTCCCCGACGGTGCAGCAGCCGTGCAGCCCCGCGAGGTCGTGGTGCTCTCCGAGCAGCTACCCCGGTTCATGCGGCTCGCGAACGTCCTGAAGAGCCAGCTCGCCGGTCCCGAGGGCCACGACCGGGCCGCCCTGGTGCTGCTGTACCCGCTGACCCGCCTCGGCCCTCTCCGGCAGGGCGCCCTCGCCGACGAGCTCCGGGCCGATCCCTCGACCGTCAGCCGGCACGTCGCAGTCCTCGTGGGGGAGGGCCTCGCGCGGCGCGTGGCCGACCCGGCCGACGGCCGGGCCACCCGCCTGGTGGTGACCGATGCCGGGCTCGCCGCGCTGGCGGCGATGCGCCGGGAGCAGACGGCGATGCTCTCCCGCATCACCGCCGACTGGGACGAGGCGGACCTCACCGTGTTCACCGGCCTGTTCAACCGCTTTCTCGACGACTTCGCCGCTGCCCTCCCGGCCGACGCGGCGCCCTCCACCCCCACTCCGGGAGATCTCAGATGAGCCAGTCCACCGCGGCCGAGCGGGGGGCCCGGCGGCGCAGCGCCGCGGCGCCCGACGCCGACGGCGCATTCACCCACCGCCAGATCGTCACGATCCTCGCCGGGCTGATGGTGGCGATGTTCCTGGCCGCCCTGGACCAGACGGTCGTCTCCACCGCGATCCGGACCATCGCCGACGACCTGCAGGGCTACGACCTGCAGGCCTGGGCGACGACGGCGTTCCTCATCACCTCGACGATCGCCACGCCGCTGTACGGGAAGCTCTCCGACATCTACGGTCGCCGGCCGTTCTACCTGTTCGCGATCGGCGTCTTCATCATCGGCTCGATCCTCTGCGGCATGGCCGGCACGATGTACCAGCTGGCGGCCTTCCGGGCGGTGCAGGGCATCGGCGCCGGTGGGCTGATGTCGCTGGCGCTGGCGATCATCGGGGACATCGTCCCCCCGCGGCAGCGGTCGAGGTACCAGGGCTACTTCATGGCCGTCTTCGGCACCTCCAGCGTGCTGGGGCCGGTCATCGGCGGTTCCTTCGCCGGCCAGGCCTCGCTGCTGGGCATCGACGGCTGGCGCTGGATCTTCTACGTCAACGTGCCGCTGGGCGCGCTCGCCTTCGTCGCGGTCTGGCGGGTGCTGCACCTGCCGCACGAGCGCCGCGAGCACCGCATCGACTGGCCCGGGGCGCTCGCGCTGATCACCTTCCTGGTGCCGCTGCTCGTGGTGGCCGAGCAGGGCCGGATCTGGGGCTGGACCTCCGGGCGGGCGGTGCTCTGCTACGCCATCGGGGCGGTCGGCTTCGCCCTCTTCGTGCTGGCCGAGCGGGCCTACCGCGACGACGCGCTGCTGCCGCTGCGGCTCTTCCGCAACCGGAGCTTCACCGTCAGCGGCATCGGGTCGGTCGTGATGGGCGCCGGCATGTTCGGCGGGCTGCTCCTCCTGCCCCAGTACCTGCAGATCGTGCAGGGCTCCAGCGCCACCGTCGCCGGGCTCCAGATGGTCCCCCTGGTCCTCGGGATCATGACCGGGGCCATGAGCTCGGGCATCGCGATCTCGAAGACCGGCAGGTACAAGGTGTTCCCGCTGGTCGGCATCGCGCTGATGGTGGTCGCGCTGGTGTCCATGTCGTTCGTCGTCGGCGTCGACACCTCGGTGTGGGCCCTGGTGCCCTTCATGGTCATGCTGGGTCTGGGCCTGGGCTTCAACTTCCAGCCGGTCATCCTCGCCGTGCAGAACGCCGTCTCCCCACGGGAGATGGGCGTGGCGACGTCGTCGGTCACGTTCTTCCGGCAGATGGGCGGCACCATCGGCGCGGCGGCGTTCCTGTCGCTGCTGTTCACCCGGCTCCCCCAGGAGATCGGCGACCGGATCACCGAGGCGGCGGCGAACGATCCCGCGGCCGCCCAGCAGGCGCTGCAGCTCCAGCGGGCGGGCCTGGAGGAGGTCACGTCCGACACCACCCGCATCGCGGAGTTCCCGCTGCTGGTGACGCCGTTCCGCGAGGGCTTCACCGCCTCGATCGACCTGGTGTTCCTCATCGCGGCCGGGATCGTGGCGATCGGGTTCTTCGTGTTCCTCTTCCTCCCGGAGCTGCCGCTCAGCGACAAGTCCGGCATCCAGGCCCGTCAGGGCGAGGCGGCCGGCACGGCGACGAGCGATCCCGGCGACCCGGCCGAGGAGGCCGTGGAGGCGGTCGGCGCCGCCGCGCCGACGTCGGTCCCGCCCCCGGTGGGCCGGCCCGGGGACGACCCGTCGCGCTGACCGCCCCAGCGCTGAGGACGGCGGGCCGACGGGGACGGGGACACTGGGCGTCATGGCCACCTCGTCGACGATCCTGTCCCGCCGCGACCTGGACTTCCTGCTGCACGAATGGCTGGACGTCGAGTCCCTGACGAAGCGGCCGCGCTTCACCGAGCACTCGCGGGACACCTTCGACGCGGTGCTCGACCTGGCCCAGCAGGTCGCCACCGAGCACTTCGCCCCCCACAACCGCACGGCCGACGAGAACGAGCCGCGGATGGTCGACGGCCGGGTGGAGCTGGTCCCCGAGGTCGGCCGGGCGCTGGCGGTCTTCGCCGGGACCGGGCTGATGGCCGGCTCGTTCGACGAGGCGTTCGGCGGCATGCAGCTGCCGCACACGGTCGGTCAGGCGGTGCTGGCCTGGTTCCAGGCGGCCAACATCGGCACGTCGGCCTATCCGTTCCTCACCATGGCCAACGCCCGTCTCCTGCTGACGCACGGCAGCCGGGAGCAGATCGACACGTTCGTCGCCCCGATGGTCGAGGGCCGCTGGTTCGGCACGATGGCGCTGTCGGAGCCTCAGGCCGGCTCCTCGCTGGCCGACATCACCACGAAGGCCGAGCGCCAGGACGACGGCACCTACCGGCTCACCGGCAACAAGATGTGGATCTCCGGCGGGGACCACGAGCTGACCGAGAACATTGTCCACCTGGTGTTGGCGAAGGTCCCCGGCGGTCCGGCCGGCGTGAAGGGCATCTCGCTGTTCGTCGTCCCCAAGTTCCTGGTGGAGCCCGACGGCTCGCTGGGGAACCGCAACGACGTCGTCCTGGCCGGGCTCAACCACAAGATGGGCTACCGCGGGACGACGAACACGCTGTTGAACTTCGGCGAGGGCGTGCACACCCCGGGCGGGCGCGGTGGCGCGGTCGGCTACCTCGTGGGCGAGGAGAACCGCGGCCTCACCTACATGTTCCACATGATGAACGAGGCGCGGATCGGCGTCGGGATGGGCGCGTCGGCGCTGGGCAGCACCGGTTACCTGCACGCGCTGGAGTACGCGCGCACCCGCACGCAGGGCCGCCCCGCCGGCGCCAAGGACCCTGCCTCCCCCATGACGCCGATCATCGAGCACCCCGACGTCCGCCGGATGCTGCTGGCCGCCAAGAGCTACGCCGAGGGCGGGCTGGCGCTGGGCCTGTACTGCGCGCGCCTGGTCGACGAGGAGCAGACGGCCGGGAGCGCCGACGAGCGGGACCGCGCGCACCTGCTGCTCGACACGCTGACCCCGGTCGCCAAGGCCTGGCCGTCGCAGTGGGGGCTGGCCGCCAACGACCTGGCCATCCAGGTGCACGGCGGGTACGGCTACACCCGCGACTACCCGGTCGAGCAGTTCTACCGGGACAACCGGCTCAACCCGATCCACGAGGGGACCCAGGGCATCCAGTCCCTGGACCTGCTCGGCCGCAAGGTGGTGCTGCAGGACGGTGCCGGGCTCGCCCTGCTCGCGGAGACCATCGGGGCCACGACGAGCCGCGCCGCCGGCACGGAGTGGGCCGGCTTCGCCGCCGACCTGGACGCCGCCGTCGCCCGGCTGGTCGCGGTCACCGCCACGCTGTGGGGCACCGGCGATCCCGACCTCGCGCTGGCCAACTCGCACGTCTACCTGGAGGCCGCCGGGCACGTCGTCGTCGCCTGGCTGTGGCTGGACCAGGCGCTGGCCACCGGCGGCGGCACCGGCGCCTTCTACGACGGCAAGCGCGCCGCCGCCCGCTACTTCTGGCGCTGGGAGCTGCCGCGTACGGGCGCGCAGTTCGACCTGCTCGGGTCGCTGGACCGGACGGTGCTGGACACCCCTGCCGACGTGCTCTGACCAAGGACCCCCGGCCCCCCGCGACTCGCACGCTCGCCGCGGGACCCTGCCGGGGGCCGTCCGACAGGAAGGGTCCGGACATACCGACGCCCCGCCTGCTCCACGAGGGAGCGGGCGGGGCGTTCGAGGTCCGTCGTCGGCGTCAGGCGGCCTGCGCCGCGCCCACGGGTTCCGCGGTGGCGTGCCGGGCACCGGAGGTGCGCTCGGCGCGCTCGCGCTCGTACCGGGCGGTGGACTGGATGCCCATCGCGATCACCAGGGCCGTCAGGACCAGGAAGCCGATCAGCGTCACGGCCGGCCACATCACCATTCTTGTATCTCCCCAAGCATCGAAACCCGCCGTCGGGTCACGGACGGCGGCACGTCTTCGATGGCCTCTGTCCCCCGTCCTTCCCCGTCTCAATCGTCGAGTCGCGCACTTCACCTGACGGGGTGTGATCAGCGTCATGCCCAGCGGTTGCCGACGGCCCCGGATCCGGGGACGGCGCGCCCGGTGGCCGTGGTCTGATCGACGGGTGTCCGACCGCGCGCAGCCCGCTGTCCGGGGCGGTACGGCCGCCGCGGTGCTGCTCGTGGTCGCGCTCTCCCTCGTCGTCACGACCCTCTCGCTGCTGCAGAGCCTCGTGGTCCCGGTCCTCGACCGGATCGCCGAGCAGCTCGACGTCTCCCCCAGCGCGGCCGGCTGGGTTCTGACCGCGAACCTGCTCGCCGCCACGGTGCTCACGCCGGTGCTGGGCCGACTGGGTGACCTCAAGGGCGAGCGCCCCGTCATCCTCGGCATCCTGGGAACGGTCGCGGCGGGCACCGTGCTGGCGATCACGACGGAGTCCCTGCCCCTGCTGCTGCTGGCCCGCGTGCTCCAGGGCGCGTCCTACGGGCTGTTCCCGCTGTCCATCAGCGTGCTGCGCCGCGAGCTGCCCGAACGCCGGCTCGGCGTCGCCATGTCCGTGGTCAGCAGCACCCTGGGCGTCGGGGGCGTGGCCGGGCTGGTCGCGACCGGGCTGCTCGCCGGTGACGACGCCGACTACCGCCGGCCGTTCTGGATCGGGCTGGCCATCACCGTCGTGGCGTTCGGGCTGTGCCTGCGCCTGCTCCCCCGCCGCTCGGCGACCAGCTCGGGCGGGGTGGACTGGCTGGGCGCCGCCGTCCTCGGCCTCGGCCTGAGTCTCCTGCTGCTGTTCGTCTCGCAGGGCAACTCCTGGGGCTGGTCCTCACCGGCGGCCCTCGGCTGCCTGGCCGGATCAGTCGCGGTCCTGAGCGCGTGGATGGTGCAGCAGCGGCGGAGCGCCGAGCCGCTGATCCGGCCCGCGATGCTCGCCGACCGGCGCACGATCATCCCCAACGTGGTCGGCCTGCTGGCCGGCGTGGCGATGTTCGCCTCGTTCCTCGCCGTCCTGCAGTACGTGCAGAGCCCGCCGGAGGTCACGGGGTACGGCTTCGGGGCCTCGGTGCTCGTGGCGACCGTCGTGTACCTGCTCCCCGGCGGGGTCGTCGGCATCGTCCTGGCCCCCTTCGCCGGCTCCGTGGTCACCCGCTTCGGGGGGCTGCCGACCCTGGTCGTGGGGTGGACCTTCGGCCTGGCCGGGTTCGCGCTGCTGACCTGGGTCCGCAGCGAGCCGTGGGCGGTGATCGGCGCCGGGCTGCTGACCCAGGTGGCCGTCACCATCACCTACGCCGCGCTGCCCTCCCTCATCGTGCAGGCGGTGCACGAGGACGAGACGGGGGTGGCCAACGCCGTCAACTCCATCGCCCGCTCGGTCGGCCAGGCCCTCGGCAGCGCGCTGACGGTCACCCTCATCGCCGCGCACCTCGATCCCGGGTCGGGCCTGCCCCGGAACATCGCCTTCACGCTGGTGGGCGCCATCGGCATCGGGGTCTCGGTCGCGATCCTCGCCGCCGCCCTGCTCGGGCTCGCGGGGGACCGCCGTGCCACCCGCTCGCGGCAGCAGGACCCGACGGGCGAGGTCGAGGAGGCCACGGCCGGGGCCGGTGAGTGGTCCACGGTGTCCGGCGTGCGCTGATCTCCCTTTCGCAACGCCGCGCCCGGGCGGAGCATGGAACGGGACGGTCCGGGGCATCCACGTGCCCGATCGAGGCTCCGCGCCTTCCCCCGACCCGGAGGACTCCATGACCCGTCCCACCGGCTCGTCCAGCCGGGCGAGCACGTCCGCCGGCGGCGACCCCGCCCCCGAGGACGACAACGTCAGCGGTACGCGCGCCGACTACGCGCCCACCGGCGCCGACCCGTCGCCGACCACCGGCGGCACGCTCAAGCGCACCGCCAAGGAGTTCAGCGAGGACAACCTCACCGACTGGGCCGCCGCGCTCACCTACTACGGCGTGCTGGCGCTCTTCCCCGCGCTCACCGCCCTGGTCTCCATCGTCGGCCTGCTGACCGACCCGCAGCAGCTCACCGACGCGCTGACCGAGGTGGTCCCGGCGGACGCCGCCGAGACCATCGACCCGGTCATCCAGCAGATCGCGGGCAACTCGGGCGCGGCCGGCTTCGCCCTGGTCCTCGGTCTCGTCGGCGCCATCTGGACGGCGTCGGGCTACGTCGGGGCCTTCACCCGGGCCGCCAACGTCGTCTACGAGACGCCCGAGGGGCGCAAGATCTGGAAGCTCAAGCCGCTGCAGCTGCTGATCACCCTGATCGGCATCCTGTTCGCCGCGCTCATCCTGGCGATGCTGGTGCTCAGCGGCCCGGTGGTCGACGCGGTCGGGCAGGCCATCGGCCTCGGTGACACCGTCCTGACCGTCTGGACCTGGGCGAAGTGGCCGGTGATCCTCGTCCTCCTCGCGCTGATGATCGCGGTGCTCTACTACTCGACGCCGAACGTGAAGCTGCGCGGCTTCAAGTTCGCGAGCCCGGGCGCCGGGGTGGCCATCCTGGTCGCTGTCGTGGCGTCGGCGCTGTTCGCCTTCTACGTGGCCAACTTCGGCAGCTACAACGCCACCTACGGGGCGCTGGCCGGGGTCGTCATCTTCCTGATCTGGTTCTGGCTGATCAACGTGTCGCTGCTGTTCGGCATCGAGCTCGACGCCGAGGTGGAGCGCACGAAGGAGCTGAAGGACGGCGTGCCGCGGGCGGACAAGGAGATCCAGCTCGACGCGCGCGACGACCCCAAGGACAAGCAGACGACCTGATCCGTCGTCCGGCACGACAGCGGCCCCCTCCCGGTTGCCGCCTGTGCGGCTCTTGGTGTGGGTACACGGCGCACGAAAGGCGCACGCCACATGTGACGCAGCGTGGCCCCGGTCCAGTCGGACCGGGGCCACGCTCGTGCCTGCGTGTGGTGGCGCGCCGGGGCGGTCAGGGTGGCGCGGCGTGTGCCGGCTCCTCGGGGAGTGGGCCCATGTCGGCGTGTCGGGCTTTGGCACGAGCTCGCGCGTCGTGCGTTCTGCCGGGCGGGTCGTCGGCGCGCGCTGCGGCGCGGCCTATTCGCGCAGACGCGTGACCTGGCCGAACAGGCGGTTCCCGGGAGGGGGGCCTTCGTGCGTCGGGCCACGCTCCTGTCTGTGGCGTCGGCGCGGGACCGGGCGCAACTGCGGGGAAGAAGGCGTCCCAACGCCCTCGGGAAGCCCTTCTTCCCCGCAGATGGCGGGACGGCTACCGGCTCGTCGGCGGCTCGTCACCCCGGCGGGACAGCGGGATCCGCTCGACCAGGCCGGCGAGCCCGGCCAGGCCCTGACTCAGCGCACGGCCGGCCGGGACGAACCGGTCCGGCGCGCGGCGCACGCCGGCGGCGACCACGTCCCGGGTCCGGTCGATCAGCGACAGCAGGAGCCCGGACAGCGCGTTGCCCGGGGGACGACGGGACACCGTCGGATGCGGCCGGGTGGGCGAGATGCGGCGCATGACCTCCCAGCGCCGCCCCAGGGAAAGCAGCTCGGCCGGATCGAGCTCCTGCTGGAGGCGGGGGAACAGCACGTCCTCCTCGTCGCGGACGTCCTCACGCAGCACCTCGGTCAGCCGCCGCAGCCGCGCCGGCCGCTCGGGGTGGTCCAGGCCGTCCCGCTCCAGGACGGTGACGAGCTCGTTGACCTCCTGGTGCTCCTCCTCCACCTGACGCGTCAGCGCGTCGCCGTCGGGCAGGACCCGCCGGATCACCGGCCAGAGGACGGTTTCCTCAGGCGTTGGCGTGGCTGAACACCAGCCGGTCGATCCGGCCGAGCACCTCCTCCTGGGCGGTGCCGGTGGCCCCGTCGAGCTGGTGCAGCAGGCGGTCGAGCTCGACGTGGTCGCGTCGCTGGCGGGCCAGCACGCTGCCCTGCCCGCCGAGCTCGTCGTCGGTCTGGTCGGCGATGGATCTCACGGTCGCACTCCTCGGGGACGTCGGATCGGGACTCCTTGCCCGAACGGGTGCACCGGCATTCGTCACGTTGCGGGCGATCCCGCCCGGGTAGGGGCTGACGAGTTCCTTTCGACTGCAGGGAGACCCAGCCCATGAGCGAGCGCCCTCCGGAGACCTCGGACTTCTACGACCTGGAGGCGCTGCTGCCCGACGACGAGCGTGCGCTGCTGCACCGGGTGCGCGCATTCATGGACACCCACGTCGAGCCGGTCATCAACGACTACTGGACCCGCGCGGAGTTCCCGCACGAACTGATCCCGGGCCTGGCCGAGCTCGGCATCGCCGGCAACCCGTACTCCGGCTACGGCTGTCCGGGCCGCTCGTCGCTGTTCGACGGCATGCTCGCCATGGAGCTCTCCCGCGGGGACGCCTCGATCTCGACCTTCATGGGCGTGCACGGCGGGCTGGCCATGGGCTCGATCTACCTGTGCGGCTCCGAGGAGCAGAAGCAGCGCTGGCTGCCGGCGATGGCCCGCATGGAGCTGATCGGCGCGTTCGGTCTCACCGAACCGGAGGCCGGCTCCGACATCGCCCGTGGCGCGCAGACCACCTGCCGGCGGGAGGGCGACACCTGGGTGCTCGACGGCGAGAAGAAGTGGATCGGGAACGCCAGCTTCGCCGACCTGATCATCATCTGGGCCAAGGACGAGGAGACCGACGACGTCCTCGGCTTCGTCGTCGAGAAGGGGACGCCCGGCTACTCCACGGTCGACCTCAAGGACAAGATCGCGCTGCGGGTCGTGCAGAACGCGCTGATCACGCTCGAGGACGTGCGCGTGCCCGAGGCGAACCGGCTCCAGGACGCCCGCAGCTTCCGCGACACGGCGAAGGTGCTGAGGATGACCCGCGCCGGCGTCGCCTGGTCGTCGGTCGGCTGCTCGCGCGGCGCCTACGAGCACGCGCTGCGCTATGCCACGGAGCGCGAGCAGTTCGGACAGCCGATCGCGGAGTTCCAGCTGGTGCAGGACCTGCTGGTGCGGATGCTGGGCAACATCACCGCCTCGGCCGCCATGTGCGCGCGGCTCTCCCAGCTGCAGGACGCCGACACGATGACCGACGAACAGGCGTCGCTGGCCAAGGCCTTCTGCACCATGCGGATGCGCGAGACGGTCGGCTACGCCCGCGAGCTGATGGGCGGGAACGGGATCCTGCTGGAGAACCACGTCGCCCGGTTCGCCGCCGACGCCGAGGCGATCTACTCCTACGAGGGCACTCGCGAGGTGAACACGCTGATCGTCGGCCGGGCGGTGACCGGCACCAGTGCGATCGTCTGACGATCGCCGCGGGAGCATCGCAGCGAGGGACGAGCGCCGGTGGCCGCACTGCAGGGTCCCGCCGCGAGCGTGCGAGCGGTGGGGGGCAGTGGGGTCCTTCTACGGGGCGCGGAGTCGGACGGTGATCGTCCGGTCAGCCCCGCTGCCAGGCCGCGTCAGGTGTGCTTCAGTGAGGCCAGTCACCCCTGCCGCGAGGAGATCCGATGGCCCAGCCGGACGTTCCCGAAGCCGCCGCAGAGGGGGCGCTCGGCCTGGACATGGTCCTGGTCGACGCCGCGCGCGGCCCGTTGCGCCGGATGGTGCCCCCGGCCGGCACCGCGCTGCGGTTCGGCGCGGCCCTCGCGCGGCAGCCCGGCACACTCGCGCGGCGGACCGGGGAGCTGGCCCGGGAACTCAGCCTGATCACCCTGGGCCGGTCGGAGCTCGCGCCGGGCCGCAAGGACAAGCGGTTCGCCGATCCCGCCTGGTCGGGCAACCCGCTGCTGCGGCGGGCCATGCAGACCCACCTGGCCACCGCGCGGACCACCTGGGAGCTGATCGAGGACGCCGACCTGGACTGGCAGGACGACGAGCGGATCCGGTTCACCGCGACCAACCTGGTCGACGCCCTGGCCCCGTCGAACGTGCCCGTGCTGAACCCGCTGGGCTGGAAGGCGCTGATCGACACCGGCGGGAAGAACGTGGTCCAGGGGCTCCGGCGCATGGCCACCGACCTCGCGGCGCCGCCACGGGTGCCCTCGATGGTGGAGCCGGACGCCTTCACCGTCGGGGAGGACCTCGCGGTCACCCCGGGCGTGGTGGTGTTCCGCACCGACGTGTTCGAGCTGATCCGCTACCGGCCGACGACGGACACCGTCCGCGAGGTACCGCTGGTGATCGTCCCGCCGACGATCAACAAGTACTACATCACCGACCTCGCGCCCGGCCGCAGCATCGTCGAGCACTACCTGGCCGCCGGCCAGCAGGTCTTCATGATCTCCTGGCGCAACCCCGACGAGCGGCACGCGGACTGGGACCTGGACACCTACGGGCAGGCGCTGCTCGACGCGATGGACGCGGTGGAGCAGTCCTCCGGCAGCGAGCGGGTGGCGCTGCAGGCGTTCTGCTCCGGCGGGATCATCACCGCCATGGTGCTGGCCCATCTGGCCGCACAGGGTCGCCAGGACCGGGTGAGCGCGGCCAGCTTCGCCGTCACCGTCCTCGACTGGGCGCGCGCGGGCACCGTCTCGGCGCTGATGGACGAGGAGTCGGTCCGGGCGGCGACCGAGCGGTCACGGCAGAAGGGCTACCTGGACGGCGCACAGCTGGCCGAGGTGTTCGCCTGGCTGCGACCCAACGACCTGATCTGGAACTACTGGGTCAACAACTACCTGCAGGGCAAGCCGCCCCCGAACTTCGACATCCTGTTCTGGAACGCCGACACGACCCGGATGAGCGCCGGTCTGCACCGCGACTTCATCGACGTCGCGCTGGGCAACGCGCTGACCGAGGCGGGTGCGGCGACCATGCTGGGCACCCCGGTCGACCTGTCCTCGGTCACCGTGGACACCTACGTCACGGCGGGAATCGCCGACCACCTCTGCCCGTGGCAGGCCTGCTATCGCAGCACCCAGCTGCTGGGCGGGGAGAGCCGCTTCATCCTCTCCACCAGCGGGCACATCGCCTCGCTGGTGAACCCGCCGGGGAACCCGAAGTCCACCTTCCAGGTCGCCGGCCGGACGCCGGCGGACCCGGAGGAGTGGCTGGCGGCGGCCCGCACGGAGAAGGGCTCCTGGTGGCCGGACTTCACCGCCTGGCTCGGCGACCGGTGCGGCGGGCAGGTGCCGGCACCCACCGAGCTCGGCGGGGCGCTGGAGGTGCTGGGGGACGCGCCGGGCACCTATGTCTTCGACAAGTAGCGGCGAGCGGGTCCGGACGATCACCGCCGGCGGGCGGACGCTGCGGACGTCGGTCCGGCCCGGGACCGACACCGACGTCCCGCCGCTGCTGCTGATGAACGGGATCGGCGCGAGCCTCGAGGTCCTCCAGCCCTTCGTCGACGCGCTGGACCGCCGGCGCACCGTGGTCCGGTTCGACGTCCCCGGCGTGGGCGGGTCGCCGCCTCCCGTCGTCCCGTACAACCTGGCGACGTTCGGCCCCGTCGTGACCGGCCTGCTCGACCGTCTCGGCTTCACGCGCGCCGTCGACGTCCTCGGCCTGAGCTGGGGCGGCGGGCTCGCGCAGCACTTCGCCGTCCAGCACCGCCGCCGGTGCCGCCGGCTGGTGCTCGCCGCGACCGGCACCGGTGCCCTGATGGTGCCGGCGCACCCCCGGGTGCTCGGCCGCATGCTCACGCCCCGGCGGCACCGCGACCCCGAGTACGCGCGGCGCATCGCCGGTGACATCTACGGCGGCACGATGCGCAGCGAACCGGAGCGCGCGGCGCGGGTGCTGCACGCCGAGACCCGTCTGGGCCCGCGCCGCGGTTACTACTACCAGCTGGCCGCGAGCACCGGCTGGAGCAGCCTGCCGTTCCTGCGGCTGATCCGGCAGCCCACGCTGATCCTGGCCGGCGACGACGACCCGATCGTGCCCGCGGTCAACGCCCGCCTGATGACCCGCCTGCTCCCCGACGCCCGCCTGCACCTCTACCGCGGTGGGCACATCGCGCTGGTCACCGAGGCCGCGGAGCTGGCCCCCGTCGTGGACGGCTTCCTCGACGGCTGAGGCGCGGTCACTGGGCGTCCCACCAGAGCGCCGCGGCCTCCGCCACCGACCGGCCGTCGAGCTCCACGGCGCGGTTGAGCTGGACGAGGTCGTCGGTCGTGAGCCGGGCACTGGTCTCGTCCAGCGCCTTCCGCAGCCGGTCCCCCCAGCGATCCGCCGCCTCGGCCCGCACCATCGGCACGACGTTCTCCCGCGGTTGCAGGGCGCGGTCGTCCTCCAGCAGCACCACGGGGGCCACGGCCAGCCGGGCGTCGGTGGTCTCGAGCATGCCGACGTCCACCTGCCCGGACAGCAGCGCCTCGAGCGTGGCCGCCCGCGTGGGCATGGCGAGCACGTCGGCGAACCGGACTCCGTAGACCTGCTCCAGCCCGAGCAGGCAGAAGGGTCGGTGGGGGCACTCGGGCGGGCCGCCGAAGACGAGGCCGGGAGCGAGCGGGGCCAGCTCCGACAGCGTGCGGACGTGGTGCTCGGCCGCGAAGGCCCGGGTGACGACGAAACCGTTCTGGTCCTCGGCCGCGGCCGGCGCGAGGACGTCGACCCCGCGCCCGCCCATGGTGCGGCTGAGCACCGCGTGCATCTCCTCGGGCACGACCGGCGGGCGGGGGAACTCCGGCCGGGCGAAGGCCAGCGCCGTCCCCAGGTAGTCGACGACGACGTCGACGACGCCCTGCTGCAGCGCGGGTGAGACGACCTCCCGGGTGCCGATGCCGTGCTGCACCGAGACCGGGATCCCTGCGCGGCGCACCGCCTCGGCGTAGACCTCCACCAGGATCTGGTTCTCGGGGAAGTCGTAGGAGGCGAACCGGACGGAGTCGACGGGCGCCGGGGCCGGTCCGGCGCCTCCGGTGCAGCCGGCGAGCAGGAGCAGCACCACCAGGACCGCGCCCCGAGCACGCACCGTGTCACCTCCGCCCCGTGGGGACGGGCAACGGTAGAACGCGGGCGGGACGAAAGGGGATGGTCGCGACGCCGCGCGGGGGGCACCATTCCCCGGCATGGCGTCCGTGCCGCAGGCGCTGCCGACCGCGGGCACGACGGGCCCGGCCGTCCGGCCGGGACCGCCGGCCATCGCGCGCGTCCGCCGCCGTCGCCGCCCGTCGGGCGAGCCACCCGCGCTGCCCCGGCAGCTGCGCACCTCCGGCAAGTGGTGGCTGGCGCTCAGCGGCGCGGTGCTGCTCGCCTGGGCGGTCGTCATCGTCACCGGCACCATCCGCTACTTCGACGTCGCCGACACCCGGGTCCTCCAGGCGTTCGCGGAGCTGCGCTCCCCCCTCGCCACCGACGTCGCGCAGGCGGTCGGCCTGCTGGCCACCGAGCGGGCGCTGCACGCCATGTGGCTGGCCAACCTGGTGCTGCTCGTGGCGTTCCGCCGCTGGCGGCACCTGTTCGTCTGGTTCGGCGTCGTCCTGGTCGTGGTGAACGTCGCCGCGGTGATGGCGACGACGCTGCAGCGCCCGCGCCCGTTCGAGGTCGAGCTCCTGGGGTCCTGGTCGGGCTTCTCGATGCCCTCGCTGCCCATGACCGTGCTGGCCGCGTTCCTGGTCAGCACCGTGTACGCGCTGGTCCCGCCCGGCCGCACGCGCACGATCGGCAAGTGGGTGGTCTGCGGTCTGCTCGTCGTCACCGCGCTGTCCCGGCTCTACCTGGCCCAGGACCATCCGTCGGGCATCGTCGCCGGCGTCGTGCTCGGCGTGGCCGCCCCGCTGGCCGCGTTCCGGCTGCTCACGCCGAACTCCGTGTACCCGGTGCGGTACAGCCGCGGGCGGCCGGCGCACCTGGACGTCTCCGGGGAGCGAGGGGACGCGATCGTGCGCGCGCTGCAGGACCAGCTGGGGCTGCTCGCCACCGACGTCACGCCGTTCGGCCTGGCCGGCTCGGGCGGGTCGACGCCGTTGAAGATCACCGTCAAGGCGCACCCGTCCTCCGGCGAGGGCGAGAGCTGCGTGTTCGGCAAGCTGTACGCGATCACCCACGTGCGTTCGGATCGCTGGTACAAGCTCGGCCGCACCCTGCTCTACGGCCGGCTCGAGGACGAGAAGCCGTTCCACAGCGTGCGCCGGCTGGTGCAGTACGAGGACTACATCCTCCGGCTGTTCTGGGAGGCCTCGCTGCCCGTGCCGCATCCGCTCGGCATCGTGGAGATCACCCCCGAACGCGAATACCTGCTGGTCACCGAGTTCATCGCCGGCGCGCAAGAGGCCGGCGACGCGGAGATCGACGACCGGATCATCGACCAGGGCCTGGCCGCGGTGCGGCGGATGTGGGACATCGGCATGGCCCACCGCGACATCAAGCCCGCCAACCTGCTGGTGCGCGACGGAGACCTGTTCCTCATCGACTCCGCCTTCGCCGAGGTGCGACCCAGCCCGTGGCGGCAGGCGGTCGACCTGGCCAACATGATGCTGGTCCTGGCCCTGCGCACGGACGCCGCACAGGTCTACGCCCGGGCCCGGCGGCAGTTCACCGACGAGGAGATCGCCGAGGCGTTCGCGGCCACCCGCGGGCTGACCATGCCCACGCAGCTGCGCCGGATGCTGCGCCAGCAGGGGCGGGATCTGCACGCCGACGTCCTGCGGCTGCTGCCCTTCCAGCTGCCCCCGGTGCACATCCAGCGGTGGACCTGGCGGCGGTTCGGGCTGACCGTCGTCACCGTCGTGGTGGCCGGCGTCGCCGCCGTCGTCACCGTCGGCCTGCTCGGGTCGCCGCTGTGAGGGTCCGCCCGGGCCCGGTCCTGGCGGCCCTCGCCCTGCTGCTGCTCCCC
Source organism: Blastococcus goldschmidtiae (assembly GCF_031845325.1). Taxonomy (NCBI): domain Bacteria; kingdom Bacillati; phylum Actinomycetota; class Actinomycetes; order Geodermatophilales; family Geodermatophilaceae; genus Blastococcus; species Blastococcus goldschmidtiae. Next base: position 486,753 of record NZ_JAVREI010000001.1, on the reverse strand, counting down.
GGCTGCGTGCGGCCGGTGCTGCTGGACTCGGAGGTGCTCGCCTGCCGCGAGGGCGACGAGGGCACCCCGGCCAACGGCGTCGTGCTGCTGGCCCAGTCGGTGCCGTCGGCCGCCTGGGTGCCGTGCCTGGAGACCATCCCCCTGGGCTGGGACGTCTCCGGCCTCGAGGTGACCGACGAGGAGGCCCACTTCTGGCTGGACTCCGACCGCGACGGGGCACGCGCCGTGGAGATCCGCCTCGACGAGGGCTGCGACACCACGGGCGCGACCCGGATCCCCAGCGACCGCGAGGCGATGCAGCGCTGGGAGCGCGTCACCCAGGTGTTCCCTCAGTACGTGGGCACCCGCATCTACGTCTTCGACGGCGGGTGCATCAGCATGCTGTTCCGGCTCGCGGGCGAGAACCGGGCCGAGCCGCTGGGCTTCGCCACCCAGGGCATCGGCGCGGTCCCGCGGGACGCCGTCCGCGCCGCCGTCCACGAGCAGACCGACGGCCGGCTCGAGCTCGGCTCATGACCGCCGCCCCGGTCCCCCGGCGCCCGCGCGGCCGCCGGCTCGTGGGCGGCGTGCTATCGCTGGCCCTGGTGGCGGCGGTGTTCGTCTGGTTCCTGCCCCAGTTCACCAGCCTCGCCGACGTCTGGACGTCGGTGCGCGGCATGACGTGGCGGGAGGTGACCCTCCTCGCCCTCGCCGCGGCGTGGAACCTGGCGACGTACCAGTTCGTCATGGTCGCGGCCACGCCGGGGCTGACCCTGCGGCAGGCGCTGGTCTCCACCCAGGCGACGACGGCGGTCTCCAACACCGTGCTCGGCGGCGCCGCCGTCTCGCTCGGCCTGACCTACGCGATGAACTCGTCGTGGGGCTTCTCCCGGTCCCGCACCTCGGTGGCGCTGCTGGTGTCAGGGCTGTGGAACAACTTCGCCAAGCTGGGCCTGCCCGTGCTCGCCCTCGCGCTGCTGGCGCTCGGCGCTCCCCCGTCGGCCGGCCGGATCGGCGCCGGCCTCGCCGGGCTGGGCGTGCTGGTCCTCGCCGTCGTCCTGCTGGGGGCGCTGCTGCGCAGCCGGGAGGGTGCCGAGCGGCTCGGCTCGGCCGCCGGCCGGATCGCCACGGCGCTGTGCGGCCCGTTCGGCCGCGGCCCGGTGACCGGCTGGGACCGGGCCACGGCGAAGTTCCGCGACCGGACGGCGCTGCTGCTGCGGGCCCGCTGGCCCTGGATCACGCTCGCCACCCTGGTCAGCCACCTGTCGCTGTTCCTCGTGCTCCTGCTCGCGCTGCGCTTCGTCGGGGTGGACGGCGGCCAGGTGAGCGCGGTGGAGGCGCTGACGGTCTTCGCCTTCGCCCGGCTCCTGACCGCCGTCCCGTTCACCCCGGGCGGCCTGGGGGTCGTCGAGTTGGCGCTGATCACCGGACTGGCTGCGGCGGGTGGCCCGCGAGCGCTGGTCGCCGCCGCCGTCCTGGTCTTCCGCGCGCTGACCTACGTCCTGCCCATCCCGATCGGCGTGGGCACCTACGTGTTCTGGCGCCGCAACCGTTCGTGGCGGCGCGAGGCCAACACCGCGCCGCGCACGCGGCTGGTGCCCGAGTCGGTGTGAGCCGCTGATGCTGGTCGATGCGCGCCGGGGCCTGGTGGTCAGCGGCACCCTGCTGGCCGGTGCCGTGGTGGTCGGCGCCCTCGTGGTGGTCCCGGCCACCCGGCCGGCGGTGCAGGCGGTCGACGACGCCGTCTGGCGCTGGGCCGGGGACCTGCAGAACGGGCCGGCGACGGCGATCGCGGAGGCGTTGTCCGTGCTGGGCAGCACGTACGTCAACTGGCCGCTGCGCGTCGCGGCGCTGGTGCTCATCGCCTGGCGCCGGCACTGGCTGCGGCTGGCCGCCTTCGCCCTCGCCGTCGTCACCAGCGAGCTGTTCATCGGGCCGGGCAAGGCCGCCGTCGACCGGCCGCGCCCACCCGGCGCGCTGATCGAGACCACGGCCGCCTCGTTCCCCTCCGGGCACGCCATCGCGGGCACGGTCACCGCCGTCGGCCTGGTGCTCGTGCTCGCCTCCCCCGGTCCCTCGCGCTGGCGCTGGGAGGTACGCGCGGCGGTGTTCGGTGCGGTGATGGCGCTGTCCCGGGTCTACCTCCGGGCGCACTGGCTCTCGGACACCGTGGCCGGCGCGCTGCTGGGTGCCGGCCTCGCGCTGGGCTTCCCGGCGCTGCTGATGGCCGTGCGCGAGCGGGCGCAGCGCGTGCCACCGGTGCGGTGAGCGACCCGCCTCAGCCCTCCCGGCGGACGACGACGGCCCCGCCCCAGGCCTCCGGCGCCAGGCCACGGACGGCGAGCACCTCGGCCAGTGCCCGGTTCATGGCCTGCTGCACGGCGGAGTCGGCCGTGGCGCCGTGCACCTGGTCCAGGCTCATCCGGTCGTGCTGGCGCCACGCGACGACGACGCCGTCGAGGTCCGGCGTCGGGGTGAGGCAGGCGCCGCCCAGCGCCCCATCGGCCCCGGTGGCGTCGTGCACCGGCAGACCGGCCTCGCTCAGCGCCGCGGTCACCTCGACCAGGAGCGTGGTCAGCGGGTCCTCCTCCGCGAGCAGGGGGGCCCACTCGTCGGGCAGCCGGTCGAGCTGCGCGGTGAGGTGGTCCAGCCACGCCCACTCCTGCGGCGACGGGCGCCGGCGCAGCGAGCCGTCGGCCCGGCGGACGCCGTAGGCCGGACGCGCGGCGGCGCCGTCCGCGAGGGCCGTGCTCGACCAGCCGGCCGCGGCGCGATCGGGGAACGGGCCCGCGAGCACCCGACCGGGCGCGTCCTCGCTCCCGTCGACGAGCCACCAGCCCTCGACGCCCGTGTCGACGACGACAGAACTGCCCGGCAGACCACCCATGACACTCATTGCGATCCATCCATCCATGGAGGTCCCGCCCCGGGGGAAGAGAGGCGGGCACCGCGTCGCCGGCCGTGGCGGCGCGATGGGAGGAAGGTAGGCGCCGGCGACCGCGCGCGGACGCTTCACGGGCGCGTTCCGGGACTCGCGTGTCCGGATCGTTGCGGAGGCCGCCGCCGGGGCCGCTGACCCACCGCCCGCGGGGACCACAAGTCGACAGGAGACGCCGTCCCCGGGCGTGTTCCCGCAGGACGACGGGCCGGTCACCCCGGGACACGCGGCTCCGGCCGCCGGTCCGCGGGGCTCACACCGAGCCGGCAGCCTCCGTCGTACGGAGCAGTGCGCCGGCCTCGGGAGCACGCATCGGGCGGTAGAGCAGGTAGCCCTGCGCCTGGTCGCACTCCTGCGCCTTGAGCCGCGCCAGCTGGGCGGGCTCCTCCACGCCCTCCGCGACGACGGTCAGCCCGAAGGTGTGCGCCGCCCGGATCATCAGTGCCACGAGCTCACGGTGGGCGGGCTCGGTGGACGCGACGAAGCTCCGGTCGATCTTGAGGGTGTCCACGGGCATGTTCCGCAGCTGCCCGATGGAGGTGTAGCCCGTGCCGAAGTCGTCGATGGCGATGCCGACCCCCATGGAGCGCAGCTCGGTGAGGTGGTCGTAGGCGAGCGGGTCGTCGACCAGCACCGTCTCGGTGACCTCCAGGACGAGCAGCTCGGCCGGCAGCCCGGACGCGGCGAGCGCGTCGGCGACGTCGGTGATCACCCGCTGGTCGGCGAGGTGCCGGCCGGAGATGTTCACCGCGATCGTCGGGTGGGGTTCGCCCGGCGCGGCGGGGCACTCGGCCCGCCACTGGGCCAGCTGGCGGGTCGCCTCGTGCAGCATCCAGCGGTCGACGTCGCCGATGAGGCGTGAGCCCTCGGCCACGGGGATGAACTCGTCCGGGGGCACCAGGCCGACACCGGGCCGCTCCCAGCGGATGAGCGCCTCGTAGCCCATGAGCCGGTCCGTGGCGACGTCGATCACGGGCTGGTAGGCCACCTGCATCTCGCCGTTCACCAGGCCGGAGGCGATGGCGGCCTCCAGCTCGGCGCGCTGGTGGAGCTGCAGGCGCAGCGTCTCGTCGAACAGCTCGGCGCGGCCCCGGCCGTGCGCCTTGGCGCGGTAGGCGGCGGTGTCGGCCTCGGCGAACAGCGCATCGGCGTCGGTACCGCCGTCCCGGCTGATCGCCACGCCGATGCTGGCGCCGATCCGGACGCCGGCGCGCCCCGCCACGATCGGCTCGCTGACCGCGGCGATCAGGCGGTGGGCCAGCTCCAGCAGGTCGTGCTCGCTGTGCACGGACTCCACGAGGACGACGAACTCGTCGCCCCCGAGCCGGCAGACGACGTCCCCCGGTCGGACGGCGGAGACGAGCCGGCGGGCCACCTCGCGCAGCACCTCGTCACCGGCCGCGTGGCCGTGTCCGTCGTTGACGGCCTTGAAGCCGTCGAGGTCCACGAAGAGCAGGCCGGTCATCGCCCCGGAGCGCCGGCCGCGGTGCAGTGCCCCGGTCACGAGCGTGACCGCCTGGGCGCGGTTGGGCAGCTCGGTGAGCGCGTCGTGCGTCGCCTGGTGGGCCAGGGCGAACTGCAGCTCCTCGCGCTGGCGTACCGAGTGCACGATCTCCTTGACCGACGCGTGCACGACCTCGCCGAGCGGGCCGGGCAGCGGCTGGTCGAGCAGGGCGTCGTCCAGGTCGCCGCGCGCGACGGCCTGTGCCTGGTCCTGGATGCGGCGGAGCCCGGCGACGGCGGAGCCGAGGGCGCGCGAGACCGTGCGCACCTCGCGGGGTCCGGCCACCTCGACCTCCACCAGGGATCCGCGGCTGATCTCGGTGGCCTGCCCGGCGAGCAGCCGCAGCGCCCGCGCGACGCTGCGGCCGAGGAGCAGGGCCCCCAGCAGCGAACCGGCGAGCAGACCGGCACCGAGGACGAGGACCAGCTGCAGGCGGTCGTTGGCGCGCGCCCGGTCGGCGGCCATGAGCTCCTGGGCCTCGTCCACCGCCGTGCCCACGAGCTCGGCGAGCAGGGTGCCGCGTGTCTGGCCTGCCGTGATCAGCGTGATCAGGTCCCCGAGCGTCGGCGGGGTGCCCGTGTCGGCGAGACCCGCGGCGAGCAGCTCGTCGACCTTCTCCATGGCGTCCTCCGCCCGGAGGTCCTCCCACGCGGCGCGGAGGGAGTCCTGCGAGAGCCCGTCCATCTGCCGCTGGGCGTCCGCGTAGTCGAGCCAGGACGTCTGCCAGGCCGTGCGCGACCCGATGATGCTGTCGCCGCTCGAGACGAACATGGAGCCCAGGTACATCGGCATCTGCCGGCTCGCGTTGTGGGCCAGCCGCGCGACGGTCTGCACGTCGCGGATGGCGCGCAGCGTGGCGCCGGGGACGCCCTCGGACGTGGCGGCGGCCGCCGCCGCCTCCTGCGCGGTCATGAGGTCGGTGGAGACGGCCAGGAAACGGAGGTACACGTCCTCGATCTCCGCGGTCTCCGCGACGCCGCCGTTCCGCAGTTCCTCCAGGTCCACCGCGGCGCGCCCCGCGGCGGCGGCGCCGACCGAGCCGGCGGGGAGCTGTGCCAGGGCGTCGTCGGTCCGCCGGGCGAAGCGCGCGGCGTCCGCGGATGCGGTCGAGCGCTGCATCTCGATCAGGTGCTCGGGGATGCCGAGGGACGAGGCGAGCACCGGGTTCCCGATGACCTTCAGCGACAGGACCGGGATCAGCTCCTGCTCCACCCCGCTGCGGGCCGCGTCCAGGAGCGACACGATGCGCATGGCCTCCTCGGCACGAGCCGCACCCGCGGCCTCGTCCTCACGCGCCTGTGCCGCGGCGGTGGCCAGGACGACGACGCCGACGAGCGGGAGCAGCACGAGGGCGGTCAGGTACCGCCAGAGCGGCGCACCGCGCCGGCGGCCGCGCGCTGTCGTCCGGAGGAATCGCACAGTTCCGTATCGGGCCCGGCCCGCCACCTCTTGAGAACTGCACCCACCCCGTTGGGAGGATGTACTCCTCGGAGAGTGACAGGGAGCTCGCAGGTCACGGCCGCGGAACTGTCAGACCCCTCCTCGATGCTCGGGACCATCGCAGGACCGAGGAGAGTTGAGATGGACATGACCACCCGCCCCGACCGCGCGAGCGCGGTCCACCACCAGTCCGTCACCGGTCACCGCCTCCCGGGACGGCTGCGCAGCCGTCGCGAGCTCGTCGTGCCGCCGGCGCAGGGCACCGCCCGCGGCTGACCGGCTCAGGACCGGCTCGCCAGCGGGGACGTGAGCCGGCCCGGGGTCGCCGGGGTCGGGAACGACCGGTCCCCGAACAGGATGCTGCCGGCCACCGCCCGCCCCGGCGGCGTCCGGAGCAGCGCGAACGCAGCCGCGGCGACGCCGGGCGTGCGCACCCGGGCCAGCCCCCGGCGCAGCAGCACCCTCCCCCGGAACCCTGCCCGGAGCGCGGCGCCGTCGTAGCGGGCGAGCGCATCGCGCTGTCCGGTGCGCAGCGCCTCGTCCAGCACGGCGGCGGCGTGCTCCGACAGCCGGAGGCAGGGATCGAGGCCTCCGGCGGTCAGCGGGGAGACCGCGCCCGCCGCATCGCCCACGAGCAGGCCGTCGGGGCAGCTGATCCGGCGCAGCAGGCCGCCCACCGGGATCGGCCCTCCCCGCCGGTCGACCTCGTCCGGACGGTCGACGCCGGACAGCCCGGGTGCCGAGGCGCTGAAGCGCCGCAGGGCGGCCACCATGCCGTCGGGGAAGCGGTCGGCGTACCCCGCGACGCCCACGTGTCCATGTCGCCCGTCGTTGACGACCCACGCCAGGTAGCCGGGCGCGATCGAGGGGTCGAGGACGCAGTGGAACGCCGGGGGTTCGGCACTGCAGGCCACCGGGAAGACCTCCTCGGCCCCGACCAGCAGCTGCCGGTTGCGGTCCAGGGCGAGATCGCGGGCCACCCTCGACCGTGCGCCGTCGGCACCGACGAGGAAGCGGGTGCGCACCGAGGTGGGCCCGTCCGGGCCGACCAGCAGGGCGGAGCTGAGCCCGCGGCCGGTGTAGCGCGTGCCCAGCGCGATCCGCACGCCGGACTCCACCGCCGTACGGGCCGCGGCCAGGTAGAGCGGCCCCATGTCGCCCACCCGGAACTCGTCCCGCGGGCTGTCGAGGGTCACCGGCCGCGCCCGTCCCGGCGGGTAGAGGACCACCCGCCGGATCGGGGGGCCGAGGCACTCGGCCGGCAGCGGGAAGTCGTCGAGCGTCTTGCGGACGAAGATGCCGGTGGTGCGGATGGCCGTGGTGAGGTCGGCCCGCCGGTCGACCAGCATCACCTCGTGTCCGCGACGGGCGAGCAGCGTGGCCGTGTGCAGCCCCGCCAGCCCGGCGCCGACCACCAGCACGTCGACCGTCTCCGCGGCGCCGCTCACCGGTTCGCGGCTTCCCGCGGTGCGGCGTCGGAGCTCGGCTCGCCGTCCGGGACCCACTCCAGCAGGTCGCCGGGCTGGCAGTCGAGCACCCGGCACATGGCCTCCAGCGTGCTGAAGCGCACCGCCTTGGCCCGGCCGTTCTTCAGCACGGCCACGTTGGCCGGGGTGAGCCCGACCCGCTCGGCGAACTCCCCGACGCTCATCTTGCGCCGGGCCAGCTCCACGTCGATCCGCACGACGATGGGCATCAGATGACCGCTTCCATGTCGGTCCGCAGCGCCGTCGCCTGCCGGAGCAGCGCACGCATGACCACCATGAGCAGGCCGAGGACGGCGCCGACGAGCAGCAGCAGCAGCAGGACTGCGGGGAGGACGGCGTCGTCGCTGACCTCGTCGACGACGAAGTAGTACGAGCAGACGAAGGTCACCACGAGCATCAGCCAGCCGGCGACCACCGCCCGGACGATCCCGTTCACCCAGCGCAGGGCGCCGTCGCTGAAGATCCGGTCGTCGGTGACCAGCGTGAGCAGCTGCCAGGTGCAGACGACGACGGCCTGGACGCACGCCAGCCCGAGCACCGCCGCGGCAAGCATGATCCCGCGCATGGAGGACCTCTCCAGCGACGGCTCGGAGATGTCCGGCAGCACGGCCGGCACCGCCCAGACCTGGGCGGCGAGCAGCGCGGCGAGGGCGATGACGAGCAGGATGCGAAGGGGCACCACGACGTGGCGCAGGTGCGTCATACCATCGACAGTCGTGCACTAACTATCGAAAGTCAATCGACAGCGGCTGAACCGCGATGCGTGTCGCCCGGTCGATGAAGCGCGGTACGGGACCGCTAGCGCGAGCCCTGCCTGCGTGCGACGACCACGAGACCCACCAGCACGAGGGCCAGCGGCGCCCATCCCGGCAGCCCGAACGGCCCCAGCACGAGCTCGGCGACGAACAGCAGCAGCTGGAAGGCGATGAAGATGCCGACGAACAGGACCACCAGGAAGAGCACCGGATTGTCCGCCTGCAGGCGGCGCATGAAGTCCATCGATGTCTCCTCGGTCATACCGGCACGGCGGGATCTGCACCCACCCTCCCAGCATCGGCTGCACCGGCGGTCGACTGAAGGCCGATTGCGGAGCGAGCCGGCACGAACGGGGGGGGTCGACCCCTCGAGCCCGGGCCGGTAACGGCCCCCGACCGGCGGACGCGTCGGCAGGCACCGTCGTGAGTGGGCCCCGTGGGGATCGAACCCACAACCCGCGGATTAAAAGTCCGCTGCTCTGCCAGTTGAGCTAGAGGCCCTGGCCGGAGCCAGTCTCCCAGACCCGACTCCAGCCCCCCGCGTCACAGCACGTCGAGGACGAGGAGCAGGAGGACGGTGAGCAGCGCGGAGAGCGCCAGGGAACCGAGACAGCCCAGGCGGCTGGAGAAGAGGAAGAACATCCCCGCCGGGTGCCCGGCCCACCCACGGGTGAACCCCCGGCGAGCCGGGGAGTGAGCTATCCGTGACCACGCCGTCCGGTTTCCACCCGATCAGGGGATGCCGCCCGCGGGCCGTGATTACGTACGGTCATCACCGATCCGCCCGGCTTCGCGCACGGGCGGCCCCGTGCCCCGGCCCGGCCGACCCGTTCCCCCCGTTCCCCCCGGGCCGGCCGGGCCGGCTTCTTTCTCCGGCCTCAGCGGTGGCGGCTCGGCACGCGGGCCATGACCCGCCCGGCCTCCATCCGCACCTCGAGCTTCTCCTGCGGGTTCGCGGCCGGCCCCCGTCGAGGCTCCCCGTTGTCCAGGTCGAACGCCGAGCCGTGCCACGGGCACACCAGGCACTCCGAGCCGCGCACCTCCTCGACCGTCCCCTCCTGCAGCGGCCCGGAGAGGTGCGAGCAGGCCCCGACGAAGACGTCGACCCGCGCGCCCCGCCGGACCACCGCGAGCGGGACGTCGGCCGAACCCCCCGAGCCCGTGCGCAGCGCCGGCCGCCCCTCGGGGAAGTCGTCCAGCGGGCCGAGGTCCAGCCAGTCGGTCGAGAGGGCACGCACCGCCGTCGCCGCGTGCGAGGCGCCGGAGGACTGCGCGTAGGACATGTGACCGCCGATGGCCGCCGACCCGCCGGCGAGGGCCAGGCCGCTGTAGGACAGCACGCGCCCGAGCCCACCCCGGTCCTTGGCCCGCGCCGCCAGCGATCCGACGTACAGCCCCAGGGCGACGGAGTTCATCACCGCGTGCAGCGCGCCCAGGCGGCGCACACCGGTGCCCTGCTCCGACCAGTCGGCCGCTCCGGAGGCCGCCGCGGGCACCGCCGCGGCCACCCCGGCACCGATCAGCACGGTGGCTGCCGGCCGCAGCCGCGGAACGGCGTCCAGCAGACCGGCGGACACCCAGCTGCCCACCGGCACCTGGACGAGGATCGGGTGCAGGGGGTGGCCGATCCAGGTGCCGTGCAGGAGATCCTTGACCGCGGGCGGCTTCAACACGCTCACCACTGCACGGCGGGCCGGTTCGATCACCTTGTCGAACGTCGCGACGTCGGCGACCCGGTCGAGGAACCCCATGAGACTCATGAGCGCCCTCTACCCGTGGCACCCGGCGGCGACTCCCCGGTCACGAGCCGGTCTCGTCCGGGTGCTTCCCGGAGAAATCGGTTCTTCCCGTCAGTGGGAACGGGCATGCTGCCCTGTGACAACGCGCGATCCGAGGAGGACCCTGGACCGCGCTCACCCCACCCCCGGCCCGGAAGGACCTCCGTGACCCGCCCGTCGCTGCTGCGCCGCTGCGCTGCCGCGCACGACGCTGCGGAGGAGACGGTCCCGGAGGCACCCGCCGCGAGCAGGTGGACCGTACGACTCGCGGAGCGGCTGCGACAGGACGACACCCTGGCCCAGTTCGCCCGCTTCGTGCTGGTCGGTGGTTCCACCACCCTCGTCTACGCCCTGCTCTTCATCCCCTTCGAGGGGCTGGGATACCTCGTCGCGCACCTGATCGCCACCGCCGCCTCCACCGTGCTCGCCAACGAGATGCACCGCCGGCTGACCTTCCACGCCGAGGACCGGGTCGGCTGGTTCACCGCGCAGTGGGAGGCGAGCACCGTCGCCGCCATCGGCCTGGTGGCCACCAGCGCCACTCTGGGCTGGGTGAACACCACGGCGGCCGAAGCCCCCGTCGCACTCCAGATCACCGCCGTGGTGACGGTGACGGCGATCATCGGACTGCTGCGCTTCATCGCGCTGCGCTGGATCTTCCGCCGCCCCGCCGTCACCGAAAGGTGACCGCCCGCAGTTCGGTCCCGTCCCGTCCGCAATCGGCTCACTAGCCTGGGCGGGGTGACCGAGCCACAGGACGACCCGACCTCGCCGTGGCACCGCCGGGGTCGCCTGGCCGGTCTGTGGGCGGCCCGCGTCGGCCTGGCCCTGGTCGGTGCGTTGATCGCCGTCCTGCTCTTCGCCCGCATCTCCGCACCGATCGGCCCGTTCGAGGCCAGCCTCGCCATCCGCCCGGGGTCCGGCGGCGCCGAGGTGGCCGTCCCGCCGCTCGGCTCCCTGGCCGCCGACGTCTTCGACGGGCCGCTGCGCCTCGACGTCCGGCTGCAGAGCGTGGACCAGGTGCGTGCCCAGGCGCTCGCCAACGACCCGGTCCGGCTGGCCGGCGTCGTCGACCGGGTCACCGAGGACCTGCAGGACGCCGTCGTCGAGCTGGTGGTCATCACCGTCCTGGCCGCCGTCGGCGGCGCGGCGCTGGTGTCCTGGGTGGTCCTGCGGCGACGTCGCGAGCCGTTGATTGCCGCGGGCCTGACCGGCGCGCTGCTGCTCGGCATCGGCGGCGTCGGCGCGTCCACCTGGCGGCCGGAGGCGCTGTCCACGCCCACGTACACCGGCCTGCTGGTGAACGCGAACAGCCTCATCGGCAGCGCTGAGGACCTCCTCGCCCGCTTCGACGCCTACCGCGCATCGCTCACCGACCTCGTCGCCAACGTCGGCTCTCTCTACAGCACCCTCTCGGCGCTGCCCGCGCCCGGCTCCACCGACGAGACGGTGACGCTGCTGCACGTGTCCGACATCCACCTCAACCCCGCGGGCTTCGACCTCGTGGAGCAGGTGGTCGGCTCGTTCGAGGTCGACGGCGTGCTGGACACCGGGGACATCACGGACTGGGGCAGCCCACCGGAGGGCCAGATGGTCGACTCGATCCGCACCCTCGGTGTGCCCTACGTGTTCATCCGCGGCAACCACGACTCCGTGGCCACCGCCGAGCGCGTCGCCGCCCAGCCCAACGCCACCGTCCTCGACTTCTCGGCCACCGAGATCGCCGGCATCTCGATCGTCGGCGCGAAGGATCCCCGGTTCACCCCGGACAAGAGCACCGGTGACGACGACGCCGGCCCCGAGGTGCTGGTCCGCTCCGGCGAGCGGCTGGCCGAGCTGATCGACTCCCTGCCCGAGCCGCCGGACATCGCCCTCGTCCACGACCCGAAACAAGCCCCCCCGGTGGACGGCCTGGCGCCGTTGATCCTGGCCGGGCACACCCACGACCGTCAGGTCTCCGAGCTGGACGACGGATCGCTGCTGATGGTCCAGGGCTCCACCGGCGGAGCAGGTCTGCGGGCGCTCGAGGGCGAGTTCCCCGAGCCGCTGACCTGCACGGTGCTCTACTTCAACGCCGACACCGGCCGCCTGCAGGCCTACGACGACATCACCCTCGGCGGCCTCGGCGAGTCCGAGGTGACGATCGAGCGCACCGTCGTCCCCGAGCTCCCGGCCGGGGAGCAGAGCGGCGCCGCGGAGGACGAGGCCGATGCCGCGGAGGGCGGGGCCGGTGCCGCGGAGGGCGAGGACGCCGACAGCAGCCCGGCGTCCCCGACCGGCTGACCCCGCGGACCTACGCTGCGGCCATGCCCGTGACCACGACGCCCCGCGCCCGCCTGGCCGGCGGGCTGCTCGCCGGTGGGCTGGGCCTCACCGCCCTGACCGGGTGCTCGTTCGGCACCGAGAACGTCACCTGCACGACCAGTTCGTGCACCGTCACCCTGCAGAGCAGCGACGCACAGGTGGAGCTCCTGGGCACCACGCTGGCGTTCACCGGGACGGAGGACGGCCGCGCCTCGCTGCGCGTCGGCTCCGCCGACGTCTCCTGCACCCAGGGCGAGCAGGTCTCGGCCGGCAGCCTGGACCTCGAGTGCTCCTCGGTCAGCGCCGACGGGATCGAGCTGACCGCGTCCCTGGGCTGAGGCCGCAGACGGACCCGCCCCGACCTGGCGCCACGACCCGGCGCCCCGGTGCGGAGCGCCCTCCGGTGGCATGTATTGTTTCTCCTGCCCCCGGCAGAACGAGCCCTCATCGTCTAGTGGTCCAGGACGCCGCCCTTTCAAGGCGGTAGCACGGGTTCGAACCCCGTTGGGGGCACAGCATCACCACAGCAAGGCCCTGTAGCGCAGTTGGTTAGCGCGCCGCCCTGTCACGGCGGAGGTCGCGGGTTCGAGTCCCGTCAGGGTCGCCACCCGGTGCGCGAGCACCGGGAGGGGCAGGTAGCTCAGTCGGTACGAGCGCTCGCCTGAAAAGTGAGAGGTCGGCGGTTCGACCCCGCCCCTGCCCACCCTCTTCTCTTCCCCCGCCACCGGATCCGGTCGCGGACTCAGACCCAGCTGCGGTCCGCCGCCACCTGGGCGTAGACCTCCGCGTGCACCCGCCGGACCGCCTCGGCCTGCTCACCGCGCCACGTCCGGTCGGCCGGCCGCGGCATCGGCCGGGTCAGCGCCGCCGACACCGCAGCGGTCAGCGACACCGGGTCCAGGCCGTCGACCTCGTCGTTCCCGTAGGTCACGACCTCCGACCACTGGTCGGCGAAGAAGCCGCAGCTCGGCGCCACCACGCGGGTGCCGACGTCGCGGCAGACCTCCAGATCGCGGGAGTGCGTCCCGCACCGCTCGGGGAGGACCGCCACGTGCAGCTGCTGCAGCTGGTCGGCCACCTCCTCGGGCCGGTGCACCACCAGCTCCAGCTCGCCGTTCCCGGCCATCTCTCGCACCCCGGGGTCGACGTCCGACCCCACCGGCGCCAGCACCCGCAGTCGGCCACCGCCGGAGACGGCACCGGACGCCGCGGCGCGCGCCACGGCCGCAGGATCGGGCACCGCGGCCGACGCCGTGCCCAGCTGCACGCCCACGAGCCCCCGCTCGGCACCCAGGTCCGGGTCCGGCACGGCCAGGGAGGGGTGCGCCAGCACGATCGCGGTGCGCCCGTAGCGGTCGGCGATCTCGTCCGCGGCCGACGGCGTGAGCGTGAGCACGACCTCCGCCGTCCCCAGGACCGACTCCAGGTGGGCGTCGTGCCGGGCGCGGGAGCTCTGCCCGGCGTCGCGGAGCTGGTGGACCGTGACGACCAGGGGCACGCCCAGCCGCCGGACCGCCTCGGCCCAGCGCTCGAGCTGCAGCACGCCGAGGTGGGCGTAGCCGCTGTGCAGGTGCAGCACGTCGATCTCGGCGGCGTGCTCGGTCAGGTACCGCTCGTCCAGCCAGCGGCTCGGCTCATCCGGCGTACCCACGCGGACCGCGCCCGTGGGCAGCACGGCGTCGACGTACCGGTCGCTGAACGGCACGCTGGCCACGCGGAGCGGGCTCGGCGTCCCGGCAGAGGGCTCACCGGGATCGGGGTCTGCGGACATCACTGGCGGGGTTCTGCTCCTCGGGCGTTCGAGCACCGCAGCGTTCGCGGTGCCCGGCGCGGGCACCCCGGTCAGGCGGTTCCGGCGGGGTGACGGCTCGTCTCCCTACCCTGCCACCTCGTTGTCAATCCGTGACCAACTCCATCGGGTGAGCACCCGGATCCGAGCCGTCAGTGCGCTCGCGCGGACGACGGCGTGCCGACGTCGCCCCTCGCCTCCTGCGCGGCCGCGTAGGCGGGCTGCCGGAAGCGGGCGAGCGGGCCGTCGGGCGACAGGCCCGGCGGGGGACGGCGCACCGCGTCGAACCGCAGGTCGGGGTCGAGCGGCCGTACCGCATCGTGGATCGTGAGCCGGGCGAACGGGCGCCAGGGCTCGAGGCCCCGAGCCGCGGCCAGCTCGAAGACCAGTGACCGCCGACGGACCGACTCGGCCAGCGGCCCCGGCTCGGACGGGATCCCCTGGGTGGTGGGCAGCGCCGCCAACCGGATCGGCCCGGCGGCCGAGCGGTAGGCCATGATCGAGCCGTAGACCGAGGCCGTGTCGCGCCGGAGCGCCGGAACCACCCGCGTCAGCGCGCCACGGCCGGTGGTGGAGAGCAGCAGGTCGACCGGCTCGCCCGAACCGCCGTCCACGCGCACGGCGAGGCCGAGCAGGTCGGGCAGTGGAGCCGGCAGCCCCGCCCCCCGGGACAGCCGGACGACGACGTCGTCGCACGACGTCGCGTCGAGGAAGGCCACACCCCAGGGCCGGTCGCCGCCGTGCCGGTCCAGGACCGCGGAGAACACCGCCCCGCGCGGGTGCATCGGCCTGCCGTTCCGCCACCGGGCCAGCGCGGCCAGCGGCACGGCCACGACCCGGCCGGCCCCCCGCGACACGTCTGCCACGTGGACTCCTCTCGACCCGCACCACCCTCGACTCCCGCCCTCCCTACCCCCGGATCCCGGGACCACGCGGCTCCGTCGCCCGAGGGTCGGCGCACCGTTCCGCTGCGCCGGGGGGACCGCTACGGTGGCCGGGTCCGGACCCGTGGCGTCTCGTGCACTCCTGTGCCCCGTCCAGGCCGAATGCCGTGGCCGGACGGCGAGTTGTGCAGATCCTGCCGCCGACGTTCGGCGGATTCTGACCGCCGCGCCCCGGTGACACGGACCGATCCGGACCACTACTTTTTGTACATGCTCTCGACGCTCCTGGTTCTCTGCGCCGTCCTCGTGGGGCTGCTCGTCCTGCTGGCCCTCATCGTCAGCCTCAGCGCCCGTCCGGCGACGGTCGCGCGCACGACGACCACCGGGCGGGGCGAGACGTGGGTGGCCCAGGCCGGCCGGCCGCACCCCGACGCGTGGGCACCGATGGCCTCCACGTCGACGAGCGAGCTGCCCGCCGTCCGCTGATCCAGGGCGGGCCCCCGACTCCGGCGTCCCGGCGGCTGCGGACTGCGCGCCGCCGGGACGATCCGGTCACGAGTCTGGCTGCTGGAAGTAGCGCCGCGGGTTGGTCACCAGCATCGTGTCGATCTGGTCCTCGGTCACGCCGTGCTCACGCAGGTACGGGAGCACCTCCGCGTGGATGTGCGTGTAGTTCCACTGGGGCAGCATCGCCAGCACCTGGGGATCGATCCAGTCGATGTAGCAGGCGGCGTCCTGGGAGAGCACCATCCGCTCTGCGTAGCCGCGACGGCACATCTCCACGACGACGTCGGCCCGCGCCTCGAACGGCATGTCCAGGTACAGCCCGAACCGGTCCATGCCCAGCAGGAAGCCTGCGTCGGCCAGCGCGCTGAGGTGGTCGGCGTCGGCCGAGTCCCCGCTGTGCCCGAGGACGATGCGGCCCGGGTCCACGCCCTCCTCGCCGAACACCCGCTGCACGAGCAGTCCCGCCTGCGTGCCGGGGTGGGTGTGCACCGTGATGGGGACGCCGGTGCTTTGGTGGGCCTTCGCCACGGCCCGCATCACGCGCTCCACGCCCGGCGTCAGGCCCGGAGCGTCGATGGCGCACTTGAGGAAGGCCGCCCGCACACCGGTGCCGGCGATGCCGTCGGTCACGTCGCGCACGAACAGGTCGACCATCGGGTCGGGCACCTCGGCGCCGACCGCCGCGTTCAGCGCCGGCCCGCGGTGGTGGAAGAAGAAGGGCACGTCGTCGTAGGTGTAGCAGCCGGTGGCGACGACGATGTTGAGGTCGACCTGCTCGGCGATGCGCTGGATCCGCGGGATGTAGCGGCCCAGCCCGACCACGGTCGGGTCGACGATCGTCCGGACGCCGACGGCCGCCAGCGCCTGCAGCTTCTCGACGGCGTCGGCGACGCGCTGGTCCTCGCTCCCCCACTCCTCCGGATAGTTCTGCTGCACGTCGGCGGTGAGCACGAAGACGTGCTCGTGCATCAGCGTCTGGCCGAGCTCGGCGACGTCGACGGGGCCTCGCACGGTCTGGACCTGCGGCACGGTTCCTCCTGGGGACGGGGCGGTGGTGATGGCGCTCACACTGCCGCACCGCTCCGGCCCGCCGTCCACCGGCTCAGCCCGCGGTCATCAGCTCCGCGGCCCGCTCCCCCACCATCACCGCCGTCGCCGCGGTGCCCCTGCTGGGCACCCACGGGAGCACGGAGGTGTCGACGACGCGCAGCCCGGCGACGCCACGGACCCGCAGGTGCTGGTCCACGACCGCGCCGGGATCGGTGTCCGCACCCATCGGCGCGGTGCCGGACAGGTGCACCGCCGTGCCGATCCGGGCCGCGATCCAGCCGTCCAGGGCGGCGTCGTCCTCCAGCACCGCAGCAGGCAGCGCCGTCGACGGCGTGGCCGTCCCCGCGAACGCGGCCGTCCCCAGCAGCGCGGACGTGAGGCGCACACCGGTGCGCAGGCCCCGCCGGTCGGCCTCCTCGGTCAGGTACCGGTACGCCAGTCGCGGCGGTCCCGAGGACCGGCGCGGGTCCAGGCCCAGCCGGCCCCGGGACACGGGGCGCTGGAGCCCGACGCCCACCATCGGCTCGGCATCGGCGTCGAAGGGCCGCAGCCAGGGCAGCACCTCGACCTCGCCTCCGCCGTCGACGGGTGCGTGCAGGACGCCGTGCAGCGGGAACGCGGAGGCGGACAGCCCCGGCGTCGGCCGGTAGGGCAGGTACACCAGCGGATGGTCGCTGAAGGCGGTGCCCACCCCGGGCAGATCGGCGACGACGTCGAGTCCCGCCGCGGCCAGCTCGACGGCGGGGCCGAGGCCGGAGAGCAGCAGCAGGTGCGCCGAGCCCACCGCGCCGGCGCTGAGCACCACCTCGCCCGCGCGGACCGGCCCGTCGTCGGTGAGCACGCCCACCGCCCGGCCCCGCTCCACCAGGACCCGGCGCACGACCGTCCCGCCGCTCACGGTGAGCGCCGGCAGCTGCCGCCGGGGGGCGAGGTAGGCCATCGCGGTGTTGATCCGCACGCCGCCGTCGACGTTGAACGGGATGGGCCCGTACCCCGGTGCGGCGTCGCCGTTCTTGTCCGGTTCGGCCGGGAAGCCGAGCTCGGTGCTCGCCGCCGCGAAGGCGTCGGCCAGCGGCGAGGGGCTCGGCAGCCGGCGCACGGGCACCGGTCCGTCCGCCCCGTGCGCCGGCCCGTCGCCGTAGTCGGCGTCCGCCTCCGACCTGCGGAAGGCCGGCAGCACCCGGTCGTGCGCCCAGAGCGGGTTCCCGGCGGCGGCCCAGCCGTCGAGGTCGGCACGCGTGGCCCGGACCCACACCGCCGCGTTCAGCGCGCTGGACCCGCCGGCGATGCGGCCGCGGGGCACCCGGACGGCCTGGCCCGGGCGCACCTCGGCGGCCAGGTCCCAGTTGGCGGGATGGCCGGGCGCGGTGGCGGCCAGGCTGGTCGGGTCGCGCATCTCGGGGGGCCAGTCCGCGGTCGCCACCGGCACCGGGCCGGCCTCCAGCAGCAGCACCCGGCGGCCGGCATCGGCGAGCCGGGCAGCCATCGCGCAGCCGGACGTGCCGGCGCCGACGACGACGACGTCCCACGCCCCCTCAGGGGCGGCCATGTCCACCCTCCGGCAGGTCAGGCACCGTCGAGCCCGAGCGCTCCGGGCAGGTCCAGCCGGCGCACCTTGCCGGTCGAGGTCCGCGGCAGCTCCTCCACCTGGTGCAGGCCCTTCGGGCGCTTGGCGGCCCCGAGCCGTTCCCGGGCCCATGTGGTCAGCTCCTGGACGTCGGCGTCGCCCACGTAGGCAGCCACCACGCGCTGACCCCACTCCGGGTCGGGCACGCCGAAGACCGCGCTCTCCACGACGTCCGGGTGCGCGTCGAGCACGGCCTCGACCTCGGCCGGGTAGACGTTCACGCCGCCGGAGATCACCAGGTCCTCGCGGCGCCCGTCCAGCCAGACCACGCCGTCGTCGTCGATGCGGCCGAGGTCGCCGACGGTGACGCGCTCGCCGCGCCACGCCGCCGCTGTCTTCTCCGGGGCCCGCCAGTACTCGAACCGAGCCCAGCGGGGCACCGCGCACCACAGCTGGCCGCGCTCGTCGGTCTCCAGGCGCCGTCCCGGCCGCGCCCGGCCGACGCTGCCCGGGAAGGCGAACCAGTCCTCGGGCGAGCAGACGGTGAACTGGGCCTCGGTGGAGCCGTAGAACTCCCACACGGAGCCCTCGGGGAGCGCCTCGAGCACCGCGCGCTTGAGCGGCTCCGGGCAGGGCGCGCCGGCGTGCACGAGCCGGCGGAAGGACGACCATTCCACGTCGCCGCGGGCCGTCAGGCGCTGCAGGTGGGTCGGCACGCAGAAGGTGGTCGTGGGTCGCAGCGCGCTGATCGCCTCGGCCGCCCGGGCC
The DNA here is from genome assembly GCF_031845325.1 of Blastococcus goldschmidtiae. Taxonomy (NCBI): domain Bacteria; kingdom Bacillati; phylum Actinomycetota; class Actinomycetes; order Geodermatophilales; family Geodermatophilaceae; genus Blastococcus; species Blastococcus goldschmidtiae. The sequence continues at coordinate 468,003 of NZ_JAVREI010000001.1, read as the reverse complement.
GCGTCGAACGGGCCGGGCAGCAGGACCTCGCCCCCGGCGAGCAGGGTGTGGATCGCGAACCGCAGCGGCGCACTGTGGTGCAGCGGCGAGAGCACCAGGTGCCGGTCGTACCGGTCGAACCCCCAGAGCTCGATCTCCTCGGCGGCCAGCGCCCGGGCGTCGTCGTCGGTCAGCACGCCGGACCACACGCCCTTGCGCCGCCCGGTCGTCCCGGAGGTGTAGTGCATGGGACGGGCCAGCGGCACGTCCGCGAGCTCCGCCTGCTCCGACCCGGAGAGCAGCTGCGCGGGGTCGTCCCCCACGTCCAGGGCCGCGTCGGCGTCCTCGGCGAGCGCCGCCCGCTCCGCGGCCGGCAGCCCCGGATCCAGGACGACGGGGACGACGCCGGTGCGCAGGGCGCCGAGGACGACGGCCAGCAGCGCCGGCGACGCGGCGGCGGAGACGAGCAGCCGGTCCCCGCGGCGGACCCCTGCGGCCGCGAGCGCCGCGGCCGCCCGGCGCTGGTCCTGCTCGCTGTCCGCGCTCCGCACCACGGGAACGGTGCTCACTGCTCGACTCCGGTCTCGTTCCGCTCCTCGGTCGCTGGCGCTCCCTGCGATGCTCGCTCGACCGTCGTTCTCGCGGCGCTCACGCCGGGCGCACCGTTCCGTCAGGGGCCTGCTCGACCCGCCCCTCGGCGCTCAGCTTGTCGAGGGTCGCCCGCGTCGACTGGGCCGCCGCGAACCAGACCGACCGTGGCACCTCCGCGTAGATGGTCGCCACGAGCTCGTCCACCGTCGTCGCCCCGCCCCGCAGGGCCGCCAGCACCTGCCCCTCCCGGTAGGCCCGGTGGGCGAGGTAGTACTCGAGGACCGCGCCGGGGTCCTCGGTCAGCTCGGGCCCGTGGCCGCAGTAGAGGGCGCTGGGGCCCAGGTCGCGCACGGTCCGCAGCGACTCCAGGTAGGCGACCACGTCGCCCTCGGGGTGGGTCACCACCGACGTGCCGCGGCCCAGGACGTGGTCGCCGACCAGGACGGCGCCGGACTCCAGGCGGAAGGCCAGGTGGTCCGCGCAGTGCCCGGGGGTCGGGACGACGTCGAGCGTGGTGCCGGCCAGCCGCAGCCGGTCCCCGCCCGTGAGGACGCGGCCGTCGGGGCCGGCGACCTCGCCGCTCCCGGCCATCACCTGCACGCCGAACCGGGCCGACCACGGCAGCGCCGCCTCGGCGTGGTCGCCGTGGTGGTGGGTGACCAGCACCGCGGCACACCGCGCGCCGCGGGCGGCCAGCGCCGCCTCCACCGCGTCGAGGTGGGCCGGGTCGTCGGGGCCGGGATCGACCAGCACGGCCTGGCCGCTGCCCGGTGCGCCCACCAGGTAGCTGTTGGTGCCGTCGAGGGTCATCCCCGACGGGTTGGGCGCCAGGACACGGGTGACCAGCGGCTCCAGGTCGGCGGTGCGCGGCATGCCGCCGAAGGCCGGGAGCTGCCAGCTGGTGCGCGGATCGAGCGGGGCGTTCACGCGAGGCACGCTAGCCCCGCGGTTCCGGCTGCGACCACCCGCGTCATTGCCGGCCTCCCTGCAGGGTCCCAGCGCGAGCCTGCGAGCGGTGGGGGGCAGGGAGGTCCTTCTGCCATGCCGGCCTCAGCCTCCGCAGCCGCCGACGGTGATGCCGCGGGCGTTCAGCCAGCGCACCGGGTCGGTCTGCCCGCCGTGCAGGACGCCCCGCGGGTGGGCCTCGAAGTGCAGGTGCGGCCCGGTCGACTGCCCCCGGTTCCCGACCTCGGCGATGACCTCACCGGCCCGCACCCGTTCCCCGGCGCGGACGAAGTACTTGTGCACGTGGCCGTAGACGGTGACGTAGCCGTCGTCGCCCAGGATGTAGACGGCGTACCCGAACCCGGTGGCCGGGCCGGCACGCTGCACCACGCCGGAGTGGGCGCTGTAGACCGGGGTGCCGATCGGGGCGGCGATGTCCACGCCACCGTGGAAGGTCCCCCACCGTGCGCCGAAGCAACTCGACACCCGGCCCGACGTCGGCTTCACGTAGGCGCCGGACGAGCCACCGCTGTCGCCACGGACGGGGCCGGCGGACGAGCCGCCACCGCCGCCACCGCCTCCGCCGCCGGAGCTGGTGTTGCGGGCAGCCGCCGCAGCGGCAGCTGCCTCGGCCGCGGCCCGCTCCGCCGCCTGGCGCCGCGCGGCCTCCTCGGCCGCCTGCTGCTGCTGCCACTGCTGGTGGGCGTTCCGGGCGCCCTGCAGCTGCAGCAACCGGATGTTGGCGTCCTCGAACTGCTGCTCGTAGACCGCCTTCTGCGCCTCGATCTCGGCGTAGGCGCCGCGCTGGACGGCGACCTGCGCGTCCGCCGCCGCCTTCGCCGCCGCCGCGCTCTCCTCGGCGGCCGCCATCTCGTCCCGCGCGGTGCGTGCCTGCGACTCGGCGGTGGCCTGCGCGATGCGCGCGACCTCCATCCCGGCCAGGACGTCCACCTTGTCGGCGGCGACGTAGTCCAGCATCGCGGCGCGCTGGATCAGCTCGGAGGGACCTCGCGCGTCCAGCAGCACCGCCGTGGTGCTCATCGACGGGCCGGTGATGTAGCTGTCGCGGGAGAAGTGGGCGATGCGGACCTGTGCGGCGGCGACCGCGTCGGCGGCCTGCCGCAGCAGTGCGGCCGCTTCGTCGGCCCTCTCCTGCGCCGCCTGCAGCGCCTGGTTGGCCACCTCGTAGGCGGTGCCGGCCGCCTCGGCCTGGTAGCCCACGCGCTCGAGCTCGGCCTCGGCAGCGGTCACCAGGCCGGCGATGCGTCCGACCTCGGCCGCCGCGGCGTCCTGCTGGGCCTTGGCGTCACCGAGCTGGCTGTCGGTCGGGTTCGGCGGCGGCGGTGCGGCGAGCGCGGGCACGGCGGTGACCACCAGCGTCGTCCCGGCCAGGACCGCCACCAGACCGGTCCGTAGGGATCGGGCCGGACGGGGGCGCCGGGCACCGGGGTGCGCGGTCGCCGGTCGGCGCTGGAACATGACTCGCTCCCGGGGAAGGGGAATGGGGTTGGTGCCCAGCGAGAGTTGCACCGTCACCAGGAGTCACAAAGGCAACACGCGCAACACGGGACGCGCCCAAATGAGAACGGTGAGTGACCGTCTCGGTGCGGTCAGTATGTCGACACGATCAGGTCGACGGCCGCTCGAGCTCGTGCGCCAACTGGTCCAGTTCGGCTCCGCCGGCCATCAACCGGGTGAGCTCGTCCCGGCTGACGTCGGCCTTCGCGAACGACCCCAGGCTGCGGCCCCGGTTCAGCACGAGGAAGCGGTCCCCCACGGGATGGGCGTGATGGGGGTTGTGGGTGATGAGCACGACGCCGACCCCGCGGTCGCGCGCCTGGGCCACGTAGCGCAGCACGACGCCGGCCTGCCGCACACCCAGCGCGGAGGTCGGCTCGTCCAGGATCAGCACCCGGGCGCCGAAGTGCACCGCCCGGGCGATCGCCACCGACTGCCGCTCACCGCCCGACAGGGTGCCCACCGGCTGGTCGGGGTCGCGGAGGTCGATGCCCATGGCGGCCAGTTCCCGGCGGGTGATCTCCTTCGCCCGGGCCGCGTCGAACCGCCGGAAGGGGCCGCGGCCTCGGGTGGGCTCGGCCCCCAGGAAGAAGTTCCGCCAGATCGCCATCAGCGGGATCATCGCCAGGTCCTGGTGGACCGTCGCGATCCCCGCGTCGAGCGCCTCCCGCGGCGAGCCGAAGTCGGCCGGCCGGCCGTCCAGCAGCAGCTGCCCGCGGTCGGCGCGGTGCACGCCGGCCAGGATCTTGATCAGCGTGGACTTGCCCGCCCCGTTGTCCCCCAGCACGCAGGTGACCTCGCCGGCCCGCACGCTCGTGCTGATGCCGTCGAGGGCGATGACCGAGCCGTAGTCCTTGCCGACGCCGCGCAGCTCCAGCAGCGGCGCAGCGGGGTCCGGGGCGGTCACCGGCGGGGTGGGTGGGGGGTTCATCGCCGGGCCGCCTCGGCGGACCGCCGGACGAGCCGGTTGGCCAGCACCGCGAGCAGCAACATGGCCCCCAGGAAGAAGTAGAACCAGTCGGCGTCCCAGCGCAGGTACGGGATGCCCAGCAGGGTCATGCCGAAGACCAGCGCGCCCAGGGAGGCGCCGATCGCCGAGCCGAAGCCGCCGGTGAGCAGGCAGCCGCCGATCACGGCCGCCACGATGTAGATCAGCTCCTGGCCGATGCCGGTGTTCGCCTGCACCGAGGTCAGCCGCACGGCCAGCGTCGTCCCGACGAACCACGCGGCGGCAGCCGTGGTCATGAACAGGGTGATCGTCGTCCGCCGGGCCGGGACGCCGACGTTGCGGGCGGCGACCTCGTCGCCGCCGGTCGCGAAGACCCAGTTGCCGAAGCGCGTGCGCAGCAGCACCCAGGTGGCCAGGGCCGTGAACAGCACCCACCACAGGACCGCGACGCGCACCTCCGCGCCGAGGATGGTCATGCGCGAGGCGAAGACCCACTCCGCACTGCCGAACCCGGGCGCCGAGGCCAGCCCACCGGCGGTGACCGTGCCGGTCAGGAGTTTCGTCAACCCGAGATTGAGCCCCTGGAGCATCAGGAACGTGCCCAGCGTGATGATGAAGCTGGGCAGGCCGGTGCGGGTCACCAGCCAGCCGTTGAAGAAGCCGATCAGCAGGGCCACTCCGAGCGAGATGCCGATGGCCACCCAGATGTTCTGCTCGAACTCCACCGCGACGATCGCCACGGTCAGCGCCGTCGTCCCGGTCATGACGCCGGCCGACAGATCGAAGTGCCCGCCGATCATCAGCAGCGCGACGGCCACCGCCATGATCCCGAGCGTCGAGGCCGGGTCGAGCCAGTTGGCGATGCCGCGGGCGGAGCGGAAGACCTCGGACTGCACGGCGAAGAAGGTGAACACCGCGACCGCGCCGACCAGCGCCCCGAGCTCGGGCCTGACCAGCAGCCGGCGCAACGGGCCGGCGGCGGTCAGCCGCTCGTCGGCCCGCCGCGTCGACGGCTCCCCCGCCTCCCCGGTGCCCACCGGGAGCGGTGCTCCCGCGGTGCTCAGCGCGTGCCGGCCGAGGCCAGGTCGGCGATCTCGTCGACGTTCGAGGAGTCGACGATCCCGGGGCCGGTGAGCACCGGCTGACCGCCGCCGACGGTGTTGAGGTTCTCCGCGTAGAGCTTGAGCATCACGACCGGCAGGTAGCCCTGCTCGTACTGCTGCTGGTCCACGGCGAAGGCGATCGAGCCGTCCTGGATGCCGCTGATGACGTCCTGGTTCAGGTCGAAGGTCGCGACCTCGGCCTCGGCCCCGGCGTCGGAGACGGCCTCGACGGCGACGGCGGCGACCGCCGAGTTCAGGGTGAGCACCGCGTCGATCGACTCGTCCGCCTGCAGCTGCGCCGTGATGGCCGACTGGGCGCCGGTCAGGTCGTTGATGTCCACCTGCATCACGGTGAAGTTGCCGGGCGCCGAGCCCTCGGCGGCGAAGCCCTGCGACGCGCCCGAACAGCGCTGGTCCAGGCCGATGTTGCCGGCCTCGTGGGTGACGCACAGCACGCTGGTCGCACCGTCCCGCCCGAGGCGTTCGCCGGCACCTCGCCCCGCGACGACCTCGTCCTGCCCGACGTGGCCGATGGCGCCGAACTCCGCCGACCGGTCGCCGCCCGAATTGATGGTGACCACCGGGATGCCGGCGGCGACCGCGGCCTCCACCGACTCCTGGATCGCGTCGGGGTTGGCCATCGACACCACGATGCCGTCCACGTCCTGGTTGACCGCGGCGTCGATGAGCTGCGCCTGGCGCTGCGGGTCGCCGTCGCTCTGGTAGTCGACGTCGATGCCGAGGTCCTCCCCGGCGGCCTCGGCGCCGTTCTGCACGACGTCCCAGAACGCGTCACCGGCCGAGCCGTGCGTGATGACCGAGAAGGACAGGTCCCCGTCCCCACCGCCGCCGTCCGCCGGGCCCCCGCCGCCGGCGTCGTCGCCGCCGTCGGTGGTGCACCCCGCCAGGAGCAGCGGAGCGGCCAGCGCGATCGCGAGAAGTCGCCGGGGTGCGGGCATGGGAGTCCTCCTGTGTGCCGCGGAGGAGCTGCGCTGCCCTCCGCCGATGTCCGACGGGACATCATGCCTGCCGCCGGGGCACCGGGCGTGCCCGACCGGTACGACGCACCGGGGAACGGTGCGGTGGTCCTACGCTCGGCGCCGTGGACATTCTGGGCTCGGACCACGAGCAGGTCGTCTTCTGCAGCGACCCGGCGTCCGGCCTGCGGGCCGTCATCGCGATCCACTCCACCGCGCTGGGCCCCGCGCTGGGCGGCACCCGCTTCTACCCGTACGCCACCGAGGACGACGCCGTCGCCGACGCGCTGCGGCTGTCCCGGGCCATGTCGTACAAGAACAGCCTCGCCGGGCTGGACCTCGGCGGCGGCAAGGCGGTGATCATCGGGGATCCCCGCACGGACAAGACGGAGGCGCTGCTGCGCGCCTACGGCCGGTTCGTCGAGGCCCTGGGCGGGCGGTATCTCACCGCCTGCGACGTCGGCACCTTCAACGCCGATCTGGACGTGGTCGCCCGCGAGACACGCTTCGCGCACGGACGCTCGCTGGCCTACGGCGGCTGCGGCGACTCCTCCGTGCTCACCGCCTACGGCGTCTTCCAGGGCATGCGCGCCGCGGCGCTGCACTGCTGGGGGCAGCCGACGCTCGCCGGCCGCACGGTGGCGGTGGCGGGCGTCGGCAAGGTCGGCTCGGAGCTGGTCGACCTGCTGGTGGCCGACGGCGCCGAGCTCGTCATCACCGACGTCGACCCCGCCGCGGTCGAGCGCGTCCGCAGCCGGCACCCCCAGGTGCGGGCGGTGGCCGACACCGCCGCGCTGGTCGGTACGCCGCACGACGTGTACGCGCCGTGCGCCCTGGGCGGCGCGCTCGACGGTCCCACCGTGGCCGCGCTGCCCGCGCGGATCGTCTGCGGCGGCGCCAACAACCAGCTGGCCGCCCCCGGGATGGCCGACGAGCTGGGCGCCCGCGGGATCCTGTACGCCCCCGACTACCTGGTGAACGCCGGCGGCGTCATCCAGGTCGAGGACGAGCGGCACGGGTTCTCCTTCGAGCGCGCCCGCGCCCGGGCGGCGGGGATCCTCGACGTCGCCCAGCGGGTGTTCCGTGCGGCCGACGCCGACGGCCTCTCCCCGGCCGTCGCGGCCGACCGGCTGGCCGAGGAGCGGATCCGCTCGGTGGGCCGGCTGGCCACGATCCGGCTGCCCCGCTGACGTCGCACCACCCGGGTGCACCCGTCCGGGGAGGGGACGTGCACCCGCCCGGGATCCGTGTCGTAATGTTGTCCGAGACATAGTCACTCAGCCGGGGTCGCCACGCGGGCCGTCACGCCCACGGGGCCGGACGCCCGCACTCCGTAGCGAGGGGGTCGAGCCGATGGGGCGCGGCCGAGCGAAGGCCAAGCAGACACGCGTGGCCCGTGAGCTCAAGTACAGCTCACCCAACACCGACCTGACCGCGCTGCAGCGGGAGCTGGCCGGTTCGTCGTCGACCTACACCGCGCCCAGCGCGGCCACGGACGACGACGAGGACGAGGAAGACGACGAGTACGCCGATCGCTGGGCGGACGACGACTCCGGCGACGACTGGGCCGCCAGCCGCTGACGCGGCCGGTTCCCCGTCCGGCTCGACAGCACCGCCTCGCCTCCGGGCGAGGCGGTGCTTCGTGCGGTCAGGGCCCCGGTAGCGGGTGGCGCCCGACGCTCAGCGGTAGGAGCCGACCAGCCGTGCCGCGTCGTTCCCCGAGCGCGGCTCGACGCTGCCCGCGACCCAGGCGGGCACGCCCGCCGCGGTGAGCTGCGCGACCACGTCGTCGGCGATCTGCGGTGCGACGGCGGCCACCATGCCGACGCCGCAGTTGAAGGCGCGCTCGGACTCCGCGCGCGGCACCCCGTGCTCCTCGAGCAGGTGCACCGCCGGCGGGAGGGCCCACGTGCCCCGGTCCAGCACCGCCTGGAGACCGTCGGGCACCACGCGTGCCGTGTTGCCGGCCAGCCCACCGCCGGTGATGTGCGCGAAGGCGTGCACGGCGTCCACGCCGTGCCGCTCGACCAGCGCCAGGCACTGCAGGGCGTAGATGCGCGTGGGCTCGAGCAGCTCCTCGCCGAGCGGCCTCTGCAGGCCGGCCGGGGTGGCGTGCAGGTCCAGCCCCGCCGCGGCGACGACGCGCCGCACCAGGGAGTAGCCGTTGGAGTGCAACCCGGACGACGCCATCGCGACGACGGCGTCCCCGGCGCGGACCCGCTCCGGGCCCAGGACGGCGTCGGCCTCCACCACGCCGACGGCGGTGGCGGCGAGGTCGTACTCGTCGGCGTCCATCAGGTCGCCGTGCTCGGCCGTCTCCCCGCCCACCAGGGCGGCACCGGCCAGCGTGCACCCGGCCGCGATGCCGGTGACGATCGCCGCGATCCGCTCGGGGACGACCTTGCCGCAGGCCACGTAGTCCTGCAGGAACAGCGGCTCGGCGCCACAGGCCACCAGGTCGTCGACGACCATGGCGACCAGGTCGATGCCGACGGTGTCGTGCCGGTCCAGCTGCCGCGCGAGGGCGATCTTCGTGCCGACCCCGTCGGTGGACGACGCCAGCAGGGGCCTGCGGTACTTCGCGGTGTCCAGCGCGAACAGCCCGGCGAAGCCGCCCAGGCCACCGACCACCTCGGGGCGGTTGGTGCGCTCGACCGCCGACTTCATCAGCGTGACCGCGCGCTCGCCGGCGTCGATGTCGACGCCGGACGCGGCGTAGGTGAACTCGGCGCCGGTCACGGGCGGAGGAGGGCGTCCTCGGCGCCGCCGGGGACCGTGGCGCTGCCGGCCTGCTGACCGGTCCACCCGGTCAGCGCGCGGCTCTCGATGCCCTCGAGCACGTGCTTGCCGAGCACCTCGGGCTGCTCCAGCGGGATCGGGTACTCCCCGGTGAAGCAGGCGGTGCAGAGCCGGTTGGCCGGCTGCTCGGTCGCGGCGATCAGCCCTTGCTCGGAGACGTAGCCCAGCGAGTCGGCGTTGACCGAGGCGCGCACGCCGTCGATGTCCAGGCCGTTGGCGACCAGCTCCGCCGGGCTGGCGAAGTCGATGCCGTAGAAGCAGGGCCACTTCACCGGCGGCGAGGCGATGCGGACGTGCACCTCGACGGCGCCCGCCTCGCGCAGCATCCGGACGAGGGCCCGCTGGGTGTTGCCGCGGACGATCGAGTCGTCGACGACGACCAGCCGCTTGCCGCGGATGACGTCGCGCAGCGGGTTGAGCTTGAGCCGGATGCCCAGCTGCCGGATGGTCTGGCTGGGCTGGATGAACGTGCGCCCGACGTAGGAGTTCTTGACCAGGCCCAGGCCGTAGGGGATGCCCGAGGCCTGGGCGTAGCCGACTGCCGCCGGGGTGCCGGACTCCGGCACCGGGATGACCAGGTCGGCCTCGACAGGGTGCTCCTTCGCCAGCCGCCGGCCGATCTCCACCCGGGCCGCGTGCACGCCGCGGCCGGAGATCGTGGTGTCCGGCCGGGCCAGGTACACGTACTCGAAGACGCAGCCCTTGGGCTGGGCCGGCGCGAAGTGCTGGCTGCGCAGCCCGTTCTCGTCGATGGCGATGAGCTCACCGGGCTCGACCTCGCGCACCACGGAGGCGCCGACGATGTCCAGCGCCGCGGTCTCGCTGGCCACGACCCAGCCGCGCTCCAGTCGGCCGAGCACGAGCGGGCGGACGCCCTGCGGGTCGCGGGCGGCGTAGAGGGTGTCCTCGTCCATGAAGGTGAGGCTGAACGCGCCGCGCAGCTGCGGCAGCACCTCCATCGCGGCGGCCTCGACCGAGAGGTCGGGGCGGGCGGCGATGAGTGCGGTGATCAGGTCGGAGTCGTTCGTCGCCACGAACGCGCCCGGCACGCCCGCGTCGGCGGCCTTGACGGCCAGCTCTGCGGTGTTGACCAGGTTCCCGTTGTGGCACAGCGCCAGGCCGGTGCCGGCCTCGGTGGTGCGGAACGTCGGCTGTGCGTTCTCCCAGGTGGAGGCGCCGGTCGTGGAGTAGCGGGTGTGGCCGACGGCCTGGTGGCCGCGCAGGCTGCCCAGCGTCGCCTCGTCGAAGACCTGGCTGACCAGCCCGAGGTCCTTGTAGACGACCACGGACGTGCCGTCGGACACCGCGATCCCGGCCGCCTCCTGACCGCGGTGCTGGAGGGCGTACAGACCGAAATAGGTCAGCTTCGCGACCTCTTCGCCCGGGGCCCAGACGCCGAAGACGCCACAGGCGTCCTGAGGTCCGGGGGATTGGGGGTCGAGGTCGTGCGTGAGCCGTCCATCACCGCGAGGCACCCCCAGAGAGTACCGGCGCGGGACGTGCTGCCCAGACCGCGCGCGGTGGTCCCCGTCACTCCGCTGCGTGTCGGCGCAGCTCATCGCCGTGTCGCGGGTCAGCCGGCGACGTTCCGCAGTTCCGCGTCGATCGTCGTGTCGTCGCCGTGCCCGGTCCTCACGACCGTGTCGCCGTGCAGGCTGAACAGCTGGGCGCGGATCGAGTTCACGATCGTCGGGTGGTCGCTGAACGAGCGGCCGGTGGCGCCCGGACCGCCGCAGAACAGCGTGTCCCCGGTGAACACGGTGGCCAGGTCCGCGGCGTGCAGGCACGTGCTGCCCGGCGAGTGCCCCGGGGTGTGCAGGGCGGTGAGCGTGGTCCCGGCGACGGCGAACCGCGTGCCGGCGACCAGGTCCTGGTCCGGCGCCGCAGCTCTGCCCGCATCCCCGCCGCCACCCTCGAACGTCATGTCCCAGAGCATCCGGTCGGCGGGGTGGAACCAGATCGGGGCGCCGGTGGCCTCGCGCAGCGCGGGCGCTGCGGTGATGTGGTCGTTGTGCCCGTGCGTGAGCACGATCGCGGTGACCGTCCGTCCGCCGACCGCCTCGACGATCGGGGCGGCGTCGTGCGGCGCGTCGATCACGAGCACCTCGTCGTCGTTCCCGACGAGCCAGACGTTGTTCTCGACCTCGAAGTCCTGCCCGTCCAGGGAGAAGACGCCGGGGACGACGACCTTGTCGATCCGTGCGGTGCTCACTTGTCGAACACCACCACGGAGCGCAGGACCTCACCCTTGTGCATCTTCTCGAAGGCCTCCTCGACGTCCCCGAGCCCGATCGTCTCGGAGACGAACGCGTCGAGGTCGAACCGACCCTGCAGGTACAGGTCGATCAGCATCGGGAAGTCGCGGCTGGGCAGGGAGTCGCCGTACCAGGAGGACTTGATCGACCCGCCCCCGCCGAAGATCTCGATGGCCGGCAGCGTGATCTCCATGTCCGGCGTCGGGACACCGACCATGACCACGCGCCCGGCCAGGTCGCGGGCGTAGAAGGCCTGCTCGAACACCTTCGGGTGCCCGACGGCGTCGATGGCCACGTCCACGCCGAACCCGCCGGTCAGCGCCTTGATCGCCTCGACGGCGTCCGTGTCCGTCGAGTTCACCGTGTGCGTGGCGCCGAACTTCTTCGCCCACTCGAGCTTGGTGTCGGAGATGTCGACGGCGATGATCGTCGTCGCGCCGGCCAGCTTCGCCCCGGCGATCGCGGCGTCGCCGACGCCGCCGCAGCCGAAGACCGCGACGCTCTCGCCGCGCTGGACCGCGCCGGTGTTGATGGCGGCGCCCACGCCGGCCATGACGCCGCAGCCGAGCAGACCCGCGGACGCCGGCGGCGCGGCCGGGTCGACCTTGGTGCACTGGCCGGAGTGCACCAGCGTCTTCTCGGCGAAGGCCCCGATGCCGAGGGCCGGGGAGAGCTCGGTGCCGTCGGCCAGCGTCATCTTCTGCGCGGCGTTGTGGGTGTCGAAGCAGTACTTCGGCTCGCCCTTGAGGCAGGCGCGGCACTGCCCGCAGACGGCCCGCCAGTTGAGGACCACGTAGTCACCGACCGCGACGTCGGTGACGCCCTCGCCGACGGCGGCGACGGTGCCGGCGGCCTCGTGACCCAGCAGGAACGGGTAGTCGTCGTTGATGCCGCCCTCGCGGTAGTGCAGGTCGGTGTGGCATACGCCGCACGCCGCGATGTCGACGACCGCCTCGCCCGGCCCGGGGTCGGGCACCAGGATCGTCTCGATCGTCACCGGGGCACCCTTGCTACGGGCGACGACGCCCTCCACCTCGTAGGCCATGCCCCGAGCCTAGGCGGGGAGGCGCGGGCCGACCCGGCGGTCCCGCGCACGGGTCCGCGGTCACGCGTTCGTCACGGTCGCCGATTGAGCGCGCGAGCACCCTGCAGGCGTCGTACGTTCTCTCCGGTTGTGACACGCACCACCGTGCACGACCGAGGCGCGTCCGACCGGCCGCGCCGCGTCCCGTCCCGGAGGTCGTGTCCGTGGCCGTTCCCGCCTTCCTGTCCCGAGAGCGCATCATCGCCCGGCCAGGCTTCAACCGGTGGCTGATCCCGCCGGCCGCGCTCGCCGTCCACCTGTCCATCGGCCAGGCGTACGCGACCAGCGTCTACAAGACCGCGCTCGTGGAGCACTTCGACGCGAGCCTCACCCAGATCGGGATCATCTTCTCGATCGCCATCGTGATGCTCGGCCTGTCGGCCGCGGTGTTCGGCACGTGGGTGGACACGAACGGCCCCCGAGCCGCGATGTTCACCTCCGCCGTCTTCTGGGTGTCCGGCTTCCTCGTCGGCGCCCTGGGCATCTACACCGATCAGCTGTGGCTGCTGTACCTGGGCTACGGCGTCCTGGGCGGCATCGGCCTGGGCATCGGCTACATCTCGCCGGTCTCCACCCTGATCAAGTGGTTCCCCGACCGCCCGGGCCTGGCCACCGGCATGGCGATCATGGGCTTCGGCGGCGGCGCCCTCATCGCCTCGCCGCTGTCCCGCCAGCTGATGAACTGGTACGACCCGAGCTACGACGGGACGGCCGGCACCGTGCCCGACGGGGCGAGCGTCGCCGGGCTGTTCCTGACCCTGGGCCTGATCTACCTGGTCTTCATGATGTTCGGCGCGTTCATCATCCGGGTCCCCGCCCCGAACTGGCGGCCACACGGCTTCGACCCGGCCACGGTCAAGTCGAAGTCGCTGGTGACCACGGAGAACGTGTCCGCCAACAACGCGATCCGGACGCCGCAGTTCTGGCTGCTGTGGACGGTGCTCTTCTGCAACGTGACCGCCGGCATCGGCATCCTCGAGCAGGCCGCGCCGATGATCCAGGACTTCTTCCGCACCGGTGCGACCTCCACGGTCCTCGCCGCCACGGCCGCCGGGTTCGTCGGCCTGCTCTCGCTGTTCAACATGGCGGGCCGGTTCGTGTGGTCCTCGACCTCGGACTACATCGGGCGCAAGCCGATCTACATGGTCTACCTGGGTGTCGGGATGATCCTGTACGTCATCCTGGCCACCCTCGGCAGCACGGCCACCTGGATCTTCGTCCTGACCGCCGCGATCATCATCAGCTTCTACGGCGGCGGGTTCGCGACGGTCCCGGCCTACCTGCGCGACCTGTTCGGCACCTACCAGGTGGGTGCCATCCACGGCCGGCTGCTGACCGCCTGGGCGGCTGCCGGCATCGCCGGTCCGCTGATCATCAACGGCGTCCTGGACGCCCGCGGGACCCCGGGTGAGCTGGTCGCCGGCGACTACCGGCCGGCGCTGTTCATCATGGTCGGCCTGCTGGCCGTCGGTTTCGTGGCCAACCTGCTGATCAAGCCGGTCGCCGACAAGTGGTGGGAGCCCAAGCCCACCGACGTCCCCACCGCCGCAGCCGCACCCGAACGGAGCACGGTCCGATGAGCACCCCCGCCTCGACACGGAACGACCCGACCGGGAACGAGCAGCCCACCACCCACACCCCCGTGGGGCTCATCGCCTTCGCCTGGGCGCTCGTGGGCGTGCCGCTCGTGTACGGGCTCTACAACACCGTGAAGGCCGCCAGCGCGCTCTTCGGCTGACGGCCCGCAGCACCCCGGCGCCCCCGCCCGCGACGTCGCGGGCGGGGGCGTCGCGCTACCGGTGGCGGGCCTTGATCCGCGGATCGGGCAGCGCGGCGGCGACGCAGTGGCCGATCCGGCCCTCCCGGTCGTACATCCAGGTGGTGCCGAACCCGATGCCGTCGGCGCCGAGGTGGCCGGCGCTCTCCATCCCGATCCACTCACCGCGCGGGTCCCGCGTCAGGTACATCGTCACGTCGACGTTGATGAACGCCAGCCCGCCCGTGCCGGAGTTGGCCAGCGGGTTGGTGAAGTCGGCCATCAGCGCGGCGCGCAGCATCGGCGTGAGCGGCTGCCCGGCGACGAACTCGGCCGTCTCCCGCATCCACACCTTGCCCGGACCGCCGTCGCCCCACGGCGTGATCCTGCGGATCTCCCACGGCATCGGCCCCCCGGCCGTGCCCTCGATCTGCTCGGGCGGCGGGACGTCCCACGGCTCGGGCGCCCACGGCTCGGCGTCCGGGTGCTCGGAGCGGCGCAGCAGCAGGACCGATCCCCGGATGACCTCGACGTCCCCGTCGAGGACGGCGACGTCCAGCACCCGGAGCCGGCGCCCCTCGCGGCCGGGGCGCGTCTCGACGCGCAGCGGCCGCATGGGCACGGCGCGCACCATGTCGACGGTCATGCGGGCCAGCTGCAGCTCGGGGTCCGGCTCGTCGCGCTGCGCGCCCCACGCCACCAGACCGCCGATGTGGTGGCCGTTGACCATCTCGTCCGACCACGGGCTCGCTGCTGTCGGCGTCGGCACCAGCAGGTCCCCGTCGGGCATGAACGACGCCTGCATGACACCTCCGTGCGAGGGCGGCCGGTCCGCCCGCAGGTCGAGCATGCCCGACGGCCGTCAGGGGCGGCTCAGCGGCCGGAGCGGCAGCAGGTGCGACAGGTCGGCGCGGTTGCCGCTGGCGACGACCTTCCCCTCGGCGACGGCGTCGGCCCACCCGAGCCGGCCGCTGGCCAGGCGCAGCCAGGTGGCCGCGTCGGTCTCGATCACGTTGGGCGGCGTACCGCGGGTGTGCCGGGGCCCCTCGATGCACTGGACGGCGACGTGCGGCGGCACCCGCAGCTCCACCGACCGGCCGGGCATCTGCTGGGCCAGCCAGCGGGTGCTCGTCTTCACCGCGATGCCGACGACGGCCCGCGGCGGACGCTCGGCCTCGCCGTCGAGCCACGCGCGCACCGGCTCGAGGGCGGCCCGCAGCTCCTCGGCCGGGATGGGGGCGGTGCCGGCCATCAGCTGGTCGGGACGGTGCCCGCCGGGACGGTGGACGGAGTGCCGTGCTCCGGCCCGCCGAACAGGGCGGGGAGCGTGGCGCTCCACGCGGCTCGCAGCTCGGCCAGCGGCAGGTCCAGCAGCCCGTCCAGCACGAGCGCGTCGCCGCCCGTCGTCCCCAGCTCGGTGACCGGGACGCCGGCCCACTCCGCGGCGCGCTTCACGCCGCCGGGGTCGGACGTGGTGACGACGACCCGCGCCGTGGACTCGCTGAACAGCGCGGTGAAGACGTCGTCGTCCAGGGCGAGCCGGGCGCCGGTGCCGTAGCGCAGCGCGGACTCGGTGAGGGCCTGCGCCAGCCCGCCGTCGGCCAGGTCGTGGGCGGAGCTGACCAGCCCCTCCCCGCCGAGTGCGCCGAGCAGGTCGGCGAGGGCGCGCTCGGCCGCCAGGTCCAGTGCCGGGGGACGGCCGCCGAGGTGGCCGTGCACGACGCTCGCCCAGGCGGAGCCGCCGAACTCGGCCCGGGTCTCGCCGAACAGCAGGACCGTCTCCCCCGCCGTCCGCCAGCCGGCGGGCACGCGGGTGCGCACGTCCTCGTGCACGCCCAGCACGCCGATGACCGGCGTCGGGTTGATGGCGACGTCGCCGGTCTGGTTGTAGAGGCTCACGTTGCCGCCGGTGACCGGCAGGCCCAGCGCACGGCAGCCGTCGGCCAGGCCGCGGACGGCCTCGGCGAACTGCCACATGACCTCGGGGTTCTCCGGCGAGCCGAAGTTCAGGCAGTTGGTGACCGCCAGCGGCTTCGCGCCGGTGGCCGCGACGTTGCGGTAGGCCTCGGCCAGGTTCAGCTGCGCGCCGGCGTAGGGGTCGAGGCGGGCGAAGCGGGCGTTGCCGTCCAGCGACAGCGCGATGCCGCGGTGCGACTGCTCGTCGATGCGGACGACGCCGGCGTCCTCGGGCTGGGCGAGCACCGTGTTGCCGCGCACGTAGCGGTCGTACTGCTCGGTGACCCAGCTCTTGTCCGCGCCGTCCGGGCTGCTGACGACGGCCAGCCAGTGCGCCTGCAGCTCGGCCGCCGTGGTGGGCCGGGGCAGCCGGGCGGGGTCGTCGGCCTGCAGCGCGTCGAGGTCGGCCGGGCGGGCCATCGGCCGCTCGTAGACCGGGCCCTCGTGGGCGACGGTGCGCGGCGGGACGTCGACGATGCGCTCGCCGTGCCAGTCGACGGTCAGCCGGTCGCCGTCGGTGACCTCACCGATGACGGCGGCGCGGACGTCCCACTTCCGGCAGACGGCGAGGAACTGCTCGACCTTGCCCGGCTCGACGATGGCGCACATGCGCTCCTGCGACTCGCTCATCAGGATCTCGGCGGGCGTCAGCGTGCTGTCGCGCAGCGGGACGGTGTCGAGGTCGACGTGCATGCCGCCGGTGCCGGCGCTGGCCAGCTCGCTGGTGGCGCAGGACAGGCCCGCGCCGCCGAGGTCCTGGATCCCGGTGACCAGGTCCTGCGCGAAGAGCTCGAGGCAGGCCTCGATGAGCAGCTTCTCGGTGAACGGGTCGCCGACCTGGACGGCCGGACGCTTGGCGGGGCCCTCTGCGTCGAAGGTCTCGCTGGCCAGCACGCTGACACCGCCGATGCCGTCGCCGCCGGTGCGGGCGCCGAACAGGATGACCTTGTTGCCGGCGCCCTCGGCCTTGGCCAGGTGCACGTCCTCGTGCTTCATGACGCCCACGCACAGGGCGTTGACCAGCGGGTTGCCGGCGTAGCACTCGTCGAAGAGCAGCTCGCCGCCGATGTTGGGCAGCCCCAGGCAGTTGCCGTAGCCGCCGACGCCGGCGACGACGCCGGGCAGCACGCGGGCGGTGTCGGGTGCGTCGGCGCGGCCGAAGCGGAGGCTGTCCATGACCGCGATCGGGCGGGCGCCCATGGTGAGGATGTCGCGGACGATGCCGCCCACACCGGTGGCCGCGCCCTGGTAGGGCTCGACGTAGCTGGGGTGGTTGTGGCTCTCGACCTTGAAGGTGACCGCGTAGCCCTCGCCGACGTCGACGACGCCGGCGTTCTCACCGATGCCGACCAGCAGGGCGTCGCTCTTCGGCAGGTCGCCGAACTGGCGCAGGTGCACCTTGGAGCTCTTGTAGGAGCAGTGCTCGCTCCACATGACGCTGTACATGGCGAGCTCGGCCGTGGTGGGGCGGCGGCCGAGGATCTCCTTGATGCGGGCGTACTCGTCGGCCTTGAGGCCGAGCTCGGCCCAGGGCTGCTCGTCGTCCGCGGTGCTCGTCGCGAGCTCGACGGTGTCGAGGCGGTCGGCGAGCCTGCCGGGGCCGGTGTCGAGATCGGAGAGCCCTGCGGTGGCGCTGGCCTGTCCCGCCGTCACGTCCTCGCTCACGCGCTGACAACCGCCTTCAGGATGCTGGTGAAGAAGCCGAGCCCGTCGGTGCTCGGGCCGGTGAGGTCCTCGATCGCGTGCTCGGGGTGCGGCATGAGGCCGACGACGCGACCGTTCTCGCTGGTCACGCCGGCGATGTCGCGGGAGCTGCCGTTCGGGTTGCCCCCGACGTAGCGGAACACCACCCGGTTCTCGCCCTCCAGCCGGTCGAGGTCGGCGTCGGAGCCCACGTAGCGGCCCTCGCCGTTCTTGACCGGGATGAGGATCTGCTGGCCCTGCTCGTAGTCCCCGGTCCACGCGGTGTCCGCGCGCTCGACGCTCAGCACCTGGTCGCGGTTGCGGAAGTGCAGGTGGCTGTTGCGCGTCAGCGCACCGGGGAGCAGGCCGGCCTCGCAGAGCACCTGGAAGCCGTTGCAGATGCCCAGCACGGGGAGGCCCTGCTTCGCGCCCGCCACGACGTCCTGCATCAGGGGCGAGCGGGCGGCGATGGCCCCGGCCCGCAGGTAGTCGCCGTAGGAGAAGCCACCGGGGAGGACGACGGCGTCGACGTCCTTGAGGTCGTGGTCCCCGTGCCACAGCGAGACGGGCTCACCGCCGGCGAGACGCACCGCGCGTGCGGCGTCGACGTCGTCCAGGGAGCCCGGGAAGGTGATGACACCGATGCGCACGGTTCGCTCAGTCCTTGGAGAGGTGCAGTTCGACGTCCTCGATGACCGGGTTGGCCAGCAGCGTCTCGGCGATCTGCCTCAGCTCGGCCTCGTCAGGGGTGCCGTCGACCTCGAGCACGAAGTGCTTGCCCTGGCGGACGCTGCGCACGCTGTCGTGGCCCAGTCGGCCGAGCGCGCCGAGGACCGCCTGCCCCTGGGGGTCGGAGATCTCCGGCTTGAGGACCACGTCGACGATCACCCGGGACACGCCGACGAGGGTACCGGGACCGCCGCACACCCCCCGGTGACCCTCATCTCGCCGACCTCCCGCTGCCGAATGCGACGAAGTGGTGGCGATCAGGCCTTGATGGCCACCACTTCGTCGCATTCGGCTAGTCAGCTGAATCCCAGAGCGGCGCCGATCGCGGCGACCACCTGACGAGGGCGCCCGAGGACGTCGGCGGAGGTGAACCGGAGCACCGTCCAGCCCGCCAGGACCAGGCCGTTCTGCCGGCGGATGTCGTCGACGAAGACCTTGCGGTCGCGGTGGACGTTGCCGTCGAACTCCACGAGCACCCGGCGGTCGGGCCAGGCCATGTCCACCTGACCGAGAAAGCGACCGTCGTGGCGGACGACGTGCTGCAGGACCGGCCGGGGCAGGCCTGCCTCGTGGATCAGCCACCGGAGGACCGACTCCATCGGCGAGCCGGACAGCGGGTCCCCGATGGCCATCACTGCCCGAGCGCGTGCGACCCCTCGGCGTCCGTGCGACCGCGCGACGACGACCGGGAACTCGTCGGCCGGGAAGCGCCGCGACAGCATCTGGTCGGTGACCGCGAGTAGAGCGCCCGGAGGCAGCAGCGGAGCCAGATCGATCCAGGTCCGGCTCGGGGAGGTGACCAGCAGACCTGCGACGCGACGCGTCTCGGGGGGTGGAACCGACGCCACGTGGACCAGGCGGTCCGCGCGCGACCGCACGCGACGATCGGGGGGCACGGTGAGGTGCACCCGCCGGTCGTCGTCCATCAGCGGCACCTCGAGCCGCCACAGAGCCGCAGCCGTCAGGTGACTGAGCACCGCGCCGGGCGGCGCGCCCAGGAGAACCGCATCGATGCGATGGCGCAGCACGTCCGCGGAGGCCTGCGGCAGGTACGTGTCGCGCGACGTCCGGGCGACCTCACGGTGCCGGAGCTGCCAGCCGGTGATCCCCTCCGCCAGGGCTGTCCGCCGGTCGGTCGGGTGGCGGACACGAGACGGCACGGAAGGCGTCGGCACCGGCGCAGCGTGCCGGTTTCCACCGCCTCGCCGCTCCGGCCGTCCACAGGCGCATCGAGTGCGACGAAGTGGTGGTGATCAAGCGCTGATGGCCACCACTTCGTCGCACTCGGCGGGGGCTGGCTAGCCGAAGGGGGTGCCGGTGAGGCGCTCGTAGGCGGTCACGTAGCGCTCGCGGGTGGCGGCGACGACGTCGTCGGGTAGCTCCGGCGGCTCCGAGACGCGGTCCCAGCCGGACGAGGTCAGCCAGTCGCGCACGAACTGCTTGTCGTACGACGGCTGCACCGAACCCGGTGCCCAGGACGACGTCGGCCAGAAGCGCGACGAGTCCGGGGTGAGCACCTCGTCGCCGAGCACCAGACCGCCGGAGGCGTCCAGCCCGAACTCGAACTTCGTGTCGGCCAGCACGATCCCGGCGTCGCGGGCGATCTCCGCACCGCGTCGGTACAGCGCCAGCGTGAGGTCCCGCAGCTGGTCGGCGCGCTCGGCACCCACGGCCGAGACGACGGCGGGGAAGTCGATCGGCTCGTCGTGCTCCCCGATCTCCGCCTTGGTCGACGGCGTGAACACCGGCGCGGGCAGCTGCGAGCCCTCGACCAGCCCGGCCGGCAGGACGACGTCGCGGATCGAGCCGGTGCGCTCGTACTCCTTGGTGCCGCCTCCGGAGAGGTAGCCGCGGGCCACGCACTCGACCGGCAGCATCTCCAGCCGCCGCACCAGCATCGCCCGCCCGGCGACCTCCGCGGGCACCCTGTCGTCCGCCCCCGGAGCCGCCGACACCAGGTGGTGCGAGGCCCCGAACTCCGCCAGCACCGGCGCCAGCTGGTCGAACCACCACACCGACAGCTGCGTGAGGACCCGTCCCTTGTCCGGGATCGGCGTGGGCAGCACCCAGTCGTAGGCAGAGATCCGGTCGGATGCCACCAGGAGGAGCCGGTCGGACCCGGCGTCGTAGATCTCCCGCACCTTGCCACGGGCGACGAGCGGGAGGTCGATCACGACAGCGCAGCCAGCCGGTCGAACAGCGGGCCGAGGTTGGCGACGTAGCGCTCCGGCCGGCAGATCTCGTCCAGCCGCGGCTCGTCCAGCGTCACGTCCGAGGCGGCGGCCCGCGCGCGCAGCGTCTCCCGGAACGGCGTGCCGCTGTTCCACGTCTCCATCGCCGCCGTCTGCACCAGCGAGTAAGCGTCCTCCCGGGACAGCCCGCCCTCGACCAGCTCGAGCAGCACCGACGAGGTGTAGATCAGCCCGCCGGTGGACTCCAGGTTCGCCCGCATCCGGTCGGCGTCCACGACCAGGTTCTCCACCAGTCCGGCGGTCAGGTGCAGGAGGTAGTCGGTGGTGATCGCGGCGTCGGGCAGGAAGACCCGCTCGGTGGAGGAGTGCGAGATGTCGCGCTCGTGCCACAGCGGGATGCCTTCCATCACCGGTACGACCGCCGCCCGCACGACCCGGGCCAGGCCGGCGATGCGCTCGGAGCGGATCGGGTTCTTCTTGTGCGGCATCGCGCTCGAGCCCTTCTGGCCCGACCCGAACGCCTCCGAGAGCTCCCGCACCTCGGTGCGCTGGCCGTGCCGCACCTCCAGGGCGATCGCCTCGCACACGGTCGCGATCACCGCGAGCGCCGAGACCCACTCCGAGATGGAGTCGCGCAGCACCACCTGGGTGGAGGCATCGGCCGGCTCCAGGTCCAGCGCGGTGGCCACGGCCACCTCGACCGAGGGGTCGATGAGCGAGTAGGTGCCGACGGCGCCGGAGATGGCGACGACGCCGACGCGCTCGCGCGCCGCCCGCAGCCGGTCCCGCGAGCGCGCGGCGGCGAAGGCGAGGTCGGCGACCCGGTGGCCCCAGACGACGGGCTCGGCGTGCACGCCGTGCGTCCGCCCGACCTTGATCGTCGTGCGGTGCGCCAGCCCGTGGTCGCGCAGCGCGGCCACCAGCCGGTCGGCCTTGGCCAGGAGCACGTCAGTGGCGTCGGTCAGCTGCACGGCGAGCGCGGTGTCGAGCAGGTCCGACGACGTCATGCCGTGGTGCACGTAGGCCGCGGCGGAGCGGGGCTCGGTGTTGTCCGCCCACGCGGTGAGGAAGGCGATGACGTCGTGCTGCGTCGTCTCCTCGATCTCCGCGACCCGCTCGGGCGTGGGCGGCGGCGCGTTGCGCACCGGCTCGACGACGTCGGCCGGTACCCGGCCCGCGGCAGCGTGCGCCTCGAGCACCAGCGTCTCGACGCGGCACCACAACTCGTACTTGTGCTGGTCGCTCCAGACCCGCCCCATCTCGGGGAGCGTGTAGCGCTCGATCATGCGGCCCACCTCGTCGCCATCAGCACCCGGACAGTCTCCCGCAGCGCGGATCCGCCGGTGCGCGGGGCTCAGGACTCGAGCGGCGCGTAGGCCTCCGGGTGGCGCTGCAGGTGGGCCCGGAACGCGCGCTCGATCGTCTCGTCCCACTGCGGCAGCGCCTCGCCGTAGCGCCGGCCCGCCTCGACCTCGAGGCGCTCCTCGGCCGCGGAGTCGTTCGCCGCCAGCCTGGCCGCCCCCTGCGCGACGGCCTCCACAGCACGGGCGGCGTCGTCCAGGCCGAGGAGGCGGAAGCCGGCCACGGCCCGCTCCCGCTGGTCCTCCTCCAGCCCCTGGACGGCATGGAGGAGTCCGCCGTTCATGGCCATCCCGTGGCAGAGCAGGACGGCGGCGAGGGCGTCGTCGCCGGGGTGGGTGAACGGGCCGTCCGGATCGCAGGCACGGTTCCAGATCTCGTCCTCGCTGCTCACAGGACGATCCTCCCCTCGACGGCGGCCAGGGCGATGTCGGTGCGCCAGTGCGCGCCGGCCAGCCGCACGGCCGCCACCCGCTCGTAGGCGGTCTGCCGGGCCGCCGCCAGGTCCTCGCCCACAGCGGTCACCGAGAGCACCCGGCCACCGGCCGACCGCACGGTCCCGTCGTCGGCCACGGCCGTTCCCGCGTGCAGGACGCCGTCCCCGTCCGCCCCGGTGACCGGATCCCCGGTGCGCGGCGCCTCCGGATAGCCCGAGGCGGCGACCACGACGGTGACGGCGGAGCCCGGGCGCCACTCCAGCGGCGGGTGCGCGGCCAGCGTGCCGGTCGCGGCGGCGTGCAGCAGCCCGGCCAGCGGGGTCTGCAGCAGCGGCAGCACGACCTGGGTTTCGGGGTCGCCGAAGCGGGCGTTGAACTCGACCACCCGGACGCCGCGGGAGGTGAGCGCGAGGCCGGCGTAGAGCAGGCCGCCGAACGGCTCACCGCGCCGGGCCATCTCGTCGACCGTCGGCTGCAGCACGGTGGCCATCACCTCGTCGACCAGGCCCGCCGGCGCCCAGGGCAGCGGCGCGTAGGCCCCCATGCCGCCGGTGTTCGGGCCGCCGTCGCCGTCGTCGCGGCGCTTGAAGTCCTGCGCGGGAACCAGGGGCAGCACCGTCGTCCCGTCGGTGACGGCGAACAGCGACACCTCGGGTCCGTCGAGGTACTCCTCGACCAGCACCGCTCCCCCGGCGTCGAGGACGCCGCGCCCGTGGGCCAGGGCGGCGTCCCGGTCGGGGGTGACCAGCACGCCCTTGCCGGCGGCCAGGCCGTCGTCCTTGACGACGTACGGCGCCCCGCCGGTGAGCGCGGCCACCTCATCGAGCGCCGTCTCCAGCTCCGCGGGCCCACCCACCGGCCAGGCCCGCGCCGTGGGCACCCCCGCGGCGGTCATCACGTGCTTGGCGAAGGACTTGCTGCCCTCCAGCTGCGCGGCCTGGGCCGACGGGCCGAAGCAGGCGATGCCCGCGTCGCGGATCGCGTCGGCCGCACCGGCCACCAGCGGCACCTCCGGGCCGACGACGACGAGGTCGGCCCCCCACGTGCGGGCCAGGCCGGCGATCGCATCGGGGTCGCGGACGTCCAGCGCGAAGGCCTCGGCGAGCGCACCGGTGCCGGCGTTGCCGGGCGCGCAGGCCAGCGCCTCGACGGCGGGGTCGGACGTCAGAGCCACGCACAGGGCGTGCTCCCGGGCACCGGAGCCGATCACGAGCACGCGCACGGGGCGCAACGCTACCGACGAGGCGTCAGCGCGGCCTGGAGGGCAGGTCCCGGCGGGAGCGGTGCAGCGAGCGCAGCCGGGCGCGCTCCTCGGCCCGGGCCCGGGCGTCCACCCGGAGCCGCTGCCGGTGGGCCTCGGCCTGGAGCTTGCGCCACCCACGGAACCGCGCGGGGTCCAGCCGGCCGTCGTCGAGGGCCGCGGCCACCCCGCAGCCCGGCTCGCCGCCGTGGGCGCAGTCCCGGAACCGGCAGTCCAGGGCCAGGTCGGCGACGTCGGCGTAGGCGGCCTCCACTCCTGCGGCGTCGTCGTACAGCGCCAGCTCGCGCATGCCGGGGGTGTCGATCAGCAGGGCGCCGCCGGGGAGGAGCTGGAGCTCCCGGGCGGTCGTCGTGTGCCGTCCCCGCCCGTCCTCGCGGATCTCCCGGGTGCCCGCGACCGGCTCGCCGGCCAGGGCGTTGAGCAGGCTGGACTTGCCCACCCCCGACGGCCCGACCATCGCCGCCGTCCGGCCCGGCGCGAGCAGCGCCCGGAGCGCGGCGATCCCCTCGCCGGTCGGGGAGCTGACCGCCAGGACGTCGACGCCCAGCGCGTCCTCGCGCACCGCCTCCACCCCGGCGACGACGTCGTCGCAGAGGTCGGCCTTGGTGAGGACGACGACCGGCGTCGCTCCGCTGCTCCAGGCGACGGCCAGGTACCGCTCCACGCGGCGCAGCCGGGGATCGGCGGTCAGCGCGTCGACGACCAGGACGAGGTCGAGGTTGGCCGCCACGACCTGCGCCGCCGACGAGCGCCCGGCCCCCGTGCGGACGAAGGCGCTGGTGCGGGGCAGCAGGGCGACGGCCAGTTCGTCGCGCAGCGCGACCCAGTCCCCGACCGCGGGCCCGCCGAGGGCGGCATCGGCGTAGAGACCTGCGCCGGGGTGCACCCGCCGTTCGCCGTCCCCGGTCAGCACGCCGAGCCGGCCGCGGTCCACGCGCACCACCCGGGCGGGCGCGGTCCCGGCCGGCAGCTGCGCGGCCAGCTCGGGGCGCCAGCCCAGGGCCGGAAGAGGAGTCACGCGGCCGATGGTGGGCTCCGGGTCGGCCCGGTGTCACCCGGATTGATGGGACCCCGGCCGCAGCGGGCGAGGAGGGGTCGGTGGGACGCCGGGGACGAGCGGGACGCCCGTGACCTGCAGCTTCCGTGCCGCAACACGAACTCAAACCTGAGAGATGCGTCACTAAGCCCATGCCTCGTTGCTGGTCAACGCGCTGTGCGTCCGATCGTGCGCAACACGTTCCCTTCAGTTCGCCCACTCGCCACCCGATTGAGGTGTTGTGGGATCCATGCACGCGACCGAGTCGCTGGCCATGCCGCCCGTGACCCGCCTTCCCCGACCCGCTGTCATCGGGCACCGCGGTGCCCCCGCCTACCGGCCCGAGCTCACGGCCGCCAGCTTCGAGCTGGCGATCGACCTGGGCGCCGACCTCATCGAGCCCGACGTCGTGGTCAGCCGCGACGGCGCCCTCGTCGTCCGCCACGAGAGCGATCTCTCGCTCTCCACCGACGTGGCCCAGCGCGCGGAGTTCGCCGACCGGCGCACCCGCCGCACCGTGAAGGGCAAGACGGTCACCGGCTGGTTCACCGAGGACTTCACCCTCGCCGAACTGCGCACGCTGCGCGCCCTCGAGCGGATGCCCGACCTCCGGCCGCTGAACACCGCCTACGACGGCCGGTTCGGCATCCTGACCCTCGCCGAGGTCGTCGAGCTCGCCCGGAGCCGCTCCACGCCCGACCGCCTCGTCCAGGTGCTCGTGGAGCTCAAGAACGTGACCTGGCCCGAGGGCACCGGCCCGACGCTGGCCGCGCTGGCCGCCGACGAGCTGCAGCGACTCGGTGTGGCCTCGGTGGCCGGTCCGGTGCTGGTGCAGTCGTTCGACACCGCCCTGCTCCGGGAGCTGCGCGCCCGGCTCGGTGAGCAGGGGCCCCGCATGATCCAGCTCGTGGGGAACGGCGCGGAGGGCAACCGGATGGTCACCCGCGCCGGGCTGCGCGAGATCTCGACCTACGCGCAGGGCATCGGGCCCAGCCGCGAGCGGATCCTGCGCGCCGCCGAGGGCAGGGGCGGAGTCTGCCCGCTGGTCGTCGAGGCCCACCGTGCCGCCCTGTCGGTCTTCTGCTGGACGCTGCGGGCGGAGAACGTCTTCCTGCCGGCGCACCTGCGCCGCGGCGAGGAGCCCGGCGCCCACGGTGACGCCGTCGCCGACGCCCGGCACCTGCTGGACCTGGGTCTCGACGGCCTGATCACCGACTCCCCCGATCTCGCCGTCACCGCGCTGCGCAGCCGCACCCGCCAGCGGAGCTTGACGGCCTGACGAGCGGGGGCCGGAGGCTCCCCGAGGAAGGCCGTCGGAGCCGCGGCAGGCAGGTGAGTCCTACGGACGTCGCGGCCCTCGCGCGAGCCGCCCTGCGGGGCGGTCCCGACGACGGAGGGCCGGAGGCTCTCCAGAGGAGGGGCCGGGACACGCTCAGCGCAGCAGCAGCGGGCTCCTGGCCGCGGTGTTGATCCGGAGCATCAACCGATCAACACGCTCCTGGCCGCGGTGTTGATCCGGAGGATCAACCAATGAGGTCGCGGAGCACGACGTTCTCGTCGCGGCCCGGGCCGACGCCGATGACGCTGATCCGCGCGCCGGAGAGCTCCTCGAGGCGCTGGACGTAGGCCTGGGCGTTCGCGGGCAGCTCGTCGAAGGTGCGGCAGTGCCGGATGTCCTCGAACCAGCCCGGCATCTCCTCGTAGACCGGCTTCGCGTGGTGGAAGTCGGTCTGCGTCATCGGCATCTCGTCGTGCCGGACGCCGTCGATCTCGTAGGCCACGCAGATCGGCACCGTCTCCAGGCCGGAGAGGACGTCCAGCTTGGTGAGGAAGTAGTCGGTGATGCCGTTGACCCGGCTGGCGTACCGGGCGACGACGGCGTCGAACCAGCCGCAGCGGCGATCGCGGCCGGTGGTCACGCCGACCTCGCCGCCCTGCTTGCGCAGGTACTCGCCCCACTGGTCGAACAGCTCGGTGGGGAAGGGCCCGGAGCCCACCCGGGTCGTGTACGCCTTGAGGATGCCGACGACCCGCTCGATGCGGGTCGGGCCCACGCCGGCGCCGACGGCGGCGCCACCGGCGGTCGGATTCGACGACGTCACGAACGGATACGTGCCGTGGTCGACGTCGAGCAGCGTGCCCTGCGAGCCCTCGAGCAGCACCCACTCGCCGGCGTCGAGGGCCTTGCCCAGCAGCAGCCGGGTGTCGGCGATGCGGTGCTTGAGCTGCTCGGCGTATCCCGCGTACTCCTCGACGACCTCGTCGACGTCGATGGCCTTGCGGTTGTAGACCTTGACCAGGATCTGGTTCTTCTCCTGCAGGGTGCCCTCGAGCTTCTGCCGGAGGATGGAGAGGTCCAGCAGGTCCTGCACCCGGATGCCGGTGCGGGCGACCTTGTCGCCGTAGGCGGGGCCGATCCCGCGGCCGGTGGTGCCGATCTTCCGCTTGCCCAGGAAGCGCTCGGTCACCTTGTCCAGTGCCCGGTGGTGCGGCATGATCAAGTGCGCGTCCGAGGAGATGGTCAGGCGCGAGGTGTCCACGCCCCGTTCCTCCAGGCCGGCCAGTTCGTGGATCAGCACCTCGGGGTCGATGACCACGCCGTTGCCGATGACCGGGGTGCAGCCCGGCGTCAGGATGCCCGACGGGATCAGGTGCAGCGCGTACTTCTCGCCGTCCGGGGTGATCACCGTGTGTCCGGCGTTGTTGCCGCCCTGGTAGCGGACGACGTAGGGGACGCGCCCACCGAGCAGGTCGGTGGCCTTGCCCTTGCCCTCGTCGCCCCACTGGGCGCCGATCAGCACGACTGCGGGCATCGGGGCTGGCTCTCCTTCGGTCGGGACGGCAGGCAGGTCGCTCGGTGCGGCGGGGTGGGGCGGGGCGTGGCCGTACCGGGCGCACGGCCGGTCGGATGGCAGGGTATCCGCATGGGTTCGCTGGAGCTGGATCTGCGCCGCCTGGCGGCCGGCGAGGCCCCGCGCGCGGCCTCCGTGGCCGGGGCCGCCGACGCCGGCTCGGTACTGGTCCGTGGACCGGTGGCCGGGCTGGCCGCCGTCCTCACGGTGCTGCTCAAGGCGGGGCGGACGGCCGAGGTGCCGGTGTCCTGGGAGCCCGGCGGCGACAAGGACTCCACCGGGCTGGCCCGGGACCTCGGCATCGGCTCCGGCGGCCCGCGGGAGCTCTCGCTGGTCCGGGACGACCACGGCGGTGTGCTGCTG
Organism: Blastococcus goldschmidtiae; assembly: GCF_031845325.1. NCBI lineage: Bacteria > Bacillati > Actinomycetota > Actinomycetes > Geodermatophilales > Geodermatophilaceae > Blastococcus > Blastococcus goldschmidtiae. Next base: position 440,179 of record NZ_JAVREI010000001.1, on the reverse strand, counting down.
CACCACGGCCGGATCGAGGCCGACGGCGACGGGCGGCGCTCGCTGAGCCGTCGGCTGGGCCTGCAGGCGCACCACGACGACATCCGGGTGGCCAACGGCGAGATCACCCGCATCGACGTGCGGCCCGACTGGACGGCGGTCGACACGATCGGCGTCACGGTGATGACGCTGCCGCTGCGGCCCACCCGCCGGACGAGCGGCCGCGCGCTGCAGGTGGCCTCCGACCCGGCACGGGTCATCCGCGACGGCGTCCGCTACCCGCGGGCGGTGCAGCGCTGGACGTGGTTCGCCGACGACCGGGTGCGCTGGCTGCTGCACCCCTGAGCGGTAGGAGGACCACCCTTCCCCCACGCCTCGCGAGCTCGGCGCGGGCCCCTGAAGGGTGGCCGTCCCAGCACCTCCCCCAGTCGTGGACACTGGGAGGCACGCTCGTCGAGGAGGCTCCGCTGCCGTCGTCCCCCCGTCCCGCCGGACACCGCCGGTGAGAGCCGACCGCCTGTCCACGTCCGTGGCGCCGCGCGCCGCGACGCCCCGGGACGCGCGGAGCAGGTGGGTACTCCAGCGGGCCCTGACCCGGCCCAGCCTGCCGGCCCTGGTGGGACTGGTCCTCGTCCTCGCGTTCTTCGCCCTGCAGGCCCCCGAGCTGATCAGCTCCGGCGGGCTCGCCGGCGTCCTGGACGTCGCCGCCACCCTCGGCATCGGCGGGGTGGCCGTGGCGCTGCTGCTGATCGCCGGGCAGTTCGACCTGTCCGTCGGGGTGCTCGCCATCTCCAGCGCGGCCATGACCGCCCTCCTGATCGGCCACGCCGGCTGGAGCACGTGGCCGGCGCTGCTGGCCTCGCTGGCGTGCGCCCTGCTCGTCGGCCTGGTCAACGGCGTGCTGGTCGTCAACACCGGACTGCCCAGCTTCCTGGTCACGCTGGCGACGTTGCTCGTCCTGCAGGGGACGACGCTGGCCGGCGTCCGGGCCGTCGCCGGCTCCGGGCGGGTGGACGGCCTGGACGGCGCACCGGGATGGTCGTCGGCCGCCACGCTGTTCGGCTCGACCGCGCAGCTGGGCGACGGCCGGTTCCGCGTCTCGCTGCTGTGGTGGCTCGGCGTGACCGCGGTGGCGACGTGGGTGCTGTGGCGCACCAAGTTCGGCAACGCCGTCTTCGCCAGCGGCGGGGCCCGCACCGCCGCCCGGGAGCTCGGCGTGCCGGTGCGCCGCACGACCGTCGCGCTGTTCTGCCTGAGCGCCACGGCGGGGTGGCTGATCGGCGCGCTGACCCTGGTGCGGCTGGGCGGCGTCCAGGTGAGCAGCGCCGGCCTGGCCACCGGGATCGACTTCATCGTAGTGGCGGTGCTCGGCGGCTGCCTGCTCGCCGGCGGCTACGGCTCCGCGCTCGGCGCCTCGATCGGCGCGCTGCTCTACGCCGTCGCCCGGCAGGGCATAGCGCTGGCGGGCTGGGACCCGCCGTGGTTCCAGGCCCTGCTCGGCGTCCTGCTGGTGGTGGCCCTGGTCGCCAACGGCGTGGTCGGGCACCGGCTCAAGGGGGTGCCGCGCTCGTGAGCGACGGCGGACTCGAGCTGCGGGGGGTGACCGTGCGCCACGGCAGCGTGCCCGCACTGTCCCGGGTGAGCGCAGCCTTCCCCGCCGGGGAGATCAGCTGCGTGCTGGGCGAGAACGGCTCGGGCAAGTCCACCCTGGTCGCGCTGCTGTCCGGGCTGCGCCGGCACGACGAGGGCGAGCTCCGGGTGGCCGGCACGGCGGTCCGCTTCCGGTCACCCCGGGCGGCCCGGAGCGCCGGCATCGCGACCGTCTGGGAGGACCTCGCGGTCGCCCCGCTGCTGTCGGTCTGGCGGAACTTCTTCCTGGGTGCCGAGCCGACGCGGGGCGTGTGGCCGCTGCGCCGGCTCGACCTCGACTCGGCGCGGGAGACGACCGCGCGGGCGATGGCCCGGGTGGGCGTGCCGGGGCTGGACCCCGATCAGCCGGCCAGCCGGCTGCAGGCCGGCGAGCGGCAGAGCCTCGCGGTGGCCCGGGCGCTGCACTTCGGCGCCAGCGCCCTGGTCATCGACGAGCCGACGGCACCGATGACGGTGGCGCGTCAGACGTTGTTCGGGCAGGCCATCCTCGCCGCGCGCGCCCAGGGGCTGGCCGTGGTCGTCGTCACGAACAACCCGCGGTACGCGCATCTCATCGGCGACCGGTTCCTCCTGCTGGCGGGCGGTCAGGTCGCGGGCAACCTCACGCGGGAGGACGTCGACGCCGACGGCCTCACCGCGCTGATGGCCGGCGGCGACCAGCTGAACGTGCTCACCGACGCCCTCACGGCACTGCACCCGGAGCTCGGCGGCCGCTGAGACGAGGGGGGTGACCCCGGGCCCGGACAGCGGACCCGGGGCTCGCTCAACTGAGGATGCTGACCCCGCCGGGGCCGACGAGCAGGCCGATGACGATGAGGACGATCCCCCACAGAATCTGCTTGCGGACGATGGCGACGACGCCGGCCACCACCAGGACGACGGCGAGGATCCAGAGCAGGAATTCCACGTGATGTCTCCGTTCGTGCGGGCGCCGCGACACGGCGCCGTGCACTCTGAGTAGTGACCATCACGACCGAATCGGAAACCTGAGCGGGAAAGCCCAGGTAGATCGGGCACAACGGATGTGCCGGTCCGACTAGGGGTTACACACCGTTACACCCACGTTCGTCATCCGGAGTGGCGCCGGATCAGGGCGCCAGGGTGGGATCGCAGTCGCGCAGCAGCTGGATGCAGCGCTCGTGCTCGTCGTGCTCCCCGATCGCCTCGGCCGCGGTGGCCAGCACGGTGACGCAGCGCAGGAACCCGCGGTTGGGCTCGTGCGACCACGGCACCGGGCCGAAGCCCTTCCAGCCGTTGCGGCGCAGCGCGTCCAGCCCCCGGTGGTAGCCGGTGCGGGCGTAGGCGTAGGCCTCGATGGTGTCGGACAGCAGCCGCTCGGTCCGGCCCAGCGCCTCCTCGGCCAGGGCCGCCCAGGCGGCGCTGACCGTGGGGTGGTGGGCGGCGACCTCGGCAGCCGGGATGCCGGCGGCGAGCGCGCCGTCGGCCTGCGGGTTCGCCGGCAGCAGCGTGGGGTCCGGCTCGCCGAGCAGGTTGCCGTGGGAGTGGGACATCAGGCTCCTTGGGACTGGCCGGCGGAGAGCAGGTGCTCGCACGCCTCGACGATGCGGGCGGCCATGCCGGCCTCGGCCGCCTTGAGGTAGCTGCGCGGGTCGTAGGCCTTCTTGTCGCCGACCTCGCCGTCCACCTTCAGCACGCCGTCGTAGTTGCTGAACATGTGCGCGGCGACCGGCCGGGTGAAGGCGTACTGGGTGTCGGTGTCGACGTTCATCTTCACGACGCCGTAGGAGATCGCCTCGCGGATCTCGGACTCCGCGGAACCCGAGCCGCCGTGGAAGACCAGGTTGAACGGCTTGGCGCCGTCCCCGAGACCGAACTCCTGGGCGACGACGTCCTGGCCCTGCTTGAGGATCTCGGGACGGAGCCGCACGTTGCCCGGCTTGTAGACGCCGTGCACGTTGCCGAAGGTGGCCGCCAGCAGGTACACGCCGCGCTCACCCAGGCCGAGCTTCTGCGCGGTGCGCAGGAAGTCGCCGTCGGCGGTGTAGAGCTTCTCGTTGATCTCGGCGACGACGCCGTCCTCCTCGCCGCCGACGATGCCGATCTCCAGCTCCAGCACCAGCTTGGCCGCCGCGGACTTCTCCATGAGCTCCTCGGCGATGTCGAGGTTCTCGCCGAGCTCGATGGCCGAGCCGTCCCACATGTGCGACTGGAACAACGGCTCCTGGCCGGCGTCCACCCGGTCCTGGGACAGCGCGATGAGCGGGCGGACGTAGCCGTCGAGCTTGTCCTTGGGGCAGTGGTCGGTGTGCAGCGCGACGTTGACCGGGTACTTCTCGGCGACGACGTGGGCGAACTCGGCCAGGGCGACCGCGCCGGTGACCATGTCCTTCACCTTGGAGCCGGAGCCGAACTCCGCACCGCCGGTGGAGAACTGGATGATCCCGTCGCTGCCGGCATCGGCGAAGCCACGCAGGGCCGCGTTGATCGTCTCCGACGAGGTGCAGTTGATCGCGGGGTAGGCGAACCCACCCTCCTTGGCCCGACTGATCATGTCGGCGTAGACCTCGGGGGTCGCGATGGGCATGCGGGGCGCTCCTGTCGTTGACGATCTGCACTGATCGGCGCTCAGTATCGCGCCGTGCCCGCTACTCCGGGGCGTCGGGGCCGACGTGCAACCCCAGTGTGGTGACGAGTACGACCGCTTGGGTGACGTCGATCCGCGCCCCGGCGAGCTCGGCGTCGCGGGGGTCCAGGGCGCTCAGGTCGCTGCCCCGGAGGTCGGCGCCGCTCAGGTCGACGCCCGACAGCTCTGCAGCGGAGAGGTCGAGCCCGCGCAGCGTGGCCCCGGCCGCGCGCACGCCGGTCAGGTCGGCCTCGCGCATGCGGGCGCCGGCGAGCGTGGCGCGCGCCAGGTCGGCCCCGGGCAGGAGGACGAAGGACCAGTCCCCGCCGTCGACGCTCATCAGGTCGAAGGTGCAGCGCTGGAACCGGCTGCCCACGAACTTGCACGCGGTGAACTCGGCCTGGAAGAAGGAGCAGCCGGTGAAGGAGCAGTTCAGGAAGGCGGCGTCGGTGAAGCGGGTGGCGCTGAACCTGCAGTCGACGAAGGCGCAGTCGGTGAAGACCGCGCCGTCACCGGTGGCCTCGGTGAGGTCGACGCCGGAGAACCGGACACCGTTGTGCTCCCGGCCGGACAGGTCCTCGCCGTACCAGTCGGCGTCACGGATCTCGGTGGCTGCCGATCCGCTCCCCGTCGGCCCGCCCATGTCTCAGCCCTGCTCGATCCGGCTGACCACGCGCGCGGCGACGACCACCGGGTCGTAGGTCGGGGAGAAGGGCGGCGCGTAGGAGAGATCGGACCCGGCGAGGTCCTCGGCGGTCATGCCCGCCCAGATGGCGGCGGCCAGCACGTCGATCCGCTTGCCCGACCCGGGCCCACCGACGATCTGGGCCCCGAGCAGCCGCCCCGATCCCGTCTCGCTCAGCAGCTTGATCGCGATCTCCTCGGCGCCGGGGTAGTAGCCGGCCTTCGTCGTCGCCTCGATGGTGTCGGTGCGGTAGTCGAACCCCGCCTGCTCGGCCTCGGTGGTGCACAGCCCGGTACGGCCGATCTCCAGGTCCCCCACCTTGGTCAGGGCCGTGCCCAGCACCCCGGCGAAGCGGGCCGCGCGCCCGCCGATGACCGAGCCGGCCACCCGGCCCTGCTTGTTCGCATGGGTGCCCAGCGCGATGTGGGTGGCCTCGCCGGTGACCCGGTGGAACGTCTGCGAGCAGTCCCCCGCGGCGTAGATCTCCGGGTGCGAGCGGGTGCGCTGGGTGCGGTCGACGGCGATGGCGCCGGTGGTGCCCAGCCGGATGCCGGCCTGCTCGGCCAGCGCCACCTCGGGGCCCATGCCCAGGCCGAGCACGATCAGGTCGGCGTCGTAGCTGCCGGCGTCGGTGCGCACACCCCGCGCGCGGCCGGACTCGTCCACCAGGATCTCGCGGACCGCCTGGTCGGGGTGCATCTCCATGCCCATGGCGCCCATGCCGGCGCACACCCGCTCGGCCATGTCGCTGTCCAGCAGCTGCATCGGCAGCGGGTCGGCGAGGACGACGGTGACCGCCAGCCCCCGCCGCTGCAGCGCCTCGGCCATCTCCAGCCCGATGTAGCCGCCGCCGAGGACCAGCGCACGGCGCGGCCCGGCGTCCAGGGCGGCCCGGATCGCGGCGCCGTCGTCGAGCCGGTGGACACCGAAGACGCCGGTGGCATCCAGGCCGGGGATCGGCGGGCGGTTCGGGCGGCCGCCGGTGGCCACCAGCAGCCGGTCGTAGCCGATCCGCTCGCCGCCGTCGGTCACGACCTTCCCGGCGTCGGCGTCGATCTCCACCGCCCGGGTGCCGGTGCGCACGGTGATGTCCCGGGCGGCGAACTCCGCCGGCGTGCGCGCGATCAGGTCGTTCCGCTCCTCGACCTGCCCGCCCACCCAGTAGGGGATGCCGCAGGCGGAGTACGAGACGACGTCGCCCTGCTCGAGGACGACGATCTCCAGGTCGTCCGCGCCGCGCAGCCGCCGGGCCTGCGCCGCCGCCGACATCCCTGCGGCGTCCCCGCCGATGACGACCAGCCGATCGGTGCTCACGGCCACAGCGTGTCACCCGGGACCGACGATCCGCAGCCCCGCGGTGGCCGGGAGGCTGTCCAGGCGGGTGGATCCGGCCTAGGGTCCCGGCGTGTCCAACGGTGGGGCCCCGGCCGGCGTCTTCGGCGATCGCGCCGGCGAGTGGGCCTCCTGGCAGGCCTCGCCGTGGGGCCGGCTGCGCTACGACGTGGTCCGGGAGACGACGGCGCGGGCGGTGGCGGCGCTGCCCGGCCGGCTCCGCGTGATCGACGTCGGCGGTGGCGACGGCGCGGACAGCCTGCCGCTGGCGGCCCGGGGCCACGACGTGACGGTGCTCGACTTCGCGCCGGACCTCCTGGCGCAGGCGGAGCAGGCGGCGGAGGCCCGGGGCGTCGCGGGCCTCGTCCGGGTGGTCTCCGCGGACCTCGACGACCTGGTCCGCGGCGAGCTACCCGGGGACGTGCCCCTGGGCGCCTTCGACGTCGTCCTCTGCCACAACGTGCTGCACTACCGCACCGACGTCCCGGCCACCGTGCGGTTCCTCGCGTCGCTGGCCCGGCCTGGCGGGGTGGTGTCGGTGATGGCACCGAACCCGGCGATGGACGTGCTCGCGGCCGCGATCCGCCGGATGGACCCGGAGCGCGCCCGCGCCGTCCTGGACTCCCCGACGGTGCACGGCGAGACCTTCGACCACCCGATGCGGCGCCTGGAGACCGACGAGGTGGAGCAGGCGCTGGCCGATGCCGGGGGCACCGTCGAGCACCGATTCGGCATCCGCTGCCTGATGGACCTCATCGCCGACGACGAGCGCAAGTCCGAGCCCGACTTCTACCGGCGGCTGCTGGAGCTCGAGCTGCTGCTGTGCGAGCGGGAGCCCTACTGGCGGACCGCGCGCTTCTGGCAGCTCACCGCGCGCACCGGGACCGCCGCGGACGGTCCCGCGACATCCGACGAGGGGTAGCCGGCGTGGAGGGGCCCACAGCCGTGGGGCGCACCCGGGCCGTCCACGTCCGACGCCGGTCGGACGACGACCTGCCGGCGCTCCGCCGGCTGGCGGAGTCCATGCTGCAGCGCGACGGATACCCTCCGCGCGTACCGCACGACCTCGGCCGGTTCATCGCTGCACCAGGCGCGCTCGCCGCGTTCGTCGCCGTCAGCGACGGGGAGGTGGTCGGCCACGTGTGCGTCAGCCCCTCGGGTTCGCCGGAGGTGCTCGACCTCGCCCGTCGCGCCCTGGGCGTGCCGGAGCAGCGGCTGGCGGTGGTGGCCAGGCTCGTGGTCGCGCGACCGCATCGTCGGCAGGGGACGGCCCGGACACTCCTCGCGGAGGCCCTGACGGAGGTCCTCCGCCTCGGCCGCACCCCGGTCCTCGACGTGGCCACCCACCTCGCCGGGGCGATCGCGCTCTACGAACGAGCCGGGTGGCGCCGGCTCGGACAGGTGTCGGTGGCGATCTCCGGCGCGGAGCCGCTGGACGAGTACGTCTACGTCGGTCCGCTGGGGCTCGCTGCGGACGGCCGCGCCGATGTGGGCGACGAGCGGGCCGGGGACGCTGGTGGCGGGCCAGGAGTGCGCTCGGCGCGACGGCTGACGGCGATGGCCGGCTGGCATCCCGACTGCTACCAGCGGGCGATCGCCTACGTCACCGACCCCTCCGGGCGGCTCCTCGTGTTCGAGCACCTCGACGTGGCGGCGGGGACGCAGGTCCCCGGTGGCGGCATCCACGTCGGCGAGTCCGCCGAGGAGGCCGTGCTCCGGGAGCTCGCGGAGGAGTCCGGTCTCGACTCCGCCCTCGTCGTCCGCAAGCTCGGGGAGGCGTGGAACCGGTCGGAGCCCGGCAACGTGCCGGCGGGGCTGGAGGAGCAGATCCAGCACGCCTTCCACCTACGGCTCGGGGATGCCCCGCGGCACGAGCGGTGGGAGTGGGAGGAGCGATCCGGTGGCGACGTGGTCGAGCATCGCCACGAGTTCCGCTGGATCGCCGTCGACGAGGCCGAGCGGGTGCTCTGGCCCTCCCAGGCGATGTGGGTCGACGCCGTCCGGCTCTCGCTCCGCCACCCCGCCTGACCGGCTCAGCGTCCGGTCAGCTCCGCGACGGCCGCGAGGTCGCGCACGCTCGCCCGGCGGAACACCTTGCCCGGGTTGAGCAGGCCCATCGGGTCGAGCGCGTCCTTGATCGCGCGGTGCACGTCGAGGGCCACCGGTCCGATCTCGCGCTCGAGCCAGTCCAGCTTGATCGAGCCCACGCCGTGCTCCCCGGTGATCGTGCCGCCGAGGGACAGCCCGAGTTCGCAGATGTCGTCGAAGGCGGCGTAGGCCCGCTCGCGCTGGCCGGCGCCGGAGGGGTCGAAACAGATGGTCGGGTGCATGTTGCCGTCGCCGGCGTGGCCGACGACGCCGATGGTGAGCCGGCGGGTCGCGGCGATCGCGTCGCAGCCGTCGAGGAACGCCGCGATGCGGGAGCGCGGCACGGCGACGTCGTCGATGAGCGTGGTGCCGAGCAGCTCCAGGGCCGGCAGCGCCATGCGCCGGACCTGCAGCAGCAGGTCGCCCTCGGCGGGGTCGTCGGTGGTGTGCACGAACTCGGCACCGGCCTCGCGGCAGAGCTGTGCGAGCGCCTCGATCTCCTCGGCGGCGACCGCTCCCCCGGAGTCGGACTGGGCCACCAGCAGCGCGTGGGCGGAGCGGTCGAGGTCGGCCTTGAGCAGGTCGTCCACGGCGCAGATGCAGGTGTTGTCCATGACCTCGAGCAGGCTGGGCACCAGGCCGCTGGTGACCACGCGCTCGACGACCTGGCCGGTCTGGGCCGTCGTGGCGAAGGAGGCGGCGAGCGTGACCGGGCGCTCCGGGGCCGGCCGCAGGGCCAGCGTCGCCTCGGTGATGACGCCGAGGGTGCCCTCCGAGCCGACGAACAGCCGGGGCAGGTCGTAGCCGGCGACGCCCTTCACGGTGCGTCGTCCGGTGCGCAGCACCCGCCCGTCGGCGAGCACCACCTCGAGGCCCATCACGTAGTCGGTCGTGACGCCGTACTTCACGCAGCACAGACCACCGGAGTTGGTGGAGAGGTTGCCGCCGATCGTGCACCAGTCGTAGCTGGAGGGGTCCGGTGGGTAGAACAGGCCGAAGTCCGCGACGGCGTCGCGCAGCGTCTTGTTCACCACGCCCGGCTGGACGACGGCGAGCCGGTCCGCGGGCGAGACCTCCAGGACGGCGTCCATGCGGGTCATGACCAGGGTGATCGCGCCGTCCACGGCGTTGCTGGCCCCGGCCAGCCCCGATCCGGCGCCGCGCGGCACGACGGGCACCCCGTGGCGGGTCGCGACCTGCATGACCGCGACGACGTCGGCGGTGCTGCGCGGGAGGACGACGGCGGCGGGCAGGCCTGCGGGCGCCATCATCGCGGCGTCGCGGGCGTACCCGGCGGTGACGTCGGGATCGGTGAGCACGCTGTCAGCGCCCACCGCGTCCTGCAGCTCGGTCACCCAGGAAGTGGTCACGGTCACACGGTACGACGCCGTCCCCGCCGCGAGATCTGCACACTCGGGCACATCAAGGCCCCGAATGCCACGACCGTGCAGATCTCGTGTGGTCAAGCGAGGCCGAGGTCGGACAGCTCGTAGGCGGCGCGGTACTCGAACCCGGCTGCCTCGACCGCCGCACGCGCCCCGCGGTCGACGATCACCGCCACGGCGATGACCTCCGCACCCGCCTCCTGCAGCGCCTCGGCCGCGGTGAGCGGGCTGCCGCCGGTGGTCGAGACATCCTCGACCACCAGGGCGGCGCGGCCGGCGACGTCCGGGCCCTCGATCCGCCGCTGCAGGCCGTGCGCCTTGCCCTCCTTGCGCACCACGCAGGCGTCGAGGAAGCCCTCACCGGCCGAGGCCGCGTGCAGCATCGCCATCGCCACCGGATCGGCGCCCAGGGTGAGCCCGCCGACGACGTCGTAGCGCAGGTCGCCGGTGAGCTGGCGCATGACGCGGCCGACCAGCGGGGCGCCCTCGTGGTGCAGCGTGAGCCGGCGCATGTCGATGTACCAGTCCGCCTCCCGCCCGGAGGAGAGCGTCACCTTCCCGTGCACCACCGCGAGGTCGACGATCAGGTCCAGCAGGCGGTCGCGGTCGGGCAGGGTGGCGGGAGCCGTCATGGGCCGAACCCTAATGAGGTCGCCGCACCGCCTGCTGGCCGGCGGCGCCGGGTCTGCCAGGGTGGACCCGTGGCCAAGCCTCCTGTTCCCGGTGACCCCGCGCCGGTCATGCCCCCCTCGGTCCGGGTCGCCGTCGGGGTGATGGCGGTGCTCGCGCTCCTGCTGCTGTCCAACGCCGTGCTGCTCTGGGTCGGCTTCGACGTCGCCGTGGACCGCATCGTCGAGGAGGCCGACGACGTCTCGCGCGCCGAGGCCGAGCAGTTCGTCCTGCTGTCCCTGGTCCCCTACCTCCTGCTGGGGCTCCTGCTGGTCGTGGCCGCGGTGTTCCTGGCGCGGCGCCGCAGCTGGGCGCGGTGGGCCGGCGTGGCCGCCACGGCGCTGCTCACCCTGCTCACCGTCGTCAGCGTGCTGGCGACCGGTGGCGTCAGCGTGGCCTCGCTGCTCCTGCTGGTGCTGTCCGTCGCCGGGCTGACCAGCCTGATGGCGGGCACGACCCGCGGCTGGCTGGCGGGAGCCGGCCCGGCGTGATCAGCGCTGCTGGCCGTAGGTGCGCGCCCAGCCCGTGTACCGGTACCACTCGTTGCTGGGCTTCAGCGCCAGCAGCACGATGCCGGCGATCAGGGCCAGCAACTGGAAGACGCTCAGCGCCGTCAGGAAGTCGGTCGCGCCGGTGCCGCCACCGAGCGTGCTGAAGCCGCTCAGGACGGCGAGGCCGCCGAGCACCCACAGCATGATCCGCGCCCAGTTGCGGCCGCGCCAGGCCCACCAGATGAACAGCGCGTGCAGCACCACCAGCACCAGGCCGATGCCGGCAAACAGCAGGATGGCGGTGCGCAGGACCTCCTCGCTCACGTCCGGGTCGTTCGTCTGCAGGGCCGCCTGCCGGACGAGGCCGTCGATGTCGGCGAAGGCCACCAGCGCGCTCACCAGGCCCAGCACGAAGTTGACGACGAACGCGCCGATGCCGGCCCGCACCGTCAGCGGCCGCTCGGCCGAACCGGGCGGGGGCGGCGGGACGTACGGGGCGGCGTAGCCGGACCACTGCTGATCCTGCGGCTGCCATCCCGGGGGCGGGGCGTTCCAGCCGCCCTGCTGCGGAGGCGGCGCGTTCCAGCCCTGCTGCGGGGGCGGCGCGTTCCAGCCCTGCTGCTGCGGGGGCCCGTCGGAGCCGTCCTCGGGGCGGCCCGTGGGCTCGCCGTACCGGCCGCTCTGGTCGGACGTCATCGCTACCTCCCGGCCTCGGTGTGCCCCCTGATCATGTCGGACGCGGGCGCGGCCCGCCGGGGTCGGGTGGACCCCGGCGGGCTCGCGGCTCAGCCGCGGGTGACGCTCAGCCCGGCGTCGCCCTCGGCGACGTCGGCCGGCCAGTCGACGACGACCTCGTCGCCGTCCCGGATCTCCCCGGCCAGCAGTGCCCGCGCGAGCTGGTCGCCGATGGCGGACTGCACCAGGCGGCGCAGCGGCCGGGCCCCGTAGACCGGGTCGAAGCCGCCCCGCGCCAGCCACTCGCGCGCGGCGTCGGTGACCCGCAGGGTGAGCCGTCGCGCCGCCAGCCGCCGGCCCAGCACGCCGACCTGGATGTCGACGATGCCGGCGAGCTCGTCGGTGCCGAGCGCCCGGAAGACCACGACGTCGTCGAGCCGGTTGAGGAACTCCGGCTTGAAGTGCGTCCGGACGACGTCCATGACGGCTGCGCGCCGGCGGTCCTCCGGGGTCGACTGGTCCGCGATGATCTGCGAGCCGAGGTTCGACGTCAGGATCAGGATGGTGTTCCGGAAGTCCACCGTGCGGCCCTGACCGTCGGTGAGCCGGCCGTCGTCCAGCACCTGCAGCAGGACGTCGAAGACGTCGGGGTGCGCCTTCTCCACCTCGTCGAGCAGGACGACGGTGTAGGGCCGCCGCCGCACCGCCTCGGTGAGCTGGCCGCCGGCCTCGTAGCCGACGTAGCCCGGGGGCGCCCCGATCAGCCGCGCCACGGAATGCTTCTCGGAGTACTCGCTCATGTCGACGCGGACCATCGCCCGCTCGTCGTCGAACAGGAACTCCGCCAGCGCCTTGGCCAGCTCGGTCTTGCCGACGCCGGTGGGGCCGAGGAACAGGAACGACCCGGTGGGCCGGTCGGGGTCGGCGACGCCGGACCGCGCGCGGCGGACGGCATCCGAGACGGCCCGGACGGCAGCCGGCTGCCCGACGACCCGGCGCGCGAGCTCGTCCTCCATCCGCAGCAGCTTCTGCGTCTCGCCCTCGAGCAGCCGACCGGCGGGGATGCCCGTCCAGGCCTGCACGACCTCGGCGATGTCGTCGGGGCCGACCTCCTCCTTGAGCATCGACTCGCCGGTCGCCACCGACGTCTCGGCGTCGGTGAGCGACCTCTCCAGCTCCGGGAGCCGGCCGTAGCGCAGCTCGGCGACGCGCGCGAGGTCGCCGTCCCGCTCGGCCCGCTCGGCCTCCAGGCGGAGCCGCTCCAGCTCCTCCTTGATCGCCTGGATGCGCCCGATCGCGCTCTTGTCCTGCTGCCACCGGGCGGTCAGCTCGGCCAGCTCCTGGCGCCGGTCGGCCAGGTCCGACCGCAGCGCTGCCAGCCGCTCGATCGAGGACGGGTCGTCCTCCTTGGACAGCGCCATCTCCTCGATCTCCAGCCGGCGCACGGCGCGCTCGACCTCGTCGACCTCGACCGGCCGGCTGTCGATCTCCATGCGCAGCCGGCTGGCCGCCTCGTCGACCAGGTCGATCGCCTTGTCCGGCAGGAAGCGGGCCGTGACGTACCGGTCCGACAAGGTGGCGGCGGCGACGATCGCGGTGTCGGTGATGCGCACACCGTGGTGGACCTCGTAGCGCTCCTTGAGCCCGCGCAGGATGCCGATGGTGTCCTCGACGCTGGGCTCGCCGACGAAGACCTGCTGGAAGCGCCGCTCCAGCGCAGGGTCCTTCTCGATGTGCTCGCGGAACTCGTCCAGCGTCGTCGCGCCGACCATCCGCAGCTCGCCGCGGGCGAGCATCGGCTTGATCATGTTGCCGGCGTCCATGGCGGAGTCACCCGTCGCGCCGGCGCCGACGATCGTGTGGAGCTCGTCGATGAAGGTGACGATCTGCCCCTCCGCGTCGGTGATCTCCTGGAGCACGGCCTTGAGCCGCTCCTCGAACTCACCGCGGTACTTCGCGCCGGCGACCATGGAGCCGAGGTCGAGCGCCATGAGCCGCTTTCCCTTGAGGCTCTCCGGCACGTCACCGGCGACCATGCGCTGCGCCAGCCCCTCGACGATCGCGGTCTTGCCGACGCCGGGCTCGCCGATGAGCACCGGGTTGTTCTTGGTGCGGCGCGACAGCACCTGCACCACGCGGCGGATCTCGGTGTCGCGGCCGATGACCGGGTCGATCTTGCCCTCACGGGCGCGCTCGGTGAGGTCGACGGCGTACTTCTCCAGCGCCTGGAAGGTGCCTTCCGGGTCCGGCGTCGTCACCTTGCGGGTGCCGCGGACGGTGCGGAACGCCGCGAGCAGCGCGTCCCTGGTGGCACCGGCGCCGGTCAGCACGGAGCCGGCCTCGCCCTGCGAGCCGGCCAGCCCGACCAGCAGGTGGTCGGTGGAGATGTACTCGTCGCCGAGCGCGCTCGCCTGCTCCCCGGCGTCGTTCATCACGCGCAGGAACTCGCGGCTGGGCGAGGGCGCCGGGACGGTGACCCCTGAGACGCTGGGCAGGCGGCGCACGGCGGCGTCGGCCTTGGCGCGGACGTCGGCGGCGTCGGCGCCCACGGCCTTCAGCAGCGGCCCGGCGATGCCGTCGTCCTGCTCGAGCAGCGCGGCCAGCAGGTGCAGCGGCTCGAGGGCGGCCTGGCCACGGGCGACCGCGAGCCGCTGGGCGGCGGCGATGGCCTCCTGCGAACGGGTGGTCAGCTTGCTCTCCATGGTGGTGGTCCGCGTCCTCTCGTCGGTCGTGCGGGTACGGCCGGCCCGGCGGTCTCGGCTGTCACAGGATCGAACGACCGAGGAGTTGAGTCTGTTCCACTCAACCTGCCTGAGTCCACCCACTGCACACGCGATCTCGGAGCGCGCGAATGGGCGCAGCCACTGGTATCCGCCCCGACGCGCCCTAGACTCTGGGCATGACCGCACTGCCGGCGCCGAGCGTGGCGCTCGACGACCAGCTCTGCTTCGCGCTGTACGCAGCCTCGAGAGCCGTGACCGCGCGCTACCGGCCCATGCTCGAGGCCATCGGCCTGACCTATCCGCAGTACCTGGTCATGATGCTGCTCTGGGAAGAGGACCACCAGACCGTCGGCCAGCTCGGCTCCCGGCTGGCGCTGGACAGCGGCACGTTGTCGCCGCTCCTCAAGCGACTCACCACCGCCGGTCTGGTCACCCGGCACCGCCGTGTCGAGGACGAGCGCTCGGTGGCCATCGCCCTGACCGACGCCGGTCGTGCGCTGCAGGACAAGGCGTACGCCATCTCCGAGGAGATGATCGGCGCCATCGGCTTCGACAGCGGCGAGTTCGCCGAGCTCAAGGCCCGGCTGCAGGTGGTCATCGAGCGGGTGAACAGCGGAGAGGTCATCTGCTGAGCGCGTTGACCCAGCTCGTCACCGGGTAGGGGGTGCGTCGACGCGCCGTCCAGGAGCGGGCGGCGCCCGGCCCGGAAGAAGGAACATGCCCACTCGTACCGCACGCACCGCCTGGAACGGCACCCTCCAGGAGGGCTCCGGCCAGGTCGAGCTCTCCAGCTCCAAGATCGGCACCTACGAGGTCTCGTTCCCCAAGCGGGCCGCCGACGAGGCCGGGGGCACCACCAGCCCCGAGGAGTTCATCGCGGCCGCCCACTCGTCGTGCTTCGCCATGGCGCTCTCGAACGAGATCGGCAAGGCCGGGGGGACGCCGACCGCACTGGAGGTGACCGCGGAGGTCACGCTCGGCCAGAAGGACGGCGCCTCGGCCATCACCGGGATCGCCCTCACCGTGCGCGGCGAGGTCGAGGGGCTCGACGCCGACGCCTTCCAGACGGCCGCCCAGGCGGCGAAGGTCGGCTGCCCGGTCAGCAAGGCGCTCGCCGGCACCGAGATCACCCTCGACGCCTCGCTCGACTGACGAAGGAGCCCTCCTCCCGCCCGCTCCGGGCGGATCCGGAGGGTGCCGCACGGCCCGCCTCCAGCCGGAGGCGGGCCGTCGTCGTCGGTCCTACTGCGCCTGCTCGCCGGCCTCGCGCTGCAGCCGCTCCTCGCCGCTCTCCGTGCCGAGCGCGATCTCGCGGATGAGCAGGATGGCGGCCACCGCGATGACCGCCACCACGGCCGACACGAGGAAGATTCGGCCGGTCGCATCGCCGTAGGAGAGCCGGATGAGCTCCTGGACGGCGGGCGGGGCATCGGCGAGGTCGGCCAGGCCCACCTCCCCCGAGCCGGCCGCCTCGGCCGCACCCGGGATGCCCCCGAGCCGCTCGGCGATGATGCCACTGACCCGGCTGGACAGCACTGCGCCGAGCACGGACACACCCACCGTCCCGCCCAGGCTCCGGAAGAAGGCGACCGCCGAGCTCGCCGCCCCCAGGTCCTTGGCCGCCACGGTGTTCTGCACCGCCAGCACCAGGTTCTGCATGGTGGCCCCGATGCCGGTGCCCAGCACGAACAGGAAGCCGCACATCGCGACGATGTTGGTGTCGTGGTCGAGCGTGGAGAGCATCGCGAACCCGGCGACGACCAGCAGCGAGCCGCCGACCAGGAAGCGCTTCCAGCGGCCGGTCCGGGTGATCAGCAGACCCGACCCGGTCGAGGAGATCAGGATCCCGGCCACCATCGGCACGGTGAGCAGGCCGGCCGCGGTCGGTGAGTAGCCGCGGGAGATCTGCAGGTACTGGCCCAGGAAGACGGTCGACCCGAACATCGCGACGCCGATCGCCGCGCTCGCGGCGATCGCCAGCGTCGTGGTCCGGTCGCGGAACAGCCGCAGCGGGACGATCGGTTCCTTGGCCCTCAGCTCCGCGACGATGAAGGCGGCGATCGCCAGCGCGCCGCCGCCGACGTAGTACGCCGTCTCGACCGACGCCCAGGCGAAGCTGTTGCCGGCGAGGGTGACCCAGATGAGCAGCGCAGAGACACCGGCGGTCAGGAAGGCCGCACCCATGTAGTCGATGTGCACGTCCCGCTTGGTCACCGGCAGGTGCAGCGTCCGCTGGAGCAGCACGAGGGCCGCCAGGGCGAAGGGCACGACGACGTAGAAGCACCAGCGCCAGCCCAGCCAGCTGGTGTCCACCAGCAGGCCGCCGATCAGCGGGCCGCCGACGGTGGCCACGGCCATGACGCTGCCGAGCAGGCCGGAGTACCGGCCGCGCTCGCGGGGGCTGATCATCGCGGCCATCGCGATCTGCACCAGCGCCTGCAGCCCGCCGAGCCCGAGGCCCTGCACCACCCGCCAGGCGATCAATGTCTCCACCGACTGCGACAGGCCGGCGAGCATCGACCCGACGATGAACACCACGATGGCCAGCTGGAGCAGCAGCTTCTTGCTGAACAGGTCGGCGAGCTTGCCCCAGATGGGGGTCGAGGCGGTCGAGGACAGCAGGGTGGCCGTGACGATCCAGGTGTACTGGCCCTGCGAGCCGCGCAGCTCGGTGATGATCGTGGGCAGCGCGTTGGAGACGATCGTCCCCGACAGGAACGCCACGAACATCGCGAGCATCATCCCGGACAGCGCCGACAGGATCTGCCGGTGCGTCATCCGCCCCTGCTGCTCGACGGGGGCCTCGGCGGCCGGCCTGTCGGCGGTGCTGGTCATGGGTCTCCTGGGCTGCTGCGAGGGGCGGTCGTGCGCGGTGGCCGGGACGGCGCGGGCGCGGGTCATCGCCCGGCTCCCA
Source organism: Blastococcus goldschmidtiae (assembly GCF_031845325.1). Lineage (NCBI taxonomy): Bacteria > Bacillati > Actinomycetota > Actinomycetes > Geodermatophilales > Geodermatophilaceae > Blastococcus > Blastococcus goldschmidtiae. Next base: position 423,004 of record NZ_JAVREI010000001.1, on the reverse strand, counting down.
GCGGCTCCCGGGCGGCGGACGGCGCCGCCGGGACGGCGACCTCGATGTCGGCGCGCAGGCGATCGAGCAGGTCGGTGAGCCGGCGGGCGTCGTGCTCGGACCAGCCGGACAGCGCAGCCAGCGCCCAGTCGGCGCGCATGGCCCGGGTGGCGGCGAGGGCCTCGGCACCCTGCGGCGTGAGCCGGAGCAGGGTGGCCCGCCCGTCGCGCGGGTCGGGGTGACGCTCCACGTACCCCGACCGCTCCAGGACGGCGAGCTGCCGGCTGGCCACCGAGACGTCGATGCCGGCGCGCGCGGCGAGCGCGCTGCAGCGCTGGTCGCCGTCCTGCTCCAGCGGCAGCAGCAGCGTCCAGCCGTAGGACGGCAGCTCGCCGTAGAGCTGGCTGGCCGCGCGGGTGCTGATCTGCCGGCCCGTGCGGATGAGCTGGGCGATGCTGGCGGTCAGCCGGTCCCGTGTGTCGGGGCTGATGGACATGAGCGGAGTTCCTGACGGTCGAGACGTGTGCAGAGTGCAACCATAAACCATTTGGTTGTGGTCTGCAACGAACGACACGACTCCCGCCCTGTCCCCTCTCACCCGCCCGACCCGCCCCTATGCCTCCGGCGTCTCCCCGGCCTCGCGGGCTCGCGCGTCCCCGATCCGGTTGAGCCGGGCCAGCAGCTCGGCCAGCCTGGCGACGTCCTCGGCCGGCCAGTCCCCCATGTCGGCCTCCCAGCGCTCGCGCCGGGCGGTGCGGATGTGGGCCAGCCGGGCCGCGCCCTCGGCCGACGGCGTCAGCACCTGCGCTCGGCCGTCGTCGGGATCGGCGCTGCGATCCACCAGGCCCAGCGCGACGAGGCTGGCCACCTGACGGCTCACCGTGCTCTTGTCCAGCCCGAGCCGGGCGACCAGGTCACTGGCCCGCAGCGGACCGGCGTCCTGCAGCAGGGCGAGCAGACCGAAGGCCGCGCCGTCGAGGTCGGGGTGCAACTGGCCGGCGAGCCGGGCCGAGATCGCCCGCGAGCGGCGCAGCAGCAGGCCGATCTCCCGCTCCAGGTCGACGAAGGCCGCGTGCGGGTCGGGCCGGCTCACCGGCCGCTCCGCGGTCGCCAGACGACCAGCGCGTTGCCCGGCCGCCGCTGCGGGACCAGCTCCGCCCGGTAGCCCACCGGGACCGCGGCCTCGGCGGCGATCCGGCGGTGCTCGCTGTGCTCGAGCTCGGCCAGCAGCTCGTGCACCCGCGCCTGCAGGGCCTCGACCTGCGACTCGAGCTCGATGATCCGCTTGATCCCGGCGAGGTTGACGCCGTCCTCCTGCGACAGCCGCTGGACCTCGCGCAGCAGCGCGACGTCGCGGGGGCTGTAGCGGCGGCCACCCCCGGGGGTGCGCCCGGGGCTGACCAGCCCGAGCCGGTCGTACTGGCGCAGGGTCTGGGCGTGCATGCCGGCCAGCTCGGCCGCCACCGAGATCACGAAGACCGGCGCGTCCTCGGCGACGGACCGGGCGGCACCCGGCACCGGATCGACCCGCCCGGTCACCGGTCGGCTCCCGCCTGCAGGGCCGCGGTGATCTGCGGGCGCGGGTCCTCGTCCATCTCCCCGGCGAGCGCCTCGATGGCCTTCCGCTGGGCCGGCGTGAGCCGCACGGGCACCGCGACGTCCAGCGTGACCAGCAGGTCGCCGGTGCGCCCCTTCGCGGGGACGCCCCGTCCCCGCACCCGCAGCGTGCGGCCGCTCGCGGTGCCGGCGGGCACCTTGAGCGAGACCGTGCCGTCGAGCGTCGGCACCGTGAGCGTCGTCCCCAGGGCCGCCTCCGCGAAGGTGATCGGCACGTCGAGAGTCAGGTCGTCGTCCTTGCGGCCGAAGAGGCTGTGCTCGGCGACGTGGACGACGACGAACAGGTCACCGGCCGGCCCTCCGCGCCGCCCCGGCGCGCCCTTGCCGGCCAGCCGGATGCGCTGGCCGTCCTTGACGCCGGCCGGCATCCGGACGGTGATGGTGCGGGTCTGGCTGGTGATGCCGCTGCCCGAGCAGGTCGAGCAGGGGTCGTCGACGACGGAGCCGGTGCCGCGGCAGTTGCGGCAGGGCTCGGAGAAGGCGAACGCCCCCTGGCTGCGGCTGGTCACACCGGCCCCCTGGCACACCGGGCAGGCGTGCGGGCTGGTCCCGGGCTTGGCGCCGCTGCCCGCGCAGGTCGGGCAGCTGCCCGGGCTCTGCATGCGCAGCGGCACCGTCACGCCGAGGACGGCCTCCTCGAAGGAGAGGGTCGCCTCGGTCTCGACGTCCTGACCACGCGCGGGGCCGGACGCCGCCTGGCTGCGCGCGCGAGCTCCGCCCCCGGCGCCGCCGAAGAGGCCGCCGAGCAGGTCCCCCAGCCCGCCGGGCCCACGGCCGGCGGCTCCCGGGCCGCCGGCCGCGCCGGGGCCGCCCGCGGCGCCCCCGAAGAGGTCACCGAAGTCGAAGGTCTGCCCGCCGCCGGGGAAACCGCCGCCGCCCGGGAAGCCGGCACGAGCGCCCGCTCCCCCGGCCCCGAACAGCCGCCGCGCCTCGTCGTACTCGCCGCGCCGCTTCGGGTCGGAGAGGACGTCGTAGGCCTCGGAGACCTCCTTGAACCGGGTCTCCGCCTCGGCGTTGCCCGGGTTCTTGTCCGGGTGCAGTTCCTGCGCCAGCTTGCGGTAGGCCTTCTTGATCTCCGCCGCGTCGGCGCTCTGGGGGACGCCCAGCGCGCCGTAGTAGTCCTTCTCGATGAAGTCCCGGGTGCTCATCGGGTATCCCCCTTCCTGGGAGTCAGTCGGACGCCGCGGCGCCCGGGTCGGCCGGCACGGCGCCGTCGCCGGCGGGTGCCGGGCTCTCCGGCTCGGTGACCGCGACCATCGCGGTCCGCAGCACCCGGTCGCCGCGGCGGAAACCCTGCCGCAGGACCGTCGTCGCGGTCGGGACCGTGACGTCGGGGGACGTGTCGTGCATGACCGCCTCGTGCAGCGACGGGTCGAACTCGTCGCCGGCCTTGCCGAACGCCGCCACGCCGAGGCCGTCGAGGAGCCCCAGGATGCGGTCGGCCACCAGCTTGAACGCACCGGTCAGGTCACCGTGGTCCCGCGCCCGCTCGATGTCGTCCACGATCGGGATCAGGCCGGTGGCGAACCGCTCGGCCGCCTGGTCGACGACGAGGGTCCGGTCGCGGTCCACCCGGCGCCGGTAGTTGGCGTACTCCGCGGTGACCCGCTGCAGGTCCTCGGTGCGCTCGGCCAGCTGCGCGGCGAGGTCGTCGCCGGCTGCACCCGCCGTCGGCGGGACCTCCGCCTGCGGCTGGTCGTCCACGGGCATCTCCTGCTCGCTCATCTGCTCCCCTGCGACGGTCGGGTCCGGCCGGGCACCGGCCGGCTGCTCGCCGGCCGGTGCCCGCACCTCACCACTGATCGGGTCGATGCGCCGCTTGTCGCGGATGACGACCCGCGGCTGCTCTTCCCCGCTGCTCATCGGCGGTCGTCGTCCTCGTCCACGATCTCGGCGTCGACGACGTCGTCGTCCGCGGTCGTGGACCCACCGGCCTGCGCCCCGCCCGGGGCAGCGCCCTCGGCACCAGTCGCACCCTCGGCGGCCTCGGCGTTCTGCGCGTACAGCGCGCCGCCGACCTCCTGCGAGACACGGGCGACCTTCTCCTGGGCGGTCTTGATCGCCTCGATGTCCGACCCGCCCAGCGAGGAGCGGAGCTCGGTCAGCGCCTCGCCCAGCTCGTCCTTCTTCTCGGCCGGGATCTTGTCGCCGTTCTCGGCCAGGAACTTCTCCGTTTGGTACTGCAGCGACTCGGCGAGGTTCCGCGTCTCGGCCTCGTCGCGGCGCTTCTTGTCCTCCTCGGCGTGCGCCTCGGCGTCCTTCATCATCCGCTCGATGTCGTCCTTGGGGAGGGCCGAGCCGCCGGTGATGGTCATCGACTGCTCCTTGCCCGTGCCCAGGTCCTTCGCGTGGACGTGCACGATGCCGTTGGCGTCGATGTCGAAGGCGACCTCGATCTGCGGGACGCCGCGGGGCGCCGGGGGCAGACCGGTCAGCTCGAACATGCCGAGCTTCTTGTTGTAGGCGGCCATCTCGCGCTCGCCCTGGAACACCTGGATCTGCACCGAGGGCTGGTTGTCGTCGGCCGTCGTGAAGATCTCGCTGCGCTTGGTCGGGATCGTGGTGTTGCGCTCGATGAGCTTGGTCATGATCCCGCCCTTGGTCTCGATGCCCAGGGACAGCGGGGTGACGTCCAGGAGCAGGACGTCCTTCACCTCACCGCGGAGGACTCCGGCCTGCAGCGCGGCACCGATCGCCACGACCTCGTCGGGGTTGACGCCCTTGTTGGGCTCCTTGCCCCCGGTGAGCTCGCGGACCAGGTCGGAGACGGCCGGCATGCGGGTCGAGCCACCGACGAGGACGACGTGGTCGATCTGGCCGACGGAGATACCGGCGTCGCGGATCGCCTGGTTGAACGGCGCGCGGGCGCGGTCGAGCAGGTCCTGGGTCATCCGCTGGAACTCGGCGCGGGTGATCGTGACGTCGAGGTGCAGCGGCCCCTCGGCGCCGGCGGTGATGTAGGGCAGGTTGATGTTGGTCGACTGCGCGCCCGACAGCTCGATCTTGGCCTTCTCGGCGGCCTCGCGGAGGCGCTGCATGGCCAGCTTGTCCTTGGACAGGTCGATGCCGTTGGAGGCGTTGAAGGTCTTGACCAGGTGGTCCATGACCTTCTGGTCCCAGTCGTCACCACCGAGGTGATTGTCACCAGCGGTGGCCTTCACCTCGATGACGCCGTCCCCGATCTCGAGCAGGGAGACGTCGAAGGTGCCGCCGCCGAGGTCGAAGACGAGGATCGTCTGCTCGGTCTCGCCCTTGTCCAGGCCGTAGGCCAGTGCGGCCGCGGTCGGCTCGTTGACGATGCGCAGGACGTTGAGGCCCGCGATCTCACCGGCCTCCTTGGTGGCCTGGCGCTGCGCGTCCTCGAAGTAGGCCGGGACGGTGATGACGGCGTCGGTGACCGGCTCGCCGAGGTAGGTCTCGGCGTCCCGCTTCAGCTTCTGCAGCGTGCGGGCGCTGATCTCCTGCGCGGTGTACTTCTTGCCGTCGATCTCGTCGGTGGTCCAGTTCGTGCCCATGTGGCGCTTGACCGACCGGATGGTGCGGTCGACGTTGGTGACGGCCTGGTTCTTGGCCGACTGGCCGACGAGGACCTCGCCGTTCTTGGCGAACGCGACGACCGACGGGGTGGTGCGCGAGCCCTCGGAGTTGGCGATGACGGTGGGCTCACCGCCCTCGAGGACCGTGACGACGGAGTTCGTGGTGCCGAGGTCGATACCGACAGCTCGAGCCATGGGGATGGCCTCTCTTCCGTGTGCTGGGGTGGTACTGGTCCGTGGAGGAGTCGAGTCCGGACCGCCTTGCGCGCAGTCCGCTCAACTTTCCTGCCCACCATAACGGCAAGGCGTCGGACCGTGTTCCCGGGGGCGCACCTCGTCCTCGCCCCCCTCGCCGTCCGTCCTCGCCTGACGACCTCGCCCTCGCCGTGCTGCAGTCGCCCGCGCGGTCGACGGCGTGGGTGAGAGCTGCAGCGCGCGGGTGATCCCGCGGGGCGAGGGCGGGTCCGCACGGTTGTCCACAAGGCCGCCCGCCCGAGGCCCCGCGGACGACAGACTTCCGCCGTGCACCCGCTCCTCGGCGCTGCGGCCGATCGCCAGCTGGGCCTGTTCACCGCGCTCGACGCGCGCCGCGCCGGCTACGAACACGCGGAGATCCGGCACCTGTGCTCGTCCGGCGCGTGGACGCGTGTCCGCCGGGGCGTCTACGGCCGCACCGACGAGGTGGCGTCCGCCCGGGCATCGGGACGGCAGCACGCCCTCGACAGCGCCGCCGTCCTGCTCGACCTGGGGCGACCGGAGGCCGCGGTCAGTCACACGTCCGCACTGCGGCTGCTCGGTCTGCCGGCCAGCCGGGCGCTGCTCCCCGACACCGTGCGGCTCACCCACCCGGCCCTGTGGCGACGGGGCAAGGGCTTCGTGGTGAACCAGGCGCCGCTGCCGCCGGCCGACGTCACCCACCACGGTCCGCTGCGGCTCACCACCCCGCCCCGCACGCTGGTCGACTGCGCGCGCGAGTGGCCGCTCGAGGACGCCGTCGTGGCGATGGACGCGGCCCTGCTCCGGGGCGCCGTCGCTCCCGCGGAGCTGGCAGCGGCCGTCGCGGCTGCCCGCTCGTGGCCCGGGGCGCCGCGAGCGGCGCGCGCGGCCGGGCTGGCCGACGGGCGGGCGGAGTCGCCGCTGGAGACGCGGGGCCGGCTCCGCATCATCGGGGCCGGCCTGCCGACCATGGAGCTGCAGGTCGAGATCCGGATCGGCAGGCGACTCGTGGCGGTGGTCGACGGCTGGTTCGACGACGCCGCCGTCGCCGTGGAGTTCGACGGTCGCGTGAAGTACACCGACCCCTGGGGCGGCCGCAGTCCCGGACGTGTGCTGTGGGAGGAGAAACGGCGCGAGGACGCGCTCCGCTCCGCCGACGTCCGCGTGGCCCGGATCGTCGATGCCGATCTCGAGGGCGGCTGGCAGGACACGGAGGCCCGGCTGCGGTCGCTGCTCGCCGTCCCGGGCCCCGCCCGGCGGAGCTTCACCGCAACCGCCCGGCAACGCGGCGTCGTCCGCGCCGGCTGACCTCGTCCTCGCCGTGCGGCAGCCGCCCGCGTCGTCGACCGCGCGGGTGACTGCCACACCGCGCGGGTGAGCGCGCGAGACGTGGAGCAAGGGGCGAGGGGCACGCGTGCCGGGGCGCGTGGACGGGTGGTGGCCCGATCGTGATCACCGCCCTCCGACTACGCGCGAGTAGCCTGCGGGCGCGCCAGCTATCGTGCGATCCGTGCAGGCACGCCGTGCCCGCATGCGTTCCGCGCGCCGGTCCCCGACCGGCGCGGACGACGGCGCGTGCACCGACCAGAGCTTCGCCGTCGCGCAACGGCGCACGGGAGTCAACCGACGCCGCCAGGCGTGCGGGGGAGGAAAACATGACGGGCCCGCTGCAGATCGTCCTGGGGACGATCAGCGTCCTGTTCCTGATCGTCGCGTCCGTGATGGCCTACCGGGCCGTCCGGGCCATGGTGCGGATCATCCGGACCGGCCAGCCCGACGGCACCCGGTGGGGGCCGGTGAAGACCCGGCTGAAGACGACGGCCATCGAGTCGCTGGGCCACACCCGGATGCTCAAGTGGTCGTCCATCGGCGTCGCCCACTGGTTCGTCTTCGTCGGCTTCTACGGGCTGTTCCTCACGCTCGTGGAGGCCTTCGGTGAGGTCTGGAACCCGGCGTTCCACCTGCCGCTCATCGGCGAGTGGGCCATCTGGAACCTCTTCGCCGACATCATCGGCACCGGCACGATCCTCGGGATCATCTACCTGATCTACCGGCGGCAGAAGGACCACCCGCGCCGGCAGGGCCGCACGAGCCGCTTCGCCGGCAGCAACGAGGGCCGCGGCTACTTCGTCGAGGCGGTCGTCCTCACCGTCGGCGTCGCCATCCTGCTGATCCGCTCGCTCAAGGTCTCCTCGGACCTGACCGACGCCCCCGGCTGGTCGCACCCGATCTCCGGCGCCCTCGGCCAGATCCTCCCGGACAGCCCCGACCTGCTCACCGTCGTGGCGTTCGTCAAGATCGTGGTCAGCCTGACCTGGCTGGTCGTGATCAGCCGGATCCTGAACATGGGCGTGGCCTGGCACCGGTTCAGCGCGTTCCTGAACATCTACGCCAAGCGCAACGCCGATGGCGCCCCCGCGCTCGGCCCGCTGCTGCCGATGACCTCCGGCGGCAAGCCGATCGACTTCGAGGACCCGGGCGAGGACGACGTCTTCGGCCGCGGGAAGATCGAGGACTTCACGTGGAAGGGGATGCTGGACTTCACCACCTGCACCGAGTGCGGGCGGTGCCAGAGCCAGTGCCCGGCGTGGAACACGGGCAAGCCGCTCAGCCCGAAGATGGTGATCATGGACCTCCGCGATCACCTCTACGCGAAGGCTCCCTACCTGCTGGGTGAGAAGACCGCGTCGGAGACGGCCCCGGACTACGACGTCCTCAAGCCCAGCGACGAGCAGGTCTGGGCCAGCGGCTACGCCCGCATCGAGGGCACCAACGACGCGCAGGCGCACCGCCCGCTGGTCGGCACCCTCGAGGAGGGCGGGGTCATCGACCCCGACGTCCTGTGGAGCTGCACCAACTGCGGCGCCTGCGTGGAGCAGTGCCCGGTGGACATCGAGCACATCGACCACATCGAGGACATGCGCCGCTACCAGGTGCTCATCGAGTCGAACTTCCCCTCCGAGGCCGGCGTGATGCTGACCAACCTGGAGAAGCGCGGCAACCCCTGGGGCATGGGCGGCAACGTCCGCGAGGACTGGATCAAGGAGCTCGACTTCGAGGTCCGCATGGCCGACGGCCCGCTGCCCGCCGACGTCGAGTACCTGTTCTGGGTCGGCTGCGCCGGCGCGGTCGACGACCGCGCCAAGAAGGTCACCAAGGCCGTCGCGGAGCTCCTGCACACCGCAGGCGTCGAGTTCGCCGTCCTCGGCAACGGGGAGACCTGCTCCGGCGACCCGGCCCGCCGACTGGGCAACGAGTTCGTCTTCCAGCAGCTGGCCATGGAGAACGTCGAGACCCTCAACGGGGTCTTCGAGGGCCGCGTGCCCGGCACCCGCAAGATCGTGGCGACCTGCCCGCACTGCTTCAACTCGCTGGGCAAGGAGTACCCGCAGGTCGGTGGCGAGTACGAGGTCATCCACCACACGCAGCTGCTCGGCCAGCTGATCGAGGAGGGCCGGCTGGTGCCGGTCACCCCGATCGACCGCAAGGTGACCTACCACGACCCGTGCTTCCTGGGCCGGCACAACAAGGTCTACACGCCTCCGCGCGAGATCCTGGACTCCGTCCAGGGCCTCACCACGCAGGAGATGCACCGCTGCAAGGACCGCGGCTTCTGCTGCGGCGCCGGCGGAGCCCGCATGTGGATGGAGGAGAAGATCGGCAAGCGGATCAACGTCGAGCGCACCGAGGAGGCGCTCGAGCTGGACCCGGACGTCATCTCCACCGCGTGCCCGTTCTGCATCACGATGCTCTCCGACGCCCTCACGTCGAAGAAGCAGAACGGCGAGGCCGGCGAGCACGTCGAGGTCCTCGACGTCAGCCAGATCCTGCTGCGCTCGATGCAGCCGGTCGCTGCCGGCGTCCAGGGCGCGGCCTCCGGCCCCGGTGTCGGCACCGAGGCCGACGACGTGGTCGGTCTGGACTCCGCCGCGACGGAGCACGACCCGAAGGACTGATCGCACACCGCACCGACGGCGGCGCGCGCCCCCCGCCAGGGGGACGCGCGCCGTCGTCGTTCCGCCAGGCGCCCCGGTCGGGCCGTCACGCGAACTCACGACCCGGCAGCGGAGAACGGTGCCCGATGGAGGATCATGCCCGCGTGACCCGCACCGTCCCGAGCGATCGCAACACCTGGGCCGGCGGCCGGGACGGGGTCCTGCTGATCGCCCTCGCGATCATCCTCACCGCGCTCAACCTGCGGACGGCGGTGACCAGCGTCGGCCCCGTGCTGGAGGAGATCCAGCGCGGGCTGGGCATCTCCAGCAGCCTGGCCGGGGTCATCACGACGATGCCGGTCCTCTGCTTCGCGCTGATCGGCTTCGCCGGCCCGGCGCTGTCGGCGCGCTACCGCGACTCCCACGTGCTGGCCGGCGCCCTGGTCGCCATGGCCGCGGGCCTGGTGTTGCGCAGCCTGGCCGGTGGGTTCCCGCTCTTCCTCACCGGCACGGCGCTGGCCATGGCCGGCGGGGCCCTGGGCAATGTCATGCTCCCGGGCCTGGTGAAGCGCCACTTCCCCGACCGGACGGGGCCGCTGGTCGGCGCCTACAGCACGGCCATGGGACTGGGCGCCGCCCTGGCCGCCATGTCCGCGCAGCCGATCGCCGACGCCGCGGGGGACGACGGCTGGCGCTGGGCGCTCGTCGTGTGGGCGGTGCCCGCGATCGGCGCGGCGGCGGTGTGGCTGGCCGTCCCGGCGCGGCCCGGTGTCTCGCGCGCGAGCCACTCCGCCGTCCGCATGCGGGCGCTCGTCCACAGCCCGACGGCGATGGCGCTGACCGCCTTCTTCGGCGTCCAGGCGCTGCAGGCCTACGTGGTCATCGGGTGGTCGGCCCAGTACCTGCGCGATGCCGGCCTGACCGCGGCGACCGCGGGGCTCCTGCTCGGTCTGAACGCGGTCGTCGGCCTGCCGCTGAGCGCGGTGATCCCGTCGCTCACCGTCCGGCCGCGGCTGCAGCGGCCGCTGCTGCTGGGCTTCGTCACCAGCTACGTGACCGGCTGGATCGGGCTGTGGACCGCCCCGACGTCCGCCCCGTGGCTCTGGATGACCCTCATCGCCGTGGGCATGGGCACCTTCTCGATGGTGCTGACCCTCATCGGCCTGCGCGCCCGCACCCCGGAGACCGTCGCGGCGCTGTCCACGGTCGTCCAGAGCTGGGGCTACGTGCTCGCCGGTACCGGCCCCCTGCTGGTGGGCGTGCTGCGCGGCGCCACCGGCTCCTTCACCGGCATGTTCGTCATCGTGCTGACCGGCGTCGCGGTGCTCGCCGTCGCCGGCTGGATCGCCACCCGGCAGGTCTTCGTCGACGACGAGGTGGAACGGTCCGTTCCGGGCTGGTCGTCGGCGGCCCGACCGACCGAGGTCCTCGAGACCGCGGGCGCCGAGCCGCCGGCCAACGCGCGCGTCCCCGACGCCCCTCCACCGCGCGTCTGAGCACCCTCCGGCACGAGGCCCGCGGGGCTAGGTGCGCCGGGTCTGCGCGCGGGTGAAGTTGCGGTAGGAGCGCGACGGGGTGGGCCCGCGCTGGTCCTGGTAGCGGGAGCCGTAGACGGCCGAGCCGTACGGGTGCTCGGCCGGGCTGGTCAGCCGGAACATGCACAGCTGCCCGATCTTCATGCCCGGCCACAGCGTGATCGGCAGGTTGGCCACGTTGGACAGCTCCAGCGTGATGTGCCCGGAGAAGCCCGGGTCGACGAAGCCCGCGGTCGAGTGCGTGAGCAATCCGAGACGGCCCAAACTCGATTTCCCTTCGAGTCTCGCTGCGAGGTCGTCAGGGAGGCTGATGACCTCGAGCGTCGAGCCGAGCACGAACTCGCCCGGGTGCAGCACGAACGGTTCGTCGCCCTCGGGCTCGACCGGCGTCGTGAGGTCGTCCTGCTGCTCCGCCGGGTCGATGTGGGTGTACCGCGAGTTGTTGAAGACGCGGAAGAACCGGTCCAGGCGGACGTCGATGCTCGAGGGCTGCACCAGGCCGGGGTCGTAGGGCTCGATGCCGAGGCGTCCCTCGGCGATCGAGGCCGTGATGTCGCGGTCGCTCAGCAGCATGGCGCGGAGTCTAGGGAACGGCCCCACCGACTCCGTCGGGGTGAACCTGCTCGAGGCCGCCCGCGCGCACGCCGTCGACAGCGCGATGACGCCTGTCGGCGCCCCGGGGGGCGCCGGCTCCTCCCGGAGGGGCCGGGGGGCGTGCGGAGGGCTCGCCGCGCGCCTGACCGGCGCCTCCCGGACCACCGTGCCCCATCCGACTTCGCCACACGGACGGGCACGGTGTCGTCCCGGCCCGGTGCCGTCCTCCCTCACGCCTGCGATGGGAAAGCCGGAACCGGAACGGACACCGACCGGGCCACCGCGCCGATGGGTCCCGGCGGCTCATCCGGCTCTCATCGGGCTCCCATGTGCCCGCTAGCGTGGCCGGTCGTCATCCGGCCCGTCGTCATCCGGCCCGTCGTCATCCGGCCCGTCGTCATCGTCGTCGTCGGGCAGCGGCGGTGGGGGGACGACGTCGGTCGGCACCGGGGTGGGCTCCTGTGGCGTAGCCGTCGGCAGCGGCGGGGGCGGGGTGGCACCGGAGGGCTGCGCGGGCACCGTGATGGGCGCGGGCACCGTGCCGCTCGCCGGGTCCACCGGGCGCATCAGCAGCCAGCCCCCGAGGAGGACGGCGAGGAGGACGACCGCCGAGGCAGCGAGCAGGGCCGGGCGGTTCACGGCGCCCAGCCTGCACCCAACCGGTGACCTGCCCGTGAGAACTCGATGAGAACGCTCTCATCCAGCTCGGCGGACCGCGCCTCCTCGAGGATTCGGAGGCGCGGCCACGTCGAGGCATCCCTGGACGTGGGGCCCTCGCCGAGGCGGTCCGCCCTCAGTCGCCGACCCGCCTCCAGGTGCCGCAGTCATCGGACACGAACCCGGCGTCCGCCCCGTAGATCTGCACGTACTGCTGTCCTGCACCGAAGTGGTTGTCGATCACGTCGTCCAGGTCCCCGGAGAAGCCGGAGAGGCGCGCCCAGTAGCACGTCGACGTCCCGGGAGCCTCGTAGAGCCCCGGTCGCAGGTGCTCACCGACCGCGACCATTCCGCCCCCGACGCTGACCCGCGGCACCGCGAGTGGCACCAAGCGCGTCCACGATCCGCACCCGCTCGTCGTGAAGTACCGGTCGGTGCTCGCGATGCGGACGATCCGCTGGCCGCCGCCCAGGTCGTTGGCGATGATGCCCTCGAAGTCGTCCCCGGCGTACGAGCGTCGCTCCCAGTAGCAGAAGTCCGACGACGCCTGGGAGACGTACGTCCCCGCCCCGATCTCCGCGCCGACCCGGAAGGTGCCGTCTCGCGTGACTGTCGGCCGTGGCGGCGCGACCGACGCCGTGGGCCTGCTCGTCCGGGCCGTGGAGATGTACGCGGTGCGCTTGCCGGTGACCGTCACGGTGATGGCGCGCTGGTGGTCTGCGGCGACAAGCCTGTACGTGCGGCCCGTCGCTCCGGCGATCGCGACGCCTCCGCGCTTCCACTGGTAAGAGACGGTGGCACTGGGCGTCCAGGCGCGGACATCGGCCGTGAGGGTCGACCCGACCCGCGCAGTCCCGGTGATGGTCGGAACCGCGACGGTGGTGAAGGGCTTGACGATCACCGTGGTCGCCGCGCTGGTGCGGCTCGCCGACGCGTAGCCGGATCGTGCAGCGGTCGCTCGCACGGTGATGCGCTTGCCGTGGTCGGCCGAGGTGAGCCGGTACGTCGCTGCCGTCGCTCCAGGGATCGAGACGCCGTTCCGCAGCCACCTGTAGGCGACGCGAGCAGTCGGCGACCAGGTGCCCGGGACGGCTGTCAGCACGGCCCCCACACGGGTCGAGCCCGTGATCCGAGGCAGAGGCGCAGCGGCGAAGACCCCGGCACCGACGGTCGCGGCACCACTCGTGCGGGTCTGCGACGCGTAACCCGGTCGCTGCGCGGTGACGCGCACGCTCAACGTCCGGCCGCGGTCGCCCGCGACGGGACGATAGGTCCGAGCCGTGGCACCGGCGATCGTGGCGCCGTCGCGCCGCCACTGGTAGACGAAGGTCGCTGCGGGGGCCCATGTGCCGGGTTGTGCAGTCACGGTCGACCCGACGCGGACAGCGCCGGTGAGCGTGGGGATCGGCGCCTGGTCGAACACACCGGCGACCACCGGGGCCGTGGACTGACTGGTCTCGGTCGTGCTGGCGTACCCCGCCGACGAGCCCGTGACGCTGACGGTCAGCTGCTTGCCGACGTCGGTGGTCGTCGGCGTGTAGGTGGTGCCGGTCGCGCCGGTGATCGGCGTGGCGCCCGCAGACCACTGGTACGCGAACCCGGCTGCCGGGGTCCACGAGCCGGTGCTCGCCGTCAGGGGTCGGCCCACCCTCGGCACCCCGCTGACGATCGGCTTCCTGGTCACCGCGAACTGCCCTGCGGCAACCAGGACCGGTGCGGACACCCTCGTCTCGCTCGACTCGTCCGGGCCGGTACCCGTCACCGCGACGGTCAGGTACGTGCCCTCGAGCTGGGCCGGGATGCCGAACTGGCGGCCGGTGGCTCCCTCGATGTCCGCACCGTCGCTGCGCCACTGGTACTCGAAGGTCGTACCCGGGGGCTCCCAGAGCCCTTCCTCGGCGGTTCCGGTCCCGCCCACCGCGACCGTGCCCCCGATGACGACCTCCGTCGGCGCGACCACGCTGGCCGGAGCCTCCGTGCCGGGAACAGCGCGAGCGGGAGTGACCATCCCGGGGCCCGATGTGAGGGCGGCGAGGACGGCGACGACGACCACGCCGTTCCTCACGTGCCACGACCGGGCGACGGGCCGGCTCACCGGACCCGGACGAAGAGCCACGGTCATTGCGTGCATCCCGTCGTGGTGTTCGAGCGTGCGAGGCAGCTCCCCCCGGCAGCGGCCAGCGGCCGAGCCGGCGGGGACGTTAAGGGACGCCGCAGTTCCGGCCGGTCACCTTGCGGTGGACTCGCACCGCCGGCACCACACGCCCCAGAGGTCCGGCCGGCCACGCCGTCCGTGTGCGTCCTGCCGCGTTCGCCAGGGCCGTAGCCGGTCGCGCAGGCGACGACCCGGGGGTCCCTCCCCGGCCGGGCAACGTGTACTCTCGCCGGGACGCTCGATCGGCTCCGGCCACGGTCTGCGGAAGATGTACACGCAGGTCAGAGCGGTACGCGGGTGTAGTTCAATGGTAGAACATCAGCTTCCCAAGCTGACAGTGCGAGTTCGATTCTCGTCACCCGCTCCACATCGGGTCCACCGACCGCACGCGCCGGCCGGGGACGACGGCCACGCGGTCAGCGGTCGGCCGGCACCTCGGGTGCGTAGATGGTGCCCATCCGCACCAGCAGCTCGGTCATCCGGTCGGCCGCCATCGGCCGGCCGTAGTGGTAGCCCTGGGCGATGTCGCAGCCCAGCTCCCGCAGCGTGGCCACGTGCTCGACGCTCTCCACGCCTTCCGCGACGACCGTGAGGCCCAGGTTGTGGCCCAGGTCGACGGCCGTGCGGACCAGCACGAGGTCCTGCGGGGTGGTGGTCATGCCCATGACGAACGAGCGGTCGATCTTGAGCTCGTCGACCGGCAGCCGGCGGAGGTAGGCCATCGAGCTGTACCCGGTGCCGAAGTCGTCGATCGAGAGGTGGACGCCGAGGTCGTGCAGCCGCTGCAGGACGTCCATGCAGCGGGCGGCGTCGCCCATGACGGCGCTCTCGGTGACCTCGAGCCGCAGCAGATGCGCGGGGACGCCGTGCTCGGCCAGCAGCCGCTGCACCAGGTCGGGCAGCGAGGCGTCGAGCAGGCAGCGGGTGGACAGGTTGACCGCCACCGGGACCGCGGTACCGCCGTCCATCCACCGCCGCTGCTGGGCGAGCGCGAGGTCCAGCACCCGCTCGGTCAGCCGCAGGATGATGCCGGTGCCCTCGGCGACCAGGATGAAGTCGCCCGGCGGGATGAGCCCCTGGACGGGGTGCTGCCAGCGCAGCAGCGCCTCCATGCCCTCGATCCGCTCGCCGTCGAGGGTGACCTTGGGCTGGTAGTTCAGGAACAGCTCGTCGTCGCTGTCGAGCGCGCGCCGGAGGTCGCCGAGGACGGACAGCCGGACCGGGGTGGTGGCGTGCACCTCGGGCTGGAAGACGACCGCGCCACCCTTCAGCTCCTTGGCCGCGTACATCGCGATGTCGGCGTTGCGGAGCAGTTCCTCGCTGTCGGCGCCGTGCCACGGGGACAGCACGATGCCGATGCTGGCCTCGACGTCGAGGATCACGCCGTCGACGTCGAACGGCTGGTGCAGGGCCTGGCGGAGCCGCTCCGCGACGGCCTGCGCCTCGGCGACGCCGTCCACCGCGGGCAGCAGGACGACGAACTCGTCGCCGCCCAGACGGCCGACGGTGTCCATGTCGCGCAGGACCGAGCGCAGCCGCGGCCCGACCTGCACGAGCAGCTTGTCGCCGTAGGAGTGGCCGAGGCTGTCGTTGATCTCCTTGAAGCGGTCCAGGTCGATGAGCAGGAGGGCTACCTCAGTGTCGGACCGGGTGGCGGCGGCGAGGCCCTGGCCGAGGCGGTCCCGCAGGAGCACCCAGTTGGGCAGGCCGGTCAGCGCGTCGTGCGTGGACCGGTGGCGGTCGCGGTCGGCGGAGTCCTGCAGCGCCGCGGACTGCCGGCGCATCCGAGTGGAGGCCGAGGCGATCAGGCGGAAGACGACGAGGTAGAAGACGGCCAGGCTGATCGCCAGCGTTACGGTCATGGTGCCGACGTCGTCGCGGATCGCAGCCGCCACCGGGGCGTACGGCAGGTAGAGCTCGATCGCGCCGGCCGGAACGGCAGCGCCGTCGTACTGGAGGGGCACGTAGACCTCGAGCAGCTGGTGCTCCCCGTCCTCGCTGTCGGCGCCGTCGTCGGCGGAGTGGGCGAAGCCCGAGACGACGTACCCCTGGAGCGCGGAGCCGAGCTCCCCGGACCTCGAGGTCTCGCCGACGAGCTCGGGGTGCGCGGAGTGGTAGAGGATCGTCCGGTCGGCGCCGAAGACCTTCAGCTCGACCGGGTCGAAGGCGGCCAGCGCCGTTCCGCGCTCGCCGAACTGCGCGGAGGCGTGCTCGACGGCCTGCTCCACGTCCGCCAGGCGGGCGGCGTCGAACCCGCCGGCGAGGTCGGCCCGGCTGAACTGCGGCTGGAGACCGAGGCGCACCGCCATGAGGGCGGCGTCCTCCGCCTGCTGGCGGGCCCGCTCCTCGATGACGGTGGTGAGTACCGAGGAGAGGACGACGCCGACCGCGACGGTCAGCAGCAGGCTGAGCGCCGCGAACCGGGTCAGCAGGCTGGTCGCCCGCAACCGGCGGAGAGGGTCCATGGGTCCCGCATCGGAGCGCACGACGCTCTCCTTGAGTAGGCGGTATCACACTCCCCCGTCCGGGCGAGACCGGTGCGACCCGCTCCGGGAGAGCCAGCGGCCGCCCCGAGGGGGCCCTTGGTCCCTGGGGCCGGACGGCCGAACGGGTCACGATCGACCGTATGAGCCCGCCCGCTCCGTCCACGCACGTGACACCGATCCCGTCGCGTCGTCGTGCGCCGTGGCTGCTCGTCGAGGTGGACGACTCCGCGGAGGGACACCACGCCCTGGTCTGGGCGCTGCGTGAGGCCGCCCGGCGCGAGGCCACCGTGGTGGCCGTCAGCGTCCTCGACGCACCCGGGGGCGATCCACTGACGGGCACCTCCCGGATGCCGCCACGCACCCGGGAGGCGGCCCGGGACCGCCTGGAGGCGCTGGTCCTGCGCGCCGTCGCCGAGACCGGCATCAGCGGGCGGACGCGCACCGCGGTCCTCGAGCGCCCCGTCTTCGAGGCGCTGGACGCGGCGCTGCACGGTGCCGACCTCGTCATGGTGGGCGCCGGCCGCAAGCGCGTGCTCCGTCCCGCCCTCCCCCGCCCTCCGCTCCGCCGCGTCGCGCGTGGCGCCTGACCGGCGGTCCGGACCGCCGCAGCATCTCCTTCCCGGGGGCGACGGGCCCCCCTACCGTCGGGCCGTGACCCCGCCCGACCTGGGGGTGGCCCGATGAGCGACGACTCCCCGCGGAGCACTCCGGAACTGGCCGTCGCCGTCCTGGCCGCCGCCTCCGGCAGCCATCTCGAGGCGACCCTGCACGAGGTCGTGCGCGCCGCCGTGCAGCACGTGGAGGCGACCTACGGCGCGCTGGGCGTGCTCAGCGCCGACGGCCGCCGGCTGGACCGGTTCGTCATCGAGGGGATGGACGAGGACACCCGGCGGCGGATCGGCACGCCGCCCACGGGGCAGGGTCTGCTCGGGCTCCTGGTGGCCGAACCGGTCGCCCTCCGGCTGGACGACCTCGCCGACCACCCGGCCTTCCGGGGGTTCCCGGACGGGCATCCGCCGATGCGCTCCTTCCTCGGCGTGCCCGTCTGCGTCGGCGACGCCGTCTTCGGCAACCTCTACCTGACCGAGAAGCGGGGCGGTGGCCCGTTCACCGACGCCGACGTCGAGGCGACGGAGGCGCTGGCCGCGGTGGCCGGGCTGGCCATCGAGAACGCGCGCCTCCTGGAGCGGGCCGAACGGCGGCGCGCCTGGGCGCAGGCGGGGATGGACATCTCGACCACCCTCCTGGAGGGCGCGGACCCCGACGAGGTGCTGCGCATCGCCGCGCCCCGGATCGCCGAGTTGTCCCAGGCGCAGGCAGGCGGCGTGCTGGCACCCGTCCCAGGCGACGACGCGTCGCTGCGCGTCATGGTCGCGATCGGGCCGAGGGGCGCCGAGGCGGAGGGCGTGCGGGTGCCGTTGGACGACGAACTCCTGCGCGAGGTGCACACGTCCGGCGTCCCGAGGCTGGTCACCGACGTCGAGTTCCACCGGCTGGCCGGCTCCGCTCCGGCGCTCGCCGCGGAGTTCTCCTACGAGTACGGCCCGGCCATGCTGATCCCGGTGGGCGGGCCGCCCGCGCTGGGCACGCTGGTGGTGATGCGGCGGAGGGACCGGGAGCCGTTCGAACCGGAGCTGCTCGACCTCGCCGCCGCCTTCGCCGCACAGGCGACTGTGGCACTGGAACTGGTCCGCAGCCAGCAGCGGGAGCGCCGGCTGCAGGTGCAGTCCGACCGCGACCGCATCGCCCGCGACCTGCACGACCACGTGGTCCAGCGGATCTTCGCGACCGCCCTCGCGCTGGACCGCATCGGGCGCTCGCTCGAGGCGGAGCTGCCGGACGTGGCCGCGCGCCTCGCCGAACGGGTGGACGAACTCGACGGCACGATCTCCCGCATCCGGTCGTCGATCTTCGAGCTCCAGCACCAGGATGTCTCGCCCGCAGGCGTGCGCCACCGGCTCGCCGAGGTCGTCCGCTCGGTGGTCGACGGCCACGGGCTGCGACCGGACCTCCGGGTGCACGGAGAGGTGGAGGAGCTGCCCGCCGAACTGGTGCCCGACGTCGTCGCCACGGTTCGCGAGCTGGTGACCAACGTGGTGCGGCACGCCCGTGCCGATCGGGTCACCGTCACGGTCACCGTCACCGACGTCCTCCGCGTGCAGGTGACCGACGACGGTCACGGGCTGCCGTCGATCACCGTGCGCAGCGGGCTGGCCAACCTGGCAGACCGCGCCGAACGGCGGGGCGGACGGCTTGCCGCCTCCGGCGGGCCGTCGGGTACCGAGGTCGAGTGGACCGTTCCGCTGGCCCGCTGACCGCAGCTGCTCAGCCGGCGGCCGGGTCCCTCAGCTGGGTGGCCAGGATGGCTGCCTGCGTGCGCCGCTCGAGCCCGAGCTTGGCCAGCACGTGGCTGGTGTAGTTCTTCACCGTCTTCTCGGCCAGCCCCATGCGGGCGCCGATCTGCCGGTTGGTCAGGCCCTCGCCGATCAGCCGCAGCACGATGCGCTCCTGGTCGGTGAGCAGCTCGAGGCGGTCACCGGCCGCAGGCAGGCGGGGACGCGGCGGTGCCGCGGGCAGCTCGTCGAGCAGCGTGCCGCCGGCGGCGACGGTGTGGACGGCGGAGACAAGCGCGGGCCCGCGCACCTGCTTGAGCAGGAAGCCCGTAGCCCCGGCCCGTACCGCCGCCTCCCGCGCCTCGGGCTCGGAGAAGCTGGTCAGGACCAGGCAGGGCAGACCGGGCAGGCGCTGGCGCAGCGACCGGCAGAGATCCGCTCCGCTGCCGTCGGGCAGGCGCATGTCGAGCACCACGACGTCGGGCCGGACCGCGGGAACCCGCGCCAGCGCCTCGGCCACCGATCCCGCCTCCCCGGCCACGACCAGAGCGGGATCGTCCTCGAGCACCTCGGCGACGCCGCGGCGGACCACCTCGTGGTCGTCGACGAGGAAGACCCGCACGGCCGCACCCTCGCCTATCACCGACCACCTCCGGAGCTGTGACCCGAGCCACAGACACTAGGCGCGTCAGGCCGGGAGCAACAGCGCCGCGTACAGCGTCAGGCCGGGGCCGAATGCCATGGCGACCACCGGGCCGTCGACGTCGGCCATCTCCTGCAGCACCAGCAGCACCGTGGCCGAGGAGCAGTTGCCGTGCTCGGAGAGCACGTGGCGGGAGGCGGCCACCTGCTCCTCCGCGAGCCCCAGCTCGTCCCGGACGACGTCGATGATCCGCGGCCCGCCGGGGTGGACGGCCCAGCCGGCGACGTCCTCGACGCGCAGCCCGGCGCCGGCCAGCAGCTCCTCGACGGCCTCGCCCACGTGCTTGGACAGCACGCCGGGCACCCGCGGTGACAGGCCCATGCGGAAGCCCAGGTCGGTGACGTCCCAGGTCATGAGGTCGGCGGTGGAGGCATCGGTGCGGGCCACCACGCCGGCCAGCCGGCGGCCGCGGCCCGCGCCGGGCTCGACGACGACGGCGGCCGCTGCGTCGGAGAACAGCGCGTGCGCCACGACCTGCTCGAGGTCCCGCTCGGCCGGCTGGACGTGCAGGCTGGTCAGCTCGCAGCAGAGCAGCACCGCCGGCCGGGAGCGCGCGGCGACGAAGTCCCCCACCGCGGCCAGGCCGGGGATCGCGGCGTAGCAGCCCATGTGCCCGATCAGCAGCCGCTGCAGGCCAGGAGGCATGCCCAGGTCGCTGGCCAGCCGGATGTCGAGGCCCGGGGTGGCGTACCCGGTGCAGGTGGCGACGGCGAACAGGCCGACGTCACCGGGCGCCAGCCCCGCGGCGTCCAGCGCCCCGGCCACGGCCTGCTTCCCGAGCGGCAGCGCCTCCTGCACGTAGCGCGCCATGCGCGCGCCGGTGCCCCAGTTGCTGAGGTCCTCGTCCAGCGGGTTGGCCACGGCGTGCCGGCGGCGCACCCCTGCGCCCAGGAAGATGCGCTTCGCGGCCCGGACGTCGGCGTAGTGGCCGGCGAAGAAGCCGTCCCAGGCCGCCTCCTGCTCCAGCGCGGCGGGGAGGGCCGATCCGGCCCCGGTCAGGACGGCGTCGCTCATGCCACGACGGTACGTGCGGTCCGCATCCCCTGCCGCTCAGCGCTTGCGCCCGTACCCGGCGAAGAGGGCGGCGGTGGAGCGGACCGGCTTCATGCGGACGCCGGGGCGCCGCCCGGCGAGCCAGCGGACGGCGTCGCGCAGCGAGGGTCGCAGCCCCACGAGGCGCAGGTCCAGGCCCAGCCGGTCGGCCGCGGCCAGCAGGCGGGCGCGGTCGACGAACAGCGCCGGGTCGTGGATGCCCGGCGGTGGGCCCCCGGGCAGCCGCTCGGCGATGGTGACCGTGAGGAAACGGCCGATCCGGGTGGCGGCCAGCGCGTCGATGACGAGGACGCCGCCCGGGCGCAGCAGCCGGGCGCACTCCGCCAGCACGGCGACGTCGTCCTCGACGTGCTCGAGGATCTCCCCGGCCACGACGACGTCGGCGCAACCGTCGGCCAGCGGTACCGCCAGCACCGAGCCGACCACCGCCAGCACGCCGTGCGCCGCGGCCACGCGCAGGCTCGCCTCCCCCACGTCCACGCCGACGTGCCGGTAGCCGAGCCGGGCCGCGTGGGGTGCCATCAGCCCGCCGCCGCAGGCGAGGTCGACCAGCACCGATCCCGGCCGCTGCGCCGGAGGGATGTGCTCGGCCCGGGAGGCGGCCAGCCAGTGCAGCGCGGCAAAACCGCCGGCCGTCTCCCACCACTGGTCGACCAGGTCGTCGTACTGCCCGGGATCGTTCGGTCGGCGGGGCGTCGGAGGCACGGGGCTAGCCCTTCTTCAGCGGATCGTGCCCCCAGTTCATCAGGGAGTACCGCCACTTCGAGGTCTCGACGTCCTCCTTCGACGGCTCCTGCGCCAGATGCCGCTGCACGTAGCCGTGCACCTTCCGCATGTGGGCGAGGTCGTCGTCGGTGAGGTCGTCCTTCTTCGTGCGCAGCAGTTCCACGATCCGGCGGCCGGATGCGTGCCCGGTGGACTCGCCGTCGCCGTCCTTCTGCCCCACGGCCTGCGACTCGTCGCTGCCGAGCCAGCGCTCCAGTTCCGCCGCGGTCATGTTCACGGCCGCACGGAACTCCTGCCGCACGGTGTCACGGTCGTCGGTCGCCATCGGTCCTCCTGGTGTCGGCGGGTCCTGCGCGCGGTACCGCAGGCCGGTGAACCGGAAACCGACCGACGCCGCGGCGTCCGCGCAGGCGCGGGGCGAGACCCGCGACCAGGTGCTCGACCGCAACGTCAACGAGGTCCTGCAAGAGGTCCGCGTCGTCCTGACCGGGGTGCAGGTGCTCTTCGCCTTCCTGCTGGGCCTCGCCTTCACCGGGCGGTTCCAGGAGCTCGGCACCTTCGGGACGACGGTCTACACGATCACCCTGCTCGCGACGGCGAGCGCCACCGTGCTGCTGGTCGCGCCCGTGGCCTTCCACCGCACGCTGTTCCGGCTGCGGCGCAAGGAGGAGCTGGTGGCCTACGCCGACCGCTCCCTCCGGGCGGGTCTGGCGCTGCTCCTCGTCGGCATCGCCAGCGCGGTGCTCCTGGTCCTCGACGTGGCGCTGGGCCGCGTCCACGCCATTGTCGGCTGCGCCGGCCTCGTCGTGCTCGGTGGGCTGGCCTGGTACGCGCTGCCGCTGCGGGCCCGACGCCGTGCCCGGGAGAGCTGACCGGGTCTGGTACTCCTGAGGCCCCGTCCCGCCCCAGGAGGTCCCGTGTCCGTCACCGTCGTCGGCAGCGTCAACGAGGACGTGCTCATCGCGGTGGACCGGTTGCCGGGGCGTGGCGAGACGGTCGTCGGCCGGTCGTCGACGCGGGCGCCCGGCGGCAAGGGCGCCAACCAGGCCGCCGCCGCCGGCCTGCTCGGACCGGGGGTGCACATGGTGGGCCGGGTGGGCGAGGACCCCGCCGGCGACCGGCAGCTGGCCGCGCTGGCGGGCTCGCGGGTCAACGTCAGCCGGGTGCACCGCACCCCGGGCCTGCCCACGGGCACGGCCACCATCCCCGTGGAGGAGGCCAGCGGCGAGAACCTCATCGTCGTGGTGCCGGGCGCCAACGACGCCCTCACCCCCGCCGACGCGGACGTGGAGCCGGTGCACCGCGCCGACGTGCTGCTGCTGCAGCTCGAGGTGCCGGTGGAGACGGTCCTCGCCGCGGCGGGGGCCGCGGGCGGAACCGTCGTCCTCACGCCGGCACCGCCCCGGTCGCTGCCCCGCGAGCTGCTCGACCGCGTCGACGTGCTGGTGCCCAACGAGCACGAACTGGTGCAGCTGGCCGGTGCCGCGCCCGCCGAGCGGACACCGGCGGAGCTGGCCGGCCTGGCCCGCGGCCTGGGCGTCCGGGCCGTGGTGGTCACGCTCGGCTCGCGGGGAGCGCTGGTCGTCCCCTCCGACGGCGGCCCGGTCCTGCTGCAGGAGCCGCCCGCGGTGGGGGTCGTGGACACCACCGGTGCGGGCGACTGCTTCACCGGGGCGCTGGCGCAGGGCCTGGCCGGCGGGCAGGACCTGCGCGGCGCCGTCCGCTACGCCGTCGCCGCCGCCGCACTGTCCACGACCGGCGCCGGCGCACGGGGCGGGCTGCCCGGCGACGACGAGGTCCGCGCGGTGCTCCCTCGCGTACCGCCCGCCGCGGAGGTGGCCTGACCGTTTCCGGTCGGGGTGGTTGCGGGCACAGGTCCGACGACACCGACCGCGTCCCGAGGAGCACCCGCGATGACCGAGACCGAGCGCGCCACCGACGTCGACCAGCCCGAGGGCGGCGCCCCGTCGCGCGAGTCCGACGGATCGGGCACGACGCCCCACCCCGACCAGCCGGCGGAGGGCGAGGAGCGCGAGGGGGGCGCCGACACCCCTGACGTCTGAGCCGCCCCTCCGGCCCCCGTCCTGGCGGACGATCCGGTCCGCCATACTCGGGCCGAGACCGGTCGTCGTCGAGGGAGGACGCGTGCGGCACCCCTCCCTCCTCGCCGGCCTGTCGGCGCTGGCGCTCCTGGCGCTGCCCGCCTGCTCGGACGACGGCGCACCCGACAGCACGGCCGCCGTCGTCCCCGGCGACCCGGCCGCCTGTCCCGGCGAGGTTCTCGACGTCGTGGCGTCCGTGGCGGCGTGGGGCGGGGTCGTCCAGCGGCTGGGCGGCGACTGCGCGACGGTCACCACCATCACCGGCTCCGCGGCCGACCTGTCCCCGGCCGACCGGGCCGTCGTCGCCGCCGCGGACCTCGTGGTGGTCAACGGGATCCGCTACGACGAGGCCGCGATCGAGGCGGCGGAGGCGGCGTCGGGCGACCCCGTCGTGGTGAGCGCCGCAGAGGTCGTCGGTCGCGCGGCGCAGCGTCGCGACCCGCACCTCTGGTACGAGCCGGCCGCCGTTCCCGAGGTGAGCGCCGCGATCGCCCGGCAACTCGCCGACCTCTCCCCCGACGCCGCTCCGTACTTCGACGCGCAGCACACGGCCTGGACCGCCGAGCTGCAGCCCGTCCTCGCGGCGGTCGCCGCCCTCCGGGACGAGGCGGCCGGCCGGACCTACGCCGCGACCCGGCCGCTGTACGGGCGCACTGCCGAGGCCGTCGGGCTGGTCGACGAGACCCCGCGGGGGTTCCTCCGCAGCATGCGGTCGGGGACCGACCCGTCGCCGGACGACGTCGCCGCCTTCGAGTCGCTGCTGCGCGACGGGGCGGTCGAGGTCCTGATCCAGGACGGCGCGGGCGAGGGAGACGTCCCGGAGCAGCTGCGCGAGGCGGCCGACGACGGGGACGTGCCCGTCGTGGCCGTCACCGAGGGGCCGCCGGACGACGTCCCGTTCGTCGAGTGGCAGCTGGAGCAGCTCACCTCGCTCGCCGAGGCGCTCGCGGAGGACGGCTGACCGGGACGTGGTGCGGACCGTGACGGATCTCTCCCCTCCTGAGCGGTGACATGCCCCGTCCGCCTGGTTTCCGGGCGAGGCGCGGGGGCAGGCTGCACCCATGGACGACGACCAGCGCGAACCCCGAGCAGCCGACTCCTCGACGCGACCCACGACCGGCGAGGAGCGGGAGGCCACCTCCCCGGCTGCCGCCGTGGCCCGGATGCTGGCCAACCCACGCCGCGTGCGCCGCTCCTGACCCCGGCGGGGACCGCCCCGCCACCGGACCGAGCGGTGACGGTCGGTGATCACACCGGCCTCAACAGCCCGTCCCACCTCGCACGGCCCGTAAACCTCTGATCACTCAGAGCGAGCATGATCGGCGTGCCGCGAACTCCTCCGTTCCGAGCTGGGGCAGCATGCCTCCCGTGACCGCCGCCCTCCCACTCGCCTCCGTCGACGACATCTCGACCCCTGTCCGGCGGAGCCGTGCCGAACGTCAGGCGATCGTGCTCGACACCGCGGAGCGGCTGTTCTCCAGCCGCAGCTCGCGCAGCGTCGGCATGGACGAGCTCGTCCGCGAGACCGGTCTGGGCAAGATGACCGTCTACCGGCTCTTCAAGAGCAAGGACGACCTGGTCGGGGCCTACCTCGCCCGCAAGTCCGCGACCGTGCTCGGCTTCATCGACGCCGAACTCGGCCGGCTGGAGGGCGATCCACGCGCCGCACTGCTGTCCGTGGTGGACGCCGTCGAGCGGGACGTCACCCGCGTCGGCTTCCGCGGCTGCCCGTTCACCAATGTGAGCAGCGAGTACGACGACCCCCAGCACCCGGCCCGCAGCGCCGCGGCCGACTACAAGTTCGAGCTGCACACGCGCCTCGAGCGGCTGACCGACCAGATCGTGCCCGGTGGCGGAGAGGACCTGGCCGCGCAGATCCACCTGATCATCGACGGCATGTACCTCTCCGGCGGCCTCCTCGGCCCGGACGGCCCGGCCGCGCACGGCCGCCGGCTGGCCGAGAAGCTGGTCGACGCGGCGGTCGCCCGCGCCTGACCTGCGGGTCGCGCACCCGCGCCGCAGGATGGGCGGGTGACCAGCGATCGCACCCGACCGGATCTCGACGACGCGACCGTCGAGGCGCTGGGCAAGCTCTCCGAGGCCCTGGAGACCGTCGACCAGGCCCGCGGCTTCCTCTACGCGTTCCACCAGCTCACCGGGAAGGCCGACCGCCTCCTGCAGGAGTCGGTGGACCTCTTCGAGCAGGCCGGCGCGACCGAGCTGGCCGCCGACCTCGACCGCGACCTCGTCGGGCGGAACGTCATCGCCGACCGGTGGACCTTCCAGATCGTCGAGGACTTCGACGCCGGCTACTGGGACGCCTTCCGCAGCTACGACGCGCAGGCCCGCGACGAGCTCGCCGACGGCGAGCGGCACGTCTTCGAGGCGCGCATGAAGCAGCGCGAGCGCACGGCCGGCCACCCGCGGCACGAGGCGGGGCCCGCGCTCAGCGACTGAGCGAGCGACGTCGGCCGGACGGAATCCGGGTGGACCGGTCGCTGGGGCCGGAGGCTGCCCGACCGGGACACGGGCAGCGGCTCCGCGCAACCGGGGGACGGCAAGTGGCCGCGGTGTCCGTGGATCGGTCGCGGGGGCCGGAGGCTCCCCGACCGGGACACGGGCAGCGGCTCAGTGGGTCCGGGGGACGGCAAGTGGCCGCGGTGTCCGTGGATCGGTCGCGGGGGCCGGAGGCTCCCCGACCGGGACACGGGCAGAGGCTCAGTGGGTCCGGGGGACGGCAAGTGGCCGCGGTGTCGCCCGGAGGGCGACAATGTGATCGTGACCATGCCCGACGGAAACAACGCAGGATCCGACCGCGAGGCCAAGCCCCTGGGGGCCGACAAGGCGCCCGGCGAGGACCGCGACTCCCTCGGGGCCGTGGAGGGCCCGGCCGACGGCATCGCCGGCCCGGCCTACCCGCCCGCCGACACCGAGCCGGACGCGCAGTGACCGCCCCCGATCCCCGCGCGGCGGGCGGTGCCCGTGACCCGCTGAGCGTCGGACTCGACCACCCGACCGGGGCGCCGGCCTCCGAACCGGCTCCCGCGACGCCCTCGGGGCCGGGCCGCACGCGCCACGCGGGCCGCACCATCGGACGGTCGCTGGCGCTCGGACTGCTGATCTTCGTCACGGTCGTGCTGGTGCTGTTCGTCGTCTTCAACGGCGAAACCGTGCCGATCAGCCTGGTCTTCACCGACGTCCGGGCGCCGCTCGTCGTGGCACTGCTGATCGCGGCCGGGCTCGGCGCCCTGGTCGGCTGGCTCTTGAGCCTGGTGCTCCGCACCCGCCGCCGCCACCGCTCCTGACCCATCCTCCACGCGGGCACCCCTCCGGGGCGTGTCCGCGTGGAGTGCTGCCCGCGCCGCGCTACCAGCCGGTAACATCCGTTGTTACTGGCGAGTAGCAACAGCCGTCCACCGGCACGGAGCACGGGAGCACCTACAGCGATGACGCACTACACCGCCAACCTGCGGGACCTCGAGTTCAACCTCTTCGAGTTCCTCGACACCAAGGACCGGTTCGGCACCGGGCCCTTCGCGCAGATGGACGCCGATACCGCGCGCGGTGTGCTCGCGGAGATCCGGAAGCTCGCCGAGGGACCCATCGCCGCTTCGTTCACCGAGGCGGACCGCAACCCGCCGGTGTTCGACCCGGCCACGAACTCGGTGACCCTTCCCGAGTCGTTCAAGAAGTCGGTCCGCGCACTGGACGCCGGCGAGTGGTTCCGCCTCGACCTGTCCGAGGAGCTCGGCGGCTTCGGGGCGCCGGCGGTGCTGACGTGGGGCGCCTTCGAGATGGTGCTCGGCGCCAACCCGGCCGTGTTCATGTACGGCTCCGGCCCCTCCTTCGCCCAGACCCTGTACGACCTCGGCACCGAGGAGCAGAAGAAGCTGGCGCTGCTCATGATCGAGAAGGGCTGGGGCGCCACCATGGTGCTCACCGAGCCCGACGCGGGGTCCGACGTGGGCGCCGGCCGGACCAAGGCCGTGCAGCAGCCTGACGGCTCCTGGCACATCTCCGGCGTGAAGCGGTTCATCACGTCGGCCGAGCACGACCTCAGCGACAACATCATCCACCTCGTGCTGGCCCGCCCCGAGGGCGCGAAGGCCGGCACCAAAGGCCTGTCGCTGTTCGTCGTCCCCAAGTTCCACGTCGACCTCGAGACCGGCGAGCTCGGCGAGCGCAACGGCGCCTACGTGACCAACGTCGAGAAGAAGATGGGCCTCAAGGTGTCCACGACCTGCGAGGTCACCTTCGGTGACGGCCCCGTTCCCGCCCAGGGCTGGCTGGTCGGCGAGGTGCACGACGGCATCGCCCAGATGTTCAAGATCATCGAGTACGCCCGGATGTTCGTCGGCACCAAGGCGATCGCGACGCTGTCGGCCGGCTACCACGTGGCCCTGGACTACGCGAAGACCCGGGTCCAGGGTGCCGACCTGACGGCGACGTCCAAGGACGCCCCGCGGGTGACGATCACCCACCACCCCGACGTCCGCCGCTCGCTGATGCTGCAGAAGTCCTACGCCGAGGGCATGCGGGCGCTCTACCTGTACACGGCCAGCTTCCGCGACCAGGTCACCGCCGCCGAGGCCGACGGCACCGCGGACAGCGAGGAGGCGACGCTGGCCGCCCGACTCAACGACCTGCTGCTGCCGATCGTGAAGGGCTTCGGCTCCGAGCGTGCGACCCAGCTGCTCACCGCCGAGTCGCTGCAGACCCTGGGCGGGTCGGGATTCCTGCAGGACTACCCGATCGAGCAGTACATCCGCGACTCCAAGATCGACACGCTCTACGAGGGCACCACGGCGATCCAGGGCCAGGACTTCTTCTTCCGGAAGATCGTCAAGGACGGCGGGGTCGCGCTGACCTGGCTGGCCGGGCAGATCCAGGCGACCGTCGAGTCCGAGGCGGGCAACGGCCGCCTCAAGGAGGAGCGCGCCGCGCTCGCGGCCGCGCTCAACGAGGTGCAGGGCATGCTGACCGCGATGTTCGGCCACCTCACCGAGGCCCAGCAGGACATGAAGGCGCTGTACAAGGTCGGGCAGAACAGCAGCCGCCTGCTCCTGTCGGTCGGCGACCTCGTCACCGCCTGGCTGCTCGTCCGCCAGTCGGAGGTCGCCCTCGCGGCGCTGGCCGGGGACGTCAGCGAGAGGGACCGGTTCTTCTACGAGGGCAAGCTGGCCGCGACCCGCTTCTTCACCAGCCAGGTGCTGCCGCGGCTGGCCTCCGAGCGGATCATCGTCGAGAACACCGACAACGCCCTCATGGAGGTCGACGAGGCCTGCTTCTGAGCGCCTCCCTCACCGCCGACGCACCGCTTCTCCCGTACGGGAGGCGCGGTGCGTCGCCGTTTCAGGCCCGGACCGACGGGCATGGCTGGGGCGACCACGAGCGAGGAGGCACCGTGAGCGACCCCCAGGGCAGCGACCGGATCCAGCAGGACGTCCCCACGGCCTCCGGCACCGGGGACAACAGCGACATCGCCTCCGGCTTCGACGACGTGCCCCTCACCCGCGAGGACGCCCTGGAGCGCGATGCCGCCCAGGGCGACGACCTGCCCGCCGGGGCCGACGGCGACGTCGCGCGGGCCCGGCGGGCCGGCGCATCCGGCGAGGTCACCGATCCCACGACGAGATCCGGAGGACGAGACGTATGAGCGAACCCGAGGGCACCGGCTACCGGGACTCCCCCGACACCACCGATGGCACCGCACCCGCCCCGGACGATGCCCCCGAGGGAGCGGCGACGCTGACCACCGACGACGAGGCGCAGCGCGACGACGGGGTCGCCCGGCCCGGCAACGAGGCCGACTGATCAGGGCCGTACCGCGCCGCAGCACGCGGTGCGGTACGGCCCCGCAGCCTCAGTCGACCGGAGCGGCCGCCACGGCCGGACGCCTCGCTCCCCGGCCGGCCGGCGCGGGCAGGCCGAGGAAGAAGCCCTGGCCGAACTGCACTCCGCAGGACCGCAGCGCATCCCGCTCGGCCGCTGTCTCCACGCCCGACGCGATCACCTGGCAGTCGCGCTCCGCCGCGAAGGGGACGAGCGCCGCGAGCAGAGCGCGCCGGGCCGGGTCGTCATCGATGCCCGCCGTGCTCTCCCGCCCGAGCTTGAGGAACGCCGGCCGGTACTGCTCGACCCTGCTGAAGCTCTCGTAGCCGACGAGCGCGTCCTCCACGGCGACCTGGACACCGGTCGGGACGTCGGCGGCCGAGAGACCACGCCCTGCGTGGAGCGCGCCGGACTCCAGCACGACCGGGCACGTGGATTCGCCGAGGATGGCGGACAGCTCGCGCCGCGCGTCCCACATCGCCGGTGACACGTTGACCGAGACCCACGCCCCCTCGGGGAGCGATGCGGCGGCGGCGAGCGAGGCGCGCATCATCGCGCTGTCCAGTTCCACTCCGAGGCCGCTGCTGCTCGCGGCGTCGAGCCGCTCCTGCGGCGGACGGCCGTCCGCGAAGCGGCACAGTGCCTCGTACCCCACCGGCTCACCGGTCGCCAGGTCGACGACGGGCTGGAAGACGGTGAAGAAGATGAAGTCCCGGAACGCCGAGACTCCGGCGCGCTCGTCGGGGCCGGGGTGCCTGGGCGCGGGAACGGGCGGGCGGTGCTGGGCAGTGCCCGGCCCGACCGGCTCCTCCACGGATGCTGCGCCCTCGGTACCGGGAACGCCGTAGTGCAGCACCGAGGCCCAGTCGAGGGCCGGCGCGTCGGCGGCGGTACGCCGTTCCTCGGCGCCCAGGGCACCGGAGGCCCGCGGACGGAGACCGGAGGCGACCGGTCGACGGCTGTCCACCGGCCGGTACAGCCAGTCCCGCAGGTGCACCCACAGATCGACCATGCTGTTGCCGATGCCCACGAAGGCGACCATCGCGTACGTGGCCAGGGTGAAGTTCAGCAGCGCGTAGACCAGGTGTCCCCACTGCTCGCGCTGGATGTCGATCACGACCGAGTAGCCGGCGAGCGTGATCAGCGCAAGCGGCGCGAGGATGAAGAAGGCGCCGGCCGTCGTGCGGTCGCGGACCTTGGGAGTCCGCTTGAAGGCGCTCTTCTCCCCCGTGATCAGCTGCAGGATCGACGCGAAGGATCCCGACAGGTTGACCGGCAGCAGGACGAGGTTGAACCCGTAGATGCGCAGCACGTCGGTCCGGCGGTAGCCGGTCGCCCGCAGGTCTCCGGCCATCATCAGGAAGTACGGGATCGACACCAGCAGCAGCAACGGGTTGAGCAGCTCGGCGTTGAACGGGTAGACGAGCATGGTCACCAGGCAGACCGAGCTCCAGAAGATCGAGGCCATGTAGTTCACCCGCAGGAACAGCTCGCCGAAGCGGTTGCGCTCCCCTCGCGCCCGGCGGGCCCGCATCTGCTCGCGCAGCTTCGACAGGATCAGCAGGCCACCGTTGGCCCAGCGCTGGCGCTGGATGCACAACGAACCGAAGTCGGGCGGGGTGGCCGAGTAGGCCAGGCGCTCCGGGTAGTTGACCAGCTGCCACCCGTGGACGCCGAGGTCGATGGTCGACTCGGTGTCCTCGATGACGGTGCGGTCCTGGATGTAGCGGCGGATCTCGAAGTCGCCGTCGTAGTCGACCTCGACGATGTCGTCCAGGGCCTTCTTGCGGAGCACCGCGTTCGCGCCGACCCAGAACGTCGCGTCGTACTGGGTCATCCCCTGGTGGACGATGTGCTGGAGGTCCGTCGAGGCTCCGGAGATGCGCTCCAGGCGGGTCGCCGCCCCCGGGAAGGAGCTGTACGGGGTCTGCGCGACGGCCACTCCCGAGTGGGCGCTCTGCGCGAGGAGGTGCACCATCCGGGCCGCGTACTCCGGCAGCAGCATGCTGTCGGCGTCCAGGGTGAGGACGAAGGCCGGCTCGTCGACGACCAGGTCGGCCGCTCGCGCTGACGAACGCACCAGCGCCAGACCCACCGGCGTCTGCACCTCCTGGTAGCTGCCACCCATCAGGCCGATGTAGCTGTTGAGGTTCATCGCCTTGTTCGGCTCGTGCGACAGCGACCGATAGCGCTTGCGCTCGAAGCTGGTGACCCGTGCCCCGAAGGTGGCGACGAGCCGGCGGTAGAGCTGCAGCAGCCGGCCGGCGGGCAGCACGATGCCCTCGTCGGCGCCGGAGGTCAGGGCCGTCCCCACGGTGGCGAGGTCGGTTGCCAGCGCCCCGAGCACGTGGTCGACGAAGAAGAGATCGGTGTGGTCGATAACCTCGTGCCGAGCCGCCAGGTCGTCCAGCCACTCGACGGCGAACCGGTAGTGCCCGGCGAGCTCCTGCAGGTCCTCCGTCGTCGCGGCTCGACCGGCGCCCTCGCCGATCGCGCGCTCGAAGGCGTCACGGGCGGTGCGGAAACGGCTCGCGGGTACCCCCAGCTCGTCCTCGATGATGCCGGGCAGCGCGCGGGCGTCGTCCAGCAGTGCCCGGGCCCGCCGGGTCGTCGGGTGCTGCGGATCGTCGATGAGCAACACGACCTGCAGCGCCGGGTACTCCTGGAGCGCCGCGGACAGCAGCGTGGTGCGGATGACCCGCTCGTCCTCCTGGTAGGACGGGACCAGGACGGTCACCGGGGCCGCGGGCTGGTCGAAGAACGCGTCCAGGACCACGCGGGAGGCGCGGGCATGCCCGCGGCTCCGGTAGAAGAATCCGATGCGGGTGATCAGGTAGGCCATCGCCGAGGTGGCCAGCCCGGTGACCATGAGGAGATAGACGATCGCCTCGATGACCAGGCGCGCGCTGTCGGCCTTGCCCTCGATGAACTGCTGCTCGATCGTGAAGGCCACGTACACGGCCCACGCCGAGACGGTGAGCACGATGGCCAGCCGCCCGATCGCCATCCGTCCCTCGGACACCTTCGGCGGCACCAGCGGAAGCGGCTCACGTCGACGGTCACTGCCCCACTGCCGCCGGACGCTCGGCCGGCGGGGATCGGGAACGGTGCGTTGCATCGAGGGTCCACCTTCTGCTCGTCAGGTCAGACGGGCACCAGGCAACCGGCCTGAGCTCGCGACGTCCTCCGGCATCCTGGGGTCGCCCACCTCCTCGACGCTGCCCCCGCTCACCCGTCGTGGTGACCTCGGCGCCCGGCGCCGCCGTCCCGGGCCGAGCAGGTGGCACCGTCTGTCCGAGCTGATCAGAGGAAGTGCGCGGTCCCGCCCGGTGCTGCGTCGACGAGAGCGAGGCCTTCCATGCGCGCAGCGCGCGCCGCATCCCCCGCGGGTAGCACCGACGACGAGCAGCCGGTGGCGCGCCGCCTCTCCTGGACGCGCCTGGGACTGCTGCTCCTGCTCGTGGGGGCGGTCGCCGGCGGCACCTTCGCCTCCCTGACCGGGGCCGTCGGCCGGGCGACCGCCGCCGCGACGACGACGTCGTGGAGCGTCCCCTACGTCGACGTGACCCTCACCCCGACGTTCCAGTTCCAGGATCCGGCGGCCAACCCCGCCCGCACCGTCGCCCTCGCGTTCGTGGTGGCCGATCCCGACGACGGCTGCGCTCCCAGCTGGGGTACGTACTACTCACTCGACCAGGCCGGTTCCGACCTCGAACTCGACCGCCGCATCGAGCAGCTGCGGTCCGCCGGCGGCGACGTCATGGTCAGCTTCGGCGGGCAGGCGAACGACGAGCTGGCCGTGACCTGTGCCGACACCGGCGACCTCACCGGCGCCTACCGGGAGGTCGTGGAGCGCTACGACCTGACCGCGATCGATCTCGACATCGAGGGCACGGCCATCGCCGACCAGCCCGCCGCCGCGCGGCGGGCCGAGGCCCTGGCCACGCTGCAGCGCGAGCGGGTGGCCGACGATTCCTCGCTGGACGTCTGGCTCACCCTGCCGGTCGCGCCGACCGGCCTGACGGCCGAGGCGCTGGACCTGGTGCGCACGACCTTGGCCGGCGGCGTGGAGCTGACCGGAGTCAACGTGATGACGATGAACTACGGCGCGCCCCGGCCCGAGAACCAGTCGATGATCCTGGCGACCGAGCAGGCCCTGCGGTCGACGGCCGAGCAGGTGGCGGCGGTCTACGAGGAGCAGGGCACCAGGCTCAGCGACGCGCAGGCCTGGAGCCGCGTCGGCGCGACACCGATGATCGGCCAGAACGACGTCGAGGGCGAGGTGTTCACCCTCGCCGACGCCGAGGAGCTGACCGCCTTCGCCCGGGACGAGGGCCTGGGCCGGGTCTCCCTGTGGTCGCTGAACCGGGACAACCGGTGCAGCGCGAGCTTCGCCGACGTCGCCGTGCACTCCAACACCTGCAGCGGGGTCGAGCAGGAGTCGCTGGACTTCGTCGACGTCTTCTCCGGGCTCGCCGGCGACGGTCCCGCCGTGCGGGTGAGCGACGTGGTCCGGGACCCCGAGCGGCAGCCGGTCGTGGACGACCCGGCCACGAGTCCCTACCCCATCTGGCGTGCCGAGGGGCAGTACCCGGCCGGCTACAAGGTGGTCTGGCACGGCGACGTCTACCAGGCCCGCTGGTACGCCGCGGGTGTCGACCCGTCCGTTCCCGCCACCGCCGGGACGCCGTCACCCTGGGCGCTGCTCGGCGCCGTGACCACGCGAGAGGCCGCACCTGCGCCGGTCCCGACCGTCACTGGCGTGACCGAGGTCTGGAACCCCGAGGTCCTCTACCAGCGGGGCGCCCGCGTCCTCCTGGACGGCCTGCCCTACGAGGCGCGCTGGGCCAGCCGTGGGGCGCCCCCGGGCACCTTGTTCCCGATCGGGTCCGACGAGGCCTGGGAACCGCTCTTCACCATCCCCGGCCAGCCGGCGGGGAGCTGAGCGCGACCTACGCTGACCGGGTGCCGTCCGCCTCCGCTGTCGCGACCGTCCTGGCCGAGCCGGAGTGGCAAGCGCGGGCGGCCGCGCACGAGGCGCGCATCGACCGCTGGGCCGTGCCGCACCGCGAGCGACGCATGCACGGCGAGACGCACCCGGTGCACGACTTCCTGTTCACGTACTACTCCGAGACCCCCGGGCGGCTGCGCCGGTGGCACCCGGGCGTCGGCACGGCGCTCGCGCCATCGGCGGACGGCCCGGCGCCACACGCTGCCTGGCGCTGGTACCGCACCGACGACGACGGCATCGTGTCCCTGGACCGCGCGCGCTACCTGGCCGACCGCGGGTCGACGGTGGACTTCGTCCACGGATTCCTCGCCGCCACGGCGGGCCGCCCCGTCTTCGCCGGCTGCTTCGGGCTGCACGAGTGGGCCATGGTCTACCGCGCCGACGAGCGACGGCACGCCCTCCCGCTCCGGCTGGGCCGGGCGGGCACCGATGCCGTCGTCGAGGGGCATCCCATCCGCTGCAGCCACTACGACGCCTTCCGGTTCTTCACCCCGGGGGCGGTGGGCCGCAACCGGCTGCAGCCCACCCGGGAGACCCAGGCCGCGATGGAGCAGCCCGGCTGCCTGCACGCGACGATGGATCTCTACAAGTGGGCCTACAAGCTCGGCCCGGCCGTGCCCGGTGAGCTGCTCGCCGACTGCTTCGCCCTCGCCACCGAGGTGCGCGAGCTGGACATGCGCGCGTCGCCGTACGACCTGCGCGACCACGGCTATGCGCCGGTCGCCGTCGAGACGCCGGAGGGCAAGGCCGAGTACGCGGCGGGCCAGCGCGCGTTCGCCGGTCGCGGGGCCGAGCTGCGCCGCCGCCTGGTGGTCGTCTGCGAGACGCTGACCCAGGCATGAGAAGTTCACCTCGTCGCCGTACCGTCAGGCTGTGACCTCCCTCCACGACACCCGCTGGTTGCAGCTCGACGGCACCGCGAACACCCGCGACCTGGGCGGGCTGCCCACCACCGACGGCGGCCGCACGCTGCCGTTCCGGATCCTGCGCAGCGACAACCTGCAGACCCTCAGCGACGCCGACGTGCAGCGTCTGGTCGAGGAGATCGGGCTGCGCGAGGTCATCGACCTGCGCACCTCCGCGGAGGTGCTGCTCGAAGGGCGCGGGCCGCTGCGGGCCCGGCCGGAGGTCACCCACCGGCACTTCACGCTGCTGCCCGAGCGCGGCCAGTACACCGACGTGTTCGCCGCGGAGGAGCCCGAGGTCCCCGAACTCCAGTCCGGCTGGCTGGAGTCGGTGCTGCCGCGCCAGGTCGCGGAGCACGACGAGGGCGAGCCGCCGCCGGTGAAGAGCTACCTCGGCTACCTGTCCCATCGTCCCGAGGCGGTCGTCGGTGCGCTGCGCGCGCTGGCGGCCCCGGCCGAGGGCGCCTCGGTCGTCAACTGCGCCGCCGGCAAGGACCGCACCGGCGTGGTCGTGGCCCTCACGCTCGCCGTGGCCGGCGTGCCGCACGAGGAGATCGCCATCGACTACGGCCTCAGCGGTGACGTGATCGACGGCATCTTCGCCCGGTTGGCCGCGACCCGTACCTACGGGGGGGACGTGGAGCGCCGGGACACGGCTGCGCACGCTCCCCGCCGGGAGACGATGGACCGGGTGCTCGAGCTGCTCGACGAGCGGTACGGCGGCCCGATCGGCTGGCTGGAGCAGCACGGCTTCGGCGCCGACGAGCAGGCCGCCCTCCGCGCCCGCCTGCGCGGCTGACCGACCGGCCGGTCAGCCGGCCGGTCGGGGGGAACGGTGCCCCTGCTTGTGCCGGTACATCGCGGCGTCGGCCTGCCGCAGCAGCTCCTCGGCGCTGCTGCCGGGCTCGTGCACGGCGACGCCGACGCTCGTGCCGACCGCCACCTCGCGGCCGTCGAGCCGGAAGGGCTCCGCGAAGCAGTCCGCCACGCGACCGGCCAGCCCGTAGGCGTCCTGCGGGTCGACCAGGCCGGGCAGGATGAGCGCGAACTCGTCGCCGCTGAGCCGACCGACGGTGTCGCACGGGCGGATGACGGCGCGCAAGCGGGCGGCGACCTGGCGGAGCAGCTCGTCACCGGCCGCGTGCCCCAGGGCGTCGTTCACCCCCTTGAAGCGGTCGAGGTCGCAGAAGAGCACGGCCAGGTGGGCCTGCTCACCGGACGACGACAGCTCCGCGAGCAGCCGCTCCCGGAAGAGCACCCGGTTCGGCAGCCCGGTGAGGGCGTCGTGGGTGGCCTGGTGGCGCACCGTCTCCAGCAGCTGGGCCCGTCGCAGCGCCGAGGTGGCCTGGTCACCGACGCCGCGGAGGCGCGCGAGCACGTCACCGTGCAGTTCCTCGGGCGCCTCCCCGACGTCCCAGCTCGCGGTGGCGACCCCGACGAAGGTGCCGTCCGCCACGAGGGGGAGGGCGACGACGTCCGCGACGCCGATCTGCGCCAGCAGCCGTTGCAGCCCCGGGCTGCTGTCGGCGTCCCGGATGATGCGCGGTTCGCGGGTGGTGAGGAGATCGACCAGCTCAGGGGTGTCCTCGGGGCGGAGCGGTGTCTCGACGAGGATGCCCGACCGCTCCCGGGTCAGGTTGGCCGACGCCAGAGCCTTCAGCTGACCGGCCGACGCGTCCCAGAGCATGACCGAGGCACTGCTGCACCCGACGACCCGTGGGAGCGCCTCGGCGACCACCGAGGAGATCGAGTCGACGTCCTCGGCCGCGGCGAGTTCGTGGGCGAGCGCGAGCAGGGCCCCGGCCCGGCTGGCCTCGAGCCGGGCGCCGTCGAGGGCGAAGAGCAGTTCCAGGGCGGCCGCCGCATGTCCCGCGTAGGCGGCCAGCATGGCGTACTCGTCGTTCATCGACCCCTCGCCCGAGGGGTACACGGCGGCCAGCCGACCGTGCCACCGGCGCGCGGACGCGACATCGACGACGACGGCGGCGGAACCGAGGTCCTCGCCGGCCAGCAGCCGGCGGGCCAGTTCCTGCGCCTGGTCGTCGGGGATGCCGGCGCTGTGCACCAGCGGCCGGCCGCCGCCCGGCGCCGCGACGGCGAGCAGATGGGCCGGTGCCAGCACGGCCTCACCGGCCCTCGCCACGATCCGGCTCAGCACGGTGTCGAGGTCGTCGCTGCCCACCAGGTCGGTGGCCGCGGACTGCAGCGTGTGGAGCTGGCCGCGCAACGCGGCGAGCTCCCGGTCGGCTGCGCCGTCGCTGCGCCGGCGCCGCCCGAGCCGTGACCGGCGTTCCCACGTGACCTCGTAGACGCACGTGCGGCCGCCGCCGACCCGGCACTGGGAGGAGACGATCACGCCGGGGGGCAGCCCGAAGATCTCCGGCACCGTGGTGGCGAGGCCGCGGGCGTAGTCGCAGTCCAGCGCGGAGTGCTCGTAGCCCTCGTGCAGGT
Source organism: Blastococcus goldschmidtiae (assembly GCF_031845325.1). Lineage (NCBI taxonomy): Bacteria > Bacillati > Actinomycetota > Actinomycetes > Geodermatophilales > Geodermatophilaceae > Blastococcus > Blastococcus goldschmidtiae. Next base: position 385,178 of record NZ_JAVREI010000001.1, on the reverse strand, counting down.
GGAGGGCGGCGGTCGCCGACGTGGCCGACGTCGTGAGGATGTCCATGGTGGAGACCGTGGTGAACTTCGCCGCGGTCCGGGGCATCCGCCGGAAGACCTGGCGGGGCGTTCCCAGGGCCCGCAGCACCAGCAGCAGGGAGTGGGCCAGCCCGCTGCGCATCGCGGCGGCCCCGACGTGGAACATCACGTCCGGGTCGTCGAGCACCTCGGTCGCCGCCGAGAACAGGCGCACCCGCGTCGCGTAGCTGAACCACCGCGACTGATCGGCGAGCTCCTCGGCGGTCGCGGTGACGCCTGCCCGCTCGAGGAGCCGGGCGACGGCGTCCCGACCCCCCTGGGCCTCGACGTAGGTCAGCAGCCCCGCGGTGGTGACACCGGACGTCTCGCGCGCCTCCGGTCCGGCGCTGCGTCCTCCACTGAGGGTCACCGCGAACTCCTCGTCGAGTCGGGACACGCCGATGGCGCGAGCGGGACCCTAGCGCCTGAGCAGGGCGCATGACTGGTCGTCCGTACGCGCGTCACGAGGAAAGATCGGCATCCACCGGCGCCGACCTGAGCGGGACCACCCCGATAGGGGGAGGCGCCGCCCGGCGAGCGCCCCCCGGACAGCGGACGACCCCGGTCTCGGGCGAGACCGGGGCCGGGCGAGGGGCGCGCCGGCGGAGAGGCCGGCGCGGGCGGCTCAGCGCCGCAGGTGGGAGCGGGTGCTCGCGAGGGTGAGGAGCTCGTCCCGCATCGCCGGGCTGCTGCTGCGCGCCAGAGCCTCGTCGATGGCGCGGCGGGTACGGGCCGCCTGGCGCCGCTGCCGCCAGCTGGACGTGACGCTGTTCATCGGTGGTGCCTCTTTCGTCGGTGATGGACGCCCTACGTCTAAGACAAGCAGGGCATGCACCACCATATTCCTACGATCCGTAGGCCAGCCGCTGGCAACGCCGACGTTCTCTCATCCGCGCGGGTGACCCTCCTCACCGCAGACGCGACGGCGCCCGCCCTCCGCTCGGGAGGACGGGCGCCGTCGTGAGCGCGTGCTCGTCAGCTGGGGCGCGGCACGTCCCCGCGCCACGCGCCGGTCTCGTTGCCGCGGCTCTCGATGAACTCCTTGAACTTCTTCGCGTCCGCCTTCACCTGACGGTCGTCGAAGCCCAGGGCCGCCCCGGTCTTCTCGACCAGGCCCTCGGGCTCCCAGTCGATCTGGATCATCACCCGGGTCTTGGCGTCGTCCAGGCGGTGGAAGGTGACCACCCCGGCGTGCTTGGCCTCGCCGCTGGTGCTGGTCCAGGCGACGCGCTCCTCGACGTGCTGCTCGGTGATCTCGGCGTCGAACTCCCGCTTCACGCCGTCGATGTTGGTGACCCAGTGCGTGTGCGTGTCGTCGATCTGGGTGATCTTCTCGACCCCGCCCATGAACTGGGGGAAGGACTCGAACTGCGTCCACTGGTCGTACGCAACCCGGATCGGGACGTCGACGTCGACGGATTCCTGCACGCTGGCCACGTTCTCAGCTCCTCGTGTCGCTTGCTCGGTCGTGTGCGACCTACCCCTGGCCCGCGCGGCCGACACGTGGGACGCCGCCCGGCAGCCGTGCACGGCCCGCGCTCGCTCAGCGCTGCAGGCAGAACTCGTTGCCCTCCGGGTCCACGAGGACGACGTGGTCGTGGTGGCTCGCTTGGACCCGGCCGCCGAGCCGGGCGATCCGGGCGATCTCGTGGTCCACGTCGGCGGAGCGCAGGTCGAGGTGCAGCCGGTTCTTGGCCGACTTCGCCTCGGGTACGAGTTGGAAGAACAGTCTCGGCCCGCCCTCCGGACCCGGTTCGACGAGCACCGTGGGGTCGTCCTCCGGAGAGTGCACACCTGCGGCGTGCAGGCGCGCTATCTCCGCCGCGTCGTACGGAGCGACGGCGTACCCGTCCAGCACCGCGGCCCAGAAGCGGGCGAGCGAGGCCGGGTGGCGGCAGTCGACGACGACGTCACGGATGCGGGCCACGCAACGGACCATGCCCTGCCCCTGCGGATCGCGGAAGGCGGTCCTGCGCCCCGGTTCCCTCGACGTGCGGCACCCTGCCGCCCGCGGCGCCGGTCAGAACGCCAGCGCCGCCCCGGGATCGGACAGCACCGTGCCGACGTCGACGAGGAACCGCGAACCGAGCTCGCCGTCGATGATCCGGTGGTCGAAGGAGAGCGCCAGCTGCGTGACCTGCCGGACCCGGAGTTTCCCCTTGTGCACCCACGGCCGCTCGCGGATCGCGCCGACCGCCAGGATCGCCGCCTCCCCGGGGTTCAGGATCGGTGTGCCGGTGTCGACACCGAACACGCCCACGTTGGTGATCGTGAACGTGCCCCCGGACATGTCGGCCGGAGACGTGCGCCCGGCGCGCGCGGTCGCGGTCAGCTCGGACAGGGCTCCGGCCAGTTCGACCAGGGAGAGCCGACCGCCGTCCTTGATGTTCGGCACCAGGAGGCCGCGCGGGGTGGCCGCGGCGATGCCGAGGTTCACCTGCCCGTGGACGACGATCTCCTGGGCGGCGTCGTCCCACGAGCTGTTCACCGTCGGATGCCGCTCGGCGGCCAGCAGCACCGCCTTGGCCACGAACAGCAGCGGGCTCATCGCGACGCCGGCCATCTCCGGCCGCTCGGCCAACCGGCGGCGCAGCTTCATCATCCGCGTGACGTCGACGGTGAGGAACTCCGTGACGTGCGGCGCGGTGAAGGCACTGGCCACCATGGCGGCCGCGGTGTGCTTGCGGACGCCGGTGACGGGGATGCGCTGCTCCCCGACCCGTGGGTCCCGAGGGCCCGTGGTGGCGCCTGCCGTGGCGGGAGCCGCGCGGAACGCGTCGATGTCGGCCCGCGTGATGACACCGCCCGGGCCGCTGCCGGTGAGCTGCGCCAGGTCGACGCCGCAGTCCTTGGCGTACTTGCGGACCGGCGGCTTGGCCAGCGGCCGCGGGCCGCGCCGGCCGGGCGCGGCGGACGAGGCGGAGGCGGCGTCCGCGCGGACCGCGGCGGCCTCGGCCTGCCGTCCGACCTCCAGGCCACCGTGGCGCATGGGCTTGCTGCGGGCGTCCGGTGCCGTGGCGAGCAGCGGCGGCCGGTCGGTGCCGGGGCCGTGGTCGGCCTCGGCCAGGACGGCCTGCGGCGCGGCGGCCCGGGCTGCGGCGGCGTCGCCGGACCGGCGGGGGCGACGGCGGGCCTCGGTGGTGCGGGGGCCGTAGCCGACGAGGACTGCGGTCCGGCCGTTGGCGTTGGTCTCGCCGGTCAGCCCCGTGCCGCCGGGCTCCGGGGGCGGCTGGTCCTCGGCGCCCTCGCCGGTGTCGATGGTGATGATGGGCGTCCCGACGTCGACGGTTGCGCCCGCGTCGACCAGCAGCTCGACCACCCGGCCGGCGTACGGCGAGGGCAGTTCGACGGCCGCCTTCGCCGTCTCGACCTCGCACAGCGGCTGGTTGACGGTGACGGTGTCGCCGACCGCCACCAGCCACTGGAGGATCTCGCCCTCGGTCAGCCCCTCGCCGACGTCGGGCAGCGTGAACCGGCGCAGCGCACCCGCGGTCTGCGTCATCTCAGAAGCCCATAGCGCGGTCGACGGCGTCCAGCACCCGGTCGAGGTCGGGCAGGTACTCCTCTTCCAGCTTCGACGGCGGGTAGGGGGTGTCGTAGCCACCGACCCGGAGCACCGGCGCCTCCAGGGAGTGGAAGCAGGTCTCGGTCACGCGGGCGGCGATCTCCGCACCCGGTCCGAGCGTCGTCGCCGCCTCGTGCACGACGACGCACCGGCCGGTGCGACGGACCGACTCGTGGACCGGGTCCAGGTCCAGCGGGGAGATGGTGCGCAGGTCGATGACCTCCAGCGAGCGACCCTCCTCGGCGGCGGCCTCGGCCGCCTGCAGCGCCGTCTTCACCATCGGGCCGTAGGCCAGGACCGTGACGTCGTCGCCACCGCGCACGACCCGGGAGCGGAACAGCGGCTCCGGCGTGGCGGAGGTGTCGACCTCCGCCTTCTCCCAGTACCGCCGCTTCGGCTCCAGGAAGACGACCGGGTCGGGAGCGGCGATGGCCTGCTGGATGCCCCAGTAGGCGTCGACCGGGTTGCTGACCGCGACGACCTTGAGGCCCGGCGTGTGCGCGAAGTAGGCCTCGGGGCTCTCGCTGTGGTGCTCCACCGCCCCGATGCCGCCGCCCATCGGGATGCGGATGACGATCGGCATCGGCACCGTGCCCCTCGAACGGGCGTGGATCTTGGCGACCTGGGTGACGATCTGGTTGTAGGCGGGGAAGACGAAGCCGTCGAACTGGATCTCGCAGACCGGCCGGTAGCCGCGCATCGCCAGGCCGACCGCGGTGCCGACGATGCCCGCCTCGGCCAGCGGGGTGTCGACGACGCGGTCCTCGCCGAAGTCCTTCTGCAGCCCGTCGGTGATCCGGAAGACGCCGCCGAGCTTGCCGATGTCCTCGCCCATGAGCACGACCTTGGGGTCGTCCTCCATGGCGCGGCGCAGCCCGAGGTTGAGCGCCTTGCCGATGGTCATCGTCTGGGTCGCCGGCGCGTCCAGCAGCTCGGTGCTCATGACTCGACTCCGCCTTCGTTCCGCTCCTCGGTCGCTGGCGCTCCCTGCGATGCTCGCTCAGGCGTCGTCCTCGCGGCGCTCACTCCTGGTCACCCTCGAACGACGCCCGGTAGGCCTCGAACTCGGCCCGCTGGGCGGCCAGGGGCGGGGTCTGCTCGGCGTAGACGGCGTCGAACATCGCAGTGGGCGGGGGATCGGGCATCTCGACCGTGCCGCGGCGGATGCGCGCGGCGAGCCGGTCGGCCTCGGCGTCGACGTCCTCGAAGAAGGCGGCGTCGGCCAACCTGCTGCGGGACAGGTAGGCCTTGAGCCGGGCGATCGGGTCACGCAGCTTCCACTCCTCGACCTCGCCGGCCAGGCGGTAGCGGGTCGGGTCGTCCGACGTGGTGTGCGCGCCCATCCGGTAGGTGAAAGCCTCGATGAAGGTCGGGCCCTGCCCCTCGCGGGCGGCTTGCAGCGCGGCGCGGGTCACCGCCAGCACGGCGAGCACGTCGTTGCCGTCCACCCGGACGCCGGGGAAGCCGAAGCCGGCCGCGCGGCGGTACAGCGGCACCTTGGACTGGCGCTCGAGCGGCACGCTGATCGCGTACTGGTTGTTCTGGCAGAAGAAGACGACGGGTGCGGAGAAGCTGGCGGCGAAGACCATCGCCTCGTTGACCTCGCCCTGGCTGGTGGCGCCGTCGCCGAGGAAGGCTAGGACGGCGCTCTCGGCACCGTCGCGCTGCACGCCCATGGCGTAGCCGGTGGCGTGCAGGCACTGAGCGCCGATGACGATTGTGTACAGGCCGAAGCCGCGCTCGACCGGGTTCCAACCGCCGCTGTCGACGCCGCGGAACAGGCTCATGACGTGCAGGGGGTCGACCTCGCGGGCCCAGGCGACGCCGTGCTCGCGGTAGGTCGGGAACGCCATGTCGCCGTCCTGCAGCGCCCGACCCGCGCCGAGCTGGGCGGCCTCCTGGCCGAGGAGGGAGGCCCAGATGCCCAGCTCGCCCTGGCGCTGCAGCGCCGTCGCCTCGACGTCCCACCGGCGGACCAGCGTCATGTCGCGGTAGAAGCCGCGCAGCTCCTCGTCGGTGACGTCCAGCGGGTAGTCGGGGTGCTCGATCCGCTCGCCCTCGGGCGTGAGCAGCTGCACCAGGTCCGGCTGCCGCGGCGAATGCGGGGCGCCGGCCCCGGGCACGGGATCGACGACCTCCGTGGCGTCGCCGATGTCGGCCTCGATCTCGTCGCGCACCGCGGTCATGGCTCGCTCCTCGCCGTCGGCCGCCCGGTCCGGGGTCACCGGCGCCGTGCGGAGATGGACGTCGTGCGACGCCCAGGTGTGGCGCCGCTCACACATCCTGCCCGACGGACTTCCGGCCTGGCAAGGGCCCCGGCGGGGGATCTGCACAGCCGGTGGCGTCGGCGTTGCGCAGAAAGCGCGGTCGACGCCGCTTCCGCGTGCCAGACTGCGCATCGTGACCGTCGGCCCGGATCGCCTCGACCCCACGGACGCCCGTCTGCTCCTGGCGCTCCGCGAGGACCCGCGGGCCAGCGTCATGGCGCTGTCCCAGCGGCTGGGCCTCGCGCGCAACACCGTGCAGACCCGCCTCGCGCGGCTGGACGCTGCGGGCGTCCTGGCGCCGTTCGACCGCCGGGTGCGCCCCGAGGCGCTGGGCTACCGGCTGGGCGCGTACGCCACGGTGCAGGTGGCGCAGCGCAGCCTCACCGACGTGAGCGATGCGCTCGCCGAGATCCCCGAGGTGCTCGAGGTGACCGGGCTGTCGGGGGCCGCGGACCTGCTGGTGCAGGTGGCCGCCGTCGACGCCGACGACCTCTGGCGGATCACCGAGCAGGTGCTGGCCATCCCCGGCGTCCAGCGGCTGGACACGGCCCTGGCCATGCGGCGGTTCGTCGAGTACCGGACCGCCCCGCTGCTCGACCGGGCCGCCGACTGAGCGCCGATCGCGGCCGAGTGCGACGAACCGGTGGCGATCGGCCGGTGATCACCACCAGTTCGTCGCACTCGTCTACCTCCGGCGGATCCGGACCGGGCCCCTGGCGCTGGCGACGTCCACGACCTCCCCGCCCTGGGTCACCTCGACCTGGCCGGCCGCCGCGAGCCGTCCGGCGGCGTCCCGGGCCGCGGGCGTGAGATCCCGCCACAGCTCGGGCGCCACGCGGCGGGCCGCCTCCGACGGGCAGATCGTGGTGCCCGCGCCCCGGAGCTCGAGCAGCTCGGTGATCGCCTGCTCCAGGTGCGCGTCGACGTCCATCCCCCGAGCCTGAGCGGTGCCCGGTCCGGCCGCCAGCGCACCGCCGCCGCAGGGGTACTGGCGCCGGCGTCCGGCGCAGGGCACGCTGCGCCCGTGCGACGTCCCGCCGTGGTCCTGCTGCTCGGTGCGCTGCTGAGCGCTCTCGGCATGTGGGCGGCCGCTCCCGCCCAGGCTTGCAGCTGCGCAGGTGGCACCACGGCCCACTTCGCGGAGCGCGCGGATGTCGTCTTCACCGGCCGGCTCGAGTCACGCGAACCGGCGCCCGGCTCGCTGTCCGACGTGGCCGTGCACGTGTTCGCGGTCGACTCCGTCGTCAAAGGGAGGGTGCAGGCCCAGCAGGAGATCGTGTCCGCGGGCTCCGGCGCGAGCTGCGGCCTCGAGCTGTCCGGGCGGGGCCCCGTGGTGGTGTTCGCGTCCCGGTCGCTGGACCTGCCCGCCACGGCCTCCACCGGACTGGAGGACGGGCAGTACGCCGCATCGCTGTGCGGCGGAACCGCGCCGCTGACGCCCGAGCTCGAGGCCGAGTTGGCCGCGGTGCCCGCCACCGGAGCGACGGCCGCACCGCAGGAGCCGGAGCCGCAGGCCGGGCCGGGGCCGCAGGCCGGGCCGGAGCCGCGTTCGTCCTCGACGGAGAACCCGACGGACCGCACCGGGCCGGTGATCGCGGGCCTCGCCGCGCTTGCGGCGCTGGCCGCGCTGGGTGGCGCCACCCTCGTCCGGCGCCGACGCGCGCAGGCCGGTCGCCCGTGAGGCCCGAGGCCCACCGGCGGGAGCTCCCCGGTCCTCTCGCGGCGATCGACGCCGCGCTCGCCGATCCGGTCCGGCTGGTCGCGGTCCTCGTCGACGCCGAGGACGACGAGGACGCCGTGCGGAGGGTGCGGGACGCCTTCGACCTCACCGACGAGCAGGCCGGATCGGTCCTGGACCTGCAGTTCCGGCGCCTGCACCGCGCAGGGCGCGCCCGCGTGGCCGAGGAGCTGCGAGTACGGCGCACCGAGTGGGGGCCGCCGCTCCCCGGGACGCTGACGTTCTCCGGTCGCCGCTCCGCCGTCCTCACCGTCGACGGTCAGGAGCGCCGGTTCACCGCCGGCGGAGTGGAGTCCGTGCTCAGCCGGGTCAGCGCACGCCTGCTCGACGAGGTGGCGACGCCGGGCCTGCGGCCGGTGGTCGTGGAGGTGTCCGGGCTGCCCGGCGGGCCGGTGCGGTTCACCGTCACGCCGCCCGGGACCGCGTCCTTCGAGTACGACGACGAGGTCCCGGGGTAGGGCGATCGGGTTGCCGCCCATCGCCTCGAGGAGCCCCGTGACCACCGACGACCGCCAGCTGCTGCAGGAACTGCTCCACGCCTACGGTCCCGGCGACCAGGAGCACCAGGTACGGGCGATCTGCAGCAGGGAGCTCACGCCCCTGGCCGACGAGATCGACGTGGACGCCTCGGGCAACCTGGTGGCGCTGTTGCGCGGCAGCGACCCCGATGCCGCCCCGGTGCGCGTCATGGCGCACATGGACGAACTCTCGATGATCGTCAAGCGGGTCGAGGACGACGGCTCGCTGCGGCTGTCGCAGCTGGGCACCATGTACCCGGGCAACTTCGGGCTGGGACCACTGACCGTCCTGGGCGACACCGAGGAGTTCACCGCGGTCCTCCTGCTCGGCTCCGAGCACACGACGCCGGAGACCTCGCAGGTGTGGCAGACCAAGCCCGACGGCGGCGACCAGGCGATGCAGTGGAGCCACGTCCGCGCTTTCACCGGGCGCACCCCCGGCGAGCTGGCCGAGGCGGGCGTCCACCCCGGCACCCGGGTCTGCGTGCACCGGAGCCGGCGGGACGTCGTCGAGTCCGGCGACTTCATCGGCTCCTACTTCCTCGACGACCGGGCCGCGCTCGTGGCACTGATCAGCGCCGCCCGGCTGCTGCGCGAGTCCGGACGCCTTCCCGTGGCCGACGTCCACCTCGTCTGCACCACCGGCGAGGAGATGGGCGGCATCGGCGCGGCCTGGGCCTCCCGCACGCTTCCCGGCGAGATCACCCTGGCCCTCGACGTCGGCCCGGCGGAGGCCGAGTACCAGGTGCCGGCCTCCTCGGGGCCGGTGATCAGCTACGCCGACGACGCCGCGGTCTACGACAAGGTGCTCGCCGACCACCTCATGGCCCTCGGGTGCGAGCTCGACCTGGCGCCGCGCGCGGCCGTCTGGGAGGCCTACGACTCCGACGCCTCCCGGTCCAAGGCCAGCGGGCAGGCGGCCCGGGCGGCGTTGCTGTCCCTGCCCACGCTCAGCACCCATGGCTACGAGGTCCAGCATCGCGAGACGTCGGGCCGCGTCGCGCGGCTGCTGGCCGAGTTCCTGGCCCGGCCGGTGCCCCCGAAGACCGGCTGACGGGCGGGTTGCCGGCCGGGGGACGGGTATTGACGTCGCATGGCGAAGCGGACACCCCTCGGCGTGAGCGGCAAGGGGAAGCGGGGCATCAGCACGCTCGGCTGGGCCCTGCGCGGTGCGGCCGCCGGCGCAGCCGGCAGCACGGCGCTCAACGCCGTCACCTATCTGGACATGGCGGTCCGGGGACGGGGCACGAGCTCCACCCCCGAGGACACCGTCGAGCAGCTGGCCTCGGAGGCGCACGTGCCGATCCCCGGTGACGGCGACACCCGCGCGAACCGGGTCCAGGGCCTCGGGCCGCTCCTCGGGCTCGTGGCGGGGGTGGGCGTGGGCACGGTCGGCGGCCTCGCCCGGGCCGCGGGCTACCTCTCGGCCAAGCCGGTCGGTGTTGCCCTGACCACCCTCGGGGTGATGGTGGCGGCCAACGGCCCCATGGCCGCGCTCGGCGTCACCGATCCGCGCACCTGGTCGGCGAAGGACTGGCTCAGCGACGTCGTGCCGCACCTCGCCTACGGCGTCGTCGTCAAGAACACGATCGACGCCTTCGACCGCCCCTGACGTCCCGCCGGATCTGCGCGCTCGGGGCCTCCGGCGTCCCGATCGGCAGACACATGCAGATTCCGGGGCGCGAGGGGTGCAGGATGCCCCCGTGGACGAGATCACCAGCGAGGCCCAGCTGCGGGCACTGCTCGGAGAGCCGATGCCCGCCGCGCTGGCCAAGGAGCGGACCGCGCTCGCCGATGTCGATCGGGAGTGGCTCGCCGCGTCCCCGTTCTGCCTGGTGGCCACCAGCACCGCGAACGGCGAGTGCGACGTCTCCCCGAAGGGCGATCCGCCCGGCTTCACGCTCGTCCTGGACGAGCGCACGATCGCTATCCCCGAGCGGGCGGGCAACCGCCGCGCCGACGGCTACCGCAACATCCTGGCCAATCCGCACGTCGGGCTGATCTACCTGCTGCCGGGCCGCACCGACACGCTGCGGATCAACGGCCGTGCCCGCCTGGTCACCGAACCGGCACTGCTGGACCGGATGGTGGTCAAGGGTCACCGCCCGGTCTTGGCGGTGGTGGTCGACGTCGAGCAGGTGTTCCACCACTGCGGCAAGGCCTTCCTGCGCTCGCAGCTGTGGGACCCCGAGAGCTGGCGCCCCGACGCCGTGCCCACCCGGGCACGCATCGCGCACGCCCTGGAGCGCAAGGACGAACCGCTCGAGGAGCTGGAGCGCTACTACTCCACCGCGACGTACTCGGCCGGCCTCTACCCCACCACCTGACGCCGGGTCAGGCCTGCCAGCCGCGCTCGTCCACGCCACCGGGCACGGGGGCGGCGGGGTCGTACGGGGTGCGGGTGAAGATGAACGTGCCCAGGTCCAGGTGGTCCTCGGCGATGCGCAGCGTCTCGCCGGCGTAGTAGCCGTCCAGCCCGACCCAGCGGCCGTCCGCACGCTGCTCGAACCGGCTGGCCCGGCCGCCGCGACCGGGCAGCGGCCCCAGGTGCAGCCGCCCACCCCCGACCGCGCGCAGCACGGACGGGGACACGCCCCAGAACCAGACGCCGAGGGACTCCAGCGGCACCGGGGACGGGGACGGCGTCCATGCGTCGACGATCCGCGGCTCGGCGGCGCGCAGGTCGGCCAGCAGACCGAGGACCACCGGCTCCACGCCCGCGGTGGCGTTGGCCAGCGAGACGGCCCCGGTCTGCTCGTCGCGGTCGACGAAGACGCCGGCCAGGAAGCCGGGCATCGACCCACCGTGCCCGACCAGCCTCCGCCCGTCCACGCGCATCACCTGCAGGCCCAACCCGTAGGCCGACCAGCCGGCGGCGGAGGAGTCCACGCCGGCGGGCTCGGTCATCTCCTCGAGCGTCGCGGGGTCCAGGACCTCGGCGGTGTCACCGAGGAGGAAGGCGGCGAACCGGCCCAGGTCGGCCAGCGTCGCCCACAGCTGCCCGGCGGCGGCCATCACGCCGGCGTGGTGCTCGGGCTCGGGGAGGACGGCGTCGGCCCACGGGTGCACCGCCCGTCCCTCGGCCGCCGCGCCCGAGGGACGCGGGCTGGTCCGGGTCATCCCCAGCGGCGCCAGCACCTCGGCGTGCACCGCGTCGTCCCAGGACGTCCCCCGCTGGCGCGCCACCAGCTCGCCGAGCAGGCCGAACCCCAGGTTGGAGTAGTGGAAGCGCCGGGCCGCGCCGAGGACGACGTCGTCCTCTCCCAGCGCCAGGTCCGCCAGCGAGCCGCCGGGCACGCGCTCCCACCAGCCGCCCGGGCTCTCGGCGGAGGCGCCGGCCAGGTGCGAGAGCAGCTGGCCGATGGTGCGCCCGCCCAGCGGCGTCCCCGGCAGGTGCCGCTCCAGCGGGTCGTCGAGGGACAGCCGGCCCTCGTCGCGCAGCCGCATCACCAGGACCGCGGTGACCGTCTTGCTGATCGACCCGAGCCGGTACTGGACGTCGGCGTGCGGCTCGGCGACGGCGCCGCGGCCGGCCGACCACGCCAGCCCGCCGTCGCGGACGACCCCGGCGACGAGGCTGGGCGCGCGCCCGTCCCGCTGCGTGCGGGCCACGCGGGCGAGCAGGGTGCGGGCGGTCGCGGGCAGCACGGCTTCGGGCATGCCGGCACGGTAGGGGGACGGTCGTGTCCGCGACGAGCGGGGGCCCGCAGGGTCTCCCGAGGAGTGGACGATCCGGCTCTACTGCACCGGGGACGGCACGTGGTCGCGGTGCGGCCCGGAGGGTCGCGATGTCATCACCCAGCGCTCGAACCAGATCGTCACGAACGGCGGCACGGAGGCGGCCAGCCCGAGCAGCGTGGTGCCGGGCGACCAGCGCAGCACGCGGGCCGCCACCAGCGTGACGAGCACGTAGGCGACGAAGACCCCGCCGTGGATGGGCCCGAAGATCTTGACGCCCAGCTCGGAGGTCTCCGGCACGTACTTGATGAACATCCCGATCAGCAGCCCGAGCCAGGAGAGGGCCTCGGCGACGGCGACGACGCGGAACGCGGTGGCGACGGTGCGGGGGTTCATCGGGGCGACGTCCTCAGGTGTGCGGCGGTGGGTCCTGGGGGCTCAACGGCCGGACGGGGGCCGACGTCCCCACGTGCGGTGTGATCCTGCCGCCAGTGGCAGGGTCGCTCCCGTGCGGGGGCTGGCGCGGCGGGAGTTCTGCCTGGTCCTGCTGCGGCGGATGGCCGACGTCCGGCCGGATCTGGTGGCCGAGGCGCTCCCCCGGCTGGACGCGACCCGCGCCGAGCCTGCGAGGTGGGAGGGGGACGGGGTCCTTCTCCTGCCCGGCGGCGTGCGGACGACCTTCGTGTGGGGGCTGCTGCAGCGGGTCGATCAGGCGGCGATGCGGCGGGCGCCGGCGTAGCCGCCGAGCGCGTCGACCGGCGCAACCTTGACGACGTCGCCGGACGTCGGCGCGTGCACCATCTGGCCGCCGCCGATGTAGATGCCGACGTGGCTGACCGGGCTGTAGAAGAACACCAGGTCACCGGGCTGCAGGCTCCCGCGGGGCACGGACTGGCCCATCTGGGCCTGCATGCGGCTGGAGTGCGGCAGGTTGATGCCGGCGGCCTTGAAGGCGTACTGGGTGAGGCCCGAGCAGTCGAACGATCCGGGACCGTCGGCGGCCCAGACGTAGGGCTTGCCGCGCTGGGCCATGGCCGTGTCGACCGCGATCTGGGCGGCGCCGCTGTTGGCGACGACGGGCGCCGACGCGGCGGCGAGCGGCTCGGTCCGCTCACCGCGGCTGGCCCGCGAGGAGGGCGCGGAACCGCCGGACTGGGCCGCACCGCCGGACTGGGCCGCACCGCCGGACTGGGCCGCACCGCCGGACTGGGCCGCACCGCCGGCGTGCGCGGAACCGTCGGCGTGCGCCTGGGCGGCGGCGGCTGCGACGGCCCGCTGCTCCGCGGCGCTGAGCCGCTCGTGGACCGCCTTGTACTCGGCGATCTGGCGCTCGAGATCGCTCTGCTGGTCGACGACGGCGTCGTACTGGCGCTGCGCCTCGGCGACCGACACCCGGACCTGCTCCTGCGCGGCCGCGGCCGCGACGTTCGCATCGGCCGCCACGGTGAGCAGCTGGTTCTGGTGCCCGGCCACCATCTGCAGCGTGGACATGCGGTTGACGAACTCGTCGGCCGAGCCGCTGATCATCAGGGCCTGGAAGGAGTTGAGCCCCTCGCCGGTGTAGGCGGTGCGGGCGATGCCCCGCACGCCCTGCTGCGCCGCCGCGAGCGCGGCCGTGGCGCGGTCCAGCTCCGTCTGCGCGGCCTGGGCAGCGGCCTGCTGCGCCCGCAACACCTCGCGCGCCTCGTTGAACTGCTCGGAGAGCGCCTCGAGGTCGTGGCCGCGGGCGGCGACCAGTTCCGCTGCCTCGGCGGCCGAGCCGGGGTTCCCGGGAGCGGCCGAGGCGGGCACGGTGGCCAGCAGAATGCCGAAGGCGCCGACGAGGGCGAGGGCGGCGCGTCGGACGGTGCGGCCGCGAGCGGGCTGCAGGGGAAACGCCATGAGCGGCGGCTCTCCGTTTCATTCGGTTGCTGCGACGGGCCGCCACCCGGATGGTGACTGATCGCCTCGGCAGGCACACTGACGGTAAGCCTGTTACCGAGCCGTGACAATGGGTGAATCACAACTATGTGGTTTGCCGTGCTGAGGCGTGGGTAACAGGGTCTGGTTGCGGTCACCGGAGTGTGACGGACCTGTTCACTCTCCGCTGTTGGTCCGGTGTGCGGAGCGCATCAGGACCGGGGAACGGTTTCGGGGCGCCCCCGCCGGCCCACTACGGAGGCAGACACCTCCGCCGTCCGCTCGCCGTGGCCGGATCGCTGGTCGCCCGACGCCGAGGGACGGGAGGAACACCGCTGACGCCGGAGTCCGCCCGCCCGGTGCGCTCCTGGTGGCGGGCCCTGCTGGCGGGCGTGCGCCACCGGCTCGAGGGCCGCGATCTCGCGCTGATCGCCGCAGGACTCACCTTCTACGCCGGCATCGCCGTCGTGCCGCTGCTGGTGCTGGCCTTCTCCTTCACCGCCTGGCTCACCTCCGCGGAGCGGGTCCGGGAGCTCGGCGAACGGCTCGCCGGCCTGCTGCCCCCGGAGCTGGGCGCCCCGGACGCGGTAGCCCGGCTGGTGGAGGCGGGCGTCGACCTGGACCCGCTGCACGGGTTGCTCGCCCTGCTGCCCATGTCGCTGTACGGCGAGGGCGTCCGGCGGGCACTGCTGCGGTTCAGCGCCCGCGAGGAGGGCCTGACCAGCTGGCGGGGCCGGCTCACCGCCCTGCCGCTCCTGCTGCTCGCCCCCTTCCTGCTCTACCCCTTGCTGCTGGCCGCCGACGCCATGGCCGCTCTCGCCGACAGCGGGGGCGCCTGGGCGACGGTCGGCCGGGTGGCGGTCGGCTTCTACGCGGTCCTGGCCGCGCTCACGCTCCCGTTGGCCTGGGGCTTCCGGGTGGTGGGCGGGGACCGGGTGCGGTGGCCGGCGCTGGTGTGCGGCGCACTGTTCACCGCGGCGTGCCTGTCCGGCTTCCTGCAGGGCTTCGTGCTCTTCCTGTCCCTGCCGCTGGACCTCGGCGCCCCCTTCGGCGGGCTGACCGTGGTCGGCGGCGTCGTCGCGGTCGGCTTCTGGCTGTGGCTGCTGCACCTGGTGATGCTCGGCGGCTGGCTGGTCACCGATTCGCTGGACGAGCTGCTGGAGCGGCGCCGGACAGGGGCCTGACGCCGGCCTCAGCCGGGGACGGCGGCCAGTTCGGCGGGCAGGTCGTCCCGGTGCAGCACGACCAGCGTGCTCACCGCCCGGGTGAGCACGACGTAGAGCCGGTGCAGCCCCCGGGGCTCGGCCGCCACGATCGCCGCCGGGTCGGCCACGACGACCGCGTCGAACTCCAGCCCCTTGGCGAGCGTGGCGGGCACGACCGCCACCCGCGACGGCGGCTCGCCGTCGTCGACCAGGGCGGTGGCCGGTATCCCGGCACCGGTCAGCAGGCCGACCACCTCGTCGACGACGCCGTCGGCGCAGACCACCCCGATCGACCCCGGCTGCGCGGCCAGCTCCTCGACCACCCCGATCAGCGGGCCGGCGAGATCGGCCGTCGACCGGACGCGCAGTGATCCGGGCTCGCTCCGGACGGCGGTGGCGGCCGGCAGGCCGGGAGCGATGACGGGGAGCAGGCGGTTGGCGTAGTCCAGCACCTCCGCCGGGACCCGGTAGCCGCGGGTGAGCGGGCGCACGACCGTGCCGGGCCGCCCCAGTCCGGCCAGGGTCTGCCCCCAGTCGGCCGCCGACCACGGGCTGGTCGCCTGCGCCAGGTCGCCGAGCACGGTCAGCGACCCGGCCGCCAGCCGCCGGGCGACGGCCCGGCACTGCATGGGGGACAGGTCCTGCGCCTCGTCGACGACGACGTGGCCGAAGCCCTGGGTCCGCTCGAGGAGCCCCGCGACCTCGTCGACGAGCACCGCGTCGGCCTCCGTCCAGGGCGCGGAGCGGGTCGACCGCGCGGGCACCGGCCAGCGCAGCAGCGCCTGTTCGGCGTCGTCGAGGACACCCCCGGCCGCGCGGGCGAGCAGGGCCTCGTCGGTGAACAGCGCCGCCACCAGCGCCCCGGCGTCGCGGACGGGCCACACCCGGTCGCAGAAGGCGCGCACCTCCGGGCTGCGCGCGGCCTTCCGGGTCTCGGCGTCGGTCGGCGCACCCCCGGCCGCCTCCTTCTGCCGGCGGGCGTCCCCGGCCAGCAGCATCGCCAGCCGCTCGCGACCGGCGGCGTAGTGCAGCAGCTGCTGGTCGTCGTCCCGGCGGGCGCGGCGGCGCAGGTCGTCGACGTAGCGCTTGAGCCGCTCGACCGGGACGCGGTACCGGCGCCCCGTCAGCGGGACCAGGACGTCGTCGGACGGCTTGGCGATCTGCCCCCACAACGCCTGGCGGAGGACCTCCGCCATGCGGGCGTCCCCCTTGAGGACGGCGGCCGCAGGCAGGTCGACGGCACGGACCGGCACCCGGCCGGTGAGGTCTGCGACGGTCGACTGGGTGACGTCCACCTCGCCGAGCGTGGGCAGCACCTGCTCGATGTAGCGCAGGAACGCGCGGTTGGGCCCCACGACGAGGACGCCGGTGCGCGCCAGCTGGCCGCCGTGCGTGTAGAGCAGGTAGGCGGCGCGGTGCAGGCCGACGGCGGTCTTGCCGGTGCCCGGGGCGCCCTGCACGCAGATCGACTCGCTGAGCGGGGCGCGCACGATGTCGTCCTGGTCGGGCTGGATGGTCGCGACGATGTCGCGCATCGGCCCGCTGCGGGGACGCTCGATCTCCGCGCGGAGGAACTCCCCCGGGCCGTCGTCGCCGGCCTCGAGGCGCTCGTCCTCGTAACCGGTCAGCTCGCCGCCGGCGAACCCGAACCGGCGGCGGCGCGCGACGCCCTGGGGGTCGGTGGCGGTGGCCTGGTAGAACGGCCGGCTCATCGGGGCCCGCCAGTCGATGACCACCGGGTCGCCGGCGTCGTCGCGCACGTGCCGGCGGCCGATGTGGAAGGTCTCGGGATACAGGCCGCCACTGTCGGTGCGGCCGAAGAACGGGGGCACGCCCGGGTCAGCGGCCAGCGCGCGCAGCCGTTCGGCGCGCGCCGCGCCCAGTCGTTCGGACGCCCAGGCGTCGACGCCGGCGTCGGTCACCGCGGTGGCGGCGACCCGCATCCGGGAGAGGCAGTCCTCGGCCCGCGCCAGGTGGGCGCGCTCGGCGACGAGGACGGGATCGGGAGGGGGAACGGTCTCGGAGGGGGCGACGGGAGACACGGTCGGAGGACGTTACGCCGCAGCGCCGGGCCGGTCGAGGGCCTTCCGGCACCGAGCGGAGTGCAGGACGGCGGAGCGCAGGGACCAGGCCTAGGACGACAGCGACGCGAGAGCCGCCGGGAAATGGCGGTTCTCGCGTCGGTGTCGCGGCCCGCCCTCCATTCCGGAGCGCGGGCGAATGGCTCAGCTGTGGGTGCGGAGGATACGTCCCAGACGAGCGATGAACCGCACGCCCTCACCCTGCGACGCGCCCATCGGGGCGCGGTCGGCCTCGAGGTAGGACGGGTCCGCGAAGAGCATCGGAGCGAAGCTCATCGGGATGTTGCCCATCGTGCTGGGCCTGTGAGCGGTACGCGTTCCCATGACTGTCTCCTGACGAGTGGTCCGTGGTCGCTTTCTTCATCGGCCACACCTGGTGTTGCTTTAGTGATAACCCCGGAAAGCGCAGATCGGTACCCGGAAAGCCTGAGATGCTGCTCACCAGAAAGGCGAAAAGTGTCGGAGGCCACTCTGCGGGAGTGGCCTCCGACACCTTTCCCGCCATTCGGCACAATTCCGGCCGGATCACCCGGTCCGCGGTCAGGCCCGGTCGGCGGGCTCCACGATCGTCACCTCGACGGCGCGCAGCTGCGCCGGCGTCTCCAGGAGCACGGCCTTGGTGGGCTCCCCGACGTCGAGGTGCGGCTCCCGGCGCAGCGCGGCGAGCCTTGTCAGCCGCCGGTCGGCGAGGACCTCGTCGACCAGCCCCCTGTCTCCGCCGGTGAACAGCGAGACGACGTCCGCGAGGTGCGGGAGCAGGACCCGGGCCGCGGTGTCGGCGGCCGAGGTGACGACGGCGTCGGTCTGGTGCCCGCGGCGGCGGGCGAACCGCTGCTGGGACCACCCGCCGGCCGCCGTCCGCCCCTGGACCTGACGGGCGTCGACCTTGGACACCACCAGCCGCTCCCCGGTGAAGACGCCCACCGCCCAGCGGCCGCGGCGGACCAGGAGGACCGCCGCCGTCCGCTCGGCGCGGGCGGCCGCGGTGAAGCCGGCGAGCACCGGCTGCTCCGGCGTCCAGCCGAAGGGCGCGCGCAGCACGACCGTCGTCGTGTCGGCACAGGTGAGCCGGACCGTGCCGTCGTCGTCCGGGACGACGTCGGTGAACGCGCCGTGCCGCTCGGCGACCCCGTCCAGCCACCTGCCCAGCCGCTCCGGGGCGACGCCGAGCCGCCGTCCGCCCCCGGGCGCCGGACGGGGACGGGTCATCGGGAGCGGAGGTCGAGCAGCCGGCCCAGGACGTCCCCGGTCCGCAGGCCGTCGTGCTCGTACTCGTTGGTGACCCACGTCCGCACGTTCCCCACGGCGGCGGCCGTCTCCAGCGACAGTTCCGCGTCGACGTACATGTCGTCGAAGTAGACAGCGGCGTCGACCGGCACCTCGTTGGCCGCCAGCCGGGTCGGGTCGTAGAGCTCCGGCAGGTCCTCGCGGGCGGCGAGCGCATGCGCGGCGGGACCGAAGGGCCGCAGCGAGGCGATCTCGTCGAACATCCAGGGATAGACCATCTCGCCGGTGAACGGCAGCGGGCGCACGTCACTGTCGAAGGCCGGGGTGCGCTCGGCCTCCGCTGCCCAGGCGGTGGCGCCCGGGCCCGAGGCGTAGATGCTCTCGTGGAGGGCGGCGTAGAGCGGGTTGTCCCAGAAGGAGGTCCGGCGGGCGACCTGGTCGAGGAAGGTGTCCGACAGACCGCTCGGGGAGCCCTCGTCGAGGGCCTCCTCCAGCAGCCAGTGCAGCTCCTCCGCGCCGGCCTGGGTGCCGAGGACCTGCCCGACGGTCTGCAGCCGGCGCACGGACAGGACGTCGCCGTCGGGGAGGCGCACCGGCGCGGCCGCGAGCCGGTCGGCGACCGCGGCGGCGCGCGCGACGTCGTGCGGATACCACTCGTAGAAGCGCCGCACCTTGCCCGCCACCCGGGGATAGGTGCGCCGGTAGAGCTCGCGCGCGTCGGGCTCCAGGGCGGGCAGCCCCCCGGTGACCAGGCAGCGCTCGAGCCCGTGCGGCGCCCGGGACAGGTAGGAGAGCGTGACGAAGCCGCCGTAGCTCTGCCCGAGGGTGGTCCAGCGCCGGCCGCCGTACAGGGCGGCGCGCACGTGCTCGGCGTCGGCGACGATCGAGTCGGCCCGGAAGGCGAGCAGGTGCTCGGCCGCGGACCGGGCGTCGGGGAAGCGCGCCATGGTGGCGGCGGTGATCCGGGAGCTGCGGCCGGTGCCGCGCTGGTCGAGGAGCACCACGCGGAAGTCCTGCAGCGCGCGGGGCAGCCACCCGCCCCGGGTCGGCCGGGGCGACTTCCCGCCGGGGCCGCCCTGCAGGAACAGCAGCAGCGGCAGCTCGCGGTCGCGCGTGTCCGGGTGCACGAGCTCGCGGACGAAGACGTCGATGCCTTCGCCGTCATCGGCGGACCAGTGCAGTGGCACGGTCACCGACCGGTCCCGGACCAGCGCCCCCGGGAGGGCGTAGCGCTCGTCCACCTAGCGGGCCAGCGCAGGCACGGCCGCGTGCTCGGCCGGGACGTGCAGGGCCCGCTGTGCCAGCGCGACGACGACGGCGGCGACGGCGGCCGCGACGGAGGCCACCGCCAGGGCGGCGTTGGCACCGGAGACGTCGACGATCTTGCCCGACACCGAGGCCCCCAGGGCCACGCCCAGCGCCAGCGCCGTGCCGATCCAGGTGAACGCCTCCGTGACGGCGGCCCGTGGCACGAGCCGCTCCGCGAGAGTGAAGGCGCTGATCAGCGCCGGCGACACCGCGATGCCCGCCAGCACGACGAACGGGACCATCAGCCAGGCGTCCCGGACCAGCATCAGCGGCGCGCTCAGCAGGGTGAGCAGCACGAGCACGCCGGCCAGCCGATGACGCAGCGGCAGCCGCCAGTGGACGGCCCCCCAGCCGATGCCGCTGATCATCGAGCCGACGGCGAGACCGGCGATGAGGACCCCGGTCATCGGCTTCTCGTCCAGCTCGTCGGCGAAGGCGACCAGCGAGATCTGCAGCGTGCCGAGGACCGTGCCCACCGCGGCGGACACGACGAACAGCACCTTGAGCCCGTCGGACCGCATGGCCGAGGACATGCTCCGGTTCTCGACGGCGGTCGGCACGGGTTCGGTGCGGCGCTGCGCGGCGAACAGCAGGCTGCCGACGGTCGCCAGCACGAACGCCGTCACCAGGCCCGAGGTGGCATGGCCGGTGGTGGACAGGATGGTGACCAGCACCGGGCCGAGCACGAACACCATCTCGTCGACGACGGACTCCATGGCCAGCGCCGTCGGCAGCCGGTGGCTGCCCCGGAGCAGGTGGGTCCACCGCACGCGGATCATCGAGGAGACCGGTGGCAGGCAGGCGCCGGCCAGGCCGGCCGAGGCGAACACCAGGATCAGCGGCCAGTCCTGGCGGACGGCCAGCAGGAAGGCGCTCCCGGAGGTGACGAAGACGGCCAGCACGGGCAGCAGCACCCGGCGCTGGCCGTGGGCGTCGGACAGCCGGCCGATGAACGGCCCGGCCACCGCCGTGGTGACCGCACCGACCGCGGCGACGGCGCCGCCGAGGCCGTAGGACCCCGTCTGGTCGGCCACCAGGAGGACGCAGCCCAGCCCGACCATGGACAGCGGCAGCCGACCGATGAAGGCAGCCAGCACCATGGGCACGGTGTGCGGCGTGCGCAGCACCTGCAGGTAGGGATTCGCCACGTGGGGAAGAGCCTCCGTCGAACGGGTTGCGGCTCTCCCACGCTAACCGACCTGGGGCGGCGTCACCGGACGGGCGCGACGGCGCGCAGCGTGGTCGATCCGGCCGCCGACGCCGTTGTCGGCGGTCGGATCCCCGGCACGCTATCGCGCCGCCCCGGGTCGGTCCGCGGTCCGCGGACGCGTCTCCCCCGTCAGGGTCGGCCGTACGCGGGGCCGACCTGCGCCAGGAAGGCCGCCCACTCCCCGGGGGCCGGTGAGCCGTCCACCTCCGCACCGAACTTCGCGAGGTACCAGTGCCAGCCCAGGGCGAAGTCGGTGACGTCGGCGTCGGCACCGAAGACCTGCACGAACCGCAGCACCGTCCGGTCGCCCTCGGTGGACAGCCGGAGGTCGACCCGCCAGGCGTCGGTGTCCTGCTGGACCCACTCGACGACCAGCCGCCGCGGCGGGTCGCACTCGACGATCGTCATCGGCTCACCGACCGGCTCCTCCTCGTGGGTCATCGTGAAGGTGCCCGTCGCCCCGACGGCGCGCTCGCCCTCGTAGGTGCCGATCCAGCGGGCCATGCGGTCGGGCTCGGTGAGCGCCGCCCAGACGTCCTCGACCGGGTCGGGCCACGAGCGGCGGAACTCCAGCCGCTGCCGCCCGTCGCCAAGGCGCGTCACGACGCCCCGCCGCGTCTCCAGGTCCTCGCTCATGCCGGTTCTCCGTTCCTCCGCGCCCGCCGGCCGCGGGCGATCTCGGTGTCCAGTGCGTCCAGCCGCTGGGCCCACAGGTCGCGGTAGGGCTCCAGCCAGTCGTCGAGCTCCCGCAGCGGCCGCGGGTCCAGGGCGTAGAGACGCCGCTTCCCCTCGGCCCGCACCGTGACCAGCCCCGCCTCCCGCAGCACCCGCAGGTGCCGGCTGACGGCCGGCCGGCTCACCGGGAAGCGGTCGGCCAGCTCGCCGGCGGCCACCTCCCCGTGCGCCAGCAGCTCCACCAGTGCCCGGCGGACGGGGTCGGCGAGGGCAGCGAGGGCTTCCACGCGGACATGCGTAACACATGGGTTACGCGATGGCCAGGGATTCCTACGCCGCCGGTCGGGGCATCCCCCCGGCATGACCGTCACCGATCCCGACACCCCGGACCCGCTCAACGACCCCCGCACCCTGCAGGCCGACCCGGGCGCGCTGGGGCAGGGCGAGGACCTCGCCTCGACCGCCGACGACCCCGTCGCCTCCGGCGAGGACGAGCTGGCCCGGGACGGAACCGACGAGGGGGACGCCACCGGCGGGGCGTTCTCGGAGGCCCCGACGTCCTGATCCATGTGACGGATCGGTCCGGCACGGGTAGTCCACGAGTCCACCGTCGAGCACCCGAGGAGAACCCATGGCCACCGGTGAGACCGGCTTCGAGGACGTCTTCTACGACCTCGTGTCCGTCCAGTACCACTCGTTGAAGGCGGGCCACGACTACGGCCAGTACGTCCGGGACGCCGAGAACGCGGGCCTGCAGGACGTCGCGAGCTTCTTCCGCGAGGTGATGGAGCAGGACTCGGCCCGGGCGAAGCGCTGCCACGAGTTCCTGGGCCGGCTGCAGGGCACCGACCAGGGCGGCCCCGCCACGCAGTAGGGCGGGCGCCCCGCTCGGACCCAGCCGATGAGCGGAGCCCCCGGGTCAGCGGATGAGCAGACGCATCATCGAGTCGACGAACTCTGCCGCCTGCTCCCGCTGGGGAAGCACGCCCGGGGTGCTCCGCATCATCGTCGACCAGCCGAGGTACGAGGTGTAGGCCAGGACCGCACGATGCCGGGACTCCTCTGCGTCGATGCCCGCGGCCACCAGCTGCTCGGCCACGTAGTCGATGCGACGGCGCGTCACCCTGGTGAGGACCTCCTGCACCGCCGGATGACCGGTGTCGGCCGCCAGTCCGACGCTTCGGTCGGGCGCTTCGGCATGGGTGAGGAAGATCGCCGTGAGCAGCCCCCGCAGGCGGGAGCGACCGTCGGCCAGCGGCCCGAGCATGGCGATGACCGCGTCGGTCTCCTGGTTCTCCCAGCGCTCGAGGGCTGCCTGGATGAGGTCCTCGCGGTCGCGGAAGTGCCAGTAGAAGCTGCCCTTGGTGGTGCCGAGCGACCTCGCCAGCGGCTCGATGGCCAGGCCGGCCACGCCGCGCTCGCCCATGACGTCCAGGGCCGCGCGCGCCCAGACGTCCCGGTCCAGCCGTTCGCCCGCCATCTTCCGTACGGTACCGTACGGAGGGACCATACGGTCCCGTATGGAAGGTGGTTCCCGTGCAGGTCCACAACGTCCACGAACGCTTCGTGCCGGCTGCGCCGCACGCCGTAGGAGCTCTCCTCGACACCCTCGGTGGCGTCGAGGACGCGGTCTGGCCGCGCGACGACTGGTGGCCGATGGAGCTCGACCGCCCGCTGGGCGAAGGCGCCGTCGGCGGACACAGCGACATCCGCTACGACGTCGAGACGTACGAGCCCGGTCGCCGCGTCGTCTTCCGGTTCGACCCCGCCTGCGGGCTCGAGGGCACCCACACCTTCGACGTGCAGCCCCGGCCCGGTGGCGTGCTGCTGCGCCACGAACTCACCGGTCGTGCACTCGGCCGCACCCGCCTGCTGTGGCCACTGGTGATCCGCTCGGTCCACGACGCCGTCGTCGAGGACGCCTTCGACCGGGTGCACGAGCGGTTCGTGCCCGACCGGCATCGCACACCCTGGTCCCCCTACGTCCGGCTGCTCCGCCGGATGGCCGGGCTGACCCGCGGGGCCGGCCGCGTCCAGGCCGCGCCGCCGCCCACGGACGGCCTGCTCGCCGGGGTCGTACCCGACGTCGCCGACTCGTTCGTCGTCGCGCTGCCGCCTGGCGCGCCCACCGACATCGAGGTCTGGCGACGGAACCTCTTCGCCTCCCCACCGCCGATCGTCCAGCGGCTGCTGCGGCTGCGGGACCTCCTCGTGCGCCCGCTGGGACTGCGCACGGCGTCCCGGGCCGACCCGCTGGAGGGCTTCCCGGTGCTGGGCCGTCGCGACGACGAAGTGTTGATGGGTCTCGACGACCGGCACCTGGACTTCCGCGTCAGCTTGCGTCTGCTGCAGTCCGGTGGCGCGGCGGAGCTCCAGCTGACGACGACGGTGACCTTCCACGGCGCTCTCGGACAGCTCTACTTCGCGCTCATCCGCCCCTTCCACCGGCGGATCGTCCCGGCGATGCTGCGGTCCGCCGGCAGGAGAGGACCGGCACCCCAGCCGGCCTGACATCGCCGGCTCGCCCGCGACCGCGGGGTGGGCGGAGCAGGATGGGCGACGGCACGATGGGGCCGTGATCCGGACGCCGCTGACCCGCTGGTTCGACCTCTCCACGCCGGTCGTCGGTGCGCCGATGGCCGGCGTCTCCGGCGGCGCGCTCGCCGCCGCTGTCTCGCGGGCCGGCGGGCTCGGCATGATCGGCGTGAGCGGCCGGCACAGCGCCGGGTTCGTGACGTCGGAAGGCGCTATCCCTGCCGAGGCCGAGCTGCCGTTCGGCGTCGGGCTGATGATCTGGACGCTGGCCGAGCGGCCGGAGCTCTTCGAGGCCACGGTCGCGGCAGCGCCGAGCCTGGTGTCGATGTCGTTCGGGGATCCGGCGCCCTACGTCGGGCCGCTGCACGACGCGGGGATCGCGGTCGCCGCGCAGGTGAACACCGTCGCCGACGCACGGCGGGCGATCGACGCGGGCGTCGACGTGCTCGTCGCCCAGGGCACCGAGGCCGGCGGGCACACCGGTCAGCGCACGCTGCTGCCGCTGCTGCAGGAGGTGCTGACCCTGACCGACCGGCCGGTGGTCGCCGCCGGTGGGATTGCCACGGGCCGCGCCATGGCCGCGATGCTCGTCGCCGGCGCGGCCGGGGTGTGGGTCGGCACGGCGCTGCTGTCCTGCACCGAGGGGCTGAACGCAGCCTCGGTGCGGGCGCGCGTGCGGGAGGCGACGGGGGACGAGACCGTGCTCACCCGCGCCTTCGACGTCGCGGAGGGCATCGCCTGGCCCGAGCGCTGGCCCGGCCGGGCGCTGGTCAACGACTTCTCCCGGACCTGGCACGGCCGTGAGGAGGAGCTGCTCGGCGACGACGCCGCCCGGCATCTCGTGGTCGAGGGCCGGCGATCGGGCGATCCGGCGCACGCCCCGCTCTACGCCGGGGAGGCTGTGGGGCTTGTGACGACGGAACGCTCGGCGACCGACGTCGTCCGCGACCTCACCGCCGACGCGGAGGACGCGCTGCGCGCCGTGCCTCGGTTGCTCGGCTAGCTCCGGCGGGTCACGACTGCGCGCCTGTCCACCTCTCAGAAGCGCTGAGAGGTGGACGGGCGCGCAACGGCCGAGGCCTCCGGCCTCAGACGGCGCAGGTGTCGTCGGCGCAGCCGTCGGCGGGCGGGACGGTGACCAGCGGGTGGGCGTCGGCCCACGCGCGCTCGAGGAGCTGCAGCAGCACCTCGGCCGGCTGGGCACCGGGGGCGGCATACTTCCGGTCGACGACGAAGAAGGGGACGCCCCGCGCGCCGAGCTCGATGGCCGTCGCACTGTCCTCGCTGACCGCCCAGCGGAAGCGCCGGTCGGTCAGCGCCTCGCGCACCTCGACCTCGTCCAGGCCCACCTCGACGGCGAGGGGCACGAGCGACTCGACGTCGAAGACCGAGCGCTGCTCCTCGAAGTAGGCGTGCAGCAGCCGCTCCTTGAGCTCGTTGCGCTTGCCGTGCTCGGCGGCCAGGTGCAGCAGCTCGTGGGCCAGCAGGGTGTTGCCGCTGACGCCGTCGGCCAGGTGGTACTCCAGCCCCTCGGCGGCGGCGGTCTCCTCGAGGCCGCGCATGTTCTCGCGCATCTGCTCGACGCTGGTGCCGTACTTGGCGGCCAGCGCCGGGAGCGTCGGGTGCGTCTCGCCTTCGGGGGCGGTCGGGTCGAGCTGGAAGGACCGCCAGACGACCTCGACCTGGTCGCGGTGCGGGAACCGCTCCAGGGCGGTCTCCAGCCGGCGTTTGCCGACGTAGCACCACGGACAGACGACGTCGGACCAGACCTCTACGCGCATGCCCGGCCCAACGTCGTCGCCCGCAGGAGGATTCCGCGAAGCGGTGTCGCGCCGAGTGGGGCCCGGAGGGCTCCGCGCAGGCACGACGGAACGGCTCAGCTCACCAGGGGAACGGCTGCCGGCCGCGGTGCGATCCGGAGGATCGCAGTGTCATCGCACGCCGACGAGGTCGACGACGAAGACGAGGGTGGCGCCGGGCTTGATGACGCCGCCGGCGCCCCGTTCGCCGTAGGCCTTGTGCGGCGGGATGGTCAGCCGGCGCCGTCCGCCGACCTTCATGCCGGTCATGCCCTCGTCCCAGCCCTGGATGACCATGCCGACGCCCAGCCGGAACTCCAGCGGGTCGCCCCGGTCCCAGGAGGCGTCGAACTGCTCGCCGCCGTCGTGGGTGACGCCGACGTAGTGGGCGCTGATCAGGTCGCCGGCCTTGGCCTCCGGACCGTCGCCGACGACGAGGTCCTCGATCACCAGGTCGTCGGGGGCGGGTCCGGTCGGCGGCTCGACGTCCGGTCGCTGCAGCTCGGCCACGGTGCTCCCTCCTGCGCCGGGGCTCTCCCGGCGCCGCGACCCATCCAATCAGCGCGCGGAGCAGGTCGCCCGGGCGGTCACTGCACCGCGGACGGGTCCATCCACATGGTCTCCCACACGTGCCCGTCGGGGTCGGCGAAGCTGGTGCCGTACATGGAGCCGTGATCCTGGGCCGGCTGCCACGGCTTGCCACCGGAGTCCAGGGCGCGAGCGAGCATGTCGTCGGCCTCCTCGCGCGAGTCGACGGACAGCGTGTTGAGCACCGTCGTGGCCTGGGCCGGGTCGCCCACGACACCACCCGGCACGAAGTCGGCGAACCGCTCGCGGGTCAGCAGCATGACGGTGATCTGCTCGCTGATGACGACCGATGCGGCGCTCTCGTCGCTGAACTGCTCGTTGAAGCCGAAGCCGAGGCCGCCGTAGAAAGCCTTGGCCCGGGCCAGGTCGGCGACAGGGAGGTTGATGAAGATCATTCGCACGGGTGTCTCCTCGCTCTCCGACCGGCCGTCCGGCCGGCTGGGTGGCTGGGTGGCACGCCCTCGCGTGCCGTCAGCTCATCCGACCGGCGCCCGCAGCGGAACTCATCGACCGATGTCGGTCCTCGTCGCTACGGTCCGGCCATGATCGACCACCTGGGCCTGCAGTGCGCCGACGCCGCGGCGGCGGCCGCCTTCTACGAGCGGGTCTTCGCGCCGTGCGGGGTGCGCGAGCTCATGCGGTACGACACCCCGCACGGGCCCGTGATCGGTCTGGCCGGGCCGGACGGGATGCCCCAGCTGTGGACGTCTCCGCTGGAGGAGCCGGGGAACCGGCCGGTGCACCTGGCGCTGACCGCACCATCCCGGAACGCCGTCGATGCGGTGTTCGCCGCGGCGCGCGAGGCGGGCGCGGAGATCCTGCACGAGCCGCGGGAGTGGCCGGAGTACCACCCCGGCTACTACGGCGTCTTCTTCCGCGACCTCGACGGCAACAACGTCGAGGCCGTGCACCACGGGTTCCCCGAGCCCGCCTGACCGAAGCGTCGCCCCGCCCATCCGCAACCAGTGGTTGCGCTGGCCGCCGTTCCTCGCTACCGTCATCCGCAACCAAACGTTGCAGGAAGGGCGGCAGGACATGGACCACGGGACGATCGAGCGGGAGCTCCACATCGACGCCTCACCGGAGGTGGTCTTCGACGTGGTGAGCAACCCCGAGCACGTGCGCGAGTGGTGGCCGGACGAGGCGGAGTACCCGGTGGTGCCCGGTGGAGCGGGACGGATCTGCTTCGGCGACCCCGCTGACGGCGGCACCTGGGTGCAGTTCACCGTGGTCGACGCCGTCCCCCCGCGGCTGTTCTCCTTCCGCTGGACGTACACCGACGGCCAGGTCGCCGCGCCCGGCAACTCGATGCTCGTCGTCTTCGAGCTCGAGCCGGCCGGGAGCGGGACGCGGCTGCGGATGACCGAGAGCGGGTTCCGCGAGCGCGGCTGGGACGAGGCGAAGGTCGCCGCCGAGCACGCCGACCACGTCACCGGGTGGGACTTCTACCTGCCGCGGCTGACCGCGTACGCCGCGCGCCTCGGGACGAGCGCCTGACCGCGATGGTGGACGACGACCTCTGGTCGGCCGTCGGCGACCCGACCCGGCGGCGGATGCTCGATCTGCTGCTGAGCGAGGGCGGCGGAACGGCGACCAGCCTGAGCGAGCGTCTGCCCGTGACGCGTCAGGCGGTGGCCAAGCACCTCGTCGTCCTCGACCGGGTCGGGCTGGTGCACGCCACCGCCATCGGCCGCGAGCGGCAGTTCCGCGTCGACCCCGAACAGCTCGCCCGGGCCGTGGCCCAGCTCGCCGACGTCGGCGCGGCCTGGGACGCCCGCCTGCACCGCATCAGGCGCATCGCCGAGACGATCCAGCATCGCGCGGACGAGAACGGACAGCAATCCACCGAGAAGGAGCAGTAGAGAGGACCACGGAGATGGCAGACATCCTGCACCGCGTCGGCGTCGAGCACTCGTCGCCGCAACGGGTGTACGACGCGCTCACCACACTGGACGGCCTGTCCGGCTGGTGGGTCGAGAAGACCACCGGCGACACCGGGCGCGGCGGCGTCGTCGAGTTCCGGTTCGGTCCGGGCGGAATCGACATGGAGGTCGCCGAGCTCGATCCGGGCCGGCTCGTCCGCTGGGATGTCGTGGACGGGCCGCAGGAGTGGATCGGCACGAGCGTCCAGTGGGACATCCGGCAGGACGGCGACTGGACGATCGTGCTGTTCCGGCACGAGGGCTGGCGCGAGCCGGTCGAGTTCATGCACCACTGCAGCACCAAGTGGGCCACGTTCCTGATGAGCCTCAAGGAGCTCCTGGAGACGGGAACGGGCGCACCGGATCCGCGGGACGTGCGAATCAGCGACTGGCACTGAACCGCACCGCGGGACGGTCCGGCATCCGCCGGGTCGTCCCGCGGGTGCGCGGAGGCGGGCACCGTGCTGGGCTGGGCCGATGACCGACTCCCAGCTCGCGGACGAGCGGCAGCCCTGGTGGACCCGCGCCGTCGTCTACCAGGTCTATCCGCGCTCGTTCCACGACTCCGACGGTGACGGCATCGGTGACCTGGGCGGGATCCTGCAGCGTCTGGACCACCTGGCCGACCTGGGCGTCGACGTCCTGTGGCTCTCGCCGGTCTATCCCTCGCCGATGGCCGACAACGGCTACGACATCAGCGACTACCGCGGCGTCGACCCGATGTTCGGCTCGCTGGAGCAGCTCGACGAGCTGATCGCCGCCCTGCACGCGCGCGGGATGAAGCTGCTGATGGACCTGGTGGTCAACCACACCAGCGACGCCCATCCCTGGTTCGAGGAAAGCAGAGCGAGCAGGTCGTCTCCCAAGCGCGACTGGTACTGGTGGCGGCCGCCGCGCGGAGGCTTCTCCGGCGGCGACCCCGGCGCCGAGCCGACCAACTGGCAGGCGGCGTTCTCCGGGCCCACCTGGACCTACGACGAGGCGAGCGGCGAGTACTACCTGCACCTGTTCGACCGCCGGCAGCCCGACCTCAACTGGGAGAACCCCGAGGTCCGGCAGGCCGTGCACGAGATGATGCGGTGGTGGCTCGACCGCGGGGTCGACGGCTTCCGCATGGACGTCATCAACATGATCTCCAAGGACGTCGCCGAGGACGGCCACCTGCACGACGGGCCCCCGATCCCCGGGACGTCGCTGGGTGACGGCTCCGCGTCGTTCATCTGCGGCCCGCGCATCCACGAGTTCCTGCAGGAGATGCGGCACGAGGTGTTCGCCGGACGGAACGGAACGTTCCTCACCGTCGGCGAGATGCCCGGGGTCACCATCGAGCAGGCGCGGCTGTTCACCGATCCGGCCCGCGCCGAGGTGGACATGGTGTTCCAGTTCGAGCACGTGAACCTCGACCACGAGGGCAGCAAGTGGCGCCACGTCCCCCTGCGGATGCGCGACCTCAAGGCCTCCTTCGGACGCTGGCAGGCGGGGCTGGCCGACGTGGGGTGGAACTCCCTCTACTGGGACAACCACGACCAGCCGCGGGCGGTCTCCCGCTTCGGTGACGACTCCCCGGAGTTCCGGCGCGACTCGGCGACCTGCCTGGCCACCCTGCTGCACCTGCACCGCGGGACGCCCTACGTCTACCAGGGGCAGGAGATCGGGATGGCCAACTTCCCGTTCACCTCGCTCGAGGAGTTCGCCGACGTCGAGTCGCTCAACCACCACGTGCACGCGGTGTCGGCCGGGCACGATCC
Source organism: Blastococcus goldschmidtiae (assembly GCF_031845325.1). NCBI lineage: Bacteria > Bacillati > Actinomycetota > Actinomycetes > Geodermatophilales > Geodermatophilaceae > Blastococcus > Blastococcus goldschmidtiae. The sequence continues at coordinate 355,158 of NZ_JAVREI010000001.1, read as the reverse complement.
CGCCGAGGTGCTGGCCGCGCTGCGGACGATGAGCCGCGACAACGCCCGCACGCCGGTGCAGTGGGACGCCTCCCCGAACGCCGGGTTCACCACGGGCACGCCGTGGCTGGCGGTGAACCCCGACCACGTCGAGTGGAACGCGGCGGCGCAGCGCGAGGACCCGGCGTCGGTGCTCGCGCACTACCGCCGGCTGATCGCGTTGCGCCACGAGCTCCCGGTGGTGGCGCTGGGCGACTTCGCCATGCTGCTGCCCGAGCACGACCACGTGTACGCGTTCACCCGCACGCTGGAGGGCACCACGCTGCTCGTCGTCTGCAACCTGTCCCGCACGTCCTACGAGCTGGCCACGCTCCTCCCCGAGGCGCTGGGCGCGGAACTCGTGCTGGGCAACCTGCCCGACGACGACCCGATGGTGCTGCGCCCCTGGGAGGCGCGCGTCCTGCGGCTGGATGCGTGAGGTTGCGTGACCGTCGACCCGGTCGAGGGCCGAGGGTCCGGCTCGTGGAGGAACGCATGCGGGCGATCGGCCGGCTGCTCATGCCCATCCGGCTGGCCTGACCGGCCGCCCCGGCCCGTCAGCGCGACGTGCGGTCCAGGACCAGCCGCACGGTCTCCGCCGGCTCGTCCCACAGCGGGAAGTGGCCGGACCGTGCGAACCAGTGCAGCTCGGCGTCCGGGAACGACGCGACGGCCCGGGACGCCTGCCGGGCGAGGGTGACCCGGTCCCGGCGGCCCCAGCCGATGGTCAGGCGCCCGGGCAGCGTGCCCGCCGGTGCACCCTGCTGCTTCGGCCCGCGGGCCAGGTCGTCGAGCACCGCGCCGAAGTCCGGCGAGTCGAGGTAGCCCTCGAGCTCGGTGCGGACCACGTCGCCGTCCAGGGCCCACGGGCGGGCGGAGAACTGCGCCAGCAGGGCGGTGCGGCCGGCCGGGTTGCCCAGCAGAGCGGGCAGCGCGGGGCGGATGCGGCGGAGCAGCGCCACCGACGCCGCGATGCTGGTGCGGAAGACCGCCGCCTCCCGGTCGGTCCAGAAGCCCCCCGGATCGAGCGCGACGTTGTCCGCACCGATGCCGCGGCGGCTGAGCTCCAGCACCATCCTCGCGCCCAGCGAGCTGCCGACCAGCGAGGCGCCGGCCAGCCCCTCGGCGCGCAGCCACTCCTGGAGGGCGTCGGTGAGCGCCGCCATGGACGGATCGGGCAGGGGCGGGGTGTCCCCCGCGAACCCCGGCAGGTCGACGGCGACGACGCTGCGGTGCGCGCGCAGCCCGTCGAGCACCGGTTCCCAGGTGCGCCACGACCCCCCGAGCCCGTGCACGAGGACGAGCGGAGGGCCGGATCCGGAGCGGTGCGCGGTCATCGTCACCGCTCGCCCCTACCCGCACCGGCGTCAGCGCGATCATCGTGCGAGCTACGGCGTGGTTGCGCGCTGATCCACGTCCCAGGTCGTGGGAGACGTGGATCAGCGCGCAACGATTCAGCTCAGGGGCGAGCGCGGGAGCAGGCGGTCGCTGATGATCCGCTTCTGGATCTCGCTGGTGCCCTCGAAGATCGTGGTCAGCCGGGCGTCGCGCCAGTGCCGCTCGACCTGGCGCTCGGTGGTGTAGCCGTTGCCGCCGTGCAGCTGCATGGCCTGGTTGGTCACACGGACCGACATCTCGGTGGCCTCGAGCTTGACCATCGAGGCCTCCTTGGCCACCGGCATGCCCAAGTCGATGAGGTGGGCGACCTGCCGGTAGAAGGCCCGGGCCTGCTCGATCTGCGCGGCCATCTCGGCGACGGCGAACCGCAGCGCCTGGAAGTCGCCGATCGGGTGGCCGAACTGCTCGCGCTCCTGGAGGTAGAGGATCGAGTCCTCCAGCGCGGCGCGGGCGAGGCCGACGGCGCGGGCGGCGGTGTGCACGCGGGCGGTGTTGAGGAACTTCTGCGCCTCGGCGAAGCCGGCCTGCTTGGCCGCCTCGCCCTCCTCGCCGCTGTCCTCCCGGGCCGCCTTGGCCTCGTCGATGATGTTGTTCTCGGGGATGCGGACGCCGTCGAAGGTGAGGTCCCAGGTCAGGAAGCCGTGGTAGCCGATCTTGTCGATCGGGGAGCCGGAGAGGCCCTCGGGGAACGAGCCGCGCTCCTTCTCCAGCAGCAGGTTGATCAGCCCGGCCGAGCGGGACTCCCCCTCTTCCGGCTCGCGCTCGCGCACCAGCACCTGGATGAAGTCGGCCGCCTCGGCGTTGCCGCACCACCGCTTGTGCCCGGTCACGACCCACTCGTCGCCCTCGAGGACGGCGCGGGTGGAGACGCCGGCGAGGTCGGAGCCGGCGTCGGGCTCGGACAGCGCGATCGCGCCGATCCACTCGCCGCGGGCGCTGCGCCGCTGCAGCTCCTCGCGCCGGTCGGCGTCGGGCACCGCCGTCCCCAGGCCCTGGGAGCGGGCCAGGATGCTCGCCGTCGACATCCAGGCGCGGGCCAGCTCCTCGCTGACCATGCAGTACTCGAAGACGCCCAGGCCCAGCCCGCCCTGCTCGGCGGGCACGGTGATGCCGAAGTAGCCCAGCTCGGCCAGCCGGGACAGCAGGGAGGCCGGGATGAGGCCCTTCTGCGGATCCAGCTCGTTCGCGAGCGGCAGCACCTCGTTCATCGCGAACCGGCGCGCCTGCAGTTGGAGCTCCTCGCGCTCGGGCGTGTGCCACGGGGGCAGCAGCGCGGGCGGCGGGGGCTGCAGGGTCTCGGTCTCTTCGGCGCTGGCGCTCGACGTCATCGTCGGTCGGCCCTCCTCGACGGCGGATGTTCCGTTCACCTTGGTGGCTGCACCGTGCCCCCGCACGCCGCCGTCATCCACGCAGGTGACCAGCCTCACCGGCGACCTCCCGCCGCTCGGCACGACGTCCCGCCGCGGTGCACACCGGCGGGAGGTCGCGTGGTGCGGCGGGAGGTACGGGTGCAGCCTCACCGGCGATGATGTCCGCATGAGCGTGCCCGGCATCGACGTGCCCGACGCCCGCGGCCGCACCGGCCTCGACCGGGCGGGACGCGACCTGACGGGCAATCCCGATGTCGTCGTCCGCGACGTTCACCTGCTGGCCAGCAGCTGGAACGTGCTGCGGAGGACCACCCTGGCCCGGCGGCGTCGTGACGGCGCGTGGCTGACCGAGCAGCGCGACACCTACGACGCGGGCGACGCCGCCGCACTGCTGCTGCACGACGTGGAGCGGGGCACGGTCCTGCTCAGCCGCCAGTTCCGGTTCGCCGCCTACGCCAACGGCCATCCCGACGGGATGCTGGTGGAGGTCGCCGCCGGCGCGCTGGACGGCGAGTCGGCGGAGGCGGTCGCGCGACGGGAGGCCGAGGAGGAGCTCGGTGTCTCCGTGGCGGACGTCGAGCATGCCTTCGACGCCTTCATGAGCCCCGGCGCGATGACCCAGCGGATCCACTGCTTCGCCGCCCCCTACCGCCCGGCCGACCGCACGTCCGCCGGCGGCGGGCTCGCCGACGAGGGCGAGGACATCGAGGTCGTCGAGCTGCCGTTCAGCGAGGCGCTGGCCATGGTGGACGACGGCCGCATCGCCGACGCGAAGACGATCATGCTGCTGCAGTGGGCGGCTCTGCGGGGACCGTTCCGCGGTTGAGCCGGTCCCCGCAGCACCCGTCAGTCGCGCAGCTGCTCGACAGCACCCAGGGCGATCTCCTCGAGGACGCCACCACCGGCCTCCAGCGCGACCACGGAGCCCAGGCCGTCCGGCGCCGGTCCCACCCAGGCCGGGCCGTCGACCGGCCGGGTGTCGAGGACGGAGCCCGAGACGCCGACCAGCCGCAGCTGCGTCGTGCCGGCGGGCGGGACGACGACGAGCTGACTGCCCAGGTTCGCGCCGTCCTCGAGGCTGTAGAGGTCGCAGCGCATCGCGACCGAGGTCACCTCCGTGCCGGCCGGGAGGACCTGGCGCAGGCAGGCTCCCCCGCCGGTCAGCACGTCCGCCCCGTTCGGCTGCTGCGTGTCGGAGTAGCCACCCACCGCTACGACGGCGCCCGACGGCAGCTGCACGGTCAGCACCGCAGCCGCGACGTCGGGCCGATTGCCGTTGCCGATGGGCCCGCCCCACAGCACGTCGGCGGTGACCTGGTCGGCGGTCAGCCCCAGCTCGTCAAGCACGCCCTCGACGAGCAACCGCACCAGGTCGGCATCGACCTCGCCGACTGCTCCCGCGAGCGCGGTCGACGGGTCGAAGCCCGTCCGGCCCCCCCCGGAGCTGCCGCCACCCGCCGGCCCCTCGCTCACGACCACTCCGCCACGGGTGATGCGCAGGGCAGAGGTCATCAGGTTGAGCCCGGCGGCGTCCACGACGGCCACCCCGTCGGCATCCCCGACGACTTCGTACGGCGCCTGGACGATGAAGCCGTCCGCGGTGATGTCCTGGCGCGGCGAGACCTCGATCGTGTCACCGGGACGGGCGAGGACGATGAGGGCGCCGACCCCGTCCTGCGTCCGGGTGAAGCTGAGCGGCTCGTCATCGGCCACCGGGTACGGCTCGTTGGACGGTTCCAGCTCCGCGGGCGCCGTGCCGGCCGGCCCGTGGAGCCACTGCCCGACCCGGGCGCCGTCGAGCCAGCCGGTGACCAGTGCCTGGATTCCGCCGGGCACCTCGGCGGCGAAGAGCACCTGCCGGGTGTCCTGCGGAGGCTCCGGGAACTCCGGCGAGGCGAACCAGTCGCGCGTCAGCAGGCCGTCCACGTAGGCCGCGTCGTCGGCCAGGTTGCCGCGCGGGCCGAAAGGATAGGGCTCGTAGGCGGCGAGCTCGGCCGTCCGGTCCGACCCGCCGCCGGTGCTCCCGGACTCGGTGGCGACGGTGACGAGCGGGATCGCCACGGCCGCGACGGCCGCGCAGACGCCGGCCGCGAGGAGGCCGGCGCGGCGCCGGTTCTGCCGGCGGTGGCCGGCCAGCACGGAGTCCAGGATGCCGGGGGCCGCGTCGATGTCCGACGCCCGGTCGGCCAGGCCGATCCGCAGTCGCTGTTCGATGTCCATCTCAGCGCTCCTTCCCGGAGCAGGCAGGGGCGGGCCGGTCGGCGGCGAGCAGCTCGCGCAACCGGGCCAGGCCCCGGGTGGTGTGGGTCTTCACGGTGTTGACCGAGCAACCGAGCACCTCGGCGGTCCCGGCCTCGGAGAGGTCCTCCCAGTAGCGGAGGACCAGCACGGCGCGCATCCGCGGCGGCAGCTGGGCCAGCGCGGCGACCATCGCCTGCCGCTCGCCGACGTCGATGCCGGGCTGCTCGTCCCCGCGCAGCAGCGGGGTCTCGGAGACGAACTCGCTGATCCGCATCCGCCGGCGCCAGCCCGCGTGGGTGGTGACGAGCACCCGGCGGACGAACGCCGTCGGGTCCTCGCGGTTGGTCAGCCGGTCCCAGTGCCGGTAGGTCTTGATCAGGGCGGTCTGCAGCAGGTCCTCGGCGTGGCCGCGGTCCCCGGTGAGCAGGTACGCCGTCCGGAGCAGCGCCGTCGACCGCTCGGCGACGAACGCCTCGAAGTCGGCGCGGGCTGCGCTCATCGTCTCCCCCAGGAATGCACGCAGTTAAGACGTCACCGCGCGGCCACCCAGGGTGACACCGTTACCGGACCGTGATCAGCGGCGCTCCCGCGCCAGGGCGATGTAGTGCTCGACGGCAGCCGGGTCGTCCACGGTTCCCACGTTGACCGCCTTCGCGGGGTCCACGCCCTGGAACAGCCGCTTGAGCGGCACCTCCAGCCGCTTCCCGGTCCGGGTGTGCGGCACCGCGGGCACGGCGAGGATCTCGTCGGGCACGTGCCGGGGCGAGGCCTGCTCGCGGATCACCGCCCGCAGCCGCGCGACGAGTTCGTCGGACAGCTCCACTTCGGGCGCCAGCTGCACGAACAGCGGCATCCAGTAGCCGCCGTCGGCCTGCTCCACCCCCAGGACGACGCAGTCCACCACCTCGGGCACCGACTCGACGGCGGCGTAGATGTCGGCGGTCCCCATGCGCACGCCACCCCGGTTGAGCGTGGAGTCCGAGCGGCCGGTGATCACGCAGGTGCCGCGCTCGGTGATCTCGATCCAGTCGCCGTGCCGCCACACCGCGGGCCACGGCTCGAAGTAGGCCGCGCGGTAGCGCTCGCCATCGGGGTCGTTCCAGAACCGCAGCGGCATCGAGGGCATCGGCTCGGTGATCACCAGCTCGCCGAGTTCCTCGGTCACCGCCTCCTCCGCCGGGTTCCACGCGGCGGCGGCGACGCCGAGCAGCGGCCGCTGCAGCTCCCCCGCCGTCACCGGCAGCAGGGGCGAGGCGCCGATGAAGCCGGTCGCGACGTCGGTGCCGCCGGACAGGGAACCGAGCAGCACGTCGTCGGCCACCTCGTCGTAGACCCAGCGGAATGCGGCGGCCGGTAGTGGGGAGCCGGTCGAGCCGACACCGCGCAGTGCGGAGAGGTCGTGGTCGCGCCCCGGCCGCAGACCTGCCTTCTCGCAGGCGCTCAGGTAGCCCGCGCTGGTGCCCAGGTAGGTGATCCCGGTGCGCGCGGCCAGGGCGAACTGGGCGTCCGGCGCCGGGTAGGCCGGTGCGCCGTCGTGCACCACGAGCGTGCAGCCCGAGAGCAGCGTCGACGTCGCGATGTTCCACATGATCCAGGCGGTCGAGGCGTACCAGAAGAACCGGTCGCCGACGCCGACGTCCATGTGCAGCTCGGCCAGCTTGCGCTGCTCCAGCACCACCCCGCCGTGCCCGTGCACGATTCCCTTGGGCAGCCCGGTGGTCCCGGACGAGTAGACGATCCACAGCGGGTGGTCGAAGGCGGTCGGCTCGAACACCGGCTCCTGCCCGTCGGCGACCGCATCGACCCAGGCCAGCGCACCCTCGGGCAGCTCTGCCCGGAACAGCCGGGGGACGGCGATCGTCGTCCGCACGCTGGGCAGCGCGGCCCGCAGCTCGGCGACGACGTCGCGCCGGTCGAACTCCCGTCCGTTGAACCGGTAGCCGTCGACGGCGACGAGCACGGTGGGCTCGATCTGGGTGAACCGGTCCAGGACGGCGCGGGTGCCGAAGTCCGGCGCGCAGGCCGACCACACCGCGCCGACCGCCGCCGCGCCGAGGAACGCGACCACCGCCTCCGGCACGTTGGGCAGGTAGCCGGCCACCCGGTCGCCGGGGCCCACGCCGAGCCCGCGGAGCGTGGCGGCGAAGGCGCCCACCTGCCCGCGCAGCTCCGCCCAGGACATCTCGGCCGGATCGGTGTCCTCGGCCGTGACGACCAGCGCCGGGTGGGCGTCGGTGCTCTGCCGGAAGACCTGCTCGGCATAGTTGACGGTCGTGCCGGGGAACCACTGCGCGCCGGGCATCCGGCGGTCGGTCAGCACGCGGTCGTCGGGCACGTCGAGCACCCCGGTCCAGCGCGCCAGGTCGCCCCAGAACCGGTCCAGGTGCTCCACCGACCAGCGCCAGAGGGCGTCGTAGTCGACCGGATCGCCGAAGGAGAGCCCCCGCCGCCGCGCCACCTCCTCCGCGAACGCCGCGATCCGCGTGCCACGGATGCTCTCGGGGGACGGCTGCCACAGGACGTCACTCACGTCATGACCCTGCCATCCTGGGACGGCGCCGGCCACGGCGTGCCCCCGGCGACAGGAGCCCCCGTGCAACCCGATCCCGCCGACGAGCGGAACGTGCTGGGCGGGCCCCTGGAACCCTGCGGCGTCGACCCGGTCACCGGCTTCTACCGCGACGGGCACTGCGCCACCGGGCCGGAGGACCTGGGCTCGCACACCGTCTGCGCCGTCGTCTCCGCCGAGTTCCTCGCGATGCAGCGCGAGCTGGGCAACGACCTGTCCACCCCCCGGCCCGAGTACGGCTTCCCCGGACTGCGGCCCGGCGACCGCTGGTGCGTCGTCGCCGTCCGGTGGCTGCAGGCCTACCAGGCCGGGGCCGCGGCGGGCGTCGTCCTGGCCGCCACGAACCAGCGTGCGCTGGAGATCGTGCCGATCGAGGCGCTGCGCCAGCACGCGGTCGACGTCCCGGACGACGCCAGCGGGCTGGGCTGACCGCGGTCAGCCGCCGCTGCCCCCGCCGCCGAGCATCCAGCTGTTCCGGTTGACCGCGCCGCGCGCGTCGGGCCCGTCGAGGCGGTCCTGGTCGAGACGGCCGTCGGGCAGCTCGTCGGTCCAGCTCGCGGGCGTCCGCCGCCGGCGCACGTACAGCGTGGCCACGGCGACCACCGCGACGGCGAGCACGACGAGAACCCACTCCATGGCACCTCCCGGTTCGGGCTCCCACGGTAGGTCCCGCCTCCACCTGCTGCACACGGAGGAACGACACGGTGCCAGAAGCTGTCTCGCCGGCCGGAATGCCGGGAGCACCTCCGCGGGTTCCCCGGTCATGAGCGACCTCCTCGACGTGCCGGTGACCACCCTCCAGGGCAGCGCGACGACGCTGCGGGAGCTGACCGGCGGCGGGCCGGCGCTCGTGGTGAACGTGGCCAGCAAGTGCGGCCTGACCCCGCAGTACACCGCCCTCGAGGCGCTGCACGAGGAGTTCTCGCCACGCGGGTTCACCGTCGTCGGCGTGCCGTGCAACCAGTTCATGGGCCAGGAGCCCGGCACCGCCGAGGAGATCGAGGAGTTCTGCTCCGCCACCTACGGCGTCACCTTCCCGATGACCGAGAAGGTGGAGGTCAACGGCGAGGGCGCCCATCCGCTGTTCCAGCAGCTGACCGCCGCCCCCGACATGGACGGGAAGGACGGCGACGTGTCCTGGAACTTCGAGAAGTGGGTCGTGAACGGCCAGGGCGACGTCGTGGCGCGGTTCCGGCCGATGACCACCCCCGACGCCCCCGAGGTCCGCGCGGCGATCGAGTCCGTCCTCCCCGGCTGACCGGACCGCGGCCGGACGACGTCCGGCGGGGACGGGCGGGGACGGGCGGGAGCACCTACCGTCGGGCCATGGCCGACCTCCGCTTCTGGTTCGACCCGGTCTGCCCGTTCGCCTGGATGACCAGCAAGTGGGTCCGCCAGGTGAGCGCGCAGCGCGACTACGCCGTCGAGTGGCGGTTCATCTCGTTGCGCCTGCTCAACGCGCACATCGACTACGCCAGCCACTTCCCGCCCGAGTACGAGGCCGGTCACACCGACGGCCTGCGGCTGCTGCGGGTGGCCGCCCGGGTACGCGCGGAGCACGGCCCGGACGCGGTGGGCCCGCTCTACGAGGCACTCGGCGAGCGCATCTTCGAGGTGGACGCCGCACCGGGCGCCGGGCGCCGCGGCACCGAGGACTTCCTGACGCCGGTACTGGCCGGGCTCGGGCTGCCCGCGGACCTGACCGGAACCCTGGACGACACGGCCTGGGACGAGCAGATCCAGGCCGAGACCGACGAGGCCCTCGCGCTCACCGGCAAGGACGTCGGGACGCCGATCCTGCACTTCCAGCCGCCCGAGGGCGTCGCGTTCTTCGGGCCCGTGATCAGCCGGCTGCCCGACGAGGCGGACGCCGTCGCGCTGTGGGACCACGTGGTCGCCCTCGCCGCCTTCCCCGGCTTCGCCGAGCTGAAGCGCAGCCTGCGGGAGCGCCCGCAGCTACCCGCGTTCGGCGTGCCGAAGGGGGAGACCGGGCGGCAGGAGGACTGGCACGGCGGCAGTCGCCGGCAGAAGCGGTAGCGCCCGGGGCGGACAGCGGGGGACGCGCGCGGCTAAGGTAAGCCTTAGCAAACCGTCGCCGTCGTCCAGGAGCCGCTCGTGACCACCACGGCCGACGCTCCCGTGCGGAACGGCGCGTCCGTCCGCCCGTCGGCCGGCGGCCCGCGCGCCCGGCGGCTGCTCGTGCTGCTGGCGCTGCTCGGGCTGGTCGCGGCCGCTGCGCTGGCCAGCGTCGCCGTCGGCACCCGGTCCCTGGCGCCCGGCGAGGTGTGGCGCGCCCTGTTCGACAGCGACCCCACCAGCGAGGCCGCCGTCATCGTCCAGCAGCTGCGGGTGCCGCGGACGCTGCTGGGCCTGATGGTCGGGGCCGCCCTGGGCATGTCCGGCGCCCTCATGCAGGGCCACACCCGCAATCCGCTCGGCGATCCCGGCCTGCTCGGCGTCACCGCCGGCGCCTCGCTGGCCGTCGTCGTCGCGATCGCCTTCCTCGACATCACCTCGGTCCCGGGCACCGTCTGGTTCGCCTTCGCCGGCGCGCTGGCCGGCACCGTCCTGGTCTACGCGATCGGCTCGGCCGGCCGGGGCGGGGCCACGCCGATCACCCTGGCGCTGGCCGGCGCGGCGCTCTCGGCGCTGCTCTACGCGCTGGTCCGCGCCATCGTGGTCAGCGACACCGACACCCTGGACTCCTTCCGGTTCTGGCAGGTGGGCGCACTGGCCGGCCGGGGCGCGGAGGTCGCCTGGCAGGTCGCGCCGTTCATGGCCGTCGGGCTGGTGCTGGCGCTGGCCAACGCCCCGGCGCTGAACCTGCTGGGCCTGGGCGAGGACGTGGCCCGGGGGCTCGGGCAGCGCATCTGGCTGGCCCGCGTCGTCGGGCTGGCCGCCATCACGCTGCTGTGCGGCGCGGCCACCGCGGCCTGCGGTCCGATCGCGTTCGTGGGGCTGGTCGTGCCGCACGTGGTGCGCGCCCTCACCGGCCCGGACCACCGCTGGCTGGTCCCCTGCTCGGCGCTGCTGGGTGCGGCGCTGCTGCTCGTCGCCGACGTGCTCGGCCGGGTGCTCGCGCGCCCCGGCGAGCTCCAGGTCGGCATCGTGCTGGCCCTGATCGGCGCACCGTTCTTCGTCGCGCTGGTGCGCCGCCGCCGGACGATGGCGCTGTGACCGGGACCCTCGAGCGGCCGGTCATGGGCCCGCGCGGCCGGACGGCGGTCCGCATCGGCCCGGTGTCGGTGGTGCTCCGCTGGCGGCAGCTGCTGGTCCCGCTGATCGCGCTCGTCGTGCTGGTCCTCGTCTCGGCGGTCAGCATCGGCCGCGGCGACTACCCCATCGCCCTCCCCGACGTCCTGCGCACCCTCGTGGGCCTGGGCGAAGGACCGCAGAACTTCATCGTGCTGGAGCTGCGGGCGCCGCGGGTGGTCGTCGGGCTGCTCGTCGGCCTGGCCCTGGGCGTGGCCGGCGCGCTGTTCCAGACCTTCGCCCGCAACCCGCTGGCCTCCCCGGACACCCTCGGCATCACGACCGGCGCCTCCGTCGGCGCCGTGGCCGCGATCGTGCTCAGCGGCGGCAGCTCCGTCGGGGCCGTGCTCGGCGGCTTCGGCGTCCCGCTGGCCGCGCTGTGCGGCGCCCTGGGCACGGGCCTCCTGCTCTTCCTGCTCGCCTGGCGGGCCGGCATCGACGGGTACCGGCTGGTGCTCGTCGGCATCGCGCTGTGGTCGATGGGCACCGCCCTGGTCGACTGGCTGCTCACCAACGCCCAGATCTACGACGCCGCCGCGGCCTACGTCTGGATCACCGGGTCGCTCAACGCCCGCACCTGGGACCAGGCGGTGCCCCTCGCCATCGCGCTGGCCGTGCTCCTGCCGCTGGCCCTGGCGACCGGCCGGGCGCTGGGCGTCATGCAGTTCGGCGACGACACCGCGCGCGGGCTGGGCCTGCGGCTGGCCGGAGGGCAGACCGTGGTAGTCCTGCTGGCCGTCGCGCTCACCGCCGCAGCCGTCTCCGCCGCCGGGCCGATCACCTTCGTGGCGCTCGTCGTCCCCCAGGTCGCCGTCCGGCTCACCGGCGGCTCCCGGCCCCCGTTGCTCGCCTCCGGCCTGCTGGGCGCCGTCCTCGTGGTGGGCGCCGACCTGGTCACCCGCACCGCGCTCCCCGAGGACCTGCCCGTCGGCATCCTCACCGCCGTGATCGGCGCGCCCTACCTGCTCTGGCTCCTGGTCCGCGGAAGGCGGCAGTTCACATGAGGACGACGCAGCCATGACGGCCGACCTGCAGCACGAGAGCCCGCCCGCGGCCGCCGTCCGCCCCGGGCGGGTGCGGCTGGCGGCCGAGCGCGTCCGCCTCGCCTACGACGACACCGTCGTCGTCCACGACCTGGACCTCGAGCTGACCGAGGGGTCGTTCACCGCCATCGTCGGTCCGAACGGCTGCGGCAAGTCCACCCTGCTGCGGGCGCTGGGCCGGTTGCTCCGGCCGACCGGCGGCCAGGTGCTGCTGGACGGCCGGGCGATCGCGCGGACGCCGACCCGTGAGGTGGCCAAGGTCCTGGGCCTGCTCCCCCAGTCACCGATCGCGCCCGAGGGGCTGACCGTCGCCGACCTCGTCGCCCGGGGCCGGCACCCGCACCAGAGCTGGGTGCGGCAGTGGTCCCGCGACGACGAGTCCGTGGTCGCGGAGGCGCTGGACTGGACCGACATGGCCGCCCTGTCCGCGCGTCCGGTCGACCAGCTGTCCGGCGGCCAGCGCCAGCGGGCCTGGATCTCGATGGCGCTGGCGCAGGGCACCGACCTGCTGTTGCTGGACGAGCCCACGACCTACCTCGACCTGGCGCACCAGATCGACGTCCTCGAGCTGGTCGGGCGGTTGCACGCCGAGCGCGGCCGGACCGTCGCCGTCGTGCTGCACGACCTGAACCTGGCCGCCCGCTACGCGCAGCGGCTGGTGGCCATGAAGGACGGCGTCCTGGTGGCGTCGGGGACGCCGGCCGAGGTCCTCACGCCGGAGCTGCTGGCGGGCGTGTTCGACCTCGAGGCGCGCATCGTGCCCGACCCGGTGACGGGCACGCCGATGGTCGTCCCGGTGCGCCGGCTGCGCTGATCCGCCTCAGCCTTCGGTCCGCCAACCGCCTGCCGCAGGGAAGTTAGGGCAGGCTAACCTTCCCGGCGAACGGGGATGATCGTCATCCCTCGACCCGAGGGAGCTCCCTTGCACCGCACATCCCGCCGCCTGCTCGGCGGCCTGATCGCGCTCACCGTGCTCGGCCTGAGCGCCTGCTCCGGTGGCGACGACGGCGACGAGAGCTCCGGCGCCTCCGGCGAGGGCTGGTCGTTCACCGACGACCTGGGCACCACCGTCGAGCTGGACGAGGCGCCCGACCGCGTCGCCGGCATCAACGACGTCATGTCCTCGCTGTGGAACTACGGCATCGAGCCGGTGGCCACCTTCGGTCAGACCTCCACCGCCGACGACGTCGCGTTCGAGGGCCGCGATCTCTCCGACGTGGAGATCCTCGGCGAGAGCTACGGCGACATCGACCTCGAGCAGCTCGCGGCCGCCGCCCCCGACGTCATCGTCACGACGGCCTACCCGACCGACTCGGAGGGCACCCTCGACGAGAGCCAGCCCCTGTACGGCTTCGAGTCCCTCGAGCAGCAGGAGCAGGTCGGCAAGATCGCCCCGATCATCGCGATCGCCTGGCGCGGCTCGGCCGCCGACGTCATCGAGCGCACCGCCGAGCTGGCCGAGGCCCTGGGCGCGGACATGGACGGCGACGAGGTCCGCGCCGCCCGCGAGGACTTCGAGGCCGCCGGCGAGGCGCTGACCGAGGCCGCCGCGACGGGGCTGACCGTGCTCCCCGTGGCCGCGTACGCCGACGAGGGCTTCTACATGGCCAAGGCCCCGGACGAACCCTCGCTGCGGATGTACGCCGACCTCGGCGTCCAGTTCGTCGACCCGGGCGGCGAGGGGTACTACTGGCAGACCGCCGGCTGGGAGGACGTGCCGCAGTACCCGAGCGACATCCTGCTGTACTCGCTGCGGGGCGCGCTCCCGCCGGAGCAGATGGCCGAGCAGCCCACGTACGACCTGCTGCCCGCCGTCCAGGCCGGCCAGGTGCACCCGTGGAAGTACATCGGGATGGACTACGCCGCGCAGGCCGCCTACATGGAGGAGCTCGCGGGCTGGCTGGACGCCGCCGAGGACGTCACCCCCTGACCTCAGCGGCTGCCGGGGTCACGTGACCCCGGCAGCGTGCGCGCCCGCGGAACCGCCGAGATCGCGCGATCTCGGCGGTTCCCTGCGTCAGGCGCCGTCGCGGCGCGACTCCGCGGGCAGCGGGGAGCCGACCTCGGCCGTGCCGGCCGTCCCCGACGCCCGTTCCCGCTGGGCGGCGGTGCGGACGGGACTCGGCACGTCGGGCACGCCGTCCCCGTCGGTGTCGGGCGCCGGCTTCACCGACAGCACGAAGTCGTCCCCGTGGTGCCGGATGCCGTGCACCACGGCCTGCTCCACGGCCTCGACCGCGGCGGTCCGGCGCAGCACCATCGGGTCCGAGCGCACGTCCTTGGCAAGGGACACGGCCAGCCCGACCATGACCAGCGCGAACGGCAGCGCGGCGATGATCGTCAGGTTCTGCAGGCCGGTGAGCGCCTCGTCCCCGCCGACCAGCAGCATGATCGCCGCCACGGCGCCCATCACGACGCCCCAGAAGATCACGATCCGCCGGGTGGGCTCGATCGTCCCGCGCTCGGACAGCGAGCCCATGACGATCGAGGCGGCGTCGGCACCGGAGACGAAGAAGATCGCCACCAGCAGCATGACCAGCACCGTCATCACGGTCGCCAGCGGGTAGGTGTCCAGGACGCCGAAGAGCTGCCCCTCGCTGGTCGACTGCCCGGCGACGTCCGTGCCGTCGCGCTGGGCCGCGATGCCGGCACCGCCGAAGATCGCGAACCAGACCAGGCTGACCACGCTGGGCACGAGCAGCACACCGGTGACGAACTGGCGGATCGTGCGGCCGCGGCTGATCCGGGCGAGGAACAGCCCGACGAACGGCGTCCAGCTGATCCACCAGGCCCAGTAGAAGACCGTCCAGCCGCGCAGCCACTCGGCCATGGGGTCGCCCCCGCTGGCCTCGGTGCGCCCGGCCATCTCGGCCAGGTCGGAGAAGTAGGCGCCGATGGCCCCCGGCACGAGGTTGAGGATGAGGACCGTCGGGCCGACGACGAAGACGAACAGCGCCAGCACGCCGGCCAGCACCATGTTGATGTTGGACAGCCACTGGATGCCCTTGGCCACCCCGGACACCGCCGAGGCGACGAATGCGGCGGTGAGCACCGCGATGATCGCCACCAGCAGGCCGTTGCCGGTGTCGCCGAGCCAGCCGAGGATCTCCACGCCGCTGCCGATCTGCAGCGCACCGAGGCCGAGCGAGGCCGCCGAGCCGAACAGCGTGGCGAAGATCGCCAGGACGTCGATGAACTTGCCCGCCGGGCCCTCGGTCCTGCGGCGGCCGAACAGCGGCGCGAACGCGGCGCTGATCAGCTGCGGGCGGCCCCTGCGGAACGTGCCGTAGGCGATGGCCAGGCCGACGACGGCGTAGATGGCCCACGGGTGCAAGCTCCAGTGGAACAGCGTGGTGGCCATCGCCGTCGAGATCGCCTCGGGCGTCTCGGCATCGACCGTCCGCGGCGGCGGCGACACGTAGTGGGTCAGCGGCTCGCTGACGCCGAAGAACATCAGCCCGATGCCCATGCCGGCGCTGAACATCATCGCGATCCAGGAGACCGTCCGGAACTCCGGCTCCTCGTCGTCACGGCCCAGCGGGATCCGCCCGTACCGGCTGGCGGCCAGCCAGAGGACGAAGACGACGAAGGCCGAGGCGAGGAGCACGAACAGCCAGCCGAGGTTGGTTTCGATCCAGGTGAGCGCGCTGCCGCTGGCGCTGCCCAGCCCGGAGGGCGAGAGGAAACCCCAGGCGACGAAGGCCAGCGCCACGGCGGCGGCGATGCCGAACACGGTGGTGTCCAGGCGGCCACCGCGGTCGGCGGCGGACCGGGGCGGCTGGGCCAGCGCGGGGTGGACGGATCCGGCGTCGGCCGGTCCCGTGCCGCCCGCGGGGTGGGCGGCGTCGGCCTCGGCGGCGGCGGTTCCGGTGCTGCCCGCGGGGTCGGTCGACTCCTGCGTGGGCGGTGTCGTGGTCGGGTTCAGGGTCACAATGTCCGGCGCCGGTTGCAGCGCCCCTCCGTTCGGTTCGACGGCGGCTCCGCCCGGCGGTGGACGGAGCGCCGTGCTCCACGGTCCGCACAAGCGGGGGCGCGCGCAAACCGACTGCTCACGCGCGCGGCTCGCGCTCGCCCGACCGGGTGGTCCCCGGCGGCGTCGTACCCGCACGGGAGACTGGGGGCATGGAGCTGCCCGGCGCCCTGTACGCCCCCACCGGCGAGGGGTTCACGGCCAGCGCCCTGACCATCGGGCCGTGGGACCCCGCGCTCCAGCACGCGGGCCCACCGGCGGCGCTGCTGGCCCGCGAGGCGGAGCGCGCCGGCGGCATCCCGGGCGGGCAGACGGTGCGGCTGAACTACGACATCCTCGGCCCGGTGCCGGTCGGGCCGGTGCGGATCAGCACCACCGTCCTCCGGCCCGGCCGCCGCGTCGAGCTCGTCGAGGCCGTGCTGGACGCCGGGGGCCGCCCGCTCATGCGGCTGTCGGCCTGGCGGATGCGCACCCGCACCGAGGGCCTCCCGGCCGCCGCCCCGGGCGTGGCACCGGTCGCACCGCACCCGGCGCCCGCCGGCGTCGCGGACAGCGCGCCCGGTGAGGCAGCGTTCTTCCGCAGCGACGTGGCCTACCACAAGGCGCTGGAGTGGCGGTTCGCCAGCGGCGGCTTCAACTCCCCCGGGCCGGCCGCCGCGTGGACCCGCCCGCGGTGCACCCTCGTCGAGGGCGAGCCGATCAGCCCGCTGCAGCACCTGCTCGTCATGACCGACGCGGCCAGCGGCATCTCCGCGATCCTCGACGGGAGCACCGCCACCTTCGCCAACGTCGACCTGAGCGTGTCGCTGCACCGCCCGCCGCGCGGGGAGTGGCTGGGCATGGACGCGACCACGGTGCTGGGCGACTCCGGGGCCGCGCAGTGCTCGGCCGTCCTCTTCGACGCCGACGGGGCGATCGGCCGCTCCACCCAGTCGCTGTTCGTCGAACCCCGATGAGCAGCCCCCATCCGCGCACGCCAGGCTGGACGACGACGACATCGACGAGGAGGAACCCTTCGTGGGCGACGCGCTGAGAGAGGTCCTGGACTGGCTGTCCGGGCGTGGGCTCGAGGTGGTCCTGATCATCCTGGGCTCGCTGCTGCTGGCCCGGCTCGTGTCGTGGGCCGGCAGCCGGATCACCGACCGCATCGACGCCCGCTACACGGAGGGCGACGCGCTCGTGCGCTCGGAGGCGGCCAAGCACCGGCACTCCCTCACCCAGGTGCTCACCTGGGCCGCCGTCGTCCTCATCTACTCGATCGCGGTCTTCTTCGTCCTCGACCGGCTCGGCGTGCCGATCACCGGCCTGGTGGCCCCGGCGACCGTGCTCGGCGTCGGGCTGGGCTTCGGCGCGCAGCGGATCGTCGGCGACGTCCTGGCGGGGTTCTTCATCATCACCGAGCGCCAGTACGGGTTCGGGGACGTCGTCTCCATCCAGGTCGTGGGCGGGATGGAGCCGGCCCAGGGCACGGTGGAGGACGTGACGCTGCGCATCACCCGCGTGCGCTCCGTCGACGGGGAGGTCGTCACCGTGCCGAACGGGCAGATCGTCAAGGTCATCAACCTGTCGCGGGACTGGGCGCGGGCGGTGGTCGACGTGCCGGTGTCCACCGGTACGGACGTCAACCGGGTCAACGAGGTCCTGCGCACGGTCGGCCGGGAGGCGTTCCGGGATCCCGCGCTGCGCCCGCTGCTGCTGGACCTGCCCAGCGTGATGGGTGTGGAGAGCCTGGGTCTGGAGCAGGTGAACGTCCGGATGGTGGCGCGCACCCTGCCGGGCAAGCAGTTCGACGTCGGCCGCGAGCTGCGCGCCCGCGTCGTCGACGCGTTCCGCGACCAGGGCATGAAGGTCAGCACGCCGTCGGTCTCCGATGACGAGCCGACGGCCCGGCCCGAGCGGGAGAGGGAGAGGGAGGACGCGTGAGCACCCCGCAGGACGACGGGCCCCGCGCTCAGGGCGACGAGCCCACCGTCAGCACGGCCCCGACCAGCGGCACCGCCGCGGCACCGCCGGACTCCCGGTGGTGGAACTGGGGTTCCGTCCCCGACCACCTCGGCCGGGCGCGGACCTCCACGGTGATCCTGTCGGTGCTGTTCCTGGCGATCTTCACGCTGTACCTCAACGTCCGGCCGCCCGACGAGGCGGACACCGCCCCCCGCAGGCCCGCGGACGGAGGCAGCGACGTGGAGGCGCCCGTGGTGCCCGGCCTGCCGACCGAGTCCACCGAGGAGCCCGCGCCCACCGAGGAGCCGTCCCCCACGACCGAACCGGGGACGACCCGCACCCCCACGACCAGCCCGTCCACGACCTCCCCCGGCACGTCCCCGGCCGAGCCGACCGGCGAGCCGGACGAGCCCACGGAGACGTCGGAGCCGGCCGAACCGACCGGCGAGCCGGAGGACGAGGACACCGCCGAACCGACGTCGCCGTCGGCTCCGTGACCGAAGCGGTACCGACCTCGCGCGACGGAACGGGAAACGGCAGGGCAAGATACGGCGTCTGTCCCGCCCGAAGGAGAACCCGCCCGTGTCCGCACGATCCCTGACCCGCCGCGCCGCGACCGCCGTCGCCGCCACCTCCACCACCGCGCTGATCCTCACCGGCTGTGGCGAGGACCCAGACGAGGACGCGAACTCCGCCGGCGAGCCGCGCCCGACCGTCGAGGTGGACGAGGACCTGGCCGCGCGGGTGCCCGACGAGATCGCCGAGGACGGGACGATCACCGTCGGCACCGACTCCAGCTACGCGCCCAGCGAGTTCATCGCCGAGGACGGGAAGACGATCGTCGGCTTCGACGTCGACCTCTTCTCGGCGGTGGCCGAGAAGATCGGCTTCGAGGCGGAGTTCGAGTCGGCCTCGTTCGACTCGATCATCGCCGGCGTGGGTTCGGACCGGTACGAGGTCGGCGTCTCCTCGTTCACCATCAACCCCGAGCGCCTCGCCGAGGCGACGATGGTCAGCTACTTCTCCGCCGGCACCCAGTGGGCCACCCAGGCGGGCAACCCGGAGGGCGTCGACCCGGAGGACGCCTGCGGCACCAGCGTCGCGGTCCAGCGCGGCACGGTGCAGGTCGACGACGTCACCGCCCGCTCCGCCGAGTGCGAGGCCGCCGGCGAGGAGGCGATCGACATCCAGCAGTTCGAGGGACAGGACGAGGCCACCGCCGCGATCGTCTCGGGCCGCGTCGACGCCGGCCTGGCCGACTCCCCGGTCATGGCCTACGCCGTCCAGCAGACCGACGGCCAGCTCGAGCTGCTCGGTGACATCTACGACTCCGCGCCCTACGGCTACGTCGTCCCGAAGGCCGAGGAGGAGTTCGCCCAGGTGCTCGCCGACGCGCTGACGGCACTGATCGAGGACGGCACCTACGCCGAGATCCTCGAGAAGTGGGGCGTCGAGGCCGGCGCCATCGACGACCCGGCCGTCAACCCGACCGTCGACTGACGCCTCCGCACCTCCCCATGCCCGACACGAGCACGACCCCGGCACCGCCCGAGCAGATCCGGGCGGTGCCGGTCCGTCATCCCGGCCGCTGGATCGCCACCGCCGTCATCGCGGTGCTCGCCGCCATGTTCGTCCACATGCTGGCCACCAACCCGGTGTTCCGGTGGGACTTCATGGTCGAGAACATGTTCAGCGACGCCGTCCTCCGGGGCGCCCGGACCACGCTGATCATGACGGTGCTGGCCATGGCCATCGGCATCCTGCTCGGCATCGTGCTGGCGATCATGCGGCTGTCGGCCAACCCGGTCGTCTCCGGCGCGGCGTGGGTCTACATCTGGTTCTTCCGCGCCATCCCACGCATCGTGCTGCTGTTCTTCTCGGCCAGTCTCGGGGCGCTGTACTCGACCTACGAGCTGGGCTTCCCCTTCGACCAGCAGCTGATGGGCTTCTTCGGCTGGCAGGGCGACTGGCGCTTCCTGAGCCTGGACGGCAACGACATCTTCCGCGGGTTCGTCGCCGGCCTGCTGGGGCTGGCGCTGTCCGAGGCCGCCTACGCGGCCGAGATCGTGCGGGCCGGCATCCAGTCGGTCGACCCCGGGCAGACCGAGGCGGCCGCCGCACTGGGGATGAGCCGCGCGAAGACGATGCGCCGGATCGTGCTGCCCCAGGCGATGCGGGTGATCATCCCGCCGATGGGCAACGAGACGATCGCGATGCTCAAGGACACCTCCCTGCTCATCGCGGTGCCGGTGTCCAACGAGCTCAACTTCCAGCTGCGCGCCATCGGCAGCCGTACCTTCCAGGTCATCCCGATGGCCGTCGCCTCGATCCTCTGGTACCTGGCCCTGGCCAGCCTGCTCATGATCGGGCAGCACTTCCTGGAGAAGCGGTTCAGCCGCGGCTTCGGCAACCGCGAGACGCGGCAGCAGCGGGCGGCCCGCGAGGCCGCCCAGGCCGGCAGCGTCCGATGAGCAGCGTGCCGACCCCACCGATGGTGAAGGCCGAGGACGTGCACAAGTCCTTCGGCCACGTGGAGGTGCTCAAGGGGATCGACCTGGAGGTCGCCCCGCGCGAGGTCATGTGCATCGTCGGCCCGTCGGGGTCGGGCAAGTCCACGTTCCTGCGCTGCATCAACCACCTGGAGCGGATCGACGCCGGACGGCTGTCGGTGAACGGCCACCTGGTGGGCTACCGCGAGAAGGGCGGCCGGCTGCACGAGCTGCGCGACGCCGAGGTGGCCGCCCAGCGCCGCGAGATCGGCATGGTCTTCCAGCGCTTCAACCTGTTCCCGCACATGACCGCGCTGGAGAACGTCGTCGAGGCGCCGATCCAGGTGAAGGGCGTGAAGCGGGCGGAGGCCCGCGAGCGCGGCGCCGCCCTGCTGGAACGGGTCGGGCTGGGCGACCGGGTCCACAACTACCCGAACCAGCTCTCCGGCGGCCAGCAGCAGCGGGTCGCGATCGCCCGCGCCCTGGCGATGGAGCCGCAGCTCATGCTGTTCGACGAGCCCACCTCGGCCCTGGACCCGGAGCTGGTCGGCGAGGTGCTCGACGTCATGCGGGGCCTGGCCGCGGACGGGATGACCATGGTGGTGGTCACCCACGAGATGGGCTTCGCCCGCGAGGTGGGCGACAGCCTGGTGTTCATGGACGACGGCGCCGTCGTCGAGGCCGGCGACCCGCGGCGGGTGCTCACCGACCCGCAGCACGAACGCACCCGCTCCTTCCTCTCCAAGGTGCTCTGAACAAGGACCCCGTCCTCCTCACCCCTCGCAAGCTCGGGGCGAGCCTCGGGACGGGGCCGTTGGGGCCCGTGTTTCACGTGAGACATCCGGCGTGCATAAGATCGCGATGGCTCACGAGAGGCAGTGCGAAGCACCTGGCTGACTGCCCGGCAACCTCCTACTCCGTCTGAGGTGCTCCAGGGGAAGAGCCGGCCGTCGCGGCGCCCGCCGCGGGGGCAAGGACGGGGCTCCCGTGCGCCGCGGGATCTCCTGAGCGAGAGGAGACGGCGCATGAGCGACCCGCAGAACTGGAGCTTCGAGACCCGGCAGATCCACGCCGGCACCAGCCCCGACCCGACGACCGGGGCCCGCGCCCTGCCGATCTACCAGACGACCAGCTACCAGTTCCGCGACAGCCAGCACGCCGCGGACCTGTTCGCGCTGGCCGAGATGGGCAACATCTACACGCGGATCATGAACCCGACGCAGGACGCGCTCGAGCAGCGCGTCGCCTCGCTGGAGGGCGGCGTCGCGGCACTGGCGGTCGCCTCCGGGCAGGCCGCCGAGACGCTGGCCATCCTCAACCTCGCCGAGGCCGGCGACCACGTCGTCGCGTCGGCATCCCTCTACGGCGGCACGTACAACCTGCTGCACCACTCGCTGCCCAAGATGGGCATCACGGTCTCCTTCGTCGAGGACCCCGACGACCCGGAGAACTGGCAGTCGCTGGTGCAGGAGAACACCCGGGCCTTCTACGCCGAGACCATCGGCAACCCGAAGGGCGACGTCCTGGACATCGAGACCGTCGCCGGCGTCGCGCACCGCAACGGCGTCCCGCTCATCGTCGACAACACCGTCGCCACGCCCTACCTGATCCGCCCCTTCGAGTTCGGTGCCGACGTCGTCGTGCACTCGGCGACCAAGTACCTCGGCGGGCACGGCACCGCGATCGCCGGCGTGATCGTCGACGGCGGCTCGTTCGACTGGCGCGGGGGCAAGCACCCCATGTTCACCACTCCCGATCCGACGTACCACGGCGTGGTCTACGCCGATCTCGGTGCGCCGGCCTTCGCGCTCAAGGCCCGGGTGCAGCTGCTGCGCGACCTCGGCCCGGCCGTCTCGCCCTTCAACGCCTTCCTGGTCGTGCAGGGCATCGAGACCCTGTCGCTGCGGATGGACCGGCACGTGGCCAACGCCCAGCGGGTGGCCGAGTTCCTCGAGGCCCACGACGCCGTCGACCGGGTCAACTACGCCGGCCTGCCCACCAACCAGTGGCACGCGGCGCAGCAGAAGTACTGCCCGAAGGGCGCCGGCGCCGTCCTCACCTTCGAGCTGCACGGCGGCAAGGAGGCCGGCCAGAAGTTCGTCGAGGCGCTCGAGCTGCACAGCCACGTGGCCAACATCGGTGACGTGCGCTCGCTGGTGATCCACCCGGCGTCGACCACGCACTCGCAGCTGACCCCCGAGGAGCAGCTGACCACCGGTGTCACCCCCGGGCTGGTGCGCCTGGCCGTCGGCCTGGAGGGGATCGAGGACATCCTCGCCGACCTCGAGGCCGGGTTCCGGGCCGCGAAGTCCGCCTGAGCCGGAACGCAGGCGGCATGGGCGGGTGGGTGGAGGGGGATCCGGTCGGTGACCGGCTCTTCCTCGACCTGCCCGCCGTCCCGCTCGAGCGGGGTGGGGAGCTCGCCGACGTGCGGGCCGCCTACGAGACGTGGGGCACGCTCGCCGCCGACGGCGGCAACGCCGTCCTCGTCGAGCACGCGCTGACCGGCGACAGCCACGTCGTCGGCCCCGCCGGGCCCGGTCACCCGACGGCGGGCTGGGGGGAGAGGCTGGTCGGTCCGGGCCGCCCGCTGGACACCGACCGGTGGTTCGTCGTCTGCGCCAACGTGCTGGGCGGCTGCCAGGGGACGACCGGGCCCGGCACCCTCGGCCCGGACGGCGCCCGCTGGGGTTCCCGCTTCCCCGAGGTGACGGTGGGTGACCAGGTGCGGGTCGAGGTCGCCCTGGCCGACGCGCTGGGCATCGACCGCTGGGCCTGCGTGGTGGGCGGCTCGATGGGCGGCATGCGGGCGCTGGAGTGGGCCGTGGCCCTGCCGCAGCGGGTCGGGTCGCTGTTCTTCCTGGCCTCGGGCGCGGCCGCGTCCGGCGACCAGATCGGCACCCAGACCACGCAGCAGGCGGCCATCCGCGTCGATCCCCGGTGGCGCGGCGGCGACTACGACCGGTCCGACCCGCCGTCCGACGGGCTGGGGGTCGCCCGCCGGATCGCCCACCTGACCTACCGCAGCGCGCTGGAGTTCGACGCCCGGTTCGGCTCCCACGTGCAGGAGGACGGCCGCTTCGCCGTCGCCAGCTACCTGGACCACCACGCCGACAAGCTGGCCGGACGCTTCGACGCCGGCAGCTACGTCGTGCTCACCGAGGCCATGAACTCCTGGGACGTGGGCCGCGGCCGTGGCGGGGTCGAGGCGGCGCTGGCCCGGGTGACCGCGCGCGCCGTCGTCGCCGGCATCGACAGCGACCGGCTCTACCCACCGGCGCTGCAGCAGCGCGTCGCCGCCGCGCTCGGGGTGCCGCTGCGGCTGATCCCGTCGCCGTACGGGCACGACGGCTTCCTCGTCGAGACCGCGGCCGTGGGCGCCCTGCTCGGCGAGCTGCTCACCGGCTGATCAGCCGGTCGGCTCCAGGAACTCCAGCCGGTTGCCGAACGGATCGGCCGCGTAGAAGCGGTCGTGCCCGGGGAAGTCGTCGTCCCAGGTCACCGGGTGGCCGGAGGACTCCAGCGCTGCCGCGACGGCCCGCAGGCCGGTCACGAGCAGCCCGGGGTGCGCCTTGCGGGCCGGCGTGAACGGCTCCTCGACGCCGAGGTGGACTTCGAGGGCGCCGCCGCGGAACCAGCAGCCGCCGCGCGCCGCGAGGACCGGGGGCTTCTCGAGTTCACGCATGCCGAGCACATCGCGCCAGAAGGCCCGGCACGCGTCCTCCCCTCCGCGGGGGATCGCCAGCTGCACGTGGTGCAGCGGCAGCAGCTCGAACGGCGACACCCCGGTCTCGGCCACGCCGCCACGCTAGCGAGCCGCCGGTCGATCGGCTCCCGAGTGCGACGAAGTGGTGGCCCTCAGCGGCTGATGGCCACCACTTCGTCGCACTCGCCGGTCAGCCCTCGATGCGGCGCACCCGCCGGGCGCCGTCGAGGCGGTCCGCGTAGGCCGTCGCGTTGTAGCGGATGTGCAGCTGGTCGTCCTCGGTTGCCTCGCGCATCACCTTGGCCGGGACGCCGGCGATGAGCGACCGCGGCGGGAAGACCTTGCCCTGCGTGACGACGGCGCCGGCCGCCACGATCGAGCCCGAGCCGATGTGCGCGCCGTTCATGACGACGCTGCCCATGCCGACGAGCACGTCGTCGTCGATGCGGGCGCCGTGCAGCACGACCCGGTGCCCCACCGACACCCGCTCCCCCACGACCAGCGGGAACCCGGGGTCGGAGTGCAGCGTGCAGCCGTCCTGGATGTTGGAGTCGGCCCCGATCTCGATGACCTCGGCGTCGGCGCGGACCACGGCGCCGTACCAGATGCTCGACCGGGGGCCCATCGTCACCGCACCCACCACGACGGCCGTGGGCGCGACGAACGCCTCGCCGTCGATCGCGGGAGTGCCGAAGTCCAGGGCGCCGATGAAGTTGTCGCTCATCCCTGCACCCCAGCACAGCGGGCCCGGCGCGGCGCGGCCGGGGCGCCGGGCATCAGATCAGCCCGTGGGCGTGCACCGCCTCGGCCACCTGCAGGAACCCGGCGACGTTGGCGCCGAGCACCAGGTCGCCCGGGGAGCCGTACTCCTCGGCGGTCTCGTGGCAGCGCGCGTGGATGCCCCGCATGATCTCCTCGAGTTTGGCCTCGCTGTGGTCGAAGGTCCACCGGTCCCGCGAGGCGTTCTGCTGCATCTCCAGCGCCGAGGTGGCCACGCCGCCGGCGTTGGCCGCCTTGCCCGGCGCGAAGCCGATACCGGCGGCCCGGAAGACGTCGACCGCCTCGGGAGTGGCCGGCATGTTGGCCCCCTCGACGACATACCGGCAGCCGTTGCCCACCAGCGTGCGTGCCGCCGCCCCGTCGAGCTCGTTCTGCGTGGCGCTGGGGATGGCGACCTCGCAGGGGACGTCCCAGATGCTGCCGTCCGCGACGAAGGAGGCGCCGTCCACCCGCTCGGCGTAGACGCTGATCCGGGCCCGCTCGACCTCCTTCACCTGCTTGAGCACCTCGAGGTCGATGCCCTTCTCGTCGACGACGTAGCCGCTGGAGTCCGAGCACGCCACGACGGTGCCGCCGAGCTGGTGCACCTTCTCGATCCCGTAGACGGCGACGTTCCCCGACCCGCTGATCACGACCCGCCGGCCGTCGAAGGACTCCCCGCGGGCCCGCATCATCGCGTCGGCGAAGAACGCGGCGCCGTAGCCGGTCGCCTCGGTGCGCACCAGCGCCCCGCCCCAGCCCAGCCCCTTGCCCGTGATGACCCCGGACTCGTAGCGGTTGGTGATGCGCTTGTACTGGCCGAAGAGGTACCCGATCTCGCGGGCGCCGACGCCGATGTCGCCGGCCGGGACGTCGGTGTACTCGCCCAGGTGCCGGTAGAGCTCGGTCATGAAGGACTGGCAGAACCGCATCACCTCGGCGTCCGACCGCCCCTTGGGGTCGAAGTCCGAGCCGCCCTTGCCGCCGCCGATGGGCATCCCGGTGAGCGCGTTCTTGAAGATCTGCTCGAAGCCGAGGAACTTGACGATGCCGAGGTTCACCGAGGGGTGGAACCGCAGGCCGCCCTTGTAGGGCCCCAGCGCGGAGTTGAACTCCACCCGGAAGCCGCGGTTGATCTGCACCTCGCCGGAGTCGTCCTGCCAGGGCACCCGGAAGATGATCTGCCGCTCGGGCTCGCAGATCCGCTCGATGGTCTTCATCTCGGCGTACTCGCTGTGCCGCCCGAGCACGACGGCCAGCGACTCGAGCACCTCGTGCACCGCCTGGTGGAACTCGGCCTCACCCGGGTTCCGCCGCAGCACCTCGGCGTAGATCTCCTCCACCTTGGCCGGTACGTCCACGTGCATGCGGTCCTCCGTACTGCTCGTCCCCCGACGGGCGATCAACGTACGCGCGACGGGGCCGGGCTCAGGGGGCCACCTCCGCGAGCGCGCCCGGCACCTGGCCCGGCAGCTCCCGGGCGAGGAAGCCCATGGGGCCCACCGACGACGCCAGCCGCTCCCCGGACCGCCCGTGCAGCCAGGAGGCCCACAGCGCGGCCTGGGCCGGCTCGGCGCCGCGGGCGAGCAGGCCACTGGTGATGCCGGCGCGCACGTCGCCTGAGCCGGAGACGCCCAGCCCGGCGTTGCCGCTGTCGTCCCGCCACAGCCGCCCGTCGGGCGCGGCGATCCACGAGGTGCCCCCGCCCAGCCCCACCACCGCCTTCGTGCGGCCGGCCAGGTCCGCGGCGGCGCCCGCCGGGTCCTCGTCGATCTCGTCCTCCTCGACGTGCAGGGCGTAGGCGGCCTCGGTGGGGTTGGGGGTGAGCACGACCCGGCCCTCCAGGTGGTGCACGCAGGTCTCCTCGGCGGTCACGGCGGCCAGGCCGAGGGCGTCGAGTGCCAGCGGCCCGCTCAGGTGAGGGAGCAGGCGCTCGCCGAAAGCCTGGGTCGCCTCCTTGTCCGCCATGCCGGGCCCGATCAGCACGGCGTCGGCCGCCTCGGCCAGGTCGCGGACGACGTCTGCCGCGTCCGGGGCGATGGCGCCGCCGCCGGTCTGCGGGAGGGCCCGGACCAGCGCCTCGGGCAGCGCGGTCGCCACGTACGGAGCCATCGCGGCCACCGTCGCCACCTGCAGCTTGCCCGCGCCCGCCCGCATCGCCGCCTCGGCGGCCAGCAGCACCGCGCCGAGCGTCTCGGTGCAGCCGCCGATCACCAGGATCGAGCCGCGGGCGTTCTTGCCACCGGACGGCTCGGGCAGCGGCCACGCCCGGAGCACCCCGGGGGTGACGGTGGTGGGCTCAGGCCTGCTGGGGGACATCGGGCTCCTCGGTGATCTGCTCGTCCTCGGCGGCCAGGTGGTCCACCTCGTTGAACGCGACCAGGCGGAAGTCGCCGGACTCCTCGCGCCGGTACCGGGTGAGCGAGGCGTTGGCGACCTGCTCCTCGCGGTCGACGGCGAGCAGCTCCTGCTCGGTCAGCCCCTCCAGCACGTACCGGAAGACCATGATCACGGCCTGGTGGGCGACGACGACCAGGCGCTCGCAGTCGTGCCGCAGACCCTCGGTGGCCAGCAGGCTGCGGATGCGCAGCGCGACGTCGGCCCAGCTCTCCCCGCCCGGCGGCCGGTAGTAGAACTTGCCCAGCAGATCGCGGCGCGAGGCCTCGTCCGGGAACTGCTCGCGGATGCCGGCGCCGGTCATCCGGTCGAACATGCCGAAGTCGCGCTCGCGCAGCCGCTCGTCGGTGCGGACCCGGAGGCCGAGGTCGGCGGTGGCGAGCCGGGCGGTGGTCAGCGCACGGTCGAAGGGGGAGCTCAGCACCGCTGTGGGGCGCTCGTCCTGCGGCAGCGCGGCCAGCCAGGCGCCGAGCGCCTCCGCCTGCGACCGGCCGGTGTCGGAGAGGGGGACGTCGGGATCCCGGATGTCGAGGTCGAGCCGGCCGGCCCCGGCCTGCTGGGCGTGCGCGTCGGCGAGGTTGCCCATGCTCTCGCCGTGCCGCACGAGCCACAGCGCCGACGGTCCTGGTTCCCTGCTCGCCACCCGTACCCCCGCCCGCGCCGCACCGTGCAGCCGTCCGCCCGCCGGTAGCCGCGCGGGAGGATGCCGAAACCGTCGGCCCCCGCGGGCACGATGACGCCGTGACGCTCCCCACCGACCTGCCGGTGCTCGCCTTCCCCGACCAGGCCGCCCTCGAGGCGTGGCTGGAGGAGCACGCCGGGACCGCGCCCGGGCTCTACGTGAAGATCGCGAAGAAGGCGTCGGGCATCCCCTCGGTGAACTGGGAACAGATGGTCGAGGTGCTGCTCTGCTTCGGCTGGATCGACGGCCGCGCCAACCGGCTGGACGACTCCTTCTACCTGCAGCGGATCACGCCCCGGCGGCCGAAGAGCGTCTGGTCGCTGAAGAACGTCGCGACGGTGGAGCGACTGACCGCCGAGGGGCGCATGCGCCCGGCCGGCCTGGCCGTGGTGGAGGCGGCGAAGGCCGACGGGCGGTGGGAGCGGGCGTACGCCGGCCCGGCCGCCATGACCGTCCCCGACGACCTGGCCGCCGCCCTGGACGCCGAGCCCGCCGCACAGGCGGCCTTCGACGCGCTGGACGCCCAGAACCGCTACGCCGTCCTGTGGCGGGTGCGGACGGCGAACACGGAGAAGACCCGCGCGAAGCGGATCACCGCCGCGGTGGAGCTGCTCTCCGCCGGCGGGATGCCGCACCCGCCGCCGGGTCAGCCGGGGTAGACGCTGCGCCGCTCGCGCCAAAAGGTGGCGTCGCGCCGGCGCCACCAGAGCATCAGGCCGGCACCGGTCGCCATGACCCCGATGCCGATGACCAGCGGCGGCCCGACGCCCAGCCAGGCCTGGCCGGTGTAGGAGCTCTCCGCGTCGGCGAGGTCCCGGACCGACAGCACGAGCAGCCAGGCCAGCATCACCGCCCCGGTCAGCGGTCCCACGCCCAGGAGCAGGAAGTTGCGCACGCTGGAGAGCAGCTGCCGCCGGAAGTAGACGGCGCAGGCCAGACCGGTCAGCGCGTAGTAGAGGGCGATGAGCAGCGAGAGCCCGGTGATCGAGTCGAACAGTGCGTTCTCGCTGACCAGCCCGACGCCGACGTACCAGGCCACGCCGATCCCGGCGACCCACCAGGTGGAGACGTCGGGCGTGCGGTGCGCGGGCGAGATCGAGGCGAACCGGCGCGGCAGCGCGGCTCGCCGGGCCATCGACAGCCCGGTGCGCGAGGCCGGGATGATGGTCGTCTGCGTCGAGGCGATGGCAGAGGTGGCGACGGCGACCAGCACCACCCAGTCCCAGCCGCCGAGCGCCTGGGTGGACAGCAGCGCGAAGACCGCCTCCTCCTCGTCGGCGTTGCCGGCCAGCCACTCGGTGCCCGCGAACGCGACGACCGCCGTCGCCACGCCCAGGTAGGTGACCAGCAGGACCACCGTCGACCAGACGCCGGCCCGGCCGGGCGCGCTCAGCGGGTCGCGGGTCTCCTCGGTCAGGTTGATTGCCGACTCCCAGCCCCAGTACGCGAAGACGCCAAGCAGCAGCCCGCCGGTCAGCGCCGCTCCGCCCGACCCGAACGGGTCCAGCCAGCTCCACTCCGGCGTCAGGCCCCCGAACGGGCTCGTCCCCCGGATGCCGCGCACCAGGGCGACGATCGCGAAGACGGCGAGCGCCACCGTCTGCGCCACGATGAGGCCGTTCTGCAGCCGCGCGGAGAGCTCGGTGCCGCGCACGCAGATCGCCGCCATGACCACCACGAGCAGGACCGACAGGGCCAGGACGACCGGGGTGGACTCCGTCCAGCCGTCCAGCCCCACGGCCAGCAGCGTGAAGCGGACGCCCACCTCGGCGAGCGAGCCCAGCACGAGGACACCGGTCATGGCGATCGCCCAGCCGCCCAGCCAGCCCGCCCAGGGGCCCAGCGCCCGGGTGACCCAGGAGAAGGTGGTGCCGCAGTCGGGGTCGGCCCGGTTGAGCGCGGCGAAGGCCCCGGCGATGAGCAGCATGGGCACGAACGAGGCCAGCAGCACGCCGGGGGCGTGCACCCCCACCAGGGCGACGATCGGCCCGAGCACGGCGGCCAGCGAGTAGGCCGGCGAGGTGGCCGCGAGGCCGATGACGAGGGTGTCCAGGAAGCCGACGGCATCGGGGCGGAGGGTCGGCGCCTGGGAGCCGGTCCCGGTGGTGGTCACCCGGAGCGGGGGATCGAAGCGGTCACGAGCCGATTGTGCCGACGCGGCCGCTCCGCGCTGTACCGGGTCGGTGGCGGATCAGCCGCCGAGGCGGACGCCGAAGCGGTAGCCGCGCTGGTCGACGCTCGTCACGGCGACCGGCTTCCCGTAGGTGCGCGCGTGCACGATCATCCCGTTGCCGATGTAGAGCGCCACGTGGCTGATCGGCGTGTAGTAGAAGACCAGGTCACCGGGCCGGAGCTCCTGCCGGGACACCTGCCGCCCGAGCTGGGACTGCGCGCGGCTCGAGTGCGGCAGCCGCACGCCGGCGGCCGCGTAGGCGTACGAGGTGAGGCCGGAGCAGTCGTAGGCGTTCGGGCCGGTGCCACCGGCGGCATAGGCATCGCCCACCTCGGCCAGCGCCGCCTGGATGGCCACGGCGGCCGCCGTCCCGGGGACCACCGGGAGCTCGTCGACGGAGGGGGCGTCCAGCGAGCGGCCGGCCACGGCGGTGGTCACGCGCTCCTGCTCGGCGGCCGAGAGCCGGGCGAAGTCGGCCTGGTAGGCGGCCGCCCGCTTCTCCACCTCGGCCTTCTGCTCGCGCAGCTGCTGCACGCCCGCCTCGGCGGTGGCGGCGGCCGCGTCGGCGGCCGCCTGGGCCTCGCGGGCCGCGTCCTGGGCGGCGTCCGCTTGGATCACGACGGAGTTGGTGTGGTCGGCGATGAGGTCCAGCGTCGTCATCTGCTGGACGAGCTCGTCGGCGGACTCGCTGGTGAGGAAGGCGGCCATGCGCGACTGGGTCTTCTCGGTGTAGCCGCTGTACGCGATGGCCCGGAGCCTCGGCTCGAACACGGCCATCGCGGCATGCGCGGCAGCGGCCTGCTCGGCGGCGGCCGCGGCCGCCTCCCGCTGGGCGGCGACCGCCAGCTCGGCCTCGTGCAGCTGCTCGTCGACGACGGTCAGCTCCTGCGCGGCCTTCTGGACGAGCTCCCTCGCCTCGGCGGCGGTGCCCGGCGTGGCGCCCGCGGGAGCCGGCGCCAGCACGCCCGTGGCGGCGGCGACGAGCGCCACCCCCACCGCGAGGAGGGCCCGGGAACGGCGTCGGGGGGTCGTGCGCGCGGACTGCACCGTCGGCCTCCGATCAGCTGCGCCGGTGCCGGGGAAGGGCACTGTTCGTTGCGCGTCGGTACGCACCGTAAGGAGGTCGTGTCGACACGTAGCGGACGCCGCGCGGGATCGGAAGCCCTGCGCTCGCCCCGTTCGTCACATGCGCCTCATCCGTTCCCCCGGGCCCCGCGAGCGGCCCCGCCCGGGCCCCGGTCGGCGGCCAGCGGGACCAGCCGATCGGCGACGACGCCGGTGACGAAGGAGTAGACGGCCTTGTGGCCCACGTCGACCACCTGGTCGCGACGGGACCAGGTCCACGGCGGCGCGCCGACGCCGGTGGCGTTCTCCAGGATCTGGTCGGTGGCCAGCCGCACCGAGGTGTGCCAGGCCGAGGCGCGCCAGCCGCGCACTCCGGAGGCGGACCAGATCCCGCGCAGCGCGCCGACCGCCGCACCGGTCCCCCAGTGCATGAGGTGGTTGCGCACCGGGGGGCGCGGAGCCCGGCAACCGCCGGCCGGTCCGGCCCCGTCCAGGGCACCGTCGCGAGCGTGCGAGCGGTGGGGAGGACGGGGTCCTTCTACTTCTCCGCCAGGGTCATGACAGCGACGCCGGCCAGACCGGCGAGGGCTCCGCGCAGCGCGGCTCGTCCCAGCATGCGTCTGCCCCTACCCGGGGGACGGGCAGGAGCAACGCGTCGCTCAGCCGGCGAGAGGCTCCTGGACCTGGAGGCCGGCGACCGTTTGGAAGTCGCGGAGGATCGCGGAGAGCTCGTCGGCCGTCCACGCCTCGCAGCAGTCGCAGCCGCCGTCGGCGAAGCTGACCAGACCGAGGCGGCCGCCCGCCTGATCCTCCTCGATCGCGAGGCGACCGGCCGACGGGTGGCGGTGGCAGGCGCAGGCCGCGGCGCACAGGCCCAGACCCCACCCGGAGATGACGACGGTGTGGCCGTCATCCCGGACCTTGCCGACCTGGAAGACGGACGGCTTGTGACTCCGGCTCATGGGAGTCCTCCCCTCGACAGCCCGTTCCGGAGAGCGGGGCCCGTGCTCGGTTGAAAAAAGGAGCTACAAGAGGTTTCGGCAGATGTCGTCCTGCGGTAAAGCTCTCTGTTGCACCGACTTTCAGCACCCACGGTAACCCTGCCACCACGACCCGTCGCCGTCACAAGTTCCCAGGCGTGGCTGCGCCGCGTTGGCGGAACTACACCGGCCGGAGCCCGTTCTGCGACGGGTGTGACGGACGGGTCCGCCGGGGTGGCGGCAGCCCGTGTCCACCACCCCGTGCGGGTCAGCTCCGCCCGACGCCGTCAGCCACCTCCACGACCTGCTCGGGTGTGAGGTCCAGTGGCGCCTGGAGGGTGAACACCGTCCCGTCGGCCAGTGACGCCTGGAGGAACCAGACCTCCGACGTCGGCAGCAGGTAGCCCGGCCGCCCCTGGACGGTCACCTCGTCCATGCGGCCGTCGGTGGCGCCCACGTCGCGGGGAAGGTCGGCCGGCGCGCTGGGCTCCGGCGGCAGGTGCACGGTGAGGGTACGGGCGGACGCCTCGGTCGCGGGGCGACCGGCGGGGTCGGCGAGGGTGAGGACCCGGTCCATCTTGTAGGCGACCACGACCCAGCCGCGCGGCGCGAGACTCACCTGCAGCGGCACCGCGAAGCCCCGGTCGACCACCCCGCGGGCAAGGTCGACCACCGCTGCCTCGGAACCGAACCGGCCGGAGCCGGTCACCCCGACCCACTGGTCGTCGGTCCGTTCCCACACCACGGAGAACACGTCTGCGCCGCCGCTGACCTCGCTCCGGTACACGGTGGCGTCCTCCCCGGCGATCTCGGCGTCGCCGACCTCGTCCGCGCCGTCCATGCCGGGCCCGTCGGCTCGGACGGACAGCCCGATCCCCGAGTCCGGGTCCGCCGGGTCGCTCCACCCGGCGTGCGCCGTACCCGGCCCGACCTCGTCGAAGGACGGGTCGAGCGAGGCGTGCGGTCCGTCGAGCCCCGCGGGCAGGCGCTCGAACGACAGCGGGAAGGCCGGCACCGAGTAGTCGACGAGCTCGACCGGGCCGGGAGGCCCGAAGCTCTCGTCCTCCCGGACGACCGTCACGCCGACCGCGACGGCGGCTGCGACGAGCAGGGCGGGCGCCGCCTGCCGGGCCCGACGGGCGCGGCGGATGCGCCGCCCTCGGCGCACGATCTGCTCGAGCGGGTCGGCGAGGGTGACGTCGGCGTAGGCCCGCGTGACGTCGGTGCGCAGGTCGGTGCTCATGAGCAGGCCTCCAGGTCCGGGGAGAGGGTGGCACGCAGAGCGGCCAGCGCCCGGTGCAGATGGGCGGTCACCGTGCCGGGCGAAAGATCGAGTGCCTCGGCGGTCCGCTGGGTGTCGAGGTCGAGGAACATCCGGAGCGCCACGACCTCGCGCTGCCGGCGGGGCAGGGCGGCGACCGCGCGAAGCAGGTCGTCCCGCTCGGGATGTGCCGCGTTCAGAGCGATCACGCCGTCGGCGATCTCGGTGGTCAGCGCCACCTCCCGACGGGTGCGGCGCCACCGGGAGACCCGGTGGTTGAGCGCGGTGCGGACGATCCATGCCGACGGAGCGGGGTGGCGGCTGACCTTCGGCCAGCTCGCCCACGCGCGGGAGAAGGCCTCGGCGACCGCCTCCTCCGCCGTCGCGCGGTCGGTGCCACTCGCCACCACCGCACGCAGGCATGGGTCCTTCCACGCCGCATAGAACTCGGCGAAGGACTCCTCGGGTGTCATGCCCTGTACACGCCGCAGGAGGTCCCGGCACTTACCGGTTCCGGACACGACTGGGTCACGATCCGCAGTCTGGCGACTGCGCACGGAGGCGGGTCAGCTGGCCGGTGACACGGAGCTCATGTTGAAGTCCGGCACCCGCAGCATCGGCATGGCCGCGCGGGTGAACCAGTCGTTCCACTCCCGGGGCAGGGTGCGCTCGGTCCGGCTGGCCTGCACCGCGCGGCCGAGCAGGTCGACCGGCGACTCGTTGAACCGGAAGTTGTT
Source organism: Blastococcus goldschmidtiae (assembly GCF_031845325.1). NCBI lineage: Bacteria > Bacillati > Actinomycetota > Actinomycetes > Geodermatophilales > Geodermatophilaceae > Blastococcus > Blastococcus goldschmidtiae. The sequence goes on along the minus strand of NZ_JAVREI010000001.1, from coordinate 321,104 downwards.
GACCGCCCCGGTCACCTCCCCGTTCTCCACCAGGAAGACGCCGTCGCGGGTGAGGCCGGTGAGCAGCAGGGTCTGCGGGTCGACCTCGCGGATGTACCAGAGCGTGGTCAGCAGCAGGCCGCGCTCGGTGGCCGCGACCATGTCGGCGGGGTCCACCGACGCGGAGCGGTCCTCGAGGATCAGGTTGTCGACGGCGACCGTGGCCGGCGCCGTCTGCTTCAGCGCCCAGGCGCGCGGGCGGACCAGGTTGGTGAGGACGCCGTCGGTGATCCAGTCGATCGCCGGCGAGGCGAGGCCGTTGTCGAACACCGAGGCCGCGCCGGACGAGGCGGACACCACCTGGAACGCTGCGGTCTCCAGGCCCGGTGCCGCCGGATCGCTGCGCAGGGTGAGCGGGAGCTCGGCGAGGCGGTCGCCGATCCGGTTGCCACCGCCCTGGCGGGCGAAGACGTTGCGGCCCTCGTCGGCGTCGCGGGCCTCCATCGTCCAGTAGAGGTAGATCATCAGGTCGCTGACCGCCGAGGGCGGCAGCAGCGTCTCGTAGCGCCCGGCCGGGAGGTCGATGCGGCGCTCCGACCAGCGCATCTTCTGCGCCACGTCGGCGGCGAGCGCCGGCACGGACACGTCCCGGAAGTCGCGCGTGCTGGTGCCCGACCAGACCGAGCGGGAGAAGTCCGGGCTCTTGCCGTTGAGCTCGACGCGGCCGGTGGGCTGGTCGGTGCGCAGGCGCAGTCCGGTGGACGTGCCCAGGTAGGTGGTGCTGAGCGAGTGCTCGGCGAAGCCGAAGAGCAGCTCGCCGCGGTCCCGTGCCTCGCCGAAGGCCTGCCCGAGCGCCGGCGCGAACTCGGCGAACACCTCGATCGAGGTCTCGGCCGGGTCGGCCGACCAGTCCCCGGTGCCCGGCGGCGGCTCGGAGACCAGCGGGACGGCGTCCTCGGCGGGGCCGGCGTCGCGGGCGGCGCGCTCGCTGGCGGCGACCAGCTCGGCGATGTCCGGCGTCCCGGTGCGCGACACCGTGCCGGCGGCCATCCCCGCGCCGCCGTCCACGAAGGAGATGACGACGACCGAGCGCGAGCGCATCGCGCCGTTGGTGGTCAGGCTGTTGCCCGCCCAGCGCAGGTTGGCCTCGGAGTGCTCGGTGACGTAGGTGACCTGGCCGTCGGCGGTCGAGGCGGCCAGGCACTGCTCGACGAGCTCCTGCGCGGAGCGATGGAGACTCATCGGCCGGCCTCCTGGACGGTGTTGAGGACCGACACCTGGTCGAAGCGGGCGGTCGGGCAGCCGTGGCTCACTGGCGCAGCCTGCCCTGGCTGGGCCTTGCCGCAGTTGAACGCCCCGCCGAGGACGTAGGTCTGCGGCCCGCCCACCACCGACATCGAGCCCCAGAAGTCCGTCGTCGTCGCCTGGTAGGCGACGTCGCGCAGCTGGCCGGCCAGCTTCCCGTTCTCGATCCGGTAGAACCGCTGGCCGGTGAACTGGAAGTTGTAGCGCTGCATGTCGATCGACCAGCTCTTGTCGCCGACGACGTAGATGCCGCGGTCCACCCCGCCGATGATCTCGTCGGTCGACGGCCCGTCGGGCGCCGGCCGCAGGGACACGTTGGCCATCCGCTGCACGGGCACGTGGCCCGGCGAGTCGGCGAACGCGCAGCCGTTGGAGCGCGGGAGCCCCCGGAGGCGGGCCATGTTGCGGTCGACCTGGTAGCCCACCAGCACGCCGTCCTTGACGATGTCCCACTCCTGCCCGGCGACGCCCTCGTCGTCCCAGCCGACGGTGGACAGGCCGTGGGCGGCGGTGCGGTCGCCGGTGACCTGCAGCAGCGGGGAGCCGTACTGCAGCGTGCCGAGCTTGTCCACGGTCGCGAACGACGTGCCGGCGTAGGCGGCCTCGTAGCCGAGTGCCCGGTCGAGCTCGGTGGCGTGCCCGATGGACTCGTGGATGGTCAGCCAGAGGTTCGAGGGGGCGATGACCAGGTCGTAGCGGCCGGCCTCGACCGAGGGGGCCTTGGTCTTCTCCCGCAGCAGCTCGGGCAGCTCGGCCAGCTCGCCCGCCCAGTCCCAGCCACCGCCGGTCAGGTACTCCCAGCCGCGGCCGGCCGGCGGGGCGAGGGTGCGCATGCTCTCGAAGGAGCCGGTGGCGCGGTCGACGGTGAGCGCGGTGAACTCCGGGTGGATGCGCACCCGCTGCTGCCTCGTGCGGGTGCCGGCGGTGTCGGCGTAGTACTTCTGCTCCTTGACGTGCATGCAGCTGCTCTGCACGTGCTCCACGCCGTCGGCGGCCAGGAGCCGCTCGGAGAACTCGGTGAGCAGGGCGGTCTTCTCGGTGTCCGGCAGCTCGAACGGGTCGACCTCGTACTCGGAGACGTACGTGGCGTCGGGGTACACCGGCTCGGGGGCCAGCTCCACGCGGTCGGTGTTGATCGCCGCCGACACCGTCGCCACGGCGACGGCCTGCTCGGCCAGCCGGACGGCCTCCGCGGCGGTGAGGACGACGCCGGCCGCGAAGCCCCAGGTGCCCTCGTGCACGACCCGGACGGCCAGCCCGAGGTCCTCGCCGTCGGTCACCGCCTCCGGGCGGGCGTCGCGCAGGCTGATCGTCTGGGTGCGGATCCGCTCGACCCGGATGTCGGCGTGCTCGCAGCCCAGATCCACCGCCCGGGTGAGGGCGGCGTCGGTGAGCGCGGACAGCGGGAGCGCGAGGAAGGACTCGTCGACGGTGCGGGTTCCTGGCACCCGGCCTGTCTACCAGCACCCGTCCCCGGGTAGCCCGGATTCATGGTCGACCCCGCACCTCAGCCCACGGACGACGTGACGATGACCTTCGTCGGCAACGCGACGATGCTGCTCCGGCTCGGCGGGTTCACCCTGCTGACCGACCCGAGCTTCCTGCACCGCGGGCAGCGCGCCTACCTGGGCAAGGGCCTGTGGACCAGGCGGTTGACCGACCCGGCGATGGAGCCGGGCGAGCTCCCGTCGCTGGACGCCGTCCTGCTCTCGCACATGCACGGCGACCACTGGGACGACATCGCCACCCGCAGCCTGGACAAGGCCACACCGGTGGTGACCACCCAGGCGGCCGCGCGGGCGCTGGGGCGCAAGGGCTTCACCGCGACGTCGGACCTGCGGCCCTGGCAGCAGCACGTCCTGTCCGCCGGCGACGACGACGAGCTGCGGATCACCTCGGTACCGGGCGTCCACGGGCCGGGACCGCTGGCGAAGGTGCTCCCGCCGGTGATGGGCAGCGTGCTGGAGCTGGTGCGGGGCGGCGAGGTCGCCTGGCGGGGATACATCTCCGGCGACACCCTCTACCGGCCGTTCCTCGGCGAGGTGCTGGAGCGCTGCGGCCCGCTCGACGTGCTCATCCCCCACCTGGGCGGCACCAAGGCGCTCGGGTTCACGGTCACCATGGACGCGCGCCAGGGCGCCGACCTCGTGGAGTTGTTGCGGCCGCCGGTCACCGTGCCGGTGCACTACGACGACTACGACCGGTTCAGGAGCCCGCTGGGCGACTTCGTCGCGGAGGTCGGCCGCCGCGAGCTGCCCGGGAGCGTCCGGACGGTGCAGCGCGGCGAGACGATCAGTCTGCGCGCCTGAGCGGAGCGTCGGCACGCAGCGCCGCAGCGATCCGGCGCGCGGTCCGCCGGGCGTCCCGGTCCACGCCGTCGATCAGCGAGCTGTTGACCCGCGTCTGCCACGGCAGGCCCATCCAGTGCAGCCCGGGCAGCGGGGAGGCGCCCTTCTCGTGCCGGGGCGAGCCGTCGTCGGCCAGCGCGCCCGGCACGTCGATCCACGCGGTGTCGGACTCGAAGCCGGTGCACCACAGCACGCTCCGCGGCCGCAGCGACGTGCCGTCGGCCAGGCACACGCGCGGGCCGTCCGCGGCCACCACCGGCGAGGCGTGCAGCCGCACGGCGCCGGCCCGCACCGCCCGGCGGAGCTGCCGGCCCAGCACCGCCTCGGGGCGCGAGCGCACGAACCGGCCCACCGGCGTCCCCGTCCCCGCGTTGAGCACGCCACTCAGCAGCAGCCACCAGTAGATGCTCACGCCCAGCAGTCGCTCGGGCAGGAAGGGCGGCACCACCGGTGCGGCCACGGTGACCTCGTGCCGCCCGGCGAGCTCCAGCGCCAGCTGAGCGGCGGAGTTGCCACCGCCCACCACGAGCACCGGCCCCTCGGGCACGTCGCCGGGCCGCCGGTAGGACGACGAGTGCAGCTGGTGCACGGACCCGTCGAGGTCGTCCGCGGCCGCGGGCACCCGCGGCCGCCCGTAGGCGCCCGTCGCCACCACCACGTGCCGTGCGCGGACGGCACCCTGCGGGAGCTGCGCCACGAACGCCCCGTCGTCCAGCGCGAGCAGCCGCACCGGCGCCGCCGTGCGCACCGACAGGCCGTACCGGGCCACGTACGCCGCCAGGTAGTCGGCCATCTCGAGCCGGGACGGCGTCGCCGTCGGCCCGGGCGGGAAGGGCATGCCCGGCAGCGAGCTGAACCGGCGCGGCGTGAACAGCTGCAGGCTCTCCCAGCGGTCGCGCCACACCTGGCCGACCGCGTCGGCGGCCTCCACCACGAGGACGTCGTCGATGCCTGCCCGGCCCAGCCAGTGCGCCGTGCCCAGCCCAGCCTGCCCGGCGCCCACCACGAGGACGTCGACCACCGGCTGCCCGTTCATCGTCCCCATCCTCCCCGGTTCCCCCGGCGTCAGACCCGCCGACGCCGTGCGCGGCCGGCTGCTCGACCGCCGCTGATCCCGGCTCACGCCCCGGGGCGTGAGCGGGGAACGGCAGGGGTACCCGGCGTGCCGTGAGCGAGCACACGGACGGCGTGGACAAGATCACGGTCACCTCGGCGGGGACCGGTGAGATGGGCCAGCGGTACCTGGCCTCCGGGTCCCGGGTCGCCATGCGACTGTGGTCCGGGCAGCCGACCAGCAGCGGCAAGCCGCAGGCGGCGCGCGAGTACGAGACCGTCGGCTACGTCGTCTCCGGTCGGGCACGGCTGGTGACCGGCGCCGAGACCCTCGACCTCGGGCCCGGCGACTCGTGGGTCGTACCGGCCGGCGTCGAGCACACGTACGAGATCGTCGAGGAGCTCACCGCGGTGGAAGCCACCGCCCCGCCGGCGCGGGAGGCCGGCCGCGACGCCCCGACCGGCTGACGGATCCGGCTGGCGCGCGGAGGTCGTCCCGTCGGAACCAGGCGACCACCGCGGCCCCGACGAGGAGGGCGATCGTCAGCGCCGGGCCGACCTCCAGGACGAGCACGTTCGTGAGCGTCGCGCCGGTCATCAGGCCGACCAGGCCGACCGCCGCCCACCCGGCCACGGGCGGAAGGAGCAGCCCGACGGCAGCGGCGAGCTCCAGCGCCCCGACGAGGTGCCGGAGCCACTGGCCGGCCCCGATGTCGGCGAACATCTCGACCATCGCGGCGTCGCCGGCGAGCTTGGCCGCACCGGCCGCGGCGAACACCGCTGCCAGCCCCAGCCGCAGCACCCGGAGGGCGATCGTCCGCGGGCGTGTGCTCCCCCGGTGCCGTCGGTCGACGGTGGCCGTGGCGGTCACCGTGCGCCGCCCTCGTCGCGGGCGAGGAGGTCGTCGAGCTTCTCGTAGCCCTCGGTGACGCCGGCCTCCATGCCGCTGGCGACGAAGCCGTCGCGGCCCTCGAACGAGTCGACCAGCGACGTCGAGGTGAGCCGGGTGCGCCCGTCGCCCAGGTCCTCGAGGAGGAGCCGCTCCAGGGCGACGTCGTCCGGCATGCCCTCGAAGGCGAACGTCTGGACGATGAGCTCGTTCGCGCGCACCTCGTGGAAGACGCCGTTGAAGCCGTAGTCCTCGCCGTCCTGCGACATCACGTAGCGGTAGGAACCGCCGGTGCGGCAGTCGTACCGGTCGATGCACATCTCCATGCCCTTCGGCCCCGTCCAGCGGGCGAACAGCTCCGGGTCGACGTGCGCCCGGAACACCTTCTCCGGCGGGGCGTCGAACTCGCGCACGATCCGGACGAGGGGGACGTCGGGGTCGACGAGGATCTGGGTCTCGTGGTGCGTGGTGCTGGTCATGACGTGGTTCCTTCCTGGGCTGGGGGGCCGGCGTCCGGCATGTCGCGCAGGACGTCGTCGAGACGGCGGTAGCGCTCCTCGGCCTGCCGCCGGTACCGCTCGATCCACTTCGTCATCAGGTCGAACACCTCGGCCTCGAGGTGCACCGGGCGGCGCTGGGCCTCCCGGCTGCGGCTCACCAGGCCGGCGTCCTCCAGCACCTTGAGGTGCTTGGAGACGGCCTGGACGGTCACGTCGTAGGGCGCGGCGAGCTCGTTGACCGTGGCATCGGCGACCGCGAGCCGCGCCACGATGTCCCGCCGGGTGGGGTCGGCCAGCGCCGAGAACACCCGGGAGAGCGGATCCGCCACCGTGTTCCTCCTTTTCAACCTTCCGGTTGAAGAAGACGGTAGACCGGAGCGCCGACCTTGGTCAACCGGTTGGTTGAGAAGATCAGCCGAGCCGCGCCGGGACGTCCCACTGCAGGACGTCGTCGAGCTGGCGGCGGGTGAGCAGGTCCGGGGTCCACCGGATGACGTGGTCCCGCGCCGCGCTGCTGAACCGCCCGTCCAGCTGGGCGATCCTCCCGATCTGGGCCGAGCGTCGCGCGATGCGCCGGGCCCGCGGACGTCGTGCGCGGTCGTAGGCGGCCAGCCCGGCGTCGACGTCCGCGCCGGCCGGGAGGAGCACCGCCCCGAGCGTCGCCGCATCCTCCAGCGCCTGGCAGGCGCCCTGCCCGAGGTTCGGGGACATGACGTGGGCGGCGTCCCCCAGCAGCACCACCCGGCCCCGGACGTAGGACCGCGGGTGCGGGAGGAGCTCGTACACGTCGTGGCGGAGCACGGCGCCCGGATCGGTGGCGCGGAGGACGTCCGGCACGGGGGCGTGCCACCCCGAGAACCTGCGGAGCAGCTCGGCGTGCTCGCCGTCGGGCGACCGACCGCCCTCGGGGGCGTTCGCCGTCGCGAACCAGTAGATCCGTCCGTCCGCCAGCGGCACGATGCCGAAGCGTTCCCCGCGCCCCCAGCTCTCGGTCGCCCCATCCGCCACGGCGGTTCCCGGGCCGGCTTCCATCACGCCCCGCCACGCGGTGTACCCGGCGTGGACCGGCCTCGGTCTGCCGCCGGTGACGAGGCCGCGCGTGCCACTGGCCGCCCCGTCCGCCAGCACGACCAGGTCCGCACCCAGCTCCTCCGTGTCGTGGCGGACCACCAGCGGTCCGCCGTCCCCCGCCCTCACCTCCGCGACACGGGCACCCGTCATGACCGTGCCCGGGACCAGGGCCTCCAGCAGAACGCGCTGCAGCGAGGCGCGGTGCACCGCTACGAGCGGGGCGCCGTACCGCTCGGGGTAGGCGGCGGGGTCGCTGCGCGACAGCCAGCGACCGTTCCTGGCGCGGATCCCGCCGGGCCCCGGAAGCCGGCCGGCGGGAAGCTCGACGCCCAGCGCGCCGAGCGCCCGCACGGCGTTGGGGAACAGGCTGAGCCCGGCGCCGAGCGATTCCAGGTCGGCCGCGCGTTCGAGCACCCGGACCGACCATCCGGCCAGCTGGAGACCCCGGGCCGCGGCCAGACCGCCGATTCCCCCGCCCACCACGACCGCACGCGGTGCGCGGCCCGGGGTCACCGCCCGGCCAGCCGGGCGGCGCGCTCGGCGACGTCGACGCGCAGCGCGGCGGCATCCACGCGCGTGGACCGGCCGTCCTGCACGACCTGGCTGCCGCCCACCCACACATCGCGGACGTGTCGGCCGTCGGCGGACCAGACCAGGTGCGCGAGCAGATCGGCGGCGTCGCCGACGGGCTCGAACACGAGGTCCCGGGTGTCCACGTGCACCAGGTCGGCGCGGCGGCCGGGCGCCAGCACGCCGAGGTCGGGGCGGCCGATCGCGTCGGCCGCCGCCCCGGTGGCCAGCCAGAACGCCTCGGCTGCCGTCAGCGCCGTCGCCGACCGCTCGCGCAGCCGCGCCATCGACGCGGCCAGGCGCTGGTCGGCGAGCAGGTCCAGGGAGTCGTTGGACGCCGGGCCGTCGGTGCCCAGGCCCACCCGGATGCCCCGGTCGAGCATGTCGCGGACGCGGGCGACCCCGCTGGCCAGCTTGGCGTTGCTGGCGGGACAGTGCGCCACGGCGACGTCGTACTCGCGCCACAGGTCGAGGTCGCCGTCGTCCATGTGCACGCAGTGCGCCGCGAGCACCCGTCCGCCCAGCACGTCGTGGGCCGCCAGCAGCGAGGGCACCGACAGGCCGTGCGCGGCGAGCAGGTCCTCCCCCTCGGTCGCGGTCTCGGCGACGTGCAGGTGCAGCAGCAGGCCGTGCTCGCGTGCCGCGGTGGCAGCGTCGCGGAGCACGGGGAGCGGCACGGTGTAGGCGGCGTGCGGACCCAGACCGAACTCGACCGTGCCGTCGTCCGGAGCACCGGCGGCCAGCGCGACGGCGGCGCGCAGCTGCTCCTCCATCGGTGGCATGCCCGGCAGCGGGAGCAGCGGCGTGGCGATCACGGCGCGGGCACCGGTGACGCCGACGGCGGCGGCGATCCGCTCGGGCTGGAAGTACATCTCGACGCTGGTGGTGATCCCGTTGCCCAGCATCTCGGCCGATGCGGCGGTCATCGCGACCTCGACGTCCTCGGGGGTGAGCCGGGCCTCCCGCGGCCACATCACCTCGCGCAGCCAGCGGTCCAGGGGCAGCCCCTCGCCCTGACCGCGGAACAGCACCATCGGGGCGTGCGAGTGGGCGTTCACCAGCCCGGGAGTGAGGACGCCGGGCAGCGCGACGGTCTCGGCACCGGGCTGCGGCGGGGCCTCGGCGGCCGGGCCGATCCACTCGATCGAGCCGTCCAGGGCGTCGACGACGGCATCGGGGACGACGGTGCCGGCGCGGTCCCCGACCACGGCGGCGCGGGCGGTGAAGCGCTGGCGCATACCTGGCGACGCTAGCCGCGCCGTCGGTCGGCGTCGCGGCAGCGCACCGGAGCCGCCGATACCGTGGGCGGCATGGACCTGCTCGCCGCTGCCGCCTCCGACGAGGGTGGGATCACCGGATTCCTGCTGGACCTGGTCAACTCGCTCGGCCCGGTGGGCGTGGGGCTGGCCATCCTGGCCGAGACCGTCATCCCGCCCATCCCGAGCGAGGCCGTGCTCGGGCTGGCCGGAGTGCTCATCAACGACGGCGAGATGAACATCGTGCCGGTCGTCCTCTTCGCCACCCTGGGCTCGCTGCTGGGCGCGGTGTTCTTCTACTACGTCGGCCGCGCGCTGGGGCCCCGCCGGTCGCACGCCTTCCTCGACCGGCTGCCGCTGGTGGAGACCGGGGACGTCGACAAGACCTTCGAGTGGTTCGCGCGGCACGGGCGGTCGGCGGTGTTCTTCGGCCGCATGGTGCCGATCGTCCGCAGCTTCATCTCCGTCCCCGCGGGCGTCGTCCGGATGCCGATCGGCCAGTTCCTGCTGTTCACCGCCGGCGGCAGCCTGATCTGGAACAGCGTGCTCATCGGGCTGGGCGTGGCGGCGGGCGACTTCGTGCAGGACAACCTGCACTGGCTGGACTACGCGCTCGTCGTCGCCGTGGTCGCGGCGGTGGCCTGGTTCACGTACAAGAAGGTGACCGGGCGGCTGCGCCGTCCGCCGGCGGCCGCGGCGTACCTGCCCCCCGACGAGCGGGACGAGGCGTGACCCGCCTGCGCCCCGCGGTCGTCGCGTTCGACGTCAACGAGACGCTGCTCGACCTGGCACCCGTCCGCGCCACGCTGGTGGAGGCCGGCCAGCCGGAGTCGCTGCTGGGCACCGTCTTCGCGCGCACCCTGCTCACCGGCTTCGCCGCCACCGTCGTGGGCGACTGGTGCTCCTTCCGCGACGCGTTCGACTCCGCCCTGGCGCAGGAGAGCCCCCTGCCGGCCGACACCCGCGCCACGGTGCTCGACGCCTTCGCCGAGCTGTCACCGCACCCGGACGTGGAGCCGGCGCTGCGCCGGCTGACCGAGGCGGGCGTGCGCGTGGTGACGCTGTCGCACGGCTCCCCCGGCGTGGCCCAGGCCGGCCTGGCACGTGGCGGCCTCACCCCGCTGGTCGCGGCGACGCTGACCAGCGAGGCGATCCGCGCCTGGAAGCCGGCCCGCGAGGTCTACCTCTGGGCCGCGGGCCGGTGCGAGGTGGCCCCGGAGCGCCTGGCGCTCGTCGCCTCGCACGGGTGGGACGTGCTCGGCGCCCAGCGGGCCGGTCTCACCGGCGCCTGGTTCCCGCGCAGCGAGCGGGTGTACCCCGCGGTCTACGAGGCGCCGCACGTGCAGGCCGACGACCTCCTCGGCGCGGTCGAGGGGCTGCTGGCGCTGCCCGCATGACCGAGCTGGTCGACACGCCGCTCGGCCCGGCGCGCGTGCTCAGCGCCGGCGACGGAGCCGCCGGCACGCTCGTGCTCGGGCACGGTGCCGGCGGCGGCTCGGAGTCGGCCGACCTGACGGCGGTCGCGGCCGAGGCGGTGGACGCCGGGTGGCTGGTGCACCGGGTGGACCAGCCGTGGCGGGTGGCGGGCAAGCGGATCGCGCCGGCGCCGCCGCGGCTCGACGAGGCGTGGGGCGCCGTGCTGGACCGGCTGCGGTTGACCGACCGGCTGCCCGGCCGGCTGGTGCTCGGCGGCCGCAGCGCCGGCGCGCGGGTGGCCTGCCGGACGTCGGCCGCCGAGGGCGCCGCGGGAGTCCTGGCACTGGCGTTCCCCCTGCACCCGCCGGGGAAGCCGGAGAAGAGCCGCGCCTCCGAGCTCACCGGCGTGGGCGTACCGATCGTCGTGGTGCAGGGCGAGACCGACGCGATGGGCCGCCCCGAGCACGTCGCGGCAGCGCTGGCCGGCCAGGGGCTCGCGTCGGTGTACGCGGTGCCGGGCGATCACTCGCTGAAGAAGAACCCCGGCCTCGTGGCCGCGGCGGCGCTCTCCTGGCTCACCGAGGTGCTCCCGGGCTGAGCTCAGCCGTTGCACCGCCCGACAGGGCGCGCGGATGCGCCGTCCACAGCTCCGGAACGACGCATCGGCGCACCCTGTAGCAGGTCCGTGCGACGTCTACGCGGTGCGATGTCTACGCGGTGCGACGGCGCCGGCGACGGCGGACGAGCAGCACCAGCGCGGCGAGTGCGGCTGCGGCGCCCACGACGGGTGCGTAGCGGCCGGCCGCGCTCGCGCCGGAGACCTCGAGGAGGTCGATCGGCTCCGGCCGGGCGGGAGCGCTCGACGCTGCGGGCGTCGCCGGACGCGGTCCGGCCGACGGGACGCTGCGGACCGGCGCGCCGGTCGCCGGGCGGGACGGTGGCGCCGACGTCCCCGTCGGGGGTCCGCTCGGCCGCCGGGCGCCGGCACCAGCCGGGGCCACGTCCGGGATCGGGGCCGTCGAGGCGGGAGCCTCCTCGGCCTTCGCCGGCGCGGCCTTCTTGGCCGGCTCGGCCTTCGCGGCCTGGGCCTGCTTCGCCGGCTCGGCCTTGGTGGTCACGCTCTTCTTCGCAGGCTCGGCCTTCGCCTCGGGCGCAGCCGCCTTCGCGGGCGTCGTCCCGGCGGACGCCGCCTTCTTCGCCGGAGCGGCCTTCGCGGGAGCGGCCTTCGCGGGAGCGGCCTTCGCGGGAGCGGCCTTCGCGGGCTGAGCCTTCGCGGCCGGGGCCTTCTTCGCCGGAGCCGCCTTCTCGACGGGCTCGGTCACCTTCTCGGTCGCGCCGGCCGCGGCCTTCTTCGTGGCCGCCGCCGCCTTCTTCACGGCCGTGGCCGCAGGGCCGTCGGCGGGCAGCTGCTCGACGGAGGCCGCGACCTCCTCGATCGCGCCGGTCGCCGTGGCCGCGGCCTTCGCCACCGGCCCAGGCGAACCCACGACCGGCGCGGGGGCACCGAGCTGGGCGGCCAGCTTGTCCGAGAACTGGCCGAGCAGTTTGTCCCCGACGTCGGTCATGACGCCGCGGCCGAACTGCGCCGGGCGCCCGGTGATGGTCAGGTCGGTGACCACGTCGACCCGCGTCCCCGAGCCCTCGGGCACCAGCACCGCCGTGATGACCGACGCCGCGGTGCCATTGCCCCGCTGGTCCTTGCCGCGGGCCTCGATGACTGCGCGGTGGGCGGCGTCGTCCTTCTCGGTGATCGAACCCCTGCCCTGGTAGGTCAGGTTGATCGGCCCGAGCTTGACCTTGATCGAGCCGGTGAAATCGTCGCCGGACACGGAGTCGAGCACGGCACCCGGCATGCACGGGGCGATCCGCTCGATGTCGAGCAGCACCCGCCACGCCTCGTCGACGGGCAGGGGCACGCTGAACGAGTTCTCCAGTTGCACGGCTGGATCCTCCTGAGGCTGCGTTTCACCGGACCCACGCAGGGCCCCGGCCGGGACGGACGGGTACGCACCGGCGGCTGCCCGACGCTACCGCCCGGCCCGCCCCCTCATCGTGCGGCGCGAGCGGGCTGGGCCGGGTGGGGCAGGTGTTCCGGCAGCGCACCGGCAGCTCGCAGCTCCCGTCGGCGCAGGACGCCCGAGGCGGCGAGCGCGAGCAGGCCCGCGGCCGCCAGGCCCGCACCGAGCAGGCCGGGTGCGGTGTACCCGTGCCCCGCGGCGATGACCAGCCCGCCCGACCACGCGCCCAGGGCGTTGGCGGCGTTCAGGGCCGAGTGGTTGAGCGCCGCTCCCAGCATCTGCGCCTCGCCGGCGACCTCCATGAGGCGCATCTGCAGGCAGATGACGAGGGTCGAGGCGCCCGCACCGAGCAGGAAGATCGCCGCGACGATCGTGACCGGCGTCCGGGCCGCGAGCGGGACCAGCGCCAGGAGGACGCCGGTCACCACGTTCGCGCCCACGAGCGACCGGAACAGGGCCAGGTCGGCGAGCCGCCCGCCGAGCGCCGTCCCCACCACACCACCGGTGCCGAAGGCGAGCAGCACCAGCGGGATGGAGCCGCGGGACATCCCGGTGACCTCGGTGACCAGCGGCGCGACGTAGCTGTAGACGGCGAACATCCCGCCGAACCCGACGACCCCCACCAGCAGGGTCAGCAGCACCTGCGGACGGCGCAGCGCGCCCAGCTCGGTGCGCACGGTCGCCGCGCGGTTGCCCGGGGACGCCGGCACCACCGTGGCGACGGCGACGATCGTCAGCGCGCCGATCACGACCACCGCCCAGTAGGCGCTGCGCCAGCCCAGCTGCTGCCCCAGCCAGGTCGCCGCCGGCACCCCCGCCACATTGGCGACCGCCAGCCCGAGCATCACCGAGCTGACCGCCCGTCCGCGCAGGTGCGGCCGCACCAGCGAGGCGGCCACCAGGGACGCCACGCCGAAGTAGGCGCCGTGCGGGACCCCCGCCACGAAGCGGGCCGCCAGCAGCGAGCCGTAGCCCGGCGCGACCGCGGTGAGCACGTTGCCGGCGATGAAGGCGACCATGAGCCCGATCAGCAGGCCGCGGCGCGGCAGGGTGGTGCCGAGCGCGGCGATCACCGGCGCACCCACGACGACGCCGAGCGCGTACAGCGAGATCACGTGCCCCGCGGTGGGGATGTCGACGTCGATGCCCTCGGCCACGTCGGGCAGCAACCCCATCGTGACGAACTCGGTGGTGCCGATCGCGAAGCCACCGAGGGCCAGGGCGACGACGGCGGCGGCCACGCGTCCCGGCGACAGCGCGGGGCGGACCGGGTCGATCACGCCGGTCAGTGGACCGCAGCCGGCTCTGCGGCGTCGTCGACGGGCAGCCGCCACGGGCGGACGACGACGACCAGGAGGACGATCGCCAGCCCCAGGGCGGTCACCACGACCGTGCCGATGGCCACCGCGTCGTTGCCGAGCAGGCCCACGACCGGCGAGACCAGGGCACCGACGCCGAACTGGACCGCCCCCAGGAGCGCCGCGGCCGTGCCGGCGGCGTCGCCGTGGCGGGACAGCGCCAGGGCGGGGGCGTTGGGCAGGGCCAGGCCACAGGCGAAGAGCACGGCCCACAGGCTGAGCGCCACGGCCCACAGCCCGCCGGTGCCGGTGGCGGCCAGCGCCACGAGCACGACGCCCGCGACCGCCCCCGCCACGGTTCCCGCGACGAGGACCTGCGCCGGGGACCAGCGGCGGAGCAGCACCGGGTTGAGCTGCGTCGCGGCGATGAGCCAGAAGGCCCCGGCGCCGAAGAGCAGGCCGAACTGCTGCTCGTCCAGGCCGAACTCGCCCTGGTAGACGAAGGCCGATCCGGACACGTAGCTGAACAACCCGGCCATCGTCAGTCCGGCGACCAGCACCAGGCCCACGTAGGGGCGGTCACGGAGCAGCTCGCGGTAACCGCGCAGCGTGCCGGCGACCCCGCTGGACCGGCGGCGCTCCGGCGGCAGCGTCTCCGGGAGCAGCCGCGCGCCCACGACGACCATGACCAGGCCGTAGGCCGCCAGCAGCGCGAAGATCCCGCGCCACGAGCTGAACCGCAGCATCTCCCCGCCGATCGTCGGCGCGAGGACCGGCGCGGCGCCGAGCACCAGGAACAGGCGGGAGAGCATCGTGGCGGCCGCCCGGCCGTCGTAGAGGTCGCGCACGATGGCGAGGGCGATCACCGCCCCGGCCGCCGTCCCGACGCCCTGAAGCACCCGGAGCGCGCCGAGCACGGCCAGGTTCGGCGCGATGATCACGAGCAGGGACGCCAGCACGTGCAGAGCGGTGCCCGCCAGCAGCGGGCGCTTCCGCCCGATCGCATCGGACACCGGGCCCAGCACCAGCTGCCCGAGGGCGAGCCCGATCAGGGTGCCGGTCAGGGTGAGCTGCACCGCCGCCGACGTCGTCTCCAGCTCCCGGGTGATGGTGGGCAGCGCCGGCAGGTACATGTCGATGGTCAGCGGCCCGATGGCCACGAAGGCGCCCAGGACGAGGGCGGTGCGGGCCCGGCCGGGCGGCTGCACCGGCAGTGGGGACGCGGACGCCGGCAGCGCCGGTGCCAGCGCCGGCCGGTCGTGCAGGGTGGTCACAGGTGGTCCTTCGGGAGCGCGACGGAGCGGGGACCCACGCTGGCCGGGCCGCAGTACGAGGGCTCCAAGTCGAGACGGTCACCGCGCATTCCGGGCCGGCGCGGAATCACCGGCAGTTCACCTGGCCGTCATCCGCGGGGCGGCCGGGGCGGGCGGGTCGGGCGGGTCGGCAACAGCGCCCGCGCCGAGCGTGCCCGCAGCGCCCCCGCCCACAGCCCGGAACCGTAGGCGAGGTCGTCGAGCCGGCGCGCCACCAGGTGACGGACCGGTCCGGTCCGCCGCCGGTGCGGCAGCCAGGCGAGCAACCCGTCGGCGACGGCCAGCAGCAGAGCTCCCCGCCGGGCACGGCGCGAGACCAGGGCCGCGATCAGCGTCAGCGGCCAGTGGTGGCGGGTGACCGACCGGGACAGTGCTCGCGCGGCCGCACCGGCGCTGCGCCCGACGAGGAAGACGGCCAGCCCCACCCGCGGGCGCTCGCCCGGCCGCGCGAGCCGCCCGGCCAGCCGAGCGGCCCGCACGGCCAGCGTCGCCAGCCCCGCGGCCCGCCCGGCCCGGCCGCCACCGGCGACCAGCGCCACGGCCGCCGCCAGCTCCGGGGCGATCACCAGCGGCGACACGAGACTCCCGTGCCGGGCCGCCAGCAACGCGGCCCCGGTGCCGTAGAACGCCCGGCGGCGCACCCACTCTCCCGTTCCGGTCGGGTGCTGGTGCGCCACCTCG
The DNA here is from genome assembly GCF_031845325.1 of Blastococcus goldschmidtiae. NCBI lineage: Bacteria > Bacillati > Actinomycetota > Actinomycetes > Geodermatophilales > Geodermatophilaceae > Blastococcus > Blastococcus goldschmidtiae. Next base: position 305,407 of record NZ_JAVREI010000001.1, on the reverse strand, counting down.
GCGGACGGGTCGTACCGCACCCGCCAGCCGGCCGCGGCCAGCCGCCACACCAGGTCGACGTCCTCCGCCACCCGCAGCGCCTCGTCGAAGCCCGCCCCCAGGGCCGACCGCCGGCACAGCAGCGCCGCGCTCGGCACGTACGACACGCCCGACAGCGGCCGCACCGGAGCGGCACGCTGCCCCATGTCCAGCGCGCCGTCCACCGCCTCGTGGTCCGCCAGCCACCCCCGGCCGGGCAGCCCGACGATCCGCGGCGCGACGATCGCCAGCCGGGGATCGGCCAGGTGCGGCAGCAGCGCGGTCAGCCAGCCCGGCCGCGGCACGCAGTCGGAGTCCAGGAAGGCGACGAACGGGGTCCGGACCGCTCGCAGCCCGGCGTTCCGCGCCGCCGCGGGGCCGCGCGCCTCCTCGTGCCGGACGACGACGACGCCCTCGGCGCGCACCGGGGTGGCCGATCCGTCGTCCACCACCACGATCGGCAGAGCGGCGGTGCCCGGACCGGCACGCAGGGCGGCGAGCAGCCGGGCGAGCTCGGCCGGCCGGTCCTTGACCGGCACGACGACGGTCACGTCGGCACCGCCGTCCCCGGCTGATCCGGCCGCGAGATCGGGATGCGCCAGCCCCGCGTCCAGCAGGCTGGCCGCGAGGGATGCGGTGGCGGCGTCCCGGACCACCAGCCGGTCGCCGGTCAGCAGCTCGCGCGCCCGCGGGGCCAGCCGCAGCAGCCGCAGCGGCGAGCCACCGAGCAGCGTCGCCCCGCCGTCCCGGCGTCGGGTCCGCGGATCCAGGCGGACGGCGAAGCCGTCGGGCAACCGGTCCTCCGGTGCGACGCCGAGCGCCGCCGGTGCCGATCCGTCCACCGCGCCAGTCTCCCCCGGCCCTCCTCCCGGCCCGACCGGGGCGGGGCGGGGCGGTGGGCGACACACGACGGCACTGTGGTTAGGTCAGCCTTACCTGATCGTTCGAAGGAGCTCGCATGTCCCCCCGTCCCTTCCTCCGCGGCGCCGCAGTCCTGGCCGCCGCAGCACTCGTCGTCACGGGTTGCGGTTCCGACGACGACACCGGCAGCAGCGCCGGTGGCGACGGCGGCAGCAGCTCATCAGGCGCCTTCCCGGTGACCGTGTCCACCGCCTTCGGCGACGTGGAGATCGAGGAGGAGCCCACCCGCGTCGTGGCCCTCGGCTGGGGCGACGCGGAGACGGCGCTGGCCCTGGGCGTGCAGCCGGTCGGTGCCAGCGACTGGCTGGCGTTCGGCGGCGAGGGCGTGGGCCCGTGGTCCGAGGGGCTCTACGACGAGGCCCCGGAGATCATCGGGACGATGGAGCCGAGCTTCGAGGCGATCGCCGCACTGGAGCCCGACCTCATCCTGGACACCAAGTCCGCCGGCACCCAGGAGCGCTACGAGCTGCTCAGCCGGATCGCGCCCACCGTCGGCATGCCCGAGGGCGTCGACGCGTACCAGACCACGTACGAGCAGCAGCTCGAGCTGGTCGGCCAGGCGCTCGGCCGGACCGACGAGGCCGAGGAGCTCGCCGCCGACGTGGCCCAGGCGTTCGACGACGCCGCCGCCGCACACCCCGAGTTCGAGGGCACCGAGGTCGCCGTCGCCGCCTTCACCTCCGAGGGCTTCGGCGCGTACGTGCAGGGCGACGCCCGTGTCGACTTCATGGAGGAGCTGGGCTTCGTCAACGACCCGGAGATCCAGGAGCAGGCCACGGACAGCTTCTTCGTCGGCGTGAGCGAGGAGCAGGTGTCCCTGCTGGACGCCGGCCTGACCGTGGCCTTCCCGATCGGCACGGAGGCATCGGAGTTCACGTCGAACCCGCTGTGGCAGGCGCTGCCCTCGGTGCAGGACGGCCGGGTCGTCGTCCTGGACGACCCGGTGCTGGCCAACGCCTTCTCCATCGGCACTGCTCCGGGCATCCTCTACGCGCTCGAGGAGACCGTGCCGATGTTCGCCGAGGCCCTCTCCTGAGCCGGCCCGCCTGAGCACCGGACCCCGTCGGACGACTCCTCAGCCGAGCCGTCCGGCGGGGTCCACCTGCCACTCCCGCACCGCGGCGATCAGCCGCCCGGCCAGCTCGGCCACGAGCTCCACCCCCTCGGCGGCCGAGGCGCCGGCGGGGTCGCCGAGCACCCCGTTCGGGCTGACCGCCCGCACCCCCTCGGCGCGCAGCCGGGGCAGGATCTGCGCCAGCGGCGCCGTCTCCCCCGCCACTGCGGCCGCCTCGCGCACCCCCCGGGGTTCCACGTGCAACATCAGCGACGTCTCAGCGCGCCCGGCGTGGGCATCGCCACCCGGCACACCGCACGCGAACCAGGCCACGTCCCGCCGCTCGGACCGCAGCAGCGGCACCGCGGCCCGCAGTGCCGCCAGGTTGCCGCCGTGACCGTTGACCACCAGCAGCCGCGGCGCCCACCGGCAGGCCGAGCGCCCCAGCTCCACCAGCAGTCCGGTCAGCGCCTCGGTGCCGATCGAGACCGTGCCGGGGAAGCCCTCGTGCTCGCCGCTGGCCCCGTAGGGCAACGCGGGACCCAGCAGCGCCCCGTCGAGCCCGGGCAGCGCGGCCCGCGCGACCGCCGTCGCCACGGCGGTGTCCGTGGCCAGCGGGAGGTGGTGCCCGTGCTGCTCCACCGACCCGAGCGGGACGACGAGGAGCGGGGCCTCGGGGACGTCCGGCCAGACGGCACCGGCGAGCTCGGTCACCGCGGCAGCCTAGGCGCCGGGGACAGCGACCCCGGCACCGATCCGGGCCGCGGTGCAGGCCTCAGACGGCCGGGGACACCTCGTCGGGGACGAGGACGTCGTCCTCCAGCTCCTCGGCGAGTTCGGTGAAGACCCGGCAGGTCCGGTCCAGATGCTCGGCGGTCAACCGCACGGCGTCCACGCCGGCGACCTCGCCGGCCCGCGCACGCTCCTCGAGCGACCGCAGGGTCGCGGCCAGGGCGTCCGCCCCGAGCGTCGCCGCACCACCGGCGAGCCGGTGCGCGGCCGCCTCCAGCGCCGCGGCGTCCGCAGCTGTGACCGCCCGCTCGACAGCGGCCATCCCGATCGGCGCGCTCGCCACGAAGGTGCGCAGGAGCCGGGCGGTGAGCGCCCGCTCCGCCTCCTCCTCCACGCCGGCGACGTCACCGAGCCGACGGCGGACGACGTCCTCGAGCTCGTCGGTGGTCGTTCCCGCGGCCTCGTCGATCGCCCGGGCCAGGTCGGCCAGGCTGCAGGGCTTGGCCAGGTAGGTGGCCCCGAGGGACCGGCCGGCCGCGACGTCGCCGGGCAGCGCCCTACCGCTCAGGAAGATCACCGGCAGGTCGGCGCAGCTCGGGTGCTCCCGCAGCGCGTGCACCAGGCTCAGACCGCTCCCCCCGGGCATGAACATGTCCGTGACCACGACATCGGGCTCGAAGACGCCGTCCAGCACGGTCGTCGCCTCGTCGGCGGAGGACGCCGCCCGGACCCGGTAGCCCGCCCAGGACAGCCGCCGCTCGAGCATGAGGCGGGTCGTGTCCTCGTCCTCGACCACGAGCACCTTCACCACGCTGCATCTCCCTGGTTCGACGGCATCGACCGGGAACTCCGGCCGGGTCGGGGCCCTGCGGCGCCCCGACGTCCTCCCGTGTCATCGGCAGACCGGCCGCTCCCCTACAGCGCACGTCCCTCGCCAGCCCACCCGAGGACGGGACCCGCGTCGGGGCGGGCAGACTCGGCGGCATGGCGAACCGGCGCTGCCCCTGCGTAACGGGACTTCCCTACGCCGAGTGCTGCGGCCCACTGCATGACGGCGCCACGGCGGCCGCTACCGCCGAGCAGCTGATGCGGTCCCGGTACAGCGCCTTCGCCGTCGGGGACCCGGACTACCTGCTCGCCACGTGGCACCCGAGCACCCGGCCGCCGTCGCTGGAGCTGGATCCCGGCGTCCGCTGGGTGGGGCTCGACGTGCTGGCCACCGACGGCGGCGGACTGCTGGCGGCCGACGGGACCGTCGAGTTCACGGCGCACCGCATCGCGGACGGCGAGCGGGGCGCGCAGCACGAGGTCAGCCGCTTCGTCCGCGAGCAGGGCGCCTGGCGGTACCTCGACGCGGTGTGAGGGTGTCGGGGCCAGCGACCGTGGGAACGGATCCCCCATGAGCGCAGAGGACACCCGCAAGGTCGCCGAGCTGCTGAAGGACCAGCGATTCGGCTTCCTCACCACGACCACGCCCGAGGGCAAGCTGACCAGCCGCCCCATGACCCTGCAGGAGGTCGAGTTCGACGGTGACCTCTGGTTCTTCGCCGAGCGCGGCTCGCACCCGGTGGAGCACATCCGGGCCGCACCCCAGGTGAACGTGGGCGTGGGCTCCGGTGGCACCTGGGTCTCGCTGACCGGCCGCGCCTCCGTGGTCGAGGACGTCGCGAAGAAGAAGGAGCTGTGGAACGGCGGGGTCGAGGCCTGGTTCCCGCAGGGCCCGGAGGACACGTCGGTCGTCCTGCTGCGGGTCGAGGGCGACTCGGCCGAGTACTGGGACAGCCCCGGCGGTCGGCTGGCGACCGCCTTCAGCTTCGTGAAGGCCAAGGCCACCGGCGAGCGGATCGACGCGGGCGAGAACGAGAAGGTCGACCTCTAGGCCGGCGCCCCGGCTCAGCGCAGGTCCAGACCCGCCAGCGGCGACTCGTCGCAGATCTTGGCGGGGATGGGCGGGATGCCCAGCAGCGTGGGCTGGCCGCGCACCGGCCCGCTGTGCGAGTGGTCGATGTGGCTGCGCGGGGTGACCAGCTCGAGGTCGCGGGCGGCCAGGGCGGTCTCGCCGTAGCCCTGCACGCACTCGGGGTCCGGACCGTCCAGCGGCAGGCCGGTGAAGAACTTGGCCGCCATGCACCCGCCGCGGCAGGCGTCGAAGTGCGCACACTTGGTGCAGGCGCCGCCGGTCTGCGGATTGCGCAGGTCGGCGAACAGCTCGCTGGACTGCCACACCCGCTGGAAGCCGCCCTCGTCGCGGACGTTGCCGGCGAGGAAGTTCTCGTGGATGGCGAACGGGCAGGCGTAGACGTCGCCGACCGGGTCGATCAGGCAGACCACGCGCCCCGCGCCGCACAGGTTCAGGCCTGGCAGTGCCTCGCCGAACGCCGACAGGTGGAAGAACGAGTCACCGGTCAGGACGCCGTCACCGTTGGCGAGCAGCCACTGGTACAGGTCCTTCTGCTGGGCCATCGTCGGGTGCAGCTCGTCCCAGACGTCCGCCCCGCGGCCCGACGGCCGCAGCCGGGTGATCCGCAGCTGCGCGCCGAAGGAGTCGGTGAGCGCCTTGAACTCGTCGAGCTGCCCGGCGTTCTCCCGGGTGACGACGACGGAGACCTTGAAGTCCTTCATCCCGGCCTCGGCCAGGTTCTCCAGCGCCCGGATCGCCGTGGCGTAGGAGCCGGTGCCGCGGACGCGGTCGTTCACCTCGGCGGTGGCGCCGTCCAGGGAGATCTGCACGTCCACGTAGTCGGTGCGGGCCAGCTGCGCGGCGCGGGTCCTGTCCAGCTTGATGCCGTTGGTGGAGAACTTGACGCCGACGTCGTGGGCGATGGCGTAGTCGAGCAGGTGCCAGAAGTCCGGGCGGACCGTGGGCTCGCCACCGCCGACGTTGACGTAGAAGACCTGCATCCGCTGCAGCTCGTCGATGACCGCCTCGGCCTCGGCGGTGGAGAGCTCGCGCGGGTCCCGCCGTCCGGAGGAGGACAGGCAGTGGGCGCACGCCAGGTTGCAGGCGTAGGTGAGCTCCCACGTCAGGCAGATGGGGGCGTCCAGGCCGTACTCGAACTGGTCGATCAGCCGGCCCCCGACGGGCCGGTCCGGGGTGGTGGGGCGGGCGGAAGGCGGAGTGCGGGACGGCAGGACGGCGGTCACGGGGTCCCCTCGGGATTCGGTTCGATCATCTGGGAGCGGGCGAGGTCGGCCAGCGCCTTCTCGTAGGCGGGGCGCTGGGCCTCGCCCACGCCGCAGGCGACGAGCGTGGCGCTCGCGCTCGGGTGGTCGGCCAGCGCCTCGACGACGGCGACCAGGGTCTTCGACTTCAGGAAGGACAGCTTCCGGTTGCCGAAGTGGTAGACCAGCGCGCCGAAGGGCTCGGGCCGCAGCGCGACCGAGCGGGCGCGCCGCCAGGGCGCGGCCGGGTCGAACGCGACCTCGGCAGGGGACACCGCCGTGGTCACCGGGGCGCCGTGCGAATCGATGTGCCGGCCGCTCAGTAGACGCCGCACATGCCGTCGATCGAGACCTCTTCGACCAGCGACTCCTCGACCAGGGTCTCCTCCGCGGCGGGGGCCGGGGCGGCATCGACGTCGGCGTGGGTCTCGGGCATGGCGCACTCCTGGTGATCGCAGTCACGGACGGATGCAGGGAGGCTAATGACACCCGGTGCCACGCGGCAACCGGGGGCGCGCGATCCCTCGGTGGCCGCCGGCGGAGCGGGCACAATGCGTCCGTGACCGCCATCGAGACCGCCGCGACCGGCGTCCCGGCCGAGGGCACGCGTGCCCGGGTGGAGCGGGCGGCGCTGGACCTCTTCACGCTGCGCGGTTTCGAGCGGGTCACCACCGACGAGGTCGCGGACGCGGCGGGCATCAGCCGGCGCACGTTCTTCCGCTACTTCGCCACCAAGGCCGACGCCGTCTGGGGCGATTTCGCCGCGCACGTCGCTCGGCTGGAGGGGCTGCTCGACGCCACCGCCCCCTCCCGGCCCGTGCTCGCCGCGGTCTGCGCGGCCTACGTCGAGGTCAACGACTACGCGGCTCGGGAGCTGCCGCTGCTCCGCGAGCGGATGCTGCTGATCCTGACCGAGCCGGCGCTGCTCGCCCACTCGCAGCTGCGCTTCGCGGAGGTCGACCGGGTGGTGGCCCGGTACGTCGCCGCACGGTCGGACGCCGCGCCCACCGACCTGGTGCCCCGGCTGGTCGCCGCCACCACCCGGACCGCCGCGACGACGGCCTTCGAGACGTGGCTGGCCGACGAGCACTCCGCTCTCGGCGGCCACCTCCGGCAGGCGTTCGCCGAGCTCACCGCCGGTTTTCCGAGCCTGTCCCGCTGAGGTCTCTCCCCCACAGGTGTGGCGCCGATCTCCCTGCCTGCGGGTAGCCTGGCACTCAGTGCCACCGGCCGGTCCCGGCTGGTGCGGCAGATCAGGTGGCCTCCCGGCGCACGGGGCGGCCCGGCGACAGGAGAGCAGCAGATGGCGAATCCCTGGTTCGAGTCAGTGGCGGAGGCGCAGCGGCGCGCCAAGAAGCGCCTGCCCAAGGGGGTCTACGGCGCGCTGGTCGCCGGCTCCGAGCGGGGGCTGACCACCGAGGACAACCTCGCCGCGTTCGCCGAGATCGGCTTCGCACCGCACACCGCGGGCCTGGCCAACGAGCGCAACATGGGCGTCACGGTCATGGGCCAGGAGATGTCCATGCCGGTGATGATCAGCCCGACCGGCGTGCAGGCCGTGCACCCCGACGGCGAGGTCGCCGTCGCCCGCGCCGCAGCCAACCGCGGCGTCGCGATGGGCCTGTCCTCCTTCGCGAGCAAGCCGATCGAGGAGGTCGTGGCGGCCAACCCGAAGACCCACTTCCAGATGTACTGGGTCGGCACCCGCGACGAGATGCTCGCCCGCATGGAGCGCGCCAAGCGCGCCGGCGCCGTCGGCATGATCGCCACGCTGGACTGGTCGTTCGCCTACGGCCGCGACTGGGGCAGCCCGTTCATCCCCGAGAAGATCAACTTCGAGGCCGCGCGCCGCTACGCCCCGCAGGTGCTGCTCAAGCCGCGCTGGCTGCTCGACTTCGCGAAGACCGGGAAGATCCCGGACCTCAAGGTGCCGAACATGGTCGCCACCCCCGGCGAGGAGGCGCCCACCTTCTTCGGTGCGTACGGCATGTGGATGCAGTCGCCGATGCCGACCTGGGAGGACGTCGCCTGGCTGCGCTCGCAGTGGGACGGGCCGTTCATGCTCAAGGGCGTCATGCGGGTCGACGACGCCAAGCGCGCGGTCGACGCCGGCGTCACCGCGATCTCCGTCTCCAACCACGGCGGCAACAACCTCGACGGGACGCCGGCCTCGATCCGCGCCCTGCCCTCGGTGGCCGCGGCGGTCGGCGACCAGATCGAGGTCCTCCTCGACGGCGGGATCCGCCGCGGTGGCGACGTCGCCAAGGCCCTCGCCCTGGGCGCCAAGGCCGTGATGATCGGCCGCGCCTACCTGTGGGGCCTCGGCGCCAACGGCCAGGCCGGCGTGGAGAACGTGCTGGACCTGCTGCGCGACGGCCTCGGTTCGGCCATGGTCGGCCTGGGCAAGGCGAACGTCGGCGACCTCAGCAGCGACGACCTCGTCATCCCGGCCGGCTTCGAGCGCCAGCTGGGCGACGTCGCCGTCGCCAACGCCACGCTCAGCACGTCGCCGGCGGCGTCCCGCACCCGCGAGGCCTGACCGCGTCGTCAGTGCGCCGGTGGCGCGCCGGGGGCGAGGAGCTCCGCCCGGGCACGCATCCGGTTGCGCAGCCAGGGGTGCCCGGCCGCGGCGGCCAGCCACACGGGGACCGTCACCCACACCCACGCGGGACCGGTGAGCGCCACCCCCGCCGCCAGCACGGCCGTCACCACGAACGTCGCCGGCGCCCAGTACCGCTGCCCCTCGAACACGCGGAGGTGGTCGAGGGCGATGTCGTGCGCCGCCTCGCGCTCGTCGGGATCCTCGGGTACCGGCCCGCGCGACGCCGCCCGGCGTACGCGGCGGCCCACCGCCCGCGGGGACCGGTCGTCCGGGTCGTCCGCGCGCCGCTGCCGATGGGCGAACGCCACGACCGCTCCCGCCACGAGCCCCACGACCACAGCGCGCACGAGGACCTCGGCCCAGCTCTCGTCCCGCACGAGCACGCCCCAGAGGACGACGACCGCGAAGAACGTGACCACCGAGACCACCGTCGACCGCCAGGCAGGGGCATCCAGGAGTCGCGCGCGCATCCCCCGATCGTGCCCGGTCCGGGTGGGGACGGGCGACCGACCCCACCGCGCCACCCGGACGGGCTGCTCAGCGGACCGATCCGACGACGCGGTCCGGGCGGATCCGCACGGCCCGCGCCGGGCCGAGCCAGCGGCGCAGCGTCCCAGTCGGGTCCTCGACGCGGACCTCCGTGCCGTCGGCCCGGTGCACGTCCAGGTCGGCGGTCAGCGTCGCCGCGCCGTCACCCAGGACGTCGTCCAGGCGGCACCGGCGCCCGTCGACCGTGACCCACGGCTGCGGGACCAGCGTGCCCGCCAGCCGGCGCCCGGTTCGCCCGCTCCGGTCCACCAGCGGCCCGCGCAGCGGCGGGGTCCGGCTGTCGGTGGCCAGCCGCGCCACCGCGGGGATCCTGCGCACGGCGGCCAGCACGGCGCGGCGCAGCACCGCCGCGCCCCGACCGCCCCCGGTCATCAGCCGGCCGACCAGCAGGGCCAGCCGGATCAGCGCCCGGGCGTGCGGCCCGCGCTCGGCCTGGTGACTGTCCAGCAGCTCGTCCGCGGCCTCTCCGGCGAGGACGGCGGCCAGCTTCCAGCTCAGCTGGTGCACGTCCCGCAGCCCCAGCCCCAGCCCCTGCCCGACGAACGGCGGGGTGAGGTGCGCGGCGTCGCCCGCCAGCAGCACCCGACCGGCCCGCCAGCGGTCGGCCAGCTGGGCCCGGAAGGTGTACTCGACGGCCCGCACGACCTCCACAGCTGCCGGGTCCACCGGCGCGAGCAGGGAGCGCAGGGCCGCCGTCGTCGTCAGCTCGGCGACGGTCTCCCCCGGATGCAGGCGGAACTCCCAGCGGTAGCGGTCGCCCGTGACCGGCATGCGCGTCGCGGCACGGGCGGGGTCGCAGACCTGGGAGACGCCCGGCCAGAGGGGCAGCGCGACCGGGGAGCGCACGTCCAGCACCAGCCACCGGTCGGCCGGCGCCAGGTCGCGCATCCGGGCGCCGATCAGGTCGCGCACGGTGCTGTTGGCGCCGTCGCAGCCCAGCACCGCAGCCGCCCGGACGGACCGGTCCGCCCCGTCGTCCCGGCTGCGGACGGTCAGCCTCACGCCGTCGCCGTCCGCCTCGAGGCCGGTCACCTCGGCTCCCCGGCGCAGCTCGACCCCCGGCGTACGGGTGACGGCGGCCGCGAGCACCGCCTCCAGCTCGGGCTGGTGCACCAGCGAGCCCTGCGGCCAGCCGTTGAGACCCGCCGCCGGATCGCGGCGGAACTCGGCCAACAGCGATCCTCCGGCGTCGACGAGCCGCAGCCCGGCCAGCGGACGGGTCAGCGCGGCCACCTCGTCGGCGACGCCGGCGTCCTGCAGCACGCGGAACACCTCGTCGTCGAGGTGCACCGCGCGGGGGAGGTCGTAGGGCGTGCGGTGGCGCTCGAGCACCAGCACCCGGAGCCCGCGCCGGGCGAGCAGCAGCGCCGCCGTCAGCCCCACCGGCCCGGCGCCGACCACGACCACGGGCTCCCCGGACACGCCGATCAGTGTCGTCCGGCGCGGCGCGGCGCCGCACCCGGGCCGCCCGGACGGGGCCCCACCTTGACGGGCCGGTCAGACCTGCACAGGCTGTGACCCGGAGCACGGCCGCGTGGCCGTCCCCCCGCCGACGAGGGCGGGACGTCTGAAAGGAAATACGTGAAGACCAAGGGCGCAATTCTGTGGGGCGTGGGCGAAGAGTGGTCGGTCGAGGAGATCGAGGTCGGCGATCCCGTCGCCGGTGAGGTCACCGTCGAGCTGGCCGCCTCGGGCCTGTGCCACTCCGACGAGCACCTCGTCACCGGCGCCACCCCGGTCGGCTTCCCGTCGCTCGGCGGGCACGAGGGCGCCGGCGTCGTCACCAAGGTCGGCCCGGGCGTCACCGGCCTCAAGGAGGGCGACCACGTCGTCACCGCCTTCATCCCTGCCTGCGGGGTCTGCCCCCCGTGCTCGCGCGGCCAGCAGAACCTCTGCGACCTCGGTGCCCACCTGCTCGGCGGCAAGGCGATCTCCGACGGCACGCACCGGGTGACCGCCAAGGGCCAGGGCGTCTCGCCGATGTGCCTCCTCGGCACGTTCTCGCCGTACATCACCGTCAACCAGGCCTCGGTCGTGCGCATCGAGCCGGACATCCCGCTCGAGATCGCCGCACTGGTCGGCTGCGGCGTCACCACCGGCTGGGGCTCGGCGACCAAGGTGGCCGACGTCCGACCCGGCGAGAACGTCGTCGTCATGGGCGCCGGCGGCGTCGGCATGAACGCCGTCCAGGGCGCGGCCGCGGCGGGCGCGAAGCGGGTCATCGTCATCGACCCGGTGGCCAAGAAGCGCGAGTGGGCCATGGAGATGGGCGCCACCCACACCTTCGCCAGCATGGAGGAGGCCACCCCGGCCATCAACGAGCTGACCTGGGGCCGGATGGCGGAGAAGACGATCATCACCGTCGGCGACATCCAGGGCGAGGACGTCGCCGCCGCCATGAGCGTCACCGGCAAGGGCGGGCGCGCGGTCGTCACCGGCATGGGCAGCTTCGACAAGGTCGACGTGAAGCTCAGCCTCTTCGACCTCACGCTGATGCAGAAGGACCTGCAGGGCGCCATCTTCGGCGGCCTCGCCCCGCGCAACGCCATCCCCGAGCTGCTCTCGCTCTACCAGGAGGGCCAGCTCAAGCTCGAGGAGCTCGTCACGACCAAGTACGAGCTCGAGGACATCAACCAGGGCTACCAGGACATGCGCGACGGCAAGAACATCCGCGGCATGATCGTCTACACCGACGCCGACCGGAAGTGATGCGATAACACCGTCGTCCTCCGGGCGACACCGCTACAACTCCGTCGTCCTCCGGACGACACCGCGGCCAGGAGCCGTACCCCCGGGGAGTGGAGCCCATCCAGCCACTCCTCGGGGGAGCCTCCGGGCTATCACACCGTCGTCCTCCGGAAGACACCGCGGCCAGGAGCCGTACCCCCGGGGAGTGGAGCCCATCCAGCCACTCCTCGGGGGAGCCTCCGGGCTATCACACCGTCGTCCTCCGGACGACACCGCGGCCAGGAGCCGTACCCCGAGTGAGCGGAGCGAGTCCGCACCGCTCCTCGGGGGAGCTTCCGGCCCCCCGCTCGTCGGGTACCTAGCCCAACAGGCGCGTCAAGGCGGGCCCGAGGTCGGTCAGGGACCGCACCGGCTCCATCCGCCCGCCGCCGCGCGCGGCCAGCAGGCGGGCGGTGTCGAGGGCCTCGTCGCTGGGCAGCGGGCACAGCACGTGCAGCCGGTCGATGCCGGCCAGCGCCGACTCGGCCGGCTCCCCCGACGTCGACAGGCAGTCCGACAGCAGGACGACGACCCGCTCGTCGGCCGTCGCCGGCACCAGCTCCCGCCGGGCGCCGCGGAGCGCGCCGGCGATGTCGGTCTTGCCGTGCCCGCGCAGTCCCACCAGCTCCAGGACGACGTCCTCGGCCGCCCGGTGCCTGCCCAGGGGCTGCAGGACGGTCACGTCGTCGGCGAAGGTGAGCACGCCGGTCTGCAGCCGCTCGTCGGCGGCCAGCACGACGCCGGCGGCGGCGACCGCGGCGATCGCGACCCCCAGCCCCTGCATGGACCCGGACCGGTCGACGACCAGGCAGACGGCCCGTCGCGACCCGGTCCAGTTGCGGGTCACCAGGTCGTCGGCGGCCGGGGGCCAGATCCCCGACCAGCGGTCCAGCGTGCGGTCCAGGTCCAGGTCGCCCTCGGGACGGCGGGTCGGCACCAGCCGCCGGGTCCCCCGGGCGCGGGTGGCACCGACCCGGCCGACCTGGACGAACACCCGGGCAGCGAGCCGGCGGGCGGCCGACCGCAGCTCCCGGTCGGTGGCGGTCGCGAGGTCGGCCAGCAGCGCGGCGGCCGCATCGGGATCGGCACCCATCAGACCGGCGAAGGCGTCCTCGTCCAGCTCGCCCACCTCGGGGCTCACCGACGCGAAGGACTCGTGCCGCAGCTGCATCTCCCGGCGCCCGGTCGTGCGCGGTCCGCGCCGGGAGGCCGCGTCGCGGCGCGGCGTGTTCTGCTCGGTGCCCGTCTCAGCCGACGGGCCGGGGGCTTTTCCCTGACCACCACCACCGAGGAGACCCGCGTCGTCCGGGGAGCCCTCGCCGGGGTCGGGTGGCACCGTGCCCACCGGCCACACCTCGTCCAGGATCTCGTCGAGGACGGCCTCCGGTGTGCGCTCCACGCCCTCGGCGACCCGGATCCGACCCGACAGGGCGGCGTGGGCGGCGTCCCGCGCCGTCTCGCGGCCCCCGTCCAGGTCCTCCCCGCGCATCCGCAGCAGGCCGTCGAGCAGCAGCACCAGGTCGATGGCGCCGCGCACCGACGAACCGGTGCGCAGGTCGCGGTGCTCCCGGGTGGCCCGCACGAGGCGGACGGCGAGCGCGATCTGCGGCGCGCCGGCCCCGGTGACGCCCGCGACGATGGCCCGCTCGGCCTCCTCCGGCTGGTAGCCCAGCACGACGCGGCACATCCGGTCGGCGATCGCCTGGCCGACGCGCGCGGTGCCGATGGCGTCGAAGGGGTTCATGGCCGCGATCAACCGGAAGCCCGACGTCGCCCGCACCGTGCCCAGCCGCGGCACGGCGATCTCGCCCTCCGTGAGCACCGTGATGAGGACGTTGAGCGTCTCCTCGGGGATGCGGTTGAGCTCCTCGAGGTACAGCAGGCCCGCGCCGCGCATCGCCGTCAGCAGCGGCCCGTCGGTAAAGTTCTCCGGCAGGTAGCCACCCGCCAGCACCGCCGACGGGTCGTACTGCCCGATCAGCCGGGCGGGGGTCAGCTCGGCGTTCCCCTCCACGAAGACGACGTCCTGGCCGGTCTCGGCCGCCACCGCGCGCAGCAGCGTGGACTTGCCGGTGCCCGGCGGGCCCTCGAGGACGACGTGCCGGTGGGTGGCGAGCGCGACGGTGAGGACCTCCCGCTCGCGCCCCAGCCCGACGACGGAGCCGTTCGCCGGGGGATCGGTCGGGCGTGCGACGGTCATGGGGCCTTCCTGGGGGCGCGGCCGGACGGCCGTCGGGCGAGGACGGGACCGGCCGGGACCCCGGTGCGAGGTCCCGGCCGGCCACCGGTGGTGCGGCGGACTCAGCCGCCCATGACGCTCTCGAGGTCCATCACGTCGTCGGGAGCCGAGATGTCCTGCTCCTCGCCGTGGTCGCTGAAGGTCACGGTGCCCTCGGAGTCCCCGCCACCCGACATCTGCAGCGGGTAGGGCGGGTCGTCGTCGGCGACGGTCAGGCTGCTGCCGTCCTCCTGCTCGACGATGACGACGTCGTCGCCGTCGAGCTCGTCCGTGCGGGTCTCGTCCTTGATCTCGCCATCGGGCGAGCGGAGCTCGTCGGCGATGCCGGCCAGGGAGAACTCCGCGAAGTCCTCGGCGGCGTCACCGGGGACGGCGACCCACTGGTCCTCGAACTCCGCGGCGGCCTCCTCGGGCATGCCGAAGGACGCCCAGAACTCCGGGGCTGCCTTCATGTAGACATCGCCGCCGACGCTGATGAGCTCGATCTCGACCCCACCGATGCTGATCGACCCGGCGGCGTCGTCGCCCTGCAGCTGCAGGTCGACCTCGCCCTCCTCGCCGTCGGTGGTCATCGTGCCGGACATGCGGACCGCACCGGAGTCCTCGAGCGCGTCGGCGGCCAGCTCGGCGACCTCGGACCCGGTCTTGCCCTCGACCGGGCTGTCCCCGCCGCACGCGGTGAGCAGGAGGGTGCCGGCGACCAGGGCGGCGGGAGCGGTGAACGAACGGATGCGCATGGGACTCCTCGGACGTCGGACCCGGGTTCCCGGGCGCCGCCGATCCTGCCAGGCCGGGGGCTGCGCGTGGGCACCCCCGACATCCACGGGGTGACCGGGCTACTCGTCCGGCAGCCCGGCCAGGTGCCGGATCCGCCGGCGTTCGCGGACGCCGAGGTTGCGGTCGGCGAGCCGGCGGGCGGCGGCGGCCGGCAGCGCCGACGTGAGGTCCAGCCCGGCCGCCCGCCGGAACAGCCGGGCGAAGGAGCCCTGGGCGGCCGCCACGACGGCGGCCCGGGAACGGCTGCCGGGGACGCTCGCCGCCGAGATGACGAGCCACGCGTCGGCCACGTCGGCTGCGGCCGGTCCGCGGGCCGCGTTGGTCCAGTCGATGACCACCGGGCCGGACGGCGTCAGGAGCACGTTCTCCGGGTGCAGGTCCAGGTGCAGCAGCGCGTCGCCGTTCCCGGCGGGGGCGTCGAGCCAGGCCGGCGCCGGCACCGCGTGCACCAGCTCGTGCAGCCGGGCCAGGGTGCGCGCCTGCCCGCCCATCGACCACGGCCGGCGCACGAGCGCGTCGGCCATCGTCGGACCGGCCACGCGCGCCATCACCAGGTCCGGACCGGCCACGTCGTGGACCTCCGGGACCGGCAGGCCACGGGAGCGCGCGTACGTCATGACCGCCGCCTCGCGTTCCGCCGAGCGGCCGGCGTCCCGGTAGCGACGCAGGACCCGGTCCCCGTCGAGGGCGAAGACATCGGCATCGCGCCCCGCGCCGACCAGCTGCACGGGCAGGAGTGTGGCAGAGCCGCGGGGCCGCCGGTCCGCTCAGCGGCGTGCGACGGGGCGGACCGGCGCTCCGGCAGCGGCCGGATGCAGCGGCACGCCCGAGCGGAGGACGGCGGGCCCCAGCCGCAGCACACCCCCGGTGAGCGCTGCGCAGCGGACGCCGGCCCGGCCACGCAGCCCCCGGTGGGCACCCGGCGCGAGCACGGTGTCCAGCCAGGCGCAGGGATTCGCCGGACGGCCGCCCCGCAGACGCACCTCTCCGCTGCCGCAGTCCAGGGAGAACTCCACACCGCGCAGCGCCTCCACCTCCGCCCCGCGGAGCACGACGGTCCGGCGCATCAGCAGCGGGTCCAGGGGGCCGGCCCCCAGCTCCGCGGCGAGCGCCTCGACCGCCTCGGCGGCGAGCACGGTGAGCTGCGCGTCGCGGTGCGCGGCCCGGCCGGCATAGCGGTCGCCGACGACGCCGTACCCCGCGCGCACCTCGATCTCCTGCCGACGGTCGTCGTCCTGCTCGGGCACGACGCCCCCCGGCCGCCCGTCGTAGCGGTGCCGGGGCGCGGCCACCAGCCCGACGACCTCCACGTCGTAGCGGTGCGGCAGCTCAGCCACGGGCGGACACGTCCCGCAGCATCCCACCTCGGCGTCGGCCGCGGCCTCCCCCGTCGGGCACGATGGCGGCATGCCCACGCCGGATGCGCCCCCTGCCGACGACCTCGCCCTCGGCGACGACCTGCGGGCCTTCGTGGACGCGTCCCCGTCCCCGGGACACGCCGTGGCGGAGCTGGTCCGTCGGCTGAGCGCCGCCGGCTTCACCGAGCTCGCCGAGATCGACCGGTGGACGCTCGCCGCGGGCGGACGGCACTACGTCGTCCGCCACGGCAGCCTCATCGCCTTCCGGCTGGGCAACGGGCCGCTCGGCGACACCGGCATGCGGCTGGTCGGCGCGCACACCGACTCCCCGACGTTCAAGGTCCGCCCGCACTCCGGCATCCACCAGGCCGGGTACCGGCTGGTCGGTGTCGAGCCCTACGGCGGCGGGCTGTGGCACACCTGGCTGGACCGGGAGCTGACCGTGGCCGGGCGGGTCGCGCTGCGCGGCGGGGGCACGGCACTGGTCCGGCTGCCCGGGGCACCCCTGCGCTTCCCGTCGCTGGCCATCCACCTCGACCGGTCCGTCCGGGAGGGGCTGACCCTGGACCCCCAGCGTCACCTCGTGCCGGTCTGGGGCGGCGACCTGGGCGAGGAGCCGGGGCTGGTCGAGGCCGTCGCGGCCGCCGCGGGAGTCGGCACCGACGACGTCGTGGGCCACGACCTGGTGCTGGCCGACACCCAACCGGCCGCGCGCGCCGGCGCGGACGGCAGCTGGATCGCCGCCCCGCGACTGGACAACCTGACGTCCTGCCACGCCGGCCTGCTGGCACTGCTCGCCGCGCCCGCCGGGGAGCGCACCCAGGTCCTGGTGTGCAACGACCACGAGGAGGTCGGCAGCGGCTCGATGGCCGGCGCACGGGGGAGCTTCCTCGAGGACGTCGTCCGCCGGCTGGCCACGGCCACGGACCCGGGCGACCCGGAGGCGGTGCACCGGGCGATCGCGCGGTCCTGGCTGGTGTCGGCGGACATGGCGCACGGCGTGCACCCCACCCGGGCGGAGCGGCACGAGCCGGCGCACCAGCCGCGGCTCGGAGGTGGCCCGGTGGTGAAGCTCAACGCCAACCAGGCCTACGCGACCGATGCGGCGACCGGGGGCTGGTTCCGCGAGCGGTGCGGCGAGGCCGGCGTGCCGGTGCAGTCCTTCGTCATGCGGGCCGACCTGCCGTGCGGCAGCACGATCGGGCCGCTCACGGCGACCCGGCTGGGGATCGCCACGGTCGACGTCGGCATCGCGCAGCTGGCCATGCACTCGTGCCGTGAGCTGACGTCGGCGCTCGACGTGCCGCTGATGGTCGACGCGCTGACCGCCTGCTTCACCGACTGACGACGAACGACGACCGGCCGGGGCATCTGAGGTCGCCCGGCCGGCCGCCGCCGTCTGTCGTCCCCGGCGTTACCGGGGCGGAGGTCAGATCCGCCGGTCGTTGTCCGTGGCGCCGTCGACCTCGATCTCCTCCTTGCGGAGGTCGGCCGAGACCTGCTCCTGCTCGGTCACGGTGGTCTTGTCCAGGCGGACGCGCTCGACGGGCACGGCCTCCTTCTCGACGACGGCACGCTCGGCGTGGAGCGTGACCTCGTGCTCCTCCTCGCTGATGGCGGGGCCGTCCATCGCGTTGCCCACGTTGCCGTCGGTGATGGGCTCGCGCTCGACGCGGACCTCCTCGTGCGCCACCGGCACGGTCTCCGTCACGTTCTCGTTGACGACGTACTTGCGCAGGCGGGCCCGGCCCGTCTCCTCGCTGCGGGTGCCGACGTTGAGGCGCTCCTCGGAGCGGGTCATGGCGTCGTCGGTGGTGGGGCCGGAGGTGTCGTGCCCGACGGTCCCGTGCCGGTTGGTGTCGGTGTCGGTCGTGCCACCGGCGGCCATGCCTGCGGTGCCGGCGGACGCCATCCCGGTGGTGGACTCGGTGCGGTCGGTGCGACCGGTCGTCCCCGTGCCCATGCCGTAGTAGCGGTAGAGCTCCTGCTCCTCCTGCGGCGACAGGTGCCCGTCGGTGTCGATCTTCGGGGCGTCCTTCACCCGGTCCTTGCTCACGGGTACGCGGAGGCCGTCGTTGGTGAGGTCGGCATCGCGGATGGGCACGAAGGACTCCTTCGTGCCGAACATGCCGGTGCGCACGGTCACCCATTCGGGCTGGCCGGTCTCGTCGTCGAGGTAGACCTCTCCGGCGGAGCCGATCTTCTGGCCCGACTCGTCGTAGACGTCCTTGCCGATAACGCGGTCGAGAGTGTCGGTTCCGATCATGGTGAAATGCGCTCCCATTCCTGCTCAGGGTGTTCGCGGTCACTCTCTTGGGTGACCGTGACGAACGATGCGAAACGACGGGCGGGCGCCCGCCACGCCCGACCGCGTGACTGCTGAGCTCCGGTTAGCCGTGACATACGGTCACTTCAACCGGCCCGGCGCCCGCATCTCTCCTGCTCAGCGCGGTGGGACATGCGGTCAGGACACCCGCGTTGCGGGGTGCAACCGTTCCGACCGGTCGACCACGAAGAGCGACCTCCGCCACACTCGGGCGTGTCGGGGCAGCCGTCCCCGGCGCGTCCTGCGTGACCCCCGACGCCAGTCTGCCTAGCGTCGTCGGGTGCCTCCCCGTTCGCCGTACGACAACCTGGTCCACCCGCGCGCCGTCAAGAAGCCGGTGCCCACGGTCGACGCCGAGAAGGACCTCGTCGTCGAGGACCCGAGTTCGGGGTTCGTCGGTGCGGTCGTGCGCTGCGAGAAGGACGTCGTCCACCTGGAGGACCGCCACGGACGGGTCCGGGGCTACCCGCTGGGGCCCGGCTTCTGGGTGGAGGGACGGCCCGTCGTCCTGGTGCGGCCCAAGCAGACGGCGCCCACGGCCCCGGCGCGGAGCGCGTCCGGCTCCACGTACGTGGCAGGCGCCCGGGCCCGGGTGGCCCGCGAGGGCCGCATCTACGTGGAGGGCAAGCACGACGCCGAGCTCGTGGAGAAGGTCTGGGGCCACGACCTGCGCATCGAGGGCGTCGTCGTCGAGCCGCTGCACGGCGTCGACGACCTGCCGGGCATCGTGCGGGAGTTCCGGCCCACGTCCGGACGTCGGCTCGGCGTGCTCGTCGACCACCTGGTGCGCGGCTCCAAGGAGAGCCGCATCGCCGAGCAGATCACCGGCGAGCACGCCCTGGTCGTCGGCCACCCGTTCATCGACATCTGGCAGGCCGTCAAGCCCTCGGTCGTCGGGATCACGGCCTGGCCGACCGTGCCCAAGGGCGAGGACTGGAAGACCGGCGTCTGCCGGCGGCTGGGCTGGGAGGACGACACCGGCTACGTCTGGGCGCAGCGCATCCTGGCCCGCGTGCGCACCTGGACCGACCTCGAGCCGCAGCTGATCGGCCGGGTCGAGGAACTGATCGACTTCGTCACGACGGACTGACCCCCGTTCCAGACCGGTCGCGGGCAATCTGCTCCCGTGACCTCGCGGAGCAGGGTGCGGACGACGGTGCTGGCCTGCGTACTGGTCGCGGGCGTGACCGGGTGCGCGGACGCAGGCAAGGGCCCCACGCGCCCGCCGGCGGGCGGCGAGGACCTCGTCGTCGACGATGAGCCACTCGAAGTACCCGCCCTCCTCGACCCGGTGCCGGACGGGTTGATGCTCACCGAGCTGTCGTACGACCCGCCGGGGAGCTACCTCCTCTACAACGAGACCTCCGGGCGCTACGAGCCGTCCCGCGCAACCCTGTACGGCAATCCCGATCTGGCTGACACCCTCGACGGGCCGGTTCTGCTGGTGGGGACCAGCACAGGCTCGGCCACCATCGCGGGCCCGGGATACGAGGCGCCGGGCGAGGAGGTCGATCTCGGCGGTGGACGGACCGGCCGGGTGGTGCCCGACGCCGACCGGGTCTGGGTCGTGATCGAGCACAACGACTACACCGAGTTCGTCGTCGGGCGGGGCATCGACGAGGACGAGCTCGTCGCCGCGGCGCGCGGAGCGGATTTCGAGTCAGGCACCGCGGCGCTCGCGCCGGACGACGTCCCGGCCGGGCTGGAACCGCTGGTCGCCGGCAGCCCGCAGGACAGGCCGGGCGGCGGTTCGGGCGAGCGCATGTTCTTCCAGGGGAGCGCGAGCTATCTCTCCGTGTACGCGGTGCGCGCCGACCCCCGCCTCGCCGCGCTGTGGGGGTTCTGGATCGAGGACGCCTCGGGCACCGAGGTGCGTGGCCATCCGGGCTCTGCGGGTGACCTCCAGGGGGCGAACGTCGGGGATCCGGAGGCCCGGGGGCGGGTGTGGGCCGAGGACGGCATGGTCGTGGCGGTCGTCCTGACCATGGACGGGGACGGGGACCGGGAAGAGGACTCGGACCGGCTGCTCGACCAGGTGGTCGACAACTTGCGGGTGGGCACCTGGGAGGAGTTCGAGGCGCTGGACGGGGAGGTCCGGACACGTCCGCCGACCCGCGAGGAGGCGGGCTGCGGTCTGGACGGCGGATTCGTCAGCGGCGTCGAGGGAGCGATTCGCTGGGCGTTCCAGCTGACCCCTGGTTCCGTCGCCGGCAGGGACGAGTGGCTGACCTGCTTCGTCGAGCTGGCCTCCGGCGGGGGCGGCTCCACCCTCGTCCCTGCGCCGGTGGGCGAGCTGGTCGTCGACGCGATGGGGTCGAGCAGCGGTGCCGGTGGCATCGGCTCCACGGCGCTGGGCGGCGTAGCCCCGCCTGACACCGCCAGGGTCACGGTCACGACCGCCGACGGGCGCGCGCTGCTGGCGCAGCTCGCCGACCAAGGCCCGCGTTCCGGCGAACGGGTCTGGGGCGCCTACCTCCTGCAGGTGCCGCCGTCGGCCGGCGGCCCGCCGCTCACCGTGACCGCCTACGACGCGGCGGGCGCCGTCCTGGACAGCACGCCCGTGTAACCGGGGCGACGCAGTCACCCGTGGCGCACAGGCCTCCGCCCTCGCCTGCCCGGTCGCGCTCAGCCGAGCGCGTACTCCGGGGCGGGCGGGAGGCCGAAGAACTCCTCCAGGGTGGCGACCCCGGTCTCGTGCATCTCCGTGGCGAGCTCCGGGCCGACGTAGCGGAGGTGCCAGGGCTCGTACTGGTAGCCGGTGATCTGCTCGGACCCCGCCGCGTAGCGGACGAGGAAGCCCGAGCGGTGCGCGTTGGCGGCCACCCAGCGGCCCTCCGGGGTGTCTCCGAAGCAGCGCTCGATGTCGCACCCCCCGCCACCGACGTCGACGGCCAGCCCGGTCTGGTGCTCGCTGTGCCCGGGGCGGGCGCTGCGCTGCTCCGCGCCCTCGGCGCCGAAGCGGCCCACGGCGTCGGCGAACAGGCCCTCCTGGTACTCGTAGGAGCGGTAGGCGCTCTGTACGGCGATGCCGTGCCCCGCCGCCGCGGCCTCGGCCTGCAGGTCCGCTACCGCGAGCGCCGCCTCGGCGCGGAGCAAGTGCCCGCCGCCGACGTCGACGAGGTCCGCCGGCGCGTACCCGACCGGGTCCAGCGGCCGCAGCTTGTTCACGACCACCCAGGTGCTGTCCGGGGAGTCGAGCGATCGCTGGGTGCGGTCGAAGGCCGGCGGCGCAGGCGCCGGAGTGGGAGGGCCGGCCGGGGCCGCGGTGGCGGCGGCCGCCGCGGGTGACGGCGTCGTCGGCGGCGCGCCCGACGGGGTTCCGGTCAGCGCGCCGGCGAACGACGGCGGACGCAGCAGGACCGCCGCGGCCACGGCCGCACCGACGACCAGGAGCAGGAGGGCGAGCGCGAGGAGCGGGCGGCCGGGTGATCGCACGGCACGGTCGGTGCGCAGGGCGACTCCCCTCGGTTGCCGTTCCCTCGCGGTCACGGCGCCGGAGGGTTCGGCCGCCGATCATGCCCTCCCGCTAGGCCATCCGGCGCGCCATGGGCAGCCGGGAGCGGACGAACAGCCCGGTGACGGCGACGGCGACCAGTGGGACGGCAACGCCGACGGCGGCCAGCACCTCCCACGGGATCTCGAGCACCGGATCGACCCCGTAGCCGTAGTCGGTGCTGGTCAGCGGATAGGCGACGGCGATTCCCGGCGCCATCCCCACGGCGACCCCCAGCACGGCGCCCCCGCCGCCGACGATCGCGGCCGAGGCCATGGCCATGGACCGGCGGGTGCGCGGCGCGGCGCCCACCGCCGCCAGGGTGGCGAAGTCCGGCCGCGCGTCGGTGAGCGCCAGCCCGGTGGCGGTCAGCGTGGCGATGAGCACGAGCGCGCCGCCCACCCCCACCAGGATCAGCCGGGCCAGCGCGAGGTCGTCCTGCCAGCCGCGCTCGACCTGCAGGCCGCCCTCGCCGGTCGCGGCGGCCAGCGCCTCGTCGATCCGTTCCTCCTGCTCCTCGGTCACCGGGTCGCCGGGGCCGCCGGTCACCAGGGAGGTCGTGCCCACCGGCATGGGGAGCTGCCCGGTCAGCGACGGCGGCACGACCACGAGCGCCGGCACCTCCACGCCCCGCGTCCCCGCCTCGGGCAGCGGCACCTGGACCGCCGGCAGCTCCGCGGTCCCCTCCACCGCCGCCGGCGAACGCACCACCGTGGTGGCGCCCGTCTGCAGGTCGTACTCGACGCCGACCACCGTCACCCGCCCGGCGTCGTCAACGGCGCCCGACCCGAACACCGCGGCGCGCCCGGCGTCGAGGGCGTCGTAGACCTCCCCCGGCAGTTCACCGGTGCTGACCGTCCGCAGCGCGTCGGCGTCGGCGACCAGCAGCTCGCCGTGCGTCGTCATGACCGCGTTCGCCTCCCGCGGGTACCAGCGGCAGATGGACACACCTCCGGCGCATCCGTCGGCCAGCACCGCCACCTCCGCCTGCGTGTCCGTGTTGGTCCAGACGTTGCCCCGCAGGCGGTGCACCGGCCGGCCGGGCGCCTCGCGGGTGAGGACGCCCACCACGGCGTCCCAGTCCGCCTCCGCCATCTCCCCGTTGCCGTAGACCTGCCCGGCACCCATCGGAGCCGCGGCGACGTAGTCCCGCTCCGCCTGGGCGCTGTCGCTCGCGCTGCCGATGGCCAGCGCGGTCACGCCGGCCACGGTCGCCATCACCGCGGCCACCGCCGGCGCGGTGCGGCTGCGGTTGCGGGTCGCGTCGCGCACGGCCAGCCGTCCGGAGACCGGCAGCCAGCGCGCCAGCGGAGCGAGCAGGCCGACCAGCCACGGGGTCGCGACCACGATGCCCACGACCAGCAAAACCGCACCACCGGCGACGGCGAGCTCCGTGCCACGGGCACCGAGGACGACCAGCGCCAGCCCCGCCCCGCCGAGGACCAGGCCGGCCACGGGGGAGCGCCACGAGGTCCGCACCTGCCCACGCCGCCCGGCCAGGGCGTCGACGACGTCGGCGCGTGCGGCCTGCCGGGCGGGGAACCAGGAGGCCGCGACGCCGGCGAGGAGCCCGACGGCCACGGTGAGGGCGACGTCGAGGACCGGCACATCGAAGGGGCCGAACACCTGGTCGCTGCGCGCCTCGATCACCGGGATCGCTGCCCCGGCCAGCCCGATGCCGGCCGCTGCGCCCAGGACCGCCGCGCCGCCCCCCAGCACCACCCCGTTGGCGAGGACGATCCGCCGCAGGTCACCGGCGGAGCCACCGGTGGCCCCGATCAGGGCCAGGTCGCGGCGCTGGCGGCGGACGCCGACGGCGAACGCGGGCCCGGCCAGGAGCACCACCTCCAGGACGAGAGACGCGATGACGAGTGCGAGCACCGCCGTCTCGGCCGCGTTGCTGCCGGCCTCGTCGTATCCGACGTCCCGGGCGGGCAGCCAGGCCGCATCCGGCGGCGGATCCGCGGCCACCTCGCGGGAGAGCACGGCCAGGCCGCGCTCGTTGAGCGCCTGCACCTCCGGCCAGCCCAGGCCGCCGGGCACGGTGGCGTAGAAGCGGCTCAGCGGGTCCCCGAGGAGCCCGGCGTCCTCCGCGGGGAGGACGACGAAGTCGCCCGAGCGGTCCGGCCACCGGACGACACCGACCACCTCGGCCGGCACGTCGTCGCGGGTGAGCCTGATTTCCTCGCCCAGCCCCGCGGCACGCTGCACCACCTTCGGGCTGACCGCGATCTCCCCCGCGCGCTCGGGCAGCCGTCCCTCGACGACCTCGAAGCGTCCCTCGGACATCGGGTCCACGGCGTCCTCGGCGTAGCCCTCGACGCGCGCGTAGCCGCCCTCGGTGCCCACGTAGATCCAGCCGGTCACGCTCTCGACGACGCGCGTCCCGTCGGGCAGCACGCCGACGACCTCGTCCCGGGTCCACGGCGGGTCCGCCGTCGCCGCCTTGGCCCACACGATGCCGCTGGCCGGGTCGACGGCGATCGCCTCCCGCGACTCGCCGCTGAGCCGGGCATCCGCACCGCCGAGCGCCGCGGGCAGCGCCTCGGCCGGGCCGACCTCGGAGGTCCGGAACAGCGTGTCCCCGCCCGCGATGGCCATCACCGGCAGCCCGACCATCAGCACGACCAGAACGGTGCGGCCCTTGTGCCGCAGCGCGTCGCGCCGGGCGATGCGCAGCGCCAGGCGCCAGCGCGCGAACCAGCCGGTCACGCTCCGCCGCCCGTGGCGAGCAACGACTCCGCGCCCGGCACCGGGCCGCTCTGGTCGACCACGACGCCGTCGCGCAGGAACACGACGCGGTCGGCCCAGGCGGCGTGCCTTGCCTCGTGGGTGACCAGGACGCCGGCCGCGCCCGCCTCGCACCGGGCCCGCAGCACCCGCAGCACCTCCTCGCCGGTCTGCGAGTCCAGCGCGCCGGTCGGCTCGTCGGCCAGCAGCAGCCGGCGCGGACCCACGAGGGCGCGGGCGATGGCCACCCGCTGCTGCTGGCCGCCGGACATGTCGTCGGGGAAGCGGCCGGCGAGGTGGCCGACGCCGACCTCCTCGAGAGCGTCCCGGGCGGCGCGCCGGGCCAGCCCGCCGCGGGCGCCGTCGAGCTCGAGCGGGAGGGAGACGTTCTCCAGCGCGGTCAGCGAGGGCAGCAGGTTCAGGTCCTGGAAGACGTAGCCGATGCTCCGCCGGCGGACGGCGGCCACCTGCGCCGCCGAGAGCTGGGCGAGGTCGCGGCCCTCGACGACCACGGCGCCGGAGCTGGGCGTGTCCAGGCCGCCGGCGATGTGCAGCAACGTCGACTTGCCCGAGCCCGACGGGCCCATGACGGCCACGAGCTCGCCGGGATGAACGGCGAGGTCGACGCCGCGCAGCGCGTGCACGACCGTGTCGCCCTGCTGGTGCTCACGGGTCACCCCGCGCAGCAGGAGCATGGGGGCGGTCATCGCTGCGCCGCCCGGTCGGTGGCGGCCGGCGCGGCGACGGTGTTCTGCGGCCGGCGGGCGGCCGCCCGGGCCACCCGCGCCTCGCAGTGGTCCAGCCAGCGGATCTCCGCCTCCGCGCGGAAGACCAGCGAGTCGAGGACCAGCGACCAGGCCAGGTCGTCGTCGGCACCGCGGGTCTTGAGCCGGGTCAGCTCCTGGAGGGTCGCCATCGTCCCGGTCCGCTGGGTCTGCACGACGGCGAGGACGTCGACGCCCGGGGTGGTCACCGCCAGCGCAAGCTTGATCGCCAGCTCGTCACGGGGCGCGCTCCTGGCGCTCACCGGCGAGCGGAACCAGGTCTGCACCTCCGCCCGGCCGGCATCGGTGAGCCGGTAGGCGATCCGGCCGTCGGGGTCGGGCTCGCCGTCCTGGACGACGAGGCCGTCGCGCTCCAGGCGGTCGAGGGTCGTGTAGACCTGCCCGACGTTGAGCGGCCACGTCGCGCCGGTCGAGGCGTCGAACTGGGCGCGCAGCTGGTAGCCGTGGCTGGGACCGCGCTCCAGGAGCGCCAGGAGACCGTGTCGGATGGACATGGATACGGAGTATGCATACTAGGTATGGGTGTGCCAAGGACCTCCGTCGTGTCGTGCGGACACGGCGTCGGGCGACCCGCGGCGCGGGAGCCGGAGGTCTCCCGCCGCGGACCGCGGACCCGCTCAGCTCACCGCGCCCGGCTCCCTGGCCGCGGTGTGACGCCGATCCTCACAGGGTGCACAGCGTCACGGGACGTAGTTGAAGGTGTCCGGGTCGGGGCCGGTCCGCTCCCCGCGGTCCAGTCCGGTGAGGGCCGCCATGTCCGACGTCGACAGCTCGAAGTCGAACAGCGCGAAGTTCTCCTGCATGCGCTCCCGGGAGGACGACTTCGGGAAGACGACGTCGCCGCGCTGGACGTGCCAGCGCAGCACGACCTGGGCGGGCGTCCGCCCGATCCGCTCGGCGATCGCGGTGATCGCGGCGTCGCCCAGCACCCGGCCCTGCGCGATCGGCGACCAGGCCTCGGTGACGATCTCGTGCTCGGCGTCGAACGCGCGCAGCTCGTCCTGCGCGAGGTAGGGGTGCACCTCGATCTGGTTGACCGCCGGGCGGACCTCCGTCTCGGCGAAGAGCCGACGCAGGTGGTGGGCGTTGAAGTTGGAGACGCCGACGGCCTTGCTGCGGCCGCTCGCGTAGATCTCCTCCATGGCCTTCCAGGTCTCGACGTAGTCGACGTCGATGCCCGGCAGCGGCCAGTGGACGAGGAACAGGTCGAGGTAGTCGGTGCCGAGGTCGGCCAGAGTCCGGTCGAAGGCGCGCAGCGCGTCGTCGCGACGGTGGAAGCCGTTGTTCAGCTTGCTGGTCACGAAGATCTCGCCGCGGTCGATGCCGGAGCGGGCGATGGCCTCGCCGACACCCTTCTCGTTGCGGTACATCTCGGCGGTGTCGATGTGCCGGTAGCCGACCTCGAAGGCCTGCGACACGACGTCAGCGGTGTCCTCCGGCGGAACCTGGTAGACGCCGAAGCCGAGCTGGGGGATCTCGACGCCGTTGTTCAGAGCGATGGTGGGCACGCCGGAGACGGGGGCTGTGGGCACGAAGGATCCTTTCGGAGGTGAGGGACGGGCCGTGCGCCGCGATGGGCGGCGTGCGATCGACCGGTGCACGACCTACCCCTTGATGCCACCCTCAACCAACTGCTCGCCGGGGCCGCCCCCGGCGCCCGGGACCCGCTGCCGCAGCAGGGGTGCGCCCGCCAGCGAGAGAACTCCGGCGCACGCCGCGGCCAGCGCCGGGACGGCGAACGCGGTCTGCGCACCCCAGGCGTCGACCGCCGCTCCGGCCAGCGCCGAGCCGGCCGTGACGCCCAGCGTGAGGCCGGTGATCGTCCAGGCCAGCGACTCGGTGAGCACCCCGCGGCCGACGCGGGACTCCACCAGCGAGGTGCCCGACACGAGCACCGGCGCGATGGTCAGCCCGGCGAGAAAGCCGCAGACCACGAGCCCCGGTAGCGAGCTCACCGCCCACAGCAGCTGGGCGGCGACACCGAACGCGACCGCGGTGCCGACGAACCGGGCGGCCAGCGAGCGGGCCGGCCGGGCGAGGCCGTAGGCCAGCCCGGCGACCAGGCTGCCGCCGGCGAAGACGGCCAGCGCCGCGCCGGAGAGCGCCTTCGCCCCCTCCGCCTCGGCGAAGGCGATGACCACCACGTCGATGGCGCCGAACACCGTGCCCACGGCCAGGTAGCTGAGGACGACGACGAGGAGGGTGGGGGTGAGCACGGACCGCCGCCGGCCGGGCGTCGTGTCGACCGGGTGCAGCGGCGGCTCGCTGGACCGCTGGGCGGCCAGGGCCAGGCCGCCGCCGACGCCCAGCGCGATGCCGGTGAGGAAACCCACCGGCGGGGCGATCAGCGTCGCCAGCAGGGTGACCACCACCGGCCCCAGGACGAACACGAGCTCGTCGGCGACCGCCTCGAAGGCGAATGCGGTCTGCCGGCCGGCGGAGTCCAACGCCGCGGACCACCGCGCCCGCACCATCGAGCCGACGTTCGGCGCCGACCCGCCGGTCAGGGCCGCGAGCAGGAACCAGCTCCACCGGGGAGCGCCCGCCTCGACGGCCACCACGAACGCCGCACCGGTCAGCAGGAGGGCGACCATCGCCAGGCGCAGCACCACCCCCTGGCCCCGGCGGTCCATGGCGCGGGCCCACTGCGGCCCGGCCAGGGCGTAGCTCAGCGCCAGCGTGCCCGAGACGGCACCGGCCAGGCCGTAGCTGCCGGTCGCCTCCTCCACGAGCAGGACCGCACCCAGGCCCAGCATCGGCGCCGGCAGCCGGGCGACCCAGCCGGCGAAGGAGAAGGCCCGCGAGCCGGGGACGGCGAACAGGCGCAGGTAGGGATCGAAGACGGTGCGGGGTGACACGGGCTCTCGCGCTTCCTGGCCACGGGCGAGTGCGGGCCCTGGGCTCCGCCGGTCCCTCGGGTGGCCCCGCGAGACTAGCGGGGCTGCCGGGCGCACCGGCATCGCAATTCCGTCAGCGCGGCTACATTCGGGCCATGACCGGTGCCGAACTGCCCGACCCGGTGATCCGGCGCGCCGGTGACGCCCCGGCTCCCGGCAGCGGCGGGCTGGTCGACCGGCACGGCCGGGTCGCCACGGACCTGCGGGTGTCGCTGACCGACCGGTGCAACCTGCGCTGCACCTACTGCATGCCGCCCGAGGGGCTGGACTGGCTGCCCAAGGTCGAGGTGCTCACCGACGAGGAGATCGTCCGGCTGGTCCGGATCGGGGTCGAGCAGCTCGGCATCGACGAGGTGCGCTTCACCGGGGGCGAGCCGCTGCTGCGCCCCGGGTTGGTCGGCATCGTCGCAGGCGTGACGGCGCTGGCGCCGCGGCCCGAGGTCAGCCTCACCACCAACGCCATCGGCCTGGCCCGGGTGGCGCCGGCGCTGGCCGCCGCCGGGCTGGACCGGATCAACGTCAGCCTCGACACCGTCGACCGCGACCGGTTCACGCAGCTCACCCACCGCGACCGCTTCGACGACGTCCTCGCCGGGCTGGCGGCCGCCCAGGCGGCGGGCCTCACCCCGGTCAAGGTCAACGCCGTCCTGCTGCGCGGGATCAACGAGGCCGACGCCGTCCCGCTGCTCGACTTCTGCCTCGAGCACGGCTACCAGCTCCGCTTCATCGAGCAGATGCCGCTGGACGCCCACCACGCGTGGACCCGCGGCGAGATGGTCACCGCCGAGGACATCCTCGGGCGGCTGTCGGCGGCACACAGCCTCACCCCGGACACCGAGGCCCGGGGCTCCGCCCCCGCCGAGCGCTGGCTGGTCGACGGCGGCCCCGCGACGGTCGGCGTCATCGCCTCGGTCACCCGCTCGTTCTGCGGCAGCTGCGACCGCACTCGGCTGACCGCGGACGGGCAGATCCGCAACTGCCTGTTCGCCCGCGAGGAGTCCGACCTGCGCACCGCCCTGCGCGAGGGCGCCAGCGACCAGGAGATCGCCGACCGCTGGCGGATCGCGACGCTCGGCAAGCTCCCCGGTCACGGCATCGACGACCCCAGCTTCCTGCAGCCCGCGCGGCCCATGTCGGCCATCGGCGGCTGACCGGCATGACCACCGTGACCGTCCGGTACTTCGCCGGCGCCCGGGCAGCCTCCGGCGTCGACACCGAGACCCGCGAGGCCCGCTCCCTCGACGAACTGGTCGGCCAGATCGTCGAGACGCACGGGGAGCGGATGGCCCGCGTCCTGACCGCCTGCTCGTTCCTCGTCGACGGAACCACCACCCGTGACCGGGCGTTGGAGCTGTCACCCGGCGCGGTGGTCGACGTGCTGCCGCCGTTCGCCGGAGGGTGACAGGCCCGGGAGCATCGCAGCGAGGGACGAGCGAGGAGCGGACCGGGCCGCGGAAGCCGACCCGGGGCATGGAGGGTGACAGGCCCGGGAGCATCGCAGCGAGGGACGAGCGAGGAGCGGACCGGGCCGCGGAAGCCGACCCGGGGCATGGCGGGTGACTGGGGAAGGATGACGGCATGAGCATCTTCGAGAAGGCCAAGGCCAAGGCCGAGGAACTGCTGGGCCGGGCCGAGCAGGTCTACGGCGAGTCCCACGGGGACGCGGCCGCCACGGTCGCCGGCGAGGCGCACGTCATGGAGGCCCAGGCCGAGGAAGAGGCCCTGGAGCGGGCGGAGAAGCCGGACGACGACGGGCTGGCCGGCGTCCGCTAGTCCCGGCGGGCGCGCAGCCGGATCGCGACCAGGGCGACGTCGTCCTCGGCGCGGCCGTCCACCATCTGCTCGAGGAGCTCGTCGCAGAGGTCTTCAGCGACCGGCCGGCCAGCTCGCGGGCGATCGCCCGCAACCGCGCCATCCCGGTGTCCAGATCGTGCGACCGGCGCGCGAAGAGCCCGTCGGTGGACATCAGCACCGTCGAGCCCTCACCGAGCCGGACGACGCAGTCGCGGCGCGGCGCCGCGGGATCCACGCCGAGCATCAGGTCCCCCTGCCACTCCCCCGGCTCCGCCAGCGTCCCGTCCGGGTGGACCACCAGCAGCGGCAGGTGCCCGGCGTTGGACCAGCGCATCCGCACCGCGCCCGGAGCCGGGTCGTCGTCGGGCTCGAAGCAGGCGACCGCGGCCGTCGCGTAGGTGGCCACCTCCAGCTGGGCCATCGCGCCGTCCAGCCGCGCCGCAC
Organism: Blastococcus goldschmidtiae; assembly: GCF_031845325.1. Lineage (NCBI taxonomy): Bacteria > Bacillati > Actinomycetota > Actinomycetes > Geodermatophilales > Geodermatophilaceae > Blastococcus > Blastococcus goldschmidtiae. The sequence goes on along the minus strand of NZ_JAVREI010000001.1, from coordinate 274,799 downwards.
CTCGGCGGGCGATCCGTCGCTGTAGGTGGCGATGCCCCGCAGCAGCGCCCGCAGCTGGCCCATGGACGCGGCCGCCTCGGTGTCGTGCCCCACGAGGTCGCCGATGACCAGCATCGAGGTCCCCGACGGCTGGACGGACGCGTCGTACCAGTCACCGCCCACGCGCGCGGCCTCGGCGGCCGGGGTGTAGCAGACCACGATCTCGGCCTGCTCGGGCTCTCGGGTGGATGGGGCCGAAAGCCTCGTGCGGGTCGGCGGTTCAGCGGCGCCGGCGGACGAACACGAGGACCAGCAGCAGGACGGCGGCCGCGGCCGCGGGTCCGGCATAGCGGGCCGCCGCGGCGCCGCCGGCGACCTCCAGGAGGTTGATCGGCTCCGGATCCGCGGCCGACCCCGGGCGTGACGCCGGGACGGAGGCGGGCTCCTCGACCGGGCGCGGGATCGACGGCACCGACCGCACCACCTCGGTGATCGGCGTGACCTCGGGCACCGTCGCCGGCCCCGTGGCCGGGTCCGCCACCGGCCCCATGGCCGGGTCGGTGACCGGCTCCGCGACCGGCCGGGGGACCTGCTCCGCGACGGGCTGCGCCCGGTCACCCTCCCCGAGCTGCGCGGCCAGCTTGTCGGCGAACTGCCCGAGCAGCTTGTTGCCGACGTCGGTCATCACGCCGCGGCCGAACTGGGCCGGCCGCCCGGTGATGTTGAGGTCGGTGAGGACGTCGACCCGGGTCCGGTCGCCGTCGGCGGCCAGCGTGGCGGTGACGACGGCGGCGGCGGTGCCGTTGCCCCGCTGGTCCTTGCCGCGGGCGTCGATGACCGCCCGATGGGCCGCCTCGTCCTTCTCCACGAACGAGGCCTTGCCCTGGTAGGTCATCGTGATCACGCCGAGCTTGACCTTCACCCGCCCGGTGAACTCGTCGCCGGTCACCGTGTCCAGCGCCGCGCCGGGCATGCAGGGTGCGATCCGCTCGATGTCGAGCAGCACCCGCCACGCCTCGTCGACGGGCACGGGCACGGTGAACGAGTTCTCCAGTTGCACGTGAAACCAGCCCCTAGCCCTGGATCCCGGCGGCCGCGCTGACCGCCCGGCGGGTCAGCACCTGGGCCAGGTGCCGGCGGTAGTCGGCCTTCGCGTTCAGGTCGTCGCTGGGTTCGGTGCCCTCGGCTGCGTGCTGCGCCGCCTCGGCGATCGCCCCGGCGTCCGCGGCCGCTCCGGCCAGCGCCTGCTCGGTGGCCGTCGCCCGCAGCGGCGTGGGGCCCATGTTGGTCAGCCCGATCCGGGCCTCGGCGATGTGTCCGTTCTCGCGCCGCACCGCCGCGGCGACGGCGACGATCGACCAGGCCTGGGCCACGCGGTTGAACTTCTCGTAGCGCATCCCCCACTGGCCGGCCAGCTTCGGGATGCGCACCTCGACGAGGATCTCGTCCTCCGCCAGCGCCGTGGTCAGGTAGTCGACGAAGAACTCCCGTGCCGGCACCGTCCGCCGCCCGCCCGGGCCGGCGATGACGAATCCGGCGTCCAGGGCCAGCGCGACCGCCGGCAGATCACCGGCCGGGTCGGCGTGGGCCAGCGCGCCACCGAAGGTGCCCCGGTGGCGGACCTGCCGGTCGGCGACGGTCTCGGTCGCCTCGGCGATCAGCGGCGCGTGCTGCTGGATCAGCGGGTCGGCGACGACGTCGGAGTGGGTGGTCATCGCGCCGACGACGATCGCGTCGCCGTCCTCCCGGACACCGCGCAGCTCGGCCACCCGGGTCAGGTCGACGACGGTCGACGGCGCCGCGAGCCGCAGCCGCATGACCGGGATCAGCGACTGCCCGCCGGCGAGGATCTTGGCGTCCTCGCCGCCGTCGGCGAGGGCCTGGAGCGCCTCGTCGATGGTGCTGGGGCGGGCGTAGTCGAAGGCCACGGGGATCATGAGCGGGCTCCCTGGACGAGGTCGAGCGTGGTCATCGATCGCCACCCAGCCGCGACTCCGGCGTCGAGACGCCGGCGGTGGTCTCGGTCTGCGCGCCGCCGTAGGCGTTGGTGCCGGCGGTGGCGCGGTCCCCGCCGTCGCCGCCCTCGTGGATCGCCCGCCAGACCCGTTCGGGTGTGAGGGGCATGAGGATGTCGGACACCCCGAGATGGCGGACGGCGTCCAGCGCGGCGTTGACGACGGCCGGCGTCGAGGCGATGCAGCCCGCCTCGCCCACGCCCTTGGCCCCGATCGGGTTGCCGGGTGCGGCGTGCACGGTGTGGCCCGTGTCGAAGTGCGGCAGGTCGGCGGCCGAGGGGACGAGGTAGTCGACGAAGGTGCCGGTGGTCAGGTTGCCGTCGACGTCATACACCGCCTCCTCGTACAGCGCCTGCGCGATGCCCTGGGCGAGGCCACCGTGCACCTGCCCCTCGACGATGAGCGGGTTGACGATCGTCCCGACGTCGTCGACGCAGGCGTACTTGCGGATCCTCACCATGCCGGTCTCGGTGTCGACCTCCATGGCGCAGATGTGCGTGCCGTGGGGGAACGAGAAGTTGACCGGGTCGAAGGTGGCGTCGGCGTCGAGCGAGGGCTCCACGCCGTCGGGGAAGTCGTGCGCCGCGAAGGTGGCCAGCGCGAGTTCCTGGATGGAGATGCCCGTGCCCGGGGTGCCCCGCACCGAGAAGGACCCGCCCTCGAACTGGAGGTCCTCCTCGCCGGCCTCCAGCAGGTGCGCGGCGATCGTGCGGGCCTTGGCGACGACCTTCTGCGCCGCGTTGACCACCGCGGCGCCCCCGACCACCAGCGACCGGGAGCCGTAGGTGTCCAGCCCGCGCGGGGAGATGGCGGTGTCACCGTGCAGGACCTCGATGTCCTCGAACGGGACGCCGAGCTCGTCGGCGACCAGCTGGCTCCACGCCGTCTCGTGGCCCTGCCCGTGCGGGGTGGAACCGGTGACGACCTCGACCTTTCCGGTGGGCAGCATGCGGATCGAGGCGTGCTCCCAGCCACCGGCACCGTAGGACAGCGAGCCGAGCACCCGCGAGGGCGCCAGGCCGCACATCTCGGTGAAGGTGGAGAACCCGATGCCCAGCTGCACCGGGTCGCCGGACTCCCGGCGGCGGCGCTGCTCCTCGCGCAGCTCGTCGTAGCCCAGCAGCCGCAGCGCCTGCTCGGTCGCGCCGTCGTAGTCTCCGCTGTCGTACTCGAGCCCGGCCACCGTGGTGAAGGGGAACTCCCCGGCCCCGATCCAGTTCTTCCGGCGCAGCTCGAGCGGGTCCATCCCGAGTTCGACGGCGAGCTCGTCCATGATCCGCTCGATGGCGAAGGTGGCCTCGGGCCGCCCGGCGCCGCGGTAGGCGTCCGTGGGGGTCTTGTTGGTGAAGACGCCCTGGCAGTCGAAGCGGTAGGCGGGGAACTTGTAGATGCCCGGGTACATGAAGGCACCCAGGATCGGGACGCCCGGGCTGACCAGGCGCAGGTAGGCGCCCATGTCCGCGAGGATGTGGACCTTCAGGCCCAGGACGTTCCCCTCGCGGTCGGCCGCGATGTCGACGTACTGGATCTGGTCGCGGCCGTGGTGGGCGCTCATCAGCGACTCGCTGCGGGTCTCGGTCCACTTGACCGGCTTGCCCAGCCGCCGGGCCACCAGGAGACTGATCACCTCCTCCGGCGTGACCTGCAGCTTCCCGCCGAAGCCGCCGCCGACGTCGGGGGCGATGACGCGCAGCTTGTGCTCGGGGATGCCGGTGACCATCGCCAGCATGATCCGCAGGATGTGCGGCACCTGGGTGGAGGACCACATCGTGTAGTTGTCGCCCTGGGGCTGGACGACGGTGGACCGGGGCTCCATGAACGCGGGGATCAGCCGCTGCTGGACGAACCGCCGGCTCACCACCACGTCGGCGTCCGCGAAGGCCTGGTCGGTGGCCTGGCCGGTGCCGGCGTCGCCCGCGTCGAAGATCCACCGGAAGCTCTCGTTGGACGACAGGTGGTCGTGGGTCAGGTCGGTGCCCTCGCCCAGGGCCTGCTCCATGTCCAGGACGACGGGCAGCGGGTCGTAGTCGACGTCGACGAGCTCCACGGCGTCCTGGGCGGCGGCCTTGCTGCGGGCGACGATGACGGCGACCGCCTCGCCGACGTGGTTGACCTCGTCCACGGCGACCGAGGGGTGACCGGGGTTGACCATCTCGGGCGTGACGGGCCAGGCGCACGGGATGGAGCCCTGCTCCTCGGCGAGGTCGCGGCCGGTGAACACGGCGACGACGTTCGGCGCCGAGCGCGCGGCCTCGACGTCGATCGCGCCGAGCCTGGCGTGCGCGACGGGGCTGCGGACCACGGCCAGGTGCAGCATCCCGGGCAGCACCATGTTGTCGGTCCAGGTGGTCCGCCCGGTGATCAGCCGCGCGTCCTCCTTGCGCTTGCGCGCCTGCCCGACCTCCTTCGCGGGAGCCTCGGCGACGGGCCGGTCCTCCACCGCCGTCATGACTGGGCCCCCAGCGCGTCCGGCGTGGCGGCGGCGCGCATCTCGGCCGCGGCCTGCTGCACGGCACGGACGATGTTCTGGTAGCCGGTGCAGCGGCAGAGGTTGCCCTCGATGCCCTCGCGCACCTCGTCCTCGCTGGGGTCGGGGGTGTCGCCCACCAGGTCGATCGAAGCCATGATCATCCCCGGTGTGCAGTAGCCGCACTGGAGACCGTGCAGCTCGTGGAAGGCCTTCTGCATGGGATGCAGCGAGCCGTTCGCAGCGATCCCCTCGATGGTGGTGACCTCGCTGCCGTCGGCCTGGACCGCCAGCACCGTGCAGCTCTTCACCGCCTCGCCGTCCAGGTGCACGGTGCAGGCGCCGCAGTTGCTGGTGTCGCAGCCGACGACGGTGCCCACCTTGCCCAGCTGTTCGCGCAGGTAGTGGACGAGCAGCGTCCGGGGTTCGACCTCGTCCGCATAGGACGCCCCGTCGACGCGCACCGAAATCTGGGTCACGAATCCTCCACTCGGATCGCAGCTCCGCGTGGCCCGGGTGGGGGCGGCGGGGTGTGCCCGAGTCTTACCCGCAGAAGGTGATCTGTGCCACACCAATCGGCGCGTCGGTCCGCAGCTCAGCGCTCTGCCGTCGGGTGGATGGGCCCCTCGGTGCCGGTCAGCCGCTCGCCTGACCCGCCCCAGCGGCCGGCGATGATCTCCGCCGCGATGGACACGGCCGTCTCCTCCGGCGTCCGGGCGCCGAGGTCCAACCCGATCGGCGAGGACATCCGGTCGAGCTCGTCCGCGGACAACCCCGCCTCGGAGAGCCGCTCCCGTCGTTCCTCGTGCGTGCGCCGCGAGCCCATCGCGCCGACGTAGGCCACCGGCAGCCGCAGCGCGACCTCGAGCAGCGGGACGTCGAACTTCGGGTCGTGGGTGAGCACGCACAGCACCGTGCGCTCGTCGATCCGCCCTGCGTCGGCCTCGGCCCGCAGGTAGCGGTGCGGCCACTCCACGACCACCTCGTCGGCCTCGGGGAAGCGCCGCGGTGTCGCGAACACCGGCCGGGCGTCGCACACGGTGACCCGGTAGCCGAGGAAGGACCCCACCCGGGCCACGGCGGCGGCGAAGTCGATCGCGCCGAACACGAGCATCCGCGCGGGCGGGGCGAAGGAGTTGACGAACAGCGCCAGCTCGTCGCCGCGCCGCTCGCCGTCGCGCCCGACGTGCAACATGCCGGTGCGGCCGGCGGCGAGCATCCCCCGCGCATCGGCAGCGACGGCGTCGTCCAGGCGCTGCAGGCCCAGGCTGCCCGAGGCCCGGTCGGGCCAGAGCACCAGCCGTCGGCCGAGGCGGTCGTCGGGTCCGGTCACGCAGGTGACGACGGCGACCGGTTCGTGCCGGCCGACCGAGGCGGCCACCTCGCCGAGCTCGGGGAAGGACTCGCGCGAGACGGGCTCGACGAAGACGTCCAGGATCCCGCCGCAGGTCAGCCCGACGGCGAAGGCGTCGTCGTCGCTGACCCCGTAGCGCCGCAGCGTCACCTCACCGGTGTCGACGACGTCCTTCGCCTCCTCGTAGACCGCGCCCTCGACGCAGCCGCCCGAGACGCTGCCGACCGCGGTCCCGTCCGGACCGACGAGCATGGCGGCGCCCGCCGGGCGCGGCGCGGAGCGCCAGGTGGCCACCACGGTGCCCATGCCGACGGTCTCCCCCGCCTGCCACCAGCCGATCAGGTCGTCCAGCACGTCACGCACGCTGGATCACCCCCGTGAGCTCCTCGAACGCGGCCATGCTGTGTCCGGCGACGAACCGGTCGACCCAGGGCAGCGCCGCCTGCATCCCGGCGGCGAGGGGCTCGTAGCCCGGCCGGCCCTTGTGCGGGTTGACCCACACGACCGCGTGCGCCAGCCGCCGCAGCCGCGCCATCTGCTCGCCCAGGACCTCGGTGCCGCCGCGTTCCCAGCCGTCGCTGCACACGACGACGACGGCGCCGCGGGCCGTGCCCCGCTGGCCCCACCGGTCGAGGAACGCCTTGAGCACCTCGCCCAGCCGGGTGCCGCCCGACCAGTCGGGGACGGCCGAGCCGGTGGCGGCCAGCGCCCGGTCGGGATCGCGCAGCCGCAGCTCGCGGGTCACCCGGGTCAGCCGCGTGCCGACGGTGAACACCTCGGTCGACGACGGTCGCGCGCGCACCGCGACGTGGGCGAACCGCAGCAGCGCGTCGGCGTACGGACTCATGGAGCCGGACACGTCGACCAGGAGGACGACGCGGCGGGGCCGCGGAGCCGCCCGCCGGCGCAGCAGGCGGGTCACCTCCCCGCCGTCCCGCAGCGCCCGGCGCACCGTGCGGGCGGGGTGCACGGCGCCGGCCGGGCCCGGCCGCCGACGCCGCGAGGGGCGCATCGGCGCGGCCGGCCGCAGCACGGCGAACAGCCGGCGCAGGTGCTCCCGCTCGGCGGGGGTCAGCTCGGCCACGTCGCGGTGCCGCAGCACCTCGGTGGCGCTGGCCCGCACCGCGAGCTCCGGCGCGCCGGTCAGGTCCTCGGCCGAGCCGGGGCCGGCGTCCAGCGGTGCCATCGCGGAGACCACCGGCCGCTCGGCCGGCGCGCGGCGCGGCGCACGCGGCCGCTCGCCGCCGAACCACGCGGCGAAGGCAGCGTCGTAGCGGTCCAGGTCGTCCGGGCCGGCGCACAGGGTCAGCCGACCGGCCCAGTAGACGTCGGCCGGGACCAGCACGTCGAGCTCACCCGCCGCGGCGAGCATCGCCGCCACGCGGTCGGGGGACGCGGCGACCCCCGCCGCGCGCAGCGTGCGCGCGAACCCCAGGACGGTGTCCACCACGTCGCGCGGCGAGGTCGCCTCCGCGGTCCCTCCCGAGGTGCTAGCCACCGAAGAGCGCTCCCCCGGCGTGCAGCTGGACCCGCTCGGTGTCCTCGCGGTACTTCAGCACGGCGCCCAGCGTGCGGGCGGCGGTGTCGGGGTCGAGCCGCCGCGCCCCGAGGGTGTGCAGCGCCGTCGCCCAGTCCAGCGACTCCGCCACGCCGGGCGGCTTCAGCAGGTCCAGCGTGCGCAGCGTCGCCGTCGCCCGGGCCACCTCGCGGACCAGCTGCTCGGTCACGTGCGGCAGCCGCCGGCGCAGGATCGCCACCTCGCGGTCGAAGTCCGGGAGCTGCAGCCAGTGGTAGAGGCAGCGCCGCTTCAGCGCGTCGTGCACCTCGCGGGTGCGGTTCGAGGTGAGGACGACCAGCGGCGGCGTGCCCGCGCGCACCGTGCCCAGCTCGGGGATGGAGATCGTGAAGTCGGAGAGGATCTCGAGCAGGAAGGCCTCGAACTCGTCGTCGGCGCGGTCGATCTCGTCGATCAGCAGCACCGAGGGCGAGTCCTCCAGCGCCTGCAGCAGCGGGCGGGCGAGCAGGAAGCGCCGGTCGTAGAGCGAGGCCTCCAGCGCCCCGGGGTCGTCGGCGGCGTGCGCGGCCTCGGCGGCGCGCAGGTGCAGCAGCTGCCGGCCGAAGTCCCAGTCGTACAGGGCCTGACCGGCCTCCAGACCCTCGTAGCACTGCAGGCGGTAGAGGGGCCGGCCGGTGACCTGGGCCAGCGCGGCGGCCAGGGCGGTCTTGCCGACGCCGGCCTCGCCCTCGAGGAAGAGCGGCCGGTGCATCGCCAGGGCGAGGTAGGCGGCGGTCGCCAGGCCCTCGTCCGGCAGGTACCCGGTCGCCTCCAGCGCCGTGGCGAGCTCCTCCGGACCGGCCGGTTCGCTCGTCGGTGCCGGTGTGAGGTGCGTCACGTCGTCGAGCATCCCACCCACGACCGTCACGGGCAGGCGACCCACTCCTCCTCGCCGTCGGCGAAGACCTGCCGCTTCCAGATGGGCAGCCGCTTCTTCACCTCGTCGACGAGGTCCGCGCAGGCGGCGAAGGCCTCGCCGCGGTGGGAGGAGCTGACTGCGCAGGCCAGGGCGACGTCACCGATGCCGAGCAGGCCGATGCGATGGCTGACGGCGACGGCGTGCACGCCCTCGCGGGCGGCGAACTCGTCGGCCAGCTCGCGGATCACGTCGGCCGCGGTCGGGTGGCCGACGTACTCGAGCTCGGTCACCGAGCGGCCGCCGTCGTGGTCGCGGACGACGCCGGCGAAGGAGACGACGGCGCCGGCTGCCTTGTCGGCGACGGCCTCTTCGTGCTCGGCGACGGACAGCGGCGCGTCGACGACTCTGGCGATCAGGTGGCCGGCGATCACGGCGCCGAAGGTACCCCGGACGGCGGCACGTCGAGATCGGCCGGATCGGCCAGGCGGGTGCAGTCGACCTCGGTGACGTCGTGCGCCGCCAGGTAGCGGCGGGCGCCCTCGTCACCGGTCGCCGTCTCGATCACGCCGGCCCAGTGGTCACGACCGAGCAGCACGGGGTGCGCGCGGACGCCGTCGTAGGTGGCGACGGCGAGCGCGCCGGGGGCGGCGTGGTCGGCGACCGCGGCCAGCGCCGACGGCGTCATGCCCGGCATGTCGACGAGGGTGATCAGGGCCGCATCCACGGTTCCGGGGAAACCGCGCAACCCGTCCAGCCCGGTCCGCAGCGAGGAGGCCATCCCGGTCTCCCAGTCCTTGTTCGCCACCACGGTGGCGCCGCGGAGGTCCGCGGTGCGCCACACGTCGAGCGCCTGCGCGCCGAGCACCACCAGCACGACGTCGCACGCCCACCCCGCCGTCCGCACCGCACGCTCGACCAGCAGGCTGCCCTCGTACTCGACCAGCGCCTTGGGCATCCCGTAGCGGCGGCCGCCCCCGGCGGCGAGGACGACGGCGGCGCAGGTCATGGCCTCCACTCTCCCAGCGGCTCCCCGCGACGATCAGCCCACCTGATCGTGCAGCGTCCTCCCTCACGGTGGGCGGTGAGGGAGGACGCTCGATGATCAGGGTCCCTGATCGTCGCCGCTCCCCCGGCAGGTCCGGTCAGCGCGCGTAGACGGCCACCTCGGACGCCTTCACGGCCGCCCACACCTGCGCGCCGGGCACGAGCCCGAGCTCGGCGAAGGCCGCGGCGGTGACATCGGCGACCAGCGGCACCGCGCCCTCCAGCTCGCAGCGCACCGTGGTCCCGTGCGGCACGGCGCCGGCCAGCCGCAGCGGCCACACGTTGCGCGGGCTCCCCTCGGGCCGGGCCAGGTACAGCGCCACCGACTCCGGTCGCACCGCCGCGAACACCGCTCCGGCCACCTCCTCGGCCACCGTCACCTCCCCGCCACCGTCCAGCCGCACCGACCGGCCGGCTCCGGTGCCGGGCAGCAGCGAGAGCCCGACCAGCCGGGCCACGTAGTCGGTGCGCGGCCGCCGGCTGATCTCCGCGGGCGTGCCGGCCTGCACGACGCGGCCCTCCTCGATGACCACGACACGGTCGGCCAGGGCCATCGCGTCGACCGGGTCGTGGGTGACCAGCACCGTGCTGCCCGCGAACTCGGCCAGGTGCCGCCGCAGCTCCGCGCGGACGGTCAGCCGGGTGCGGGCGTCCAGCGCCGACAGCGGTTCGTCCAGCAGCAGCAGCGCGGGGTCCCCGACGAGCGCCCGCGCCAGGGCGGCCCGCTGCGCCTGCCCGCCGGAGAGTTCCGCGGGCCGCCGTCCGCCCAGGCCCTCGAGTCCCACCCGGGCGAGCCATCCGGCCGCCGCCGCCCGCGCCGCCGCGCGGCCGGCCCCACGGGTGCGGAGCCCGAAGGCGACGTTGTCGGCCACGCTGAGGTGGGGGAACAGGAGCGCGTCCTGGAAGACCATGCCGAGCGGGCGGCGGTGCGGGGGCAGGAGCGCACCCTCGCCGTCCCACACCTCCCCGCCGACGACGACCCGGCCCGTGTCGGCCGGCAGCAGGCCGGCCAGGACCCGCAGCAGCGTCGACTTCCCGGCACCGTTGGGTCCGAGGACGGCGAGCACCTCGCCGTCGGCCACCTCGATGTCGACGTCCAGCGCGAGCGAGCCGCGCCGGACCGCCACCCGCGCCGTCAGGCTCACGGGCTCCCCCCCCCGTTCACGACGCCGCCCGGCCCAGCCAGTTGTCGCGCAGCAGGAGCAGGGTGGCCAGCGATACCCCGAGCAGCACCAGGGACAGGACGACGGCCGCCTCCGGGTCGCGCTGCAACGCCAGGTACACCGCCAGCGGCATCGTCTGCGTCGTCCCCGGGAAGTTGCCCGCGAAGGTGATCGTCGCGCCGAACTCCCCCAGCGCCCGCGCCCAGCAGAGCACCGCCCCGGCGGCCACGCCGGGCGCCACCATCGGCAGGGTCACGCGGCGGAAGGTCGTCCACCGGTCGGCGCCCAGGGTGGCCGCCACGTCCTCGAACCGGGCGTCCGCGGCCCGGAGCGCCCCCTCGACGCTGATCACGAGGAACGGCATGGCCACGAAGGTCTGCGCGAGGACGACGGCGGACGTGGTGAAGGGGATGGTGACGCCGAAGGCGTCGTCCAGCCACGAGCCGACGATCCCCTGCCGGCCGAACACCAGGAACAGCGCGACACCGCCCACCACCGGCGGCAGCACCAGGGGCACGGTCACCAGCGCCCGCAGCAGGCTGCGCCCCCGGATGCGGGCGCGGGCGAGCACCCAGGCCATGGGCACGCCGAGCACCAGCGAGACGAGGGTGGCCAGCGTCGAGGAGACGAGCGAGAGGCGCAGCGCCGCGCCCACCCCCGGCGCAGCCAGCTGCTCGCCCAGCGACGACCAGGGGGCACGCACCAGCAGCCCGGCCAGCGGCAGCAGGAGGAAGGCGACGGCCAGCGCCGCCGGGACGAGCAGGGGCGCGGGCACCGGGGAGCCGGACCGGCGGCTCACGGTGGCCGGAACCCGGCGTCGGCGAGGATGCGGCGGCCTTCGGCGGAGAGCACCAGGTCGACGAAGGCCTGCGCAGCCTCCGGACGAGGGGCGTCGGCCAGCACGCAGACCGGGTAGACGGTGACCACGGACGCGGCCTCGGGGACCTCGACGACGTCCACGGCGTCGGCGCGGCTCCGCGCATCGGTGACGTAGACCAGCGCCGCGTCCACTTCGCCGAGGGCCACCTTGGTCAGCGCGGCCCGCACGTCCTCCTCGTAGGTGTCCGGCACCGCCTCCACCCCGGCGACGTCGAGGAGCTCGGCGGCCGCCGCACCGCAGGGCACCTGCGTCGCGCAGACGGCCAGCGTGAGCTCCTCCCGGGCGAAGTCGGCCAGCCCGGTGACCCCTGCCGGGTTGCCCTCCGGGACCGCGATCGTCAGGGCGTTGGCGGCGAAGATCTCCGGATCCGCGGCGAGGCCGGCGCCCGTGACGACGGCCATCTGCCGTTCGTCGGCCGAGGCGAAGACGTCCGCCGGCGCGCCCTGCAGCAGCTGCGCGGCCAGCGTGGCGCTGCCGGCGAAGGTGAAGCGCACCTCCAGCCCCGGGCGCTGGTCCTCCAGCACCGCGCCGAGCTCGGTGAACACGTCGGTCAGGGAGGCGGCGGCGGCAACCGTGAGGGTGCCGCCCTGGTCGTCCCCCGACGTCCCGCAACCGGCCAGCAGCACGGTGGCCGTGCAGAGCGCCACGCGGCGTCTCACGGGACGTCCACGCTGACGTTGGTCGCCTTCACCGTGGCGACCGCGCGCACGCCGACCTCCAGCGCCAGCTCGTCGGCGGCCTCCCGCGACATCAACGAGACGACGCGGAAGGGCCCGGCCTGGATCTCCACCTGCGCCATCACGCCGTCCCGGACGACGCGGGTCACGATGCCGGTCAGCCGGTTGCGAGCCGACGACGGCGTCGTCCCGGGCTCGGGCGCGTCGCGGAGGCCGGCGGCCAGCCCGGCCAGTTCCGCGCCGTCGATTGTCGCGGGGCCGGCGCCGTCCCGGTGCACCGTCAACCGTCCCGCATCGACCCACCGGCGCACCGTGTCATCGCTCACACCGAGCAGAACGGCTGCCTCGGCGATGCGGAACCGGGAGGACATGACCGCAGTCTATGCACGCAGCTGCGGCGGCAAAAGCCTCAAGAGTCCGCAGACGCGGAGGCAGCGAGCGCTTTCCCTTCTCCGATCCGATTCACACGTGAATGGTCCGCATCGTTCCATGGAGAAGTTGTCACTGATTCGTGACCACCCATGAATGTGTCGTCGCGGCGTCAGCGGACATGCATTGATCGCCACGTGCAATCGATATGTGTGACAGGAGTACAACATGAACCGAATCGTCAAGGGTCTTACCAGCGCGTCCTTCGCCGGCGTCCTCGCCCTCGGCCTCGCCGGCTGCGGTGAGGACGAGGAGGGCACCGTCGAGGTCACCGAGACCGAGGAGGTCACGGAGACCGAGGAGGAGGAGACCGAGGTCACCGAGACCCTCGAGCCGACCGAGACCGAGACCGAGACCGAGACCGAGGTCGTCGAGACCGAGACCGAGGTCGACACCGAGACCGAGACCGAGTTCGAGGGCGAAGAGGACGACGAGCTCATCGAGTGATCCGGTGAGCACCGCCGTCACACCGACGGCCCTGGACACAGCGGGCGGCGCCTACGGGCGCCGCCCGCTGTCGGCCTGGGTCGTCCCGCTCGTCCTGGTCGGCATCGCCGCGGCCGTACGGCTGTGGGATCTCGGCGACCCCGACCGGCTGTACTTCGACGAGAAGTACTACGGCGTCGACGCCCGCGACTACGTGACCCGCGGCGTCGAGGAGGGCCGACCGTCCCATCCGCCGCTGGGCAAGTGGGTCATCGCGCTCGGCATCCAGATCTTCGGCTACACCCCGTTCGGCTGGCGGATCGGCGTCGCCGTCGCCGGCTCGCTCACCGTGCTGCTGACCTACCTGTGCGGCCAGCGGCTGTTCCGGCGCACGGCACCGGCCGCCCTGGCGGCGCTGCTGGTGGCCCTGGACGGACTGGCCGTCACCACCAGCCGCCTGGCCATGCTGGACGCCGTCCTGGCCCTGTTCGTGGTCGCCGCGGTGTGGCTGGTCCTGCTCGACCGCGACGCGCGACGGCGCAGCCGCGGGCCCGGCGAGGACCTCCGGCGCTCGTTCCTCGGCTCGCGCTACCGCTGGCTGTCCGGGCTCGCGCTCGGGCTGGCGATCGCCACCAAGTGGTCGGGGCTGCTGGCCGTCGGGGTCGCCGGCGTGCTGATCCTCGCCACCGAGCTCGCCGGCCGCGGGGACGGACTGCGGCGGGGCGCGCAGCGGGCCGCCGCCGTCACCGCCGGTGCGCTGCTGAGCTTCCTGCTGCTGCCGGCCGCCGTGTACGTCGCCGCCCACGCCGGCTGGTTCGTCCACTACGAGGACAGCTACGCGGGGTCCCGCGCCTGCGGACCCGGGGAGTGCTCCGCCGGTCCCGGGGAGCGGCTGGCGACGTGGTGGGACACCCAGACCGACCTCGTCGAGTACCACTCGGCCCTCGAGGCCACCCACCCCTACCGCTCCGACCCGCTCGGCTGGGCCTGGCTCGAGCGACCGGTCCTCGTCTACGCCGAGAGCTGCACCGACGCCCAGGAAGAGGCGGGCGAGTGCCAGGTGCCGCCGGACACCGTCGCCCGGATCACCATGGTCGGCAGCCCGGCGCTGTGGTGGCCGGCCCTGCTGGCCTACCCGGTCCTGCTGTGGCGGGCCGCCGTCCGCCGGGACGGCGTCGCCGCCACGATCCTGGTGCCGCTGGCCCTGCTCTGGCTGCCCTGGCTGGCGGCCGGCAAGCCCGGCTACTTCTTCTACCTCACCCCCGTGGTGCCCTTCATCGCGCTGGGCCTGGTCCGGGCCGTGCAGGTCGGCCCGCGCCCGCGCCTGGTCGGGAGCGGGCTCGCCGTCCTGGCCGTCGCCGCCTTCGCCTTCTTCGCCCCCATCTGGCTAGGGATCCCGCTGGACCGCGACGCCCTGGACCTCCGGTACTGGCTCTCGACCTGGCGGTGACCCGGTCGGCCGCCGCACCACCTCGACGGCCACCCACACCAGCGCGGCGGCCCGCAGGGCGACCGCCACACCCATCACCGGATAGGGCAGCCCGTCGCCGTAGCCGGCCCGGCCGGCGAGGAACGGGAACTCCACCGCGTGCACCAGGAGGTCACTGGCCATCACGGCGACGAACGGCGCGACGCGCGGCAGCACCAGAGCCATGAGCGGCACCAGCCACAGGGTGTACTGCGGCGAGTACACCTTGTTGGCGAGGATGAAGCAGATCAGCACCGGCAGCAGCAGCTGCCACCACTGCTCGGGAGGACGCCGGCGCGCGCCGAGGACGACGACCACGGCGGCCCCGCACCCGAACGACGCCAGGCTGAGGACACCGAGCACGTCCCGCCCGACCTCCGGGCCACCGAGCTGCGCGAGCAGGTACCAGAGGCTGTCGACGTGCATGGCGCGCCCACTGCTGTTCTCGTAGAACCGGTTCCAGCCCTCGGGAGCGAGCACGTAGGCGGGCACGTGCACCGCGACGAACGCCAGCACCGCGGCGCCACCGTGCAGGAGGGCCTCGCGGGGGCGCCGACGGGCGAGCAGCGCCAGCACGACCAGCGGGACCAGGAACCCGGGGAAGATCTTCGCGGCGGCACCGAGCCCGGCCAGGACGCCCGACGCGGTGTGGTGGCCACGCTGGTGGAGCAGCAGTGCGGCCAGCAGCAGGACCACCGGCAGCGTGTCCCAGTTGTAGAAGGCGTACAGGAGCAGCGGGGGAGCCGCCGCCCACCACAGCAGCCGCCGCGGCCCCAGGCCCAGCCGGCGCAGCAGGGCGAGGGCCATCAGCACCTCGACCACCACGAACAGGCCGTTGGTCGCGGTGAACACCAGGACGGTCGCCTCGCCCGGCAGGACGTGCGCGAGCACGGCGGCCAGCCAGATGCGGACGGCGAGCACGGGCGGGTACTCCAGCGGCTCGGCCCCGTACGGTCCGCCACCCTCGTCCAGCCCGCGCTGGAACCACAGCGGGGCGACGTCGGAGTAGCAGTAGCCGTAGAACTGCTCGCCGTCGGCCCAGCCACCGCCCAGGCAGCGCGCCTTGGCCCACCACCCGACGGCCATGACCAGCAACGCGGAGGCGACCACCACGACGTGAGCGGCCGACCGGTCGCGGATGTCCGGCACCCGTCCGCCGGTCATCCCTCGCCCCTCCCATCGGCCCCCTGGCGCGCGGGAGCGCCGTCGCGCCATCCTGCCAGCTAGCGTGCGGCTCGCCCGACGGATCGCGCCACCGGGCAGGACGGGTGGGGACGTGGAGCGGCTGAGGACGGCGGTACGGGAGCAGCGCGCGCCGGTGGGGGTGCTCGCCGCCGGCACGGCCGGCCTGCTCGCCCTCGGCATCGCCACCGGGCA
Source organism: Blastococcus goldschmidtiae (assembly GCF_031845325.1). Classification (NCBI taxonomy): domain Bacteria; kingdom Bacillati; phylum Actinomycetota; class Actinomycetes; order Geodermatophilales; family Geodermatophilaceae; genus Blastococcus; species Blastococcus goldschmidtiae. The sequence continues at coordinate 259,106 of NZ_JAVREI010000001.1, read as the reverse complement.
GGACAACTGGCCGGTGTACGCGGGCGTCGTGCTGGCCGGCGCGGCCGTGGTCGCCCGCGTCCACGTGCGGGCCGGGCTCAGCACCGCCACCATCGCGGGCCTGGTGGCGTTCGCGCTCGGCCACCTGGCCGGCGGGATGGTCCCCGTGGGCGACGGCGTCCTCTACCAGTGGTGGCTGGTCGATGGCGTCCTGCGCTACGACAACGTGCAGCACGCCGTCGGCTTCGGCTTCGTCGGCCGGGCGATCTGGGAGACGCTCCGACCCCGCCTGGCGCCGTCCCCGGGCGACCTGCCCGCGGTCACCCGGTGGGTCGTCGTGCTCGGGGCGGCCGCCGCGGGGGCGGTGAACGAGATCGCCGAGTACCTGCTCACCCTGGTCCTCCCCGAGCACCAGGTGGGCGGCTACGACAACACCGCCCGCGATCTGATCGCCAACCTCGTCGGCGGCCTCGTCGTGGGCTGGTGGACCGCACGCCGGCCGCAGCCCGCGCCGGGGGGCTCTTCCGGGCGTGAGCTGCGCCCCGCTGCCGCGCGACACGATCTCGCCCGCCGGCTCCCGTCGGAACGAGGCCTGGCGGGCTGACCCGGCGTTCCCGCGGGAACGACCAGCAGGACACGCCGGCCCGAGAGGGCGCCGCAGGAGCCGGTCCGGCTCCAGCAGCCCCGGGCCCACCAGCGGTGACTGCGGGCACGGTTTGCTGATCTCGCCCGCCGGGGAGAGGGACCCGGTGCCGCGCGCCTCCACCGAGACCCCTCCCACCCGTGCCAGTACCGATGAGAATCCGGCAGGCGCCACCGCCTCCGTCCGCACCCGCCGGATCCGGGCGTTCGCCCGCGAGGTGCTCGGCTACGAGACGTTCCGGCCCGGCCAGGAAGAGGCCATGCAGGCGGTGGTCGGCGGCCGCGACACCCTTGCCGTGCTGCCCTCGGGCGCCGGGAAGACCGCGATCTACCAGGTCGCCGGGCAGTTGCTCGACGGACCGGTCGTCGTCGTCTCACCGCTGATCGCCCTGCAGCGCGACCAGGTGGAGCGGCTGGGTGAGCTCGAGGACGAGGCCGGGCGCGCGGCCCAGCTGAACTCGACCCTGTCGGCCGGCGACCAGCGCGAGGCGCTGGAGGGGGTCGGTGACGGAACGGTCCGCTTCCTCTTCCTCGCCCCCGAGCAGCTGGCCAAGCCGGAGGTGGTGGACGCCCTCGGCGCGGCCGGCCCCGCGCTGTTCGTCGTCGACGAGGCGCACTGCGTGTCGGCCTGGGGACACGACTTCCGCCCCGAGTACCTGCGGCTGGGCGGCGCCGTCGAGCAGCTGGGCTCGCCGACGGTGCTGGCGCTGACCGCGACCGCTGCGCCACCGGTGCGCGCGGAGATCGTCGAGCGCCTGGGCATGCGCGACCCCGCGATCGTCGTCGCCGGTTTCGACCGGCCCGAGATCCGGCTGGAGGTCGACCAGCACGCCGACGCCCGCGGCAAGGAGCTGGGCGTGCTCGACCGGGTGCTGGCCGAGGTCGGCGAGGGACGCGGCCCGGGCATCGTCTACAGCGCCACCCGCAAGGGCACCGAGGCCATCGCCGACGAGCTGCGCGAGCGCGGCCTGCGCGCCCGGCACTACCACGCGGGCCTGAACCGGGGCGACCGCGAGGACACCCAGCGGGCCTGGATGGACGACGAGCTCGACGTCGTCGTCGCCACCACGGCGTTCGGCATGGGCATCGACAAGCCCGGCACCCGCTTCGTCATCCACGCCGAGCCCGCCGACTCCGTGGACAGCTACTACCAGGAGATCGGCCGCGCCGGGCGCGACGGCGAACCGGCGCTGGCCGTGCTGGTCTACCGCCAGGAGGACCTGGGGCTGCGCCGCTTCTTCGCCGCCGGCACGCCCTCCGAGGAGGAGCTGCAGCAGGTCGCCGGCCTGATCGCCGCCGCCCCTGCCGCGGGCCTGGAGGACGGCGTCGACGTCAAGGCCCTGCGCGAGGAGACCGGCCGAGCCGCCAGCCCGCTGGTCCGCGACCTGAACCTCCTCGAGCAGGTCGAGGCCGTCGTCATCGACGAGGAGGGCGCTGCCCATCCCGCCGAGGACGCCCCGAGCCCCGGCGAGGCGGCCGCGGCGGCCCGCGAGCTGGCCGAGCACCACGAGAAGGTCGACCAGAGCCGTGTCGAGATGATGCGCGGCTACGCCGAGACCACCGAGTGCCGTCGCCAGTTCCTGCTCGGCTACTTCGGCGAGCAGCTCGACCAGCCGTGCGGCAACTGCGACAACTGCACCAGCGGCACCGCCCAGGACAACCCCGGACCCGAGGAGCACGACACGCCGTTCCCGGTGGAGACCCCGGTCGAGCACACCGAGTGGGGGAACGGCGTGGTCATGCGCGTCGAGGACGACCGCATCACGGTGCTGTTCGACGAGGTCGGCTACAAGACCCTCGGCCTGGCCGCCGTCGCGGACAACGACCTGCTGCGCACCCGCGGCTGAGTCGTTTCGAGCTGCGGGCGCGGCCCGTGGGCTTGATCATCAGCACGACGACGGGTCAGCGCCTGGAGCAGACGGGCAACGACCCTGTGAGAAGGAGTGCACGCGTGAAGGTCCTCGGCATCAACGCGATCTACCACGACCCGGCGGCGGCGCTCGTCGTCGACGGCACGGTCGTGGCCGCCGCGGAGGAGGAACGGTTCAGCCGGCGCAAGCACGGCAAGCGCCCGCTGCCGTGGAGCGCGTGGGAGCTGCCCGAGCTGTCCGCGGCCTGGTGCCTGAAGGAAGCCGGCATCCGGCCAGAGGACCTCGACGCGGTCGCCTACTCGTTCGACCCCGGGCTGATGACGACGCCCGAGGACACCGGCCTGTTCGACGACGGCGACGTCATGCGGAAGAAGTACGCCGAGATGGCGCCGGACTTCCTCGCCCACGGCCTGCCCGGGCTGGACCCCGCGAAGGTCCGGTTCGTGAAGCACCACGTGGCGCACGCCGCCTCCGCCGGGCTGGCCGTTCCAGGGTTCGACGGCCGGCGCGACAACGCCGTCCTGGTGCTGGACGGCCGCGGCGAGGCGCACAGCCACCTGGCCGGGCGCTACGTGGACGGGCAGCTGGAGGTGCTCGCCGGACAGGCCCTCCCCCACTCCCTCGGGCTGATGTACGAGGAGCTCACCGACCACCTGGGCTTCCTGCGCAGCTCCGACGAGTTCAAGGTCATGGCGATGGCCTCCTACGGCAAGCCCCGCTTCGTGGGCGACCTGGCGGAGCTGATCCGCGCCACCGACGACGGCGGCTTCCGCACCGAGAAGATCGACTTCACCGAGTTCGCGCCGCGCCTGGGCAAGGGCGACCAGTGGACCGAGGCGCACGCCGACCTCGCGGCCAGCGTGCAGACGCGCCTGGAGGAGGTCCTGGTCGACCTGGCCCGCTGGGTGCACGCGCAGACCGGCGACCGGGTCCTCACCCTGGCCGGGGGCACCGCGCTCAACTGCGTGGCCAACACCCGCATCCTCGCCGAGAGCCCGTTCGAGCAGGTCTGGGTGCAGCCCGCCGCCGGCGACGCCGGTACCGCGCTGGGTGCCGCCTTGCACGTGGCGCGCGAGCTCGGCGAGCAGACGCAGCCGATGCCCGGCGCGGCGCTCGGCCGCGGCTGGAGCGACGACGAGATCGAGCAGGTCCTGCAGACCGCGGCCATCGACTACGAGCGCCCCGACGACGTCGCCGAGGCGGTCGCGGAGGTGCTCGCCGACAACGGCATCGTCGCCTGGTTCCAGGGCCGCAGCGAGTACGGCCCCCGCGCGCTCGGCCACCGCTCGCTGCTCGCGCACCCCGGCCACGAGGCCAACCTCGAGCGGATGAACGACGTGAAGGGCCGCGAGCAGTTCCGCCCCGTCGCGCCCATGGTGCTGCTCGAGAAGGCCCCCGAGATCTTCAGCCGCGGCCCCATCCCCTCGCCGTACATGCTCTTCGTGCACGACGTCGCCGAGGAGTGGCGCGACCGCATCCCGACCGTCACCCACGTCGACGGGACGGCGCGGATCCAGACGATCGACCCTGAGCAGCAGCCCCTGGTGCACCGGATGATCTCGGCGTTCGAGCGACGCACCGGGATCCCGGTCGTGGTCAACACCAGCCTCAACACCGCCGGCCGGCCGATGGTCGACGATCCCCGTGACGCGCTGGAGTGCTTCGGGTCGGCCCCGGTCGACCTGCTGGCGATCGGCCCGTTCGTCGTCCGGCGCACGAAGCCGACCTCGCGCACGGGGGGGTGAAGGGATCACGATCCGGCCACACGTCCGGGTGACCGGCGTTACCGCTGGTGGGGCGGGGGTATGGGGGAGCCAGCCGCCTGCATCGGGCGGCAACGACTCTCGGGAGGACCACATGGCCGCATCCGCGGACCGCAGCGGGACCGGACGCGCCGGCAAGACCTGGCCGGAGCTGCTCGCCCTGGCCTTCGGCGCCATCTACCTGCTCATCGGCATCATCGGCTTCTTCATCACCGGGTTCGAGAACTTCTTCGGCAATGAAGCGACGCCGGACGTGCACCACGAGGACGCCTCGCTGCTCGGGTTCATGATCAACCCGATGCACAACGTCGTGCACATCCTCATCGGTGCCGCAGGTCTCGCCCTGGGCCGCACGCTGGCCGGTGCCCGCACCTACGGCTGGCTGCTCGCGGTCGGTTACGGGGCGGCGTTCGTCTACGGCCTCATCGCGGTCGGCGAGGAGTGGGACTTCCTCAACCTGAACGCCGCTGACAACGTGCTGCACATCGTCACCGCGATCATCGGCCTCGTCATCGCGCTGGGCCCGGTGCGGGACGCCGTCGACAGCCACCGTCGCGCGTAACCAGCACCACCCGCACACCCTGCCGTCCGGGCCGGGTCCCGTCCCCCCCGGGGGCCGGGGCCCGGCCCGGGCGCATTCCGTGGTGGGGCTGCCGGTGTGCCGCCGGGCGGCGCGATCGCTACGGCGCGATCGTCCCGCCCAGGGCGCCACCGGCCAGCTTGGCCATCAGCTGCGTCCGGTCCAGGCCGACGGCGGCCAGCGCGTCGGCGTCCCGCTCGGTGTCGATCCGATCGGGCAGCTGCGCCTCGACCCGGTCGGCGGTGTCGTTGTCGCCCTCGGTGCGCAGCACGCGCACCAGTTCCTGCCTGTCGAGTTCCACGACGGCGAGTGTGACCCGCATCACCTCCGAGCACAACGGGCCGCCGCCGGCTGCGTCCCGGATCGTCGGTGGGCGGGCGCATGCTGGGCCCGTGCCGCAAGATCCCGAGGTCGACGCCCTGCTCGCCGAGCACACCCCTGACGTGGCGGCGGCCGCCCGGCGCCTCCGCGCGGCCGTCCTGCGCGGCCTGCCCGACCTGGCCGAGCGGGTCCGGCACGGCTGGCACTCGATCAACTACCGCGATCCCGCGGCCGGATTCGTGTGCGCGATCTTCCCGATGGCCGACCGCGTGCGACTCGTGTTCGAGCGAGGCGTCCTCCTGCCCGACCCCGCCGGTCTGCTCGCGGGCTCCGGACGCCAGGTCCGCTCCCTCGAGTTCGCCGACGCGAGCGGCGTCGACGACGGCCTCGTCCAGGAGTTCCTCGACCACGCCGTCGCGATCGGCGCGGGTCTCCGCGGGCTCTGAGGCTCAGCCGCGGGAGCGGGCGCGGCGGACCAGGAAGCCCCCGACAGCTGCGACCACCAGGCCGCAGATCACCTGCGCGATGCCGACGCCGGCCTGGTCGCTGCCGAACCAGGTCACCGACGACACCAGGAGGACGGCGGCGACGCCGAGCACGAACAGGCCGACGAGGCGCTCGCGGCCCGCAGGGGTACCGGGCTGGTCGGGGGGGCCGGAGGTCATGCCCCGGGTCTACCAGAGGCTCGGAGCGTGCGGGCGAGCAGGATCTCGTCGCGGTCGTCGCCGGGTGCCACCCGGATCGCGCCCGGCAGCCGGCCCACCTCGGTGTAGCCCAGGCCGCGGTAGAACGCGTCGACGCCGGTGCCGCCGCGGGCGGTGAGCGACAGGAACTCCCACCCCTGCTCGGCGGCGATGCGGTGCACGCCGTCCATGAGCGCCCGACCCAGCCCGGCGCCCTGCCGCGCGGGGTGGACCTGCACCCGGAGCACGGTGGCCCAGTGCCGGCGCAGCGGCGACGTCGAGCCGACCAGCGCCGCGAAGCCCGCCGTCCCGCCGTCCACGGTGAGCACGCACAGCACGTCACGCCCGGAGACGACGCCCTCGAGCAGCCGGTCGAGGACCGGGGCGACGTCCACGCCGGACACCGGGGGCACGAAGCCGACGGCACCCCCGGCGTTGGTGACGGCGACCCAGCAGTCGAGCAGCTCGGCGCGCAGGACGTCGTCGACGGCGGTCACTGCCCGGACGTCGACGGCTGCCACGCCCCCATCCTGCCGCGCCGCTTCCGGCGCGCCGCCGGGGGTTGTCATGCAAGCCGCTGCTTGCCTATGGTGGCGGTCGTGGGCGATGTCTTCCGGGCCCTCGCCGATCCGACCAGACGGGCCATCCTCGACGAACTGCAGGAGCACTCCGGCCAGACGCTGTTCGAGCTGATCAACCGGCTGGTCACCCGGCACGGGCTCTCCTCGACCCGCCAGGCGGTCTCCCAGCACCTCGCCGTCCTCGAGGCGGTCGGGCTGGTCCGGACCCGGCGGGAGGGGCGCTACAAGTTCCACGAGCTGGACACCGCACCACTGCGCGCCATCACCGAACGGTGGCGCCCGACATCGGAGACAGGCCCCGAGGAGGACCCGTGCGGATCACCCTGACCAGCGTGTTCGTGGACGACGAGGACAAGGCGCTGCGGTTCTACACCGACGTGCTGGGCTTCGTGGCGAGGAACGACGTGCCGATGGGCGCGCACCGCTGGCTCACCGTGGTCTCCCCGGAACAGCCCGACGGTGTGGAACTGCTCCTCGAGCCCGACGAGCACCCGGCGGCGCAGGCGTACAAGCAGGGGCTGGTCGCCGACGGGATCCCCTACAACTCGTTCACGGTGCCCGACGTGCACGCGGAGTACGACCGGCTGACCGCGCTCGGCGTCCGGTTCACCCAGCCGCCCACGCAGATGGGTCCGGTCACCACCGCCGTGCTCGACGACACCTGCGGCAACCTGCTCCAGATCGCCGCGATGTGAGCCGCCGACGCGCAGCCCGAGGTGGTCAGTCGCCCCGTGTCGGGGGCTTGCCCGCGGCGAGGGCGAGCCGGGCGGCCGCCCGGTCGTAGGCGCAGGCGTCGCGGACGTCGCTCGGGGCGACCAGCTCGTCGGGCTCCTCGCCGGCCGACGGCGAGGTGACCGGGTCGTCGTCGCCGACGGCGTCGTCGTCGACGGCGTCGTCGCCGGGCACCGGGACGTCCGGGTCGGCACCCTCACCGGCGAGCTCCAGGGACGCGGAGACGATGCTCCGGATCCGGTCGTAGTCGGGGTAGGCCGGGTCGATCACCGTGTCGTCGAAGACGACGCTGCCGATCTCCGCGTCCTTCACCAGGAACGCCAGGTCGACGAAGTCGTCCAGCCTCGAGCGGGGGATGTCGGTGAACACGACGTCCCGGGTGGTGCGGGCCAGTTGCTGGTACTTGCTCAGCAGGGTGATCGGTTCGGCGGCGTCGACGATCGCGTCGATGGTGCAGCGCTGCCGGGCCATCCGGTCGTAGTCGCTCATCCCGTACCGGCCACGGGCGAACTCCAGGGCGGTGAAGCCGTCCAGGGTCTGGTCGGGACCGGGGGCGATGTAGTCGTCGGGGAGGATGCGCAGCGTCGGCTCGCCGCCGATGGGCACCCAGTAGTTCACGTTGACGGTGATGCCGCCGAGGGCGTCGACCAGGCGGCTGAACCCCTCGAGGTTGATCAGGACGTAGTAGTCCAGTTCCAGGCCGAGCGCCTCCCCCACGCCCAGCTTGAGGAAGTCGGCCCCGGCGTTGTCCGTGGGCCCCAGGGCGTCGGGGTACATGGCCGGGCCGTTGCGGTAGACGGCGTTCAGCAGGCTCTCGGCCTCGCTGCCGGCGTCGAAGCCGTCGGGGTAGAGCTCGTCCAGCGGGCTGTCCGCGGGGAAGGGCAGCTCCTGGAGGTTGCGGGGCAGGCTGAACAGCGTCGTGTCACCGGTGGCGGTGTCGATGCTGGCGACGATGACCGTGTCGGTGCGCACCCCTTCGCGCCCCTCGCCGCCGTCGCCGCCGAGCAGCAGGACGTTGACCCGCTCCTCGCCGCCGAACGGAGCGGGCCCGTCCTCGTCGTCCTCCGCCACCGTCGCCGAGCGCCCGTCGTCGGTGAAGACGTCGGAGATTAGGTCGCGGTGCTCGAGGGCCAACCGGCCGGCGGCGACGGCAGGGACCACGCCGGCGGCGAGGACCAGCAGGACCACCGCGCCACCCAGGGCCCGCCGCCCGGGGCCGGTGCCGCGCGGCACGAGCAGCAGGTGCGCGGCGACCACGACCACCGCCCACAGCAGCGTGCCGGCGGCGATGCCCGCGACGATCCACAGCAGCGAGGAGGTGTCCACCGCCGCACGGAGGGCGGAGCGCTGGCCCCCGGTGGCGAGCCAGGCGCCACCGGCGGCGAGGAGGAGGAAGAGAGCGAGGACGACGCCGCCGAGGACCCGCCGCCCGGTCGCCAGGAAGCCCGTGCCGGGGAGGAGGGCGTTGAGCGCCGTCCAGCCGAGGGCCGCCGGGAAGCTGCGCGCTCGGCGCGGGGCGGGGTTCGAGGGCGCTGCGGGGGACGCGCCTGCGGGCGTCCCGGACGAGTCGCTCACCGCCGCGCCGCCGCGGTCCAGACCCAGGTCACGCCCCCATCGTCCCACCGATGCCGGCCCGGGGCCGGGGCACCGGGCGCACGAGGACGCGCCACCCCCGGGCGGGCGACACGCCGACGCCGGTCCAGGGGCGTGCGATCGCCCCGGAGCGGGCACTCAGCGGGTACGTGACCTGATGGTTACGGCCGCGTAGGTTACGACGGCGTAGGTCGAGTCGACCCGGAGGTTCCCGTGCCCCAGACGTCCCCGCAGGCAGCCGTGCTGACCGAGCTCGAACCGGTCGTGGCGGAGAACCTCGACCGGCACATCGCGATGGCCAAGGAGTGGCATCCGCACGACTACGTCCCCTGGGACGAGGGTCGGAACTTCGCGTTCCTCGGCGGCGAGGACTGGTCGCCCGAGCAGTCCCGGCTGGACCAGACCGCCAAGGCCGCGATGTTCGTGAACCTGCTGACCGAGGACAACCTGCCCAGCTACCACCGGGAGATCGCCACCCGGTTCGGCCGGGACGGCGCCTGGGGCCAGTGGGTGGGCCGCTGGACGGCCGAGGAGGGCCGGCACGGCGTCGCGCTGCGGGACTACCTCGTCGTCACCCGCGGCGTCGACCCGGTGGAGCTGGAGCGGGCCCGGATGGACTACATGACCACCGGCTACGACTCCGGCGACAAGAGCCCGCTCGAGGCCGTCGCCTACGTCTCGTTCCAGGAGCTGGCGACCCGCGTCTCGCACCGCAACACCGGCAAGGCCACCGGCGACCCGATCGCGGACAAGCTGCTGGCCCGCATCGCGACCGACGAGAACCTGCACATGATCTTCTACCGGAACCTGGTGACGGCGGCGTTCGACATCGATCCGGACGAGACGATGAAGGCCGTGGCCCACGAGGTCATGAGCTTCGAGATGCCCGGCGCGAACATGGCGAACTTCCGGAAGAACTCGACGATCATCGCCAAGGCCGGCATCTACGACCTGCGCCTGCACCACGACGAGGTGGTCAGCCCCATCCTGCGCACCTGGAAGGTCTTCGACCGCAGCGACCTCGGTCCCGAGGGCGAGCAGGCGCGCGAGCAGCTCGCCGAGTTCCTGACCGGCCTCGACGCCCAGGCCACCAGGTTCGTGGAGAGCCGCGAGCGGATGCGTGCCCGCATGGCGGCCAAGGGCGAGACCCCCGTCCAGGTGTGACGGCCCGAGCGGGGACCCGGAGGGTTCCCCGAGGGCCGTCACGTCCCGATCGACGAGTGGGGACCACGACACTGCGGCCCTCCGGACCGCACCGCGGCCAGCAGCCGTGACACCGCGGCCCTCCGGGCCGCACCGCGACCAGGTGCCGTCCGCTCGGCGTGGAGCGTGTCCAGTCACCTGCGGGAGACCCTCCGGGCCACCACTCGGCGCGACAAGACACCATGACTCCATGCGGCTGGCGACGTGGAACGTGAACTCGATCCGCACCCGGGCCGACCGGGTGGCCGCATTCCTGCAGCGTCACGACGTCGACGTGCTCGCGCTGCAGGAGACCAAGTGCCGCGGCGACCAGTTCCCCGAGATGGTCTTCGGCGCGCTGGGCTACGAGATGGCGCACGTCGGCCACTCGCAGTGGAACGGCGTCGCGATCCTGTCGCGCGTCGGGCTCGACGACGTCACGGAGGGGTTCCCCGGGATGCCGTCCTGGTCGTCCAGGGAGGGCGTGGACCCCGCCCCGGAGGCGCGCGCGCTCGGGGCCACCTGCGGCGGGGTGCGGGTGTGGAGCCTCTACGTGCCCAACGGCCGCTCGCTGGCCGATCCGCACCTGGGGTACAAGCTGGAGTGGCTGGAGGCGCTGCGGGTCGCCGCCGGCGGCTGGCTGGCCGCCGAACCGGAGGCACCGATCGCCCTGGTCGGCGACTGGAACATCGCCCCGCAGGACGACGACGTCTGGGACATGTCCGTCTTCACCCACTCCACGCACGTCTCCCCGGCCGAGCGCGCCGCCTTCCAGGGCGTCGTGGACGCCGGATACGCCGACGTGGTGCGCCCGCTCGCCCCCGGCCCGGGCGTCTACACCTACTGGGACTACACGCAGCTGCGCTTCCCGCGCCGCGAGGGCATGCGGATCGACTTCGTCCTGGGCTCCCACGCGCTGGCCGGACGGGTGAGCGGTGCGGTGATCGACCGCGAGGAGCGCAAGGGCAAGGGCGCCAGCGACCACGCACCGGTGATCGTCGATCTCACCGACTGACAGACCGGCACAGCTCCAGCGCCCGCCTCCGCTACTGCGCCCGGGCCGCACGTACCGTCGACCCCCGTGCTCGTCCTGCTGCCGCCGTCGGAGACCAAGCGCCCGGGCGGGGACGGCGCTCCGCTGGACCTGACCGCTCTGACCGCCCCGGAGCTCACCGGGGTACGCACCCGGCTGGCCGAGGCGCTGGTGGAGCTGGCCGGGGACGTCCCGGCATCCCGCGCCGCGCTCGGGGTGTCGGCGGCGCAGGACGCCGAGATCGCCCGCAACGCCGCGCTCCGGACGAGTGCGACCCTGCCGGCCGTCGAGCGGTACACGGGCGTGCTCTACGACGCCCTCGACGTCCGCTCGCTGACCCCCGCCCGGCGCGCGCGGGCCGACGCCCGCCTCGCCGTGGGCTCGGCGCTGTTCGGCCTGGTGGGCGCCGCGGACCGGATCCCGGCCTACCGGCTGTCGGCCGGCTCGGCCCTGCCCGGTTTGCCGACGCTGCGCGCCCTGTGGAAGCCGGCCCTCGCCCCGGTGCTGGCCGCCGTCCCCGACCTGGTGGTGGACCTCCGGAGCGGGTCGTACGCCGCGCTGGCCCCGGTGGCGGGCGCCGTCACCGTCCAGGTCCTCAGCGAGCGACCCGACGGCACGCGTGCGGTCGTCAGCCACTTCAACAAGGCGCACAAGGGCCGGCTGGCCCGGCTGCTCGCCGGCACACCGGCCGAGCCGACCGACGTCGTGGGGCTGCGGCGGCTGCTGAGGCGCGCGGGGTTGCACGTGGAACATGACGGCGGAACCGCCCTCACACTGGTCGTGCCCGCGACCTGACGTCGGGGCGCCGTCCCCGTCCTTGCGGAGGGCGTGCCCGCCGTGACATAACTTCGACGGACGGTGCGTGGCTCGAGCAACGGGGCTGCACCGCACGGACCGGGCCGTACCCGGGCAGAAGGGCTCACCGTGGACTCAACTCCCGCCCGGACGACCGCCGCTGACGGCGATCGTCCGGCTACCGGGGCGCGCCTGGACGAGGACACGGCGAGTGCACGGCTCGCCGCCCTGCAGAAGCAGTACGACAGCGACCGGCTCCGCTGGGAGCTGGCCAAGGTCGCCGGTGGGGTGGGCACCTTCGACTGGGACCCGGTCGCAGGCCGGCTGCTGTGGGACGAGCCGCTCCAGCGCATGTTCGGCTACGACGACCCGGACTCCTTCGACGAGTCCCTCGCCGCCTTCAACGCCCGGGTGCACCCCGACGACGAGGACTGGCACGCCGACGCGCTGCAGACCAGCACCGACACCTGCGGCGAGTACGACGTCGAGTACCGGATCGTGCTGCCGGGCGGGGAGACCCGCTGGATCCACGCCCGGGGGCAGTCGCTCCCCGGACCGGACGGCCGCACCGAGCGGCTCGTCGGCGCGGCGTACGACACCACGGGCGAGCGCGAGGTCGCCTCGCGGGTGACCCGCGTCCTGGAGGCCATGCCGGCCGGCTTCTACTCCCTGGACCGCGAGTGGCGGTTCACCCACGTGAACGCCGAGGCCGAGCGGCTGCTGGGGCACAGCCGCGACGAGCTGCTGGGCAAGGTCCTCTGGGAGGCCTTCCCCGCGACGCCGGGCAGCGTGTTCGACGAGAGCTACCGCAGGGCGGTCACGACCGGGGAGCCCGTCTCGTTCGACGCGTACTACCCGGCACCGCTGGACGGCTGGTACGAGCTGCGGGCATGGCCGACGCCCGATGGGCTGTCGGTCTACTTCCTCGAGGTGACCGAGCGGCGGGCGGCCCAGCAACGGGCCGAGCGGTGGGCCCGCCAGCTGGCCACCCTCGCCCAGGTGAGCGCCGAGCTCGCCGGCACCCTGGACACCCAGGTGGCCACCGCCCGGCTGCCGCGGCTGGTGGTGCCCGCGCTGGCCGACTTCTGCGTGGTGACGGTCATCGGCGCCGACGGAGCACCGCGCGACGTCGGCAGCTGGCACGTCGACCCGGCCGCCCGCCCGCTGCTGGAGCGCTACCGCGCGGTCCGGCTGGACGCGATGCCGATGACCGCGCCGGTCGCCCGCGCCCTGCACACCGGCCAGGCGGCCACCTTCAGCGGCGGCGACGTCCTCGAGGTGCTGCCGCCCGGCCCGGCGCGGGACCTGCTCGCGATCCTGGACCCGGCCACGGAGGTGGCGCTCCCGCTCAGGGCCCGCGGCCGGACCGTCGGGCTGCTCACCCTCTTCTACGCCGCCGGTCACGCGCCCACCGACGAGGACGTCGCCATCGCACAGGACGTCGCCGACCGCGCCGGCCTGGCCTGGGACAACGCGCGCCTGTTCAGCACGCAGCAGCAGCTGGCCGAGGGCCTGCAGCGCAGCCTGCTCACCGAACCGCCGGCGATCGAACACGCCGAGATCGCGGTGCGCTACCTGCCGGCCGCGGAGGCCGCTCGGGTGGGCGGCGACTGGTACGACGCGTTCCTGCAGCCCAGCGGGGACACGATGCTCGTGATCGGTGACGTCGTCGGCCACGACACCGAGGCCGCCGCGGCGATGGGGCAGCTGCGCAGTCTGCTGCGCGGGATCGCCACCTACGGGGACGCCGGACCGGTCGAGGTCCTGCGCGGGCTCGACAGCTCCATGGGGACGCTCCAGCTCGGCACGCTGGCGACCGCCGCGATCGCCCGGTTCGAGCAGACCCCCGAGGACCGCCGCCGCGGGCTCACGCGGATGCGCTGGGCCAACGCCGGGCACCTGCCGCCGATGGTGCTCAACCACGACGGCACCGTGGCCGAGCTGGCGCCCTGGGTGGGCGACCTCATGCTGGGGGTCGACCCGTCGTCCGTGCGCCGGGAGTCGGTCGTCCTCCTCGACCACGGCTCCACCGTGCTGCTCTACACCGACGGCCTGGTCGAGCGCCGGGACTCCGACCTCGACAGGGGTGTGGCCCGGTTGCGGGAGGCGCTGGTGGACCTGGTCGACCTCCCGCTCGAGGAGTTGCTGGACGAGCTGCTCGAACGGCTCGTCCAGGGCCGCCCGGACGACGACGTCGCGCTGGTCGCCGTCCGCCTCCACCGCCTGGAGCTGCCCGGGCCAGGGCCCTCCGCCTAGCCGCGGTCGCGCCGGACGGTCGCCTTGCGGCCCTTGATCATCGTGGCGCGCAGGGCCTGCACGACCTCGTCGGCCGCCGGTTCGGGGACCTCCACGAGCGCGAACCGCTGGTGGATCTCGATGGCCCCGATGTCGCGGCCGGTGAGGCCCGTCTCGCCCGTGATCGCGCCGACCAGGTCTCCCGGGCGGATGCCCGCTTCCCGACCGAGGCCGACGAAGACCCGGCCCGTCGGGCCGCCCGAGGACCGGCGGGCCGGCCGCTCGCCGCGCGGACCGGCCGGGCCCCGGCCGCCGTCCCGATCCGTGCGGAAGGCGACCTGCGGGATCTCCTCGTCGTCGTCGACGCCCCCGGTGGCCTCGTGCGCCAGCTTGACCGCGGCCAGCGCGACCTCCATGAGGTCGAACTCGTCGGCGAGGGTCTCGACCACCACGCGGAACCGGTCGAGCTCGTCGCCGAGCAGGCTCTCGCGCAGGGCCGCGCGGGTCAGGTCGAGCCTCCGGGCGCGCAGGTCGGCCACGGTGGGCACGGTCTGCACCGAGATCGTCGCGCCGGCGACCTTCTCGATCGTCTTGAGCTGCCGGTGCTCCCGCGGCTCGGCCAGGGTGATGGCGACGCCCTCGCGCCCGGCCCGGCCCACCCGGCCGATGCGGTGCACGTAGGACTCCGGCGCCGACGGGACGTCGTAGTTGACGACGTGGGTGAGCTGCTCGATGTCCAGGCCGCGGGCGGCCACGTCGGTGGCCACGAGCAGGTCCGCCGTCCCGCCGCGCAGGCGGCCCATCACCTTGTCCCGCTGCTCCTGGCTCATGCCGCCGTGCAGCGGCTCGGCGCGGTACCCCCGGCCGTTGAGGGTCTCGGTGAGGGTGTCGACCTCCTCGCGCGTGCGGCAGAAGACGATCGCCGCCGTGGGCGCCTCGATGTCGAGGATGCGGCCCAGCGCCGCCGGCTTGGCCGCCCGCGGGACGACGTAGGCGGTCTGCCGCACCCGCGGCGCCTCGCCCTCCTGAGCCCGCTCCCTGGCGATGGTGATGCGCGCCGGGTCCCGCAGGTGCCGGCGGGCGAGGGCGTCCAGCCGGCGGGGCATGGTCGCGGAGAACAGCACGGTCTGCCGCTGCTCGGGCGTCTCGTCCAGGATCGCCTCGAGGTCCTCGGCGAAACCCATGTCGAGCATCTCGTCGGCCTCGTCGAGCACGACGGTGGCGATCTCGTCCAGCCGCAGGCTGCCGCGGTTGAGCAGGTCCAGCGCACGGCCCGGCGTGGCGACGACGACGTCGACACCTGCCTCGAGCGAGCGCAGCTGGCGGACGATCGGGGCGCCGCCGTAGACGGGGAGCACCCGGGCGCCCAGGTCCTTGCCGTAGCGGTGCAGCGCCTCCGACACCTGGACGGCGAGCTCCCGGGTGGGCACGAGCACGAGCGCGACCGGCGACCGGCCGGAGCGGTGCGCCTCCAGCTGCTGCAGCACGGGCAGGGAGAACGCCGCCGTCTTCCCGGTGCCGGTCGCCGCCTGGCCGAGCAGGTCGCGCCCCCCGACCAGCGGCGGGATCGCCTCGAGCTGGATGGGGGTGGGCTCCTCGTAGCCGAGGGTGGTGAGCGCCTGCAGCAGCTCGGGCCGCAGGCCCAGCTCGGCGAAGGTGGGGCCGTCCTGATCGCTGTTCATCGCCGTCCATGGTCCCTGCCCGGCCCACGGCGGCGCGCGCGGGCGGCTGGCAGGCTCGCCGGGTGACCTCCGGCGACGAGCTCTGCACCCGCCCGGCCACCGAGCTCGCCGCCCTGGTGCACTCGCGCGCGATCTCCGCGCGTGAGCTCCTGGAGGCACACCTGGCCCGGATGGACCGCTACGACGCGGTCCTCAACGCCGTCGTCACCCGGGACGACGCGGCGGCGCGGGCGGCCGCGGACGCCGCCGACGCCGCCCTGGCCGCGGGCGCACCCGTCGGCCCCCTGCACGGCCTGCCGGTGGCGCACAAGGACACCCATGCCACCGGTGGCATGCGCACGACGTGGGGTTCGCCGCTGCTGCGGGACACCGTGCCGCGCGCCGACGAGCTGGTGGTCGCCCGGCTCCGCGCGGCGGGCGCGATCCGGGTGGGCAAGACCAACGTGCCCGAGTTCGCGGCCGGCTCGCACACGGTCAACCCGGTGTTCGGCGCGACGCACAACCCCTACCGGCACGGGCTGTCGGCCGGGGGCTCGTCCGGCGGGGCCGCGGCCGCGCTGGCCGCGGGTCTCGTACCGCTGGCAGAGGGCAGCGACATGGGCGGCTCGCTGCGCAACCCGGCGGCCTTCTGCAACGTCGTCGGCCTGCGCCCGACACCGGGCCGGGTGCCCACCTGGCCGGCCCCGATGGGCCGGTCGACGCTGTCGGTCCAGGGGCCACTGGGCCGCACCGTCGCCGACGTGGCGCTGCAGCTGTCGGTTCTGGCCGGCCCCGATCCCCGGGTGCCGATCTCGCTGTCCGACGACCCGGCCGGGCTCGCCGCACCCCTGCCCGAGCGGCTCGACGGTCTGCGCGTGGCCTGGGCGCCGGACCTGGGGGGCCGGGTGACCGTCGACCCGGCCATCACGACGGTGCTGACGGCGTCCCTGCCGGTGTTCGAGGACCTGGGCGCCTCCGTCGTCGAGGACTGCCCGGACCTCTCCGGCGCCGACGAGGTCTTCGGCACGCTGCGCGCGTGGCTGTTCGACGCCTCGTTCGGCGACCTGGTCCGCCGGCACCCCGACCAGATCAAGGAGACGATCCGCTGGAACGCGGGGCTCGGCGCCCGGCTCACCGGCACCGACCTCGCCCGCGCCGAGCAGCGGCACACGAGGCTGCACGAGACGGTGGTGGAGTTCTTCACCCGGTACGACGTCCTGCTGGCGCCCACGACCCAGGTGCTGCCGTTCCCGGTGGAGGTCGAGTACCCGACCGAGATCGCCGGGGTGCCGCAGGAGGACTACCTGGCGTGGATGCGCTCCTGCACGCTGCTCTCCCCCACCGGCTGCCCGGCGCTGTCCGTGCCCGGGGGCTTCACGCCCGGCGGGCTGCCGGTGGGGCTGCAGGTCGTGGCGGCGCCGCGGTTGGACCGGCGGGTGCTGGAGGTGGGGCACGCCTTCGAGCAGGCCACCCGCTTCGGCGAGCACCGTCCGATCCTCTGACCCTCTCTACGCTTGTCTAGCCGTAACGCTAGACGGTCTGAGATCCGTCTCGACGGCGTCCTCCCTCGCCGTCCCGCGTCCTCCCTCACCGCCCACCGTGAGGGAGGACGCTCGATGATCAGGTTCCCTGATCGTGGCGATCGGGAAGGGGGCCGTCGGAGCCGGCCGGGTACTCCTCGAGCGGCACCTCGCCCGCCCGCCAGGCCGCGAGCACGGGCGCGACGATGCGCCACGACTCCTCCGCCTCGACGTCGCTGATCGACAGCGCGGCGTCACCGGCCAGCATCTCCCGCAGCAGCAGCCCGTAGGCCGACAGCCCGGCCGGGGGCAGGTCGATGTCCAGGACCCGCCGTTCCAGGTCGAAGGGGTCCCCCGCCCCGTTGAGGTTGACCTCCAGTGCGATGCCGTCGGGGTCCAGGCGCAGCCGCAGCACGTCGGGCTCGGGGTTCTCGTCGGTGAAGGCCAGGTGCGGCACGGGCTTGAACCGGATCACGATCTCCCGCCGGTCGGCGCCCAGCGCCTTGCCGCTCCGCAGGCGGAACGGGACGCCGGACCAGCGCCAGTTGTCCACGGTCACGGTGAACTCCGCGTAGGTCTCGGTCTCCCGGCCCGGGTCCACGCCCTCCTCGGCGGCGTAGTCGGGCAACCGGCGCTCTCCGACGGTGCCTGCGGTGTACCGGGCCCGCACGGTGTCCCGGGCCATGTCGGCCGGCGGCCGGACGGCGCGCAGCACGTCGCCCTTGCGCGCCGCGAGACCCGCGGCGTCGACGGTCAGGGGCGGCTCCATCGCCACCAGCGCGAGCAGCTGCAGCAGATGGTTCTGCAGCATGTCGCGCAGCGCGCCTGCCGTGTCGTAGTAGCCGGCCCGGCCCTCGAGCCCCAGGGTCTCGTCGAAGACGATCTCCACCTGCTCGACGTGGGCCGAGTTCCACACCGGCTCGAACAGCCGGTTGGCGAAGCGCAGGCCCAGGACGTTGAGCACCGTCTGCTTGGCCAGGAAGTGGTCGATGCGGAAGACGGCGTCCTCGGGCGCCAGCCGGGAAAGGACGCGGTTGAGCTCGCGCGCGTCGGCCCGGTCGCGGCCGAACGGCTTCTCCACGGCGACGATGCCGCCGTCGGGGAGCCCGGCCTCGGCCAGCGCTTCGAGGGTCGGCAGGAAGATCGTGTTCGGCAGCGCCAGGTAGACGACCGGCACGTCCTGCACCCGGTCCAGCGCCCGCCGCAGGTCGGCGGCCGCGGTGACGTCGCCGCGGACGTGGCCGAGGCGGCCGACGACCCGCTCCCGGGTGGCCTCGGGGACGTGCGGGGCGTGGGCGGCCAGCCGACGGCGCGCCCAGTCCCGGTACTGCTGGTCGTCCCACTCCTCCCGGCTCACTGCCAGGACGTCGACCTCCTCGTCGAGCACCCCGGCCTCGAACAGCTCGGCCAGGCCCCGGAGCAGCAACCGGCCGGTCAGGTCACCGCTGCCACCGAGGACGACGAACGACCGCTTCACGACGACACCTCCCCCGACGCGGCCCGCTCGGCGCGGGCCAGGTTCCATCCGCTGGTGATGACCCCGACGTGGCTGAACGCCTGGGGGAAGTTGCCCAGGAAGGCGCCGGTCGACGGGTCGATCTCCTCGGCCAGCAGCCCGACCTCGTTGGCCCTGCCGCAGAGGCTGTCGTAGAGCCGGTGCGCCTCCTCCAGCCGCCCCTGGCCGGTGAGGTTGTCGACCAGCCAGAAGCTGCAGAGCAGGAAGGCACCCTCGCCCCCGGCCAGCCCGTCGGGCGACTCGGTGTGCAGGTAGCGGTAGAGCAGCCCGTCCCCCGCATCCAGGTGCCGGCGGACGGCCTCGGTGGTGGCGACCATGCGCGGGTCGTCGGCCGGGACGAGACGGCGCAGCGGCAGGGTGAGCAGCGAGCCGTCGAGGCCGCCCCCGTTGCGCTCCCCGGACGGCGCCAGGTGCTCGGTGAAGGAGCCGCGCTCCGGATCCCAGGCCTCCTCGAGCAACGTCGTCCGGATCCGGTCAGCCTCCTGGCGCCACCTCTCCCCCGGATGGGGCAGCCCGCACGTCTCCGCGATCCGGACGGCCCGGTCGACGGCGACCTGGCACATGGCCACGGAGTAGGTGAAGGGACGGCCGGCGTCCCGGATCTCCCAGATGCCGTTGTCCGGCGTCCGCCAGTTGGCGATGGCCTGCTCGGTGAGGGCGCTCAGCGCCCGCCAGAGCGGCTCGCCCACCACTCCCCCGGCACGCACCCACTGGTAGGCGACGTCCAGCAGCTCGCCGTACACGTCGTGCTGCACCTGGCGCGCCGCCCCGTTACCCCAGCGGACCGGCCCCGAGCCCCGGTAGCCGGACAGCGCGAGGTCCTCCCACTCCAGCCCCGGCCGCCGTCCGTCGAGGGTGTAGACGATGCTGGTCCGCTCGTCCCGCTCCACGTTGCGCAGCGTCCACGCCAGGAACGAGTCGGCCTCCTCGCGCATGCCGATGCGGCGCAGCGCGTAGGAGGTGAACGCGGCGTCGCGGACCCAGGTGTAGCGGTAGTCCCAGTTGCGGACGCCGCCGATCTCCTCCGGGAGCGAGGACGTGGCCGCCGCCATCACCGCACCGGTCGACGCGTGGTCGAGCAGCTTCAGGGTCAGCGCCGATCGGCGGACGAGTTCCCGCTGCGGCCCGTCGTAGTCGATGTGCCCCGCCCAGGCCCGCCACGCCGCGACGGTCTGGTCCACCAGCCGCTGGGGGGCGGTGCGGGCGCGGGTGTGCGTCTGTCCCGACCAGTGCAGGGTCAGGGTGAGCAGTTCGCCCTCGCGCAGCCGGATCCGGCCACCGATGCTGCCGTCGCGGCCCACGCCGATCTCGTGCGAGCACCACAGGTAGAGCTCCAGCTCCGGGTGCGCGGGCCACAGGATCCGCCAGGAGCCCAGCTCCTGGCGGACCTGGACGCCGTCCAGCGGCGTCAGCCGGACGTCCACCTCCACCGTGCCGGACACCGCGCGGGCCAGGCGGAGCAGCTCCCCACGGCCGGCGGGCACCTGCTCGCCGAGATCGGCCCCGGCGCGCAGCGTCATGCAGTCGGTCAGCTCCAGGCGGCCGTCGGGAGCCTGCAGATCGGTGACCAGGACGCCGGTGTCGGGCAGATAGCGCTGCGCTGCTGCCTGCAGTCCCACCGGCGTCACGTCGAGACTGCCGCCGCGGTCGGCGTCGAGCAGGCCGGCCACGAAGGGCCGGCTGTCGAAGTTCGGCAGGCACAGCCACGGGATGCTCCCGTCGCGGCCGACCAGGGCGCTGGTCGCCCCGTCCCCGATCAGCCCGTGGTCCTCGATGGGCAGGTATCCGTCGGTGCGGACGATGGGGCGCAGCGGCACAGGAGATCCTCGGTTCGGTGACAGACCACCCACCGAGTGCCCCCGTCGCGGCCGGAGAACCCCGCTGCGTGTGACGGTTTCGTGATTAGCCCTCCCGCCCGGCCCTACTGGTCGCCGGGGCGCGGCAGGCGCCGGGCCTCCCGCCGACGACGCAGGCCGCGGAGGGTGCGCACGGCGACCAGCAGCTCGGCCAGCTCCTGCCGGTCCCCGCCGGCGATGTCGGCGAGCTGTGCGGCGGCGCGGTCCTGGGCCGGGTCCCACCCCTCGGCCCACATCGCCACGAGCTGGTGCGGGTCATCGGCGTCGCCGCTGCGGAGGCTGAGCACGTCCTCGGTCAGCGAGGCCTGCTCCAGGGCCAGGTCGTCGCGGAGGGAGGCCCGCGCCATCGACGGCCAGCGCCGGTCGCGGGGCAGCGCGGTGACCAGCTCCCGCAGCGGCACCAGACCCAGCCGCTCGGACAGGCACTGCATCACCCGGCCGGCCTGCTCCACCGGGGCGCCGGTCCGCTCGGCGACGACGGCCAGGTCGAGCGCGGCCGGCATGAGCGGCGCGGCGGCGACCTCGGCGGCCAGCTCCCCGGGCACCCCGGCCTCCTGCAGCCGGGCGGCCCGTGCGGAGAACGCCTCGGCCTCCGCCCCCAGCAGCCAGCCGGGCAGGCCGGCGCGGACGGCGGCCACCGGTGGGCCGAACCGATCCGTCACACTCCCGAGCGGCGACGGCGGCTCGGCGGTCACGTCGCGCTGCCGCAGCAGCCAGCGCGTCCCCCGCTCGGCGAGCCGGGTGGCCTCGCCGCGCAGCTCCACCTGGACGGCGGCCGGCACCCGGTTGTCCAGCGGCCGGACGGCGTCCCACAGCCGATCGACGTCGAAGACCGTGCGGGCGACGGCGTGGGCCCGCACGACGACCGCCGGAGGGACGCCGCTCTCCTCCGACAGCCGGTAGAGCCCGGTGGCCCCGGCGATGTTGACCGCGCGGTTGGTGAGCGCCGTCGCGACGATCTCGCGACGCAGGGGGTGGGCGGCGACGGCATCGGGGAACCGTTCCCGCAGCGGCCGGGGGAAGTACTCGACGAGCAGGGCGTCCAGCGCCGGGTCGTCGGGCAGCGACGACCCCAGGACCGCGGCGTCGGCGTCCAGCTTCGCGTAGGCCAGGAGCACCGACAGCTCGGGGCCGGTGAGCCCCTGGCCGTCCCGCCGCCGCTCGACCAGCTGCCGGTCGTCGGGAAGCGCCTCCACCGCCCGCTGCAGCCGGCCCGAGCGCTCCAGCGCCCGCATGAACCGTTCGTGGGCGTCGAGCAGGCTGCGTGCCGCCGCGGCCTCGGCGGCCAGCGCCGCGTTCTGCGCGTGGTTGTCGGTGAGGACGGCGGCGGCCACCTCGTCGGTCATCTCGCCGAGCAGCTCGGCCCGCTGCCCGGCGTCCAGCCCGCCGCGCGCCATCACCGCGTTCAGGGCGATCTTGATGTTGACCTCGTGGTCGGAGGTGTCGACGCCGGCGGAGTTGTCGATGGCGTCGGTGTTCACCCGCCCGCCGGCCAGCGCGTACTCGATCCGGCCGCGCTGGGTCAGCCCCAGGTTGCCGCCCTCGCCGACGACCCGGACACGCAGCTGCCCGCCGTCCACCCGGACGGCGTCGTTGGCCTTGTCCCCCACGTCGGCGGCGCTCTCGCCGGAAGCCTTCACGTAGGTGCCGATGCCGCCGTTGAACAGCAGGTCCACCGGCGCCAGCAGGACGGCGCGGATCAGCTCCTCGGGGCTCAGCGCGGTGACCCCCGCGTCCAGGCCGAGCGCCTCCCGCATCTCCCCGGACACCGGGATCGACTTCGCCGTTCGCGGCCACACCCCACCGCCCGGGCTGATCAGGGCGGGGTCGTAGTCGGCCCACGAGGAGCGCGGCAGCCCGAACAGCCGCCGTCGTTCGGCGAAGGACACCGCGGCGTCCGGCGCCGGGTCGACGAAGACGTGCCGGTGGTCGAACGCCGCGACGAGCCGGATGTGCTCGGACAGCAGCATCCCGTTGCCGAAGACGTCTCCGGACATGTCCCCGACGCCGACGACGGTGATGTCCTGCGTCTGGACGTCGATGTCCAGCTCGCGGAAGTGCCGGGTCACCGATTCCCAGGCGCCGCGGGCGGTGATGCCCATGGCCTTGTGGTCGTAGCCGACCGAGCCACCGGAGGCGAAGGCATCGCCCAGCCAGTAGCCGCGCTCGAGCGAGATCGAGTTGGCGAGGTCGGAGAAGGTCGCCGTCCCCTTGTCGGCGGCGACCACCAGGTAGGTGTCGTCGCCGTCGTGCCGGACGACCCGCTCGGCGGGCACGACCTCGCCGTCGATCAGGTTGTCGGTGAGCGAGAGAAGCGCGCCGATGAAGATCTTGTAGCAGGCCTGGCCCTCGCCGAGCTGTGCCTCGCGGGAGGGGTCGGCAGGCGGCTGCTTCACCACGAAACCGCCCTTGGCGCCGGTCGGCACGATGACGGTGTTCTTGACCATCTGCGCCTTGACCAGGCCGAGGACCTCGGTGCGCAGGTCCTCGCGGCGGTCGGACCAGCGCAGCCCACCACGGGCGACGGCGCCGAAGCGCAGGTGGACGCCCATGACCCGCGGCGAGCTGACCCACACCTCCCGCGCCGGCCGCGGCTCGGGCAGGTCGGGCACCGACGCCGGGTCGATCTTCAGCGCCAGCGCGGGGTGCGGCGGGGCGGACATGGCGTAGTAGGTGGTGCGCTGCGTCGCGGTGATCGCGGCCAGGAGCGAGGAGAGCACGCGGTCGGCGTCCAGCGACTCGACCTCGCCGATCGACCGGCGCAGCGAGTCGGCGAGGACGGCCTGCCGCTCGTCGCGCCCGCCGGTGGTCCGCGGCGAGAACCGGGCCTCGAACAGCGCCACGAGCCGCGACACGACGTCGGGGTGTGCGGCGAGGGTCGACTCCACGTAGGCCTGGCTGAACGGCAGCCCGGCCTGGCGCAGCCACTGCACGTAGGCCCGGACGACGGTGACCTGGCGCCAGTTCAGGCCGGCCAGCATCACCAGCGCGCCCAGGCCGTCGTCCTCGGCCTCCCCGCGCCAGACGGCACCGAGGGCCTCGGTGAACCGCTCGGGCAGGGAACGGAGCAGCGGCAGGTCCACGGCGGGGACCGCGACCCCGAAGTCGTAGATCCACGACCGCGCGCCGCCGATGCGCTCGATCTCGTAGGGCCGCTCGTCGACGACGGACACACCCATGTTCTGCAGCAGCGGCAGCACGTCGGACAGGAGCAACCGCTCCCCGACGCGGTAGACCGTCAGCCGGCGCTCGCCCGGGCCGGCGCCCGCCGGCGTCCACAGCCGCAGGGACAGCTGACCGGCGGTCAGCCCCTCGAGCCGGGCGAGGTCGTCGACGGCCCGCTCCGCCGGGAAGTCCTCCTGGTAGGCGGCGGGGAAGGCGTCCGCGACGCGGGCGAACAGCTGCTCCCCCTCGGCGCCGTGCCGGCCGGTCAGCGCGTCCGCGAGGTCGTCGGTCCAGCTGCGGGCGGCCGACGCCAGCTCGGCCTGCAGCGCGTCGGCGTCGACCGCCGTCGGTCCCGGGCGCCCGCTGCGGCTCACCGGCAGGCGGACGACGAAGTGCAGGCGGGCCAGCACCGACTCCGTCGACCGGGCCGTGTACTCGACGCCGGAGCCACCCAGGCGTTCCAGCAGCAGCTGCTGCATGCGGGTGCGTACCTCGGTCGTGTACCGGTCACGCGGCAGGTAGACCACGGCCGACCAGAACCGGCCGGTGGGGTCCTGGCGGAGGAACAGCCGGGTCTGCCGCCGCTCCTGCAGGTGCAGGACGGCGTCGGCCACGGGCAGCAGCTCGTCCGTGCTGACCTGCAGCAGCTCGTCGCGGGGATAGGTCTCCAGGACCTCCAGCAGCTCCTTGCCCGTGTGGCTGTCGGCGGGCACGCCCGAGCGGGCGATGACCTCGGCGACGCGCCGCCGCACCAGGGGCACGTCCAGCACGCTGGCGCTGTACGCCGTCGAGGGGAACAGCCCGACGAACCGGTGCTGCCGGTGCCCGGCCCCGTCGCCGCGGGGCAGGGTGACGACGATCAGGTCGAGCCAGGCGCGGCGGTGCACCGACGAGCGGGCGTCGGCCTTGGTCACGGTGAGCAGGTGCCGCCCGGTCACCTGCGCGGCCTCGGGAGGCGGCGAGGGAGCGCGCAGGTCGGTGTCGCTGCGCAGCACGCCCAGCCCGCTGCCGGGCACCGGCCGCATCGACGGGTCCTCCCCCGCCGCGGCGAGGTCGACGTCGCGGGCCCCGAGCAGCACGACGTTGCCGTCGGCCAGCCAGCGCAGCAGCGCGGCCGCCTCGGCGGGGTCGTCGGCCGGGTCCGTGCCGTCGGCCGGGGTGACGGTGCCCGCCCCGCTCTCCAGCGTGGTCGCGAGGTCCAGCAGCCGGGCGCGCAGGCGCGGGCCGTCCTCGTGGACCGCGCGGACGTCGTCGAGCACGGTGCGCAGGCCGGCGACGAGGTCCTCGGCCGCCTCGTCGTCCAGCGGGCCGTCCAGCACCACCGCCATCCAGGACTCGGCGAGGGCGTCGGCGCCGCAGCCCTCGGGCCCGGCGCTGTCGCAGAACGCGAGGAGCCGGCCCCGCACGTCGCGGCGCACCACGAGCACCGGGTGCACGACGTGCGCGATGCCGACGCCCTGCCGGACGACCTCGGCGGTCACCGAGTCCACCAGGTAGGGCATGTCGTCGGTGGCCAGCCGGACCACGGCGACACCGTCGCGCGACCGGAGCACGTCGACCAGCGCGGAGCCCGGCGGCCGGGTCGCGGCCACGGTCACGTGGCCGAGCGCGAGGTCGGCCAGCTCGCGCGGCCGGCGCCGGAGCACCTCGGCGGCGGGCTCGCTCCAGTAGTAGCGGCGCAGGAGCCCGGGGAGGTCGTCGGCGGTGCAGCCCGCGGGGTAGGCGTCCGGGCCCAGGGCGGCGACCGCCGAACGAGCCGCCTCCTCCAGGAGTCGTCGCTTCTCGTCGCGGGCGGCCTCCAGCGCGGCCAGCTCGGTCAGGGAGCCGGTCGTGGAGCTCCCGTCCGGTGCGCGCGCCGGGGTGTCCGGGGCGACGCCGGTGGTGCTCGGCATGGGACCGACGCTACTGCGGTCGCGGTTCCCCGGCCCGACGACGGACCGGTCGCGGGATCAGCGGTCCAGCACCTGGTCGGCCGCCCAGCCCGCGATGGCCAGGATCAGGCCGCCGAGGACCGCGGTGCCGAAGCCGTCGATGGTGAGCCGGTCGGTGATCGCCGCCGTCAGACCGAGCAGCGCGGCATTGATGACCAGCAGGAACAGACCCAGCGTGAGCAGCACGAAGGGCAGCGACAGGAGCCGCAGGACCGGCCCCACGATCGCGTTGACGACGCCGAAGATCAGCCCGATCCACAGGTAGGTGCCGTACTCGCCCAGCGGGCCGTCCACGTTCGGGACGATGTCGAGGCCGGGGAGCACGTCGAAGTACGTGAGGGCGTAGAAGACCGCCCCCAGGACGACCACCTTGAGCAGGAACTTGATCACGGCGGCGACGCTAGCGGTCTGCCGTCCCCGGCTGGGGGACATCGGGTCACCTAGCCGTGTCTAGCCGAACCGCTAGACGGCGGCAGAGAGGCCTCGACGGCAGCATGATCACGCGGTGACGTCCGCCGAGCAGCAACTGGTGCTCCGCCCGCCTGGCTGGGCGCGCGGGTGGGTCGTGGTGTTCCCCGTCCTCTTCGCCGGCTTCCTCTTCTTCATCCTGCGCCCTGACGAGCCGCCGGTCTGGGCGCTCGCGTCCGTGATGCTGGCCGGCACCTGCGTGCTGGCCTGGCGGCTGCACCGCCTCGCCGCGATCGGTGGGACCGACGGCGCCCTGGTCGTGCGCAACCACTGGCGGGACCTCAGCCTCGACCGCGCCGACATCTCCGCCGTGGAGATCGGCCGGGTGCGTGGGGGAACCGGCAACCTGGCCGTCCAGCTGACGGTGCAGGGTTCCTCGACGGTGCGGCTGGACGTCACCGAGGTTCCGTTCCGGCCCGTGTTCGGCCGACGCCTCGAGCGGCAGGCGGATCAGGTCCGCGCGTGGGTGTCCGGACGACCCCAGCCGTACCGCTGAACGACCCGCGACACGCGCTAGGTCGTTCTACCGACGTCTAGGGAACGAGCTAGACGAACGCATACGGTGCTCGACATGGATCCCGTACGGAACCCGTACGCCCCCGGCGCCGGCCAGCGACCGCCCGAGCTGGCCGGCCGGGACACCGAGCTGTCGGCCTTCGACGTGGTGCTGGAGCGGATCGCGCACGGCCGGCCCGAGCGCTCGCTGGTGCTCACCGGACTGCGCGGCGTGGGCAAGACGGTGCTGCTCAACCAGCTGCGCTCGGCAGCGATCTCGCGCGGCTGGGGCACCGGCAAGATCGAGGCGCGCCCGGACCAGTCACTGCGCCGGCCGGTCTCCTCCGCTCTGCACATGGCGCTGCGCGAACTGGGCCCCCGGCACGGTGACCAGGACTCGGTCGCCGAGGTGCTGGGCGTGGTGAAGGCCTTCGCCCAGCGGGTGGCCCCGGCCGATGCCAAGGTGCGGGACCGCTGGCAGCCCGGCATCGACGTCCCCGCGGCGACCGGCCGGGCCGATTCCGGCGACATGGAGATCGACCTGGTCGAGCTGCTCAGCGACGTCGCCGGGGTGGCCGCCGACATCGGCAGCGGGATCGCGCTGTTCATCGACGAGATGCAGGACGTGCAGCCCGACGACGTCTCGGCCATCTGCGCCGCGTGCCACGAGCTGTCCCAGCAGGGCGCGCCGCTGATCGTCGTCGGCGCGGGGCTCCCCCACCTGCCCGCCGTCCTGTCGGCCTCGAAGAGCTACTCCGAGCGGCTGTTCCGCTACCTGCGGATCGACCGGCTGGAGCGCGAGGCAGCCGACCGCGCGCTGATCGCGCCGGCCGAGCGCGAGGACGTCGAGTTCGAGCAGGGCGCGCTGGACGCCCTGTACGAGGCGGCCGACGGCTATCCCTACTTCGTGCAGGCCTACGGCAAGGTGACCTGGGACGTCGCCGCCTCCTCCCCCATCACCGCCGCCGACGTCGCCATGGCCGCACCGGTCGCCGAGGCCGAGCTGGCCGTGGGCTTCTTCGGCTCCCGCTACGACCGCGCCACCCCGGCCGAGCGCGAGTACATGCACGCCATGGCCGAGCTGGGCGGGCCGCACGGCGCGGCCGTCGCGACGTCCGAGGTCGCCGTCTCGCTGGGCCGCAAGCCCGCGTCCCTCTCCCCCGCGCGCGACTCGCTGATCAAGAAGGGGCTCGTGTACTCGGCCGAGCGCGGCCAGATCGCGTTCACCGTGCCGCACTTCGGCCGCTACCTGCTGCGCCACCCCGAGTAGCGGCCCGGAGCGGCGTCGTCAGGCCTGGGGCAGGGCCGCGGGGAGCACGGTGGGCCCGGCCCCGGCCGGGCGCTCGACGTCCAGCGGGTGCATCCGCACCCCCAGGAGCGCGACGTCGTCCTCGACGTCGGGACCGAGCATCGCGGCCAGCAGCCGGTTGCACAGTGCGTCGAGCGGCAGCCCGGCCGACCCGGCGACCAGGTCGCGCAGCAGGTCCCGCCCCTCGTCCAGCAGCATGGTGCGCCGCTCGAAGAGGCCGTCGGTGAACAGCAGCAGGGTGCTGCCGTCGGGGAGCGGGCTGATCTCGTCGGTCCGCGGGCCCAGCCAGCCGATCCCGACCGGCGGGCCGATCGGCGCCCTCAGGTCGAGCACCGTGCCGTCCTCGAGCAGCAGCAGCGGGTCGGGGTGCCCCGCGGTCGCCCAGCGCAGCCGGCGGGCGGGCCGGCCGGCGGCGTCCACCCCGAGCTCCACCCGGGCGACCAGCGCCGTGGCCATCGCCGGGACGTCCAGACCGACCACGGCGTGGTCGACGCGGCGGAGCAGCTCGGCCGGCGCCTCGAGGCGGTCGTAGCCGATCCCGCGCACCAGCGTCTTCACCTGCCCCATGGCGGCCGCGGCCTCGATGTCGTGCCCCATGACGTCGCCGATGACCAGCACCGTGTCGCCGTCGGGCTGGAGGAAGGCGTCGTACCAGTCACCGCCGATGGCGATCCCCCGCGTCGCCGGCCGGTACCGCACGGCCAGCTCGAGGGAGTCCGGCTGCACCGGGGGCGACAGCAGGCTCAGCTGCAGCCGCTCGGCGACCTGCTGCTGGGCGGCGGCGAGCCGGGCGTTGTCCAGGGCCAGCGCGGCCCGCCGGGACGCGATCTCCGCGGTCCGCAGCTCCTCGGCGGTGTGCGCGCCGCGCCCGACACCGTTGGCGAGGGTGACAGCCCCGAAGGTCTCCCCGCGCGCGACCAGGGGGAACACCGCGACCGCAGAGACCTCGAGCGCCGCCAGCGCCGTCCGGCTCGCCTCGTCGGAGACCATCGCGCGGACGTGGGCCGGGGTGAGCTCCGGGATGATCACCGGCTCGCCGCTGCGCAGGGCCGTGGGCACGGGCGCCTGGGCGAGGTTGCTGGCCACCCGCGCGTCGGCGTAGCGGTGCAACGCCTCGAGCATCTCGGGGTCGCGGTGCGCCCGGCCGACGTCCCGGCGCGTCCCATCGGGGTCGACCACGCTGACCAGGCAGAGATCGGCCAGCAGCGGCGTCACCCGTCGAGCGAAGCGCTGCACCGCCTCGTCGATGTCGTAGGTGGAGGTCATCGCCAGGTTGATGTCACCCAGCAGCATGAGGTGCCGGCCCGCCTGCTCGGCCTCGCGCGCCGCCGCCGAGGCGGCCGCGGCCGCCTGTTCCCGGGCGTCGACCGCCGCGGCGCGCTCATCGGCGACCCGTCGCTGGTCGGTGACGTCGTCGTAGGTGACCACCAGCCCGGCTCCGGTCAGGAAGGCGTCGGCGCGGAACCACTTCCGCAGCGGCCCGAACCACGCCTCCGTCGTCCCGTTCCCGCCGGTTGCCCGCACCTCGCGGTAGAGGTGCTCGAACGGGCCGCCGACCGCCTCCGGGAACTCCGCCCAGATGTCCCGGCCGACCAGGTCGGCGACGGTCCGGTCCAGCACCCGGGCGCCGGCCGGATTGACGTAGCGTAAACACCACTGCTCGTCGAGGACGAACATCGGCCGGTGCATGCCCTCGACGGCCTGCAGCAGCAGGTCACCCGGCAGCGGGGCCGGATCCTCGGGGGCACGGGCCCACTGTGCCGCATGCCGCGTCGCTGCCGAGAACGACCGGGGGCACCGGGCACCGGAATTCACCCTGCTGGTCAGGGTCGCTCCTCCCACGGGGACAGATGTGCCGCGCAAGGCGGTTTCCGGCGGGCGTCTCGGGGCACTGACGGGACGTCCAACTCAGGGCACACCGGGGGGTAGCGTGGTTCGTCGTCTGTTGTGGCCGTTGCGACCGCTGCCGGACGGCCGCGGTGAGGTGTGGCGCTGGGACCTCGGGGCGCTCGCCGAGCTGCCTGCCGCACGAGCCGGCCTGCGCGCCTGCCTGGGCCGCGCCGGATTTCCACCCGAGGACGAGGACGAGTCCGGCGAGCAGCTGGTGATGGCCTTCGACGAGCTGGCCTCGAACGCCCTGCGGCACGGCGAGTCGCCGGTGGTCGCGACGGTGGTCGCAGGTACCGGCGGCTGGCTCCTGGACGTCAGCGACCGGGCACCCGAGGCGATGCCCGCCCCTGCGGTCGACCGGGACCCCGCCCTGGGCGGGATGGGCCTGCACCTGGTGGCGCGGCTCTCCGTCGCGCACGGGTGGTACGTGGATGCCGGCACCAAGCACGTGTGGGCCTGCCTGCCCAGCGAGATCGCGGAACGGGAGGCGGTCTCCGCCTGAGTGGCGATCGGGGCCGGCAGCTTCCTGGTCAGCACAGCGCCCGAGGCGGCGGGAACCGGAGTTCCAGCGCCGCCCCGGGGCGTCTGTGGGTAGTGCCTTCGCTGCGCTCCTCCGCCCTGTCGCCTCGAGTGGGCCCCGGAGGGGTCCGCGCAGAGGTGACGAGGCGGCTCAGCACACGTGGGGTACGGCCGTTGGTCGCGGTGCGGTCCGGAGGACCGCCACGTTGTCGCGGTGCGGTCCGGAGGACCGCAGTGTCACAGTGTTACGGCAGGACGAGGGAGATGGCGCCCTTGCCGTAGGTCGGGACCTCGATGGCCAGGTCGACCCGGTTGAACGCGGCCAG
Organism: Blastococcus goldschmidtiae; assembly: GCF_031845325.1. Lineage (NCBI taxonomy): Bacteria > Bacillati > Actinomycetota > Actinomycetes > Geodermatophilales > Geodermatophilaceae > Blastococcus > Blastococcus goldschmidtiae. Next base: position 228,460 of record NZ_JAVREI010000001.1, on the reverse strand, counting down.
CATCCCGGCCAGGTCACCCGGCAGCTCCTCGCCCGGGGCGTAGAGCTTGTGCAGCTTCGAGTGCGGAGCACCCTCGGTGTTGAACAGGGCCGAGAGGACGTTGACCACCTCGTGCAGCGCCTCGACCTGCATGCCGGTCAGCTCGCCGTCCTCCTCGACGGCGTCCTGGCAGCCGCCCGGGGGCAGCAGGGCCAGGGCACCGCCGGTGTAGGCCGACGCGCCCAGGTCCATCAGGCACAGGGCGTTGACATTCATGTGCGGGTCGACGTACACGGCCACGGCGACCGGACGGTCCGGAGCCGGGGTGACCGGGGCTCCGGGGGTGACGTTCACGGGCTTGCCCACCAGGCCGGTGAGCATGTCGCGCACGTCCTTGGCCGCGGGCAGCGGCACGGTGCCGGCGGCGGTCATGCGATCACCCCGCTGAGCGCGTCGGCGAAGGTGTCCTCGTTGAACGGCTTCGCGATGAGGAAGAGCGCGCCGGCGTTGGCGGCCTTCTCCCGCATCTCGGGCGAGCCCTCCGAGGTCACGAACCCGAACGGGACGCTCGAGCCCGACGAGCGCAGCGCCTGCAGGCACTCGATGCCGGTCATGTTGGGCATGTTCCAGTCCGACAGCACCAGGTCCGGCTTCTCCGACCCGACCTTGGCCAGCGCGTCGGCGCCGTCCTCGGCCTCCACGATCTCGTGGTCGTCGAAACCGGCCTGGCGCAGGGTCCGGATGACGATCTGCCGCATGACGCGGCTGTCGTCGGCGATCAGGATCTTCACAGCTGTACCTCGTTCTTCCGGCAGTAGGTGCGGGGTCAGTGGGCGGGGAGCGCCGGGAGCGCGCCCTGCACGGAGATGGAGACGGGCTCGCCGCGCCACAGCAGGTCGACGCGGCAGACGTCGGCGGCGTTGCGGGGGGCGGGTGCGTCCCCCACGTCGGGGAGGCTCAGGCCGGAGGAGCCGGGCAGCGCGGCCTTGACGTTGCCGCCGACCACGTTCGCGATCTCGCCGAAGGCGTCGACGACGTCCTCGTCCTCCAGTACCTCGGGGGAGTGCTCACGGAGCAGCGCACGGGTGAGCGCCTCGGCGGTGCGGCGTCCGGTCGTGAGGACGACGCTGCCGGTCCACGGGCCGACGACGTCGACCCAACTGGACAGCGGATCGGTGACGGGCTCCCCCGGCAGCGGCACGAGGACCTCGTCCTCGCCGACCAGGGAGATCCACGCCTCCTGGGCGATCGACTCGACGGTCGCCTCGTCGATCAGCTCGGTGATGACGGGACGGATGTCGGCACCGCGACGGCGCTCGCCGGTATCCATGGTCGTCACAGCATGGCCTCCTGGGGGAGCAGGCCGAGCAGCGCGAGCTTGTCGCGGATGGCATCGGCGGTGAACGGCTTGATGACGTACTCGTGGGCGCCGGCCGCCAGCGCGCGGACGATCTGCGTGTGCTCGCTCTCCGAGGTGACCATCATGATCGTCATCGCGCGCCAGGCCGGGTTGGAGCGCACGGCAGAGACGAACTGCAGGCCGTCCATCACCGGCATGTTCCAGTCCACGCAGACCAGGTCGGGGACCCAGCCGGTCTCGAGGACGTCGAGGCCCTCCCGGCCGTGGCCGGCCTGCTGGGTCTCGTAGCCGAGCCCCTCCAGGATCCCGGAGACGATCCGGCGCATCGCGCGGGAGTCGTCGATCACCAGAGCACGCATTACTTCCCCTTCAGCGGGCGGTAGGCGGAGCTGCGGCCGACGACGACCCGCTCCCAGGAGTCGTCCACCCCGAGCGTGGTCTCAGCCGCGCCGAGGAAGAGCCAGCCGTCGGGGCGCATCAGGTCGCGCACCCGGCGGAGGATCGCCTGCTTGGTGGGCAGGTCGAAGTAGATGAGGACGTTGCGCAGGTAGACCACGTCGAACGGACCCATCCGCGGCAGCGGGGCCGCCAGGTTGCACTCGGAGGCGGTGACCATCCGGCGCAGCTGGGGAGCGACCTCCCACTCGTTGCCGGCCCGCACGAAGTGCCGCACCAGCATGGGCGCGGGCAGCCCGCGGTTGACCTCGAGCTGGCTGAACCGGCCGGCGCGCGTGCGCTCGACCATCTCCCGCGAGATGTCGGTGGCGGTGATCGAGACCCGCGACGCCGCGTTGGGCAGGGCGTCCTCGAGCAGCATGCCGATCGTGTAGGCCTCCTGCCCGCTGGAGCAGGCCGCCGACCAGATCTGCAGCCGCTCGTTCGGGCCCCGGGCGCCCAGCAGCGCCGGCAGCACCGTGGAGGTGAGGGCCGTGAAGGGATCGCCGTCACGGAACCACGAGGTCTCGTTGGTGGTGAGGGCCTCGACGATCGCCCGGGTGCTGTCCGGGCTGGGCCGGGTGCGCACGCTCTCCACGAACTGGGAGACGTCGGTCAGCCCCGCTTGGCGGGCGATCGGCAGCAGCCGCGCCTCCACCAGGTACTCCTTGCCGGGCTGGAGCACGATCGCGCTCTCGCGGTGCACCAGCTGGCGCACCCAGTCGAAGCTGGTCGTGGTCAGGGTCATCGGAGGCCTCCGGTCAGGGCGGTGGCACCGGCGGCCGCGGGGAGGCGGCCCGGCATGACACCGGAGAGATGGCGCAGGATGGCGTCCGCCACGCGGTCGAGCGGCAGGATCTCGTCGGCGAACCCGGCCTGGCTCACCGCACCGGGCATGCCCCAGACCACGGAGGTGGCCTGGTCCTGGACGAGCACGCTCCCGCCGGCGGCGCGGATCTCGCCTGCTCCGTTGCGTCCGTCGGCGCCCATGCCGGTGAGCACCACGCCGAGCACGGCGCCGTCGTAGGCGGTGACGGCCGAGCGGAACAGCGGGTCGACGGCGGGGCGGCAGAAGTTCTCGGCCGGGCCCTGGTGCAGGCCCGTGGTGTGGATCCCGCGGCCGGGGCGCACCACCAGGTGGTGGTCACCGGGCGCCAGGTGCACGGTGCCCGGCTGCAGCGGCACGCCGTCGGTGGCCTCGACGACGCGCAGCGCGCTGAGCCGGTCGAGGCGCTGGGCGAACTGGCGGGTGAACACCGGGGGCATGTGCTGGACGAGCAGCACGGGCACGGGGAGCGAGGCCGGCAGCTGCGGGAGCAGCTTGGACAGTGCTTCGGGGCCGCCGGTGGAGGAGCCGATCACCAGCACCGCGGGCTTCTTGCCCGGGGTGCTGCGCGGCGCCGGGGGGCGCGGCGGGGCGACGGGTGCGGCGGCCCGGACGGGGCCGACCGGGCGGCCCGTGAGGCCCTTGATCTTCGGGATGAGCTGCTCGCGGACGCTCTCCATCGACTGCGCCACGCTGCCGACGTTGGCCGGCTTCGTGACGTAGTCGTTGGCCCCGGACGAGAGCGCGTCCAGGGTCGCCGTCGCACCCCGCTCGGTCAGCGTGCTGAACATGATGATCGGGACGCGGTTGCGAGCGGCGCGGATGGCGCGGACCGCCTCGATGCCGTTCATCTCCGGCATCTCGATGTCCATCGTGATGAGGTCGGGCTTGAGCTGCTCGAGCTTGCCGAGGGCCACCTTGCCGTTGACGGCGGTGCCCACGACCTCGATGCCGGGGTCCTCGGACAGCACGTCGGTCACGATCTTGCGGACGACGACCGAGTCGTCGACCACCATCACCCGGATCGGGTTCACGTGCGTCCTCCTGGGTTCCTGCCGGAATGCAGCCCGACAGGCTGTTCACCGCAGTATCGGCACCGATTCCCGGCTTCTTGAGCGGGATCGGTCGTGTGCGTGGATCGGCTCCCGGGGCTGCCCCGTCGTCCCATCCGCACCATGAGCATCGGCTGTCACAGCCGAATAGAAAAGGTCACGGACGCACTTGTTACGCAATTCCCGATGACCGCAATTCCGGCAGTCGCGATGACATTTCGGCGAGAAGTCGACACGCCTACGGGAGAAGAGAGCCGACCCGTTCCACCACGTCCGCCGGGATCGGCGCGACCTGCGCGTATGCGGCCGACCCGACCGCGCGCGCCCTCCGGGGGAGGTGGTCAGCGGGTACCGGAGACGCGCACCCAGGGGGCGCGCAGGACCGTCAGCGCGCCGTCGTCCAGCAGGTCGCCCATGGCGATGCCCTGGACGCATCCGGCGACGGCGTTCCAGGCACCGGCGGCGCCGTCGTGCCGGTCGAAACCGCCGTCGAGGAAGGCCTGGACGGCGTGCAGCTGCGCGGTGGCCAGCACGCGGGTGCGGCCCGACACGTGCGCCGCCCAGGAGGCCTCGTGCATGGCCGTGGCCCACGGCCGCCGCTCGGCACGCCCCTCGTCGACCGCGGCGCGCCAGCGGACCCGGCCGGCGTCGTCCAGCCCGCGCAGGCCGTCCAGGAACGCGACCAGCTCCTCCCCCGCCGCGCCCAGGTCGAGCGCCTCGGGGCCGGCCGGCAGCGCCGTGTCGACCACGCGGTCGTAGGAGGCGGTCAGCTCGCGCCGCACCAGCGGGGGGAGGACCCCGGCGGCCCAGTAGCCGATGGCGGCGTCGGCCAGGACGTCGGCGGCCTCGGCGACGAGGTCGGGGTCCAGCAGCGCGACGTCCGGGTGCTCGGTGCCGAGCACGTCCTCGCGCAGCAGCCGCTCGAGGGTGGGTGCATCGCCGATGGTGCCCTGTTCGAGCTGCTCGACCAGGACGGCGGCACGGTCGCTCACAGCGCCGGCACCGGCGGCAGCGGTCCGCACGTGCGGCACGGCGACGGCCATCTCGCGGGCCCGCCGGGACCGGACGGCCAGGACCAGGCGCTCGTCCCGCTCCAGGTCGCGCGCGGGATGGGCAGCGGCCAGCCGGCTCAGCGCGGCGTCGTCGCCGTGGAGGCCCGCGAGGAGGACCCCGGCGACGGCACGACCGGCGGGCAACCGGACGAGGTCGAACCCGAGCGTGGCGGCACTGACCAGCGTGTACGGCACGGCAGCGCCTCCAGAGCAGGGGATCGGATGTCCCATGCTGGTGCCCACGACCGCGGAACGCCACGCGGCCGTCACCCCAAGGCAGGAAGCTTCGGAGGTGACGGCCGCGTGTTCGGGTGGTCTCTGCTACTGACCGACTACATAGCGTTGCTGTTTGGCGGCTCCGTCCAGAGGCTCACCGCGAGCTTGCGAGTGGTGAGAGGGACGGGGTCCTTCCTCAGGCGCTGACCGCCTTGTGCACGTCCAGGGCCAGCAGCAGCTGCCCGTCGAGCTTGTACGCGCCGCGGATCAGGTCACGCCCCTGGCCCTCGAGGGTGTCCGGCGGCGCCTCGAAGTCGGCGGCGTCCACGTCGACGACGTCGGCGATCGAGTCCACCAGCAGGCTGACCGCCTCGCCGTCCAGGCGGACGACGATGACCACGGCGTCGGTGCCCTCGGGGCGCGCCGGGCGGCCGAGCCGCTCGCGCAGCTCGATGGCGGTGACCACCTGGCCGCGCAGGTTGATCAGGCCCGCCACGGCGCGGGGGGCCAGCGGCACGCGGGTGAGCTGCTGGCTGCGCAGCACCTCCTGCACGTGCTCCACCTCGACCCCGTAGAGGTCGCCGTCCAGGCGGAAGGTGGCCAGCTGGCCGCTGGTGGCCGAGGCCACCGCGTCGCTGGCCGCGTAGTCGGTCACGCTGGTCACGTCAGACCTCCAGGTAGGAACCGGTGACGCCGGCGGGCGTCTGGGCGGTGGTGTGGTCGGTGGCGGCCGGCGGGGCCGAGTAGAACGCCGGGTCCGCGGCGAGGATGGCGGCCCGGACGTCGAGCAGCTCGGTCACGCGGTCGCCGAGGACGGCGGAGCCCAGCAGCCCGAGGTCGTCGATGTCGCTGCGGATGGCGGCCTCGCCGTCGACGATGTCGAGGATCTCCTCGACGACGATCGCGACGCTGCGGCCGTGGTCGGCGTAGACGATGACCTCGAGGACCTCGCGCTCGGTCTCGCCGTAGGCGCCCAGGTGCCGGTCGAGCCGGACGATCGGCAGGATCGCGCCGCGGTACTGGACGACCTCGCGGTTGCCCACCTTCTCCACCGCGTCGGTGCGCACCTGCTCGAGCCGGGTGACGGTGTCCAGCGGGATCGCCACCCGCCGCCCGCCGCCGATGGAGGCCAGCAGCATCCGCTGGCGCTCGGTCTCGGCCGCCGCCGCGGAGCTGACGGTGGCGCGGGACTCCTGACGGTCGGCGGTCTCGGTGCGCAGGGCGCGCCGGGCCAGGGCCTGGACGTCGAGGATGAGGGCCACCGTGCCGTCGCCGAGGACGGTGGCGCCGGAGTACAGCCCGATCTGCTTGAGCTGGCCACCGACGGCCTTGACGACGATCTCCTCGGTGTTGATGACCCGGTCGACGACCAGGCCGAAGCGGCGCCCCTCCGAGCGGAGGACCGCGATGACCACGTGGCCGTCGTGCCGCTCGGAGGTCAGGCCCAGGACGTCGGTGAGCCGGACGAGCGGGAGCAGCTCGCCGCGCAGCCGGTAGACCTGCGCGCCACCGACCTCCTCGACGGCGTTGGCGGCCTTCTCCGCGTCCAGGCTGACCAGCTCCTGCAGGCTGATCTGCGGGATGGCGTACCGGTCGGTGGCGCACTCGACGGTCAGCGCCGGGACGATGGCCAGGGTCAGCGGGATGCGCAGCCGGCAGACGGTGCCCACGCCCGGGTCGGACTCGACCTCGATGGTGCCGCCGATGGACTCGATGTTGGTCTTGACCACGTCCATGCCCACGCCACGGCCGGAGACGTTGGTGACCGCCGCCGCCGTCGAGAAACCGGGCAGGAAGATCAGCTGCAGGACGTCGGCCGGGCTCATGCGGGCGAGGGCGTCCTGGGTGATCAGGCCGCGCTGGATCGCCTTGGCGCCGAGCTTGACCGGATCGATGCCGGCGCCGTCGTCCGCGACCTCGACGACGACCTGACCGCTCTCGTGCCGCGCCCGGAGCGTCAGCACGCCCTCGGCGGGCTTGCCGGCCTTCCTGCGTGCGTCGGGGGCCTCGATGCCGTGGTCGACGGAGTTGCGCACGAGGTGGGTCAGCGGGTCCTTGACCGCCTCGAGCAGGGTCTTGTCGAGCTCGGTCTCCCGTCCCTCCATGTCCAGGCGGACGGACTTGCCGCACTGCTGGCCGAGGTCGCGGACGACGCGGGGGAGCTTGGACCAGATGTGGTCGATGGGCTGCATGCGCGTCTTCATGACGCCCTCCTGCAGCTCGCTGGCGATCAGGTTGAGCCGCTGGGAGGCCCGGATCAGGTCGGTGTCGGTCTGCCGGGCGACGTTCTGCACGATCTGGTTGCGGGTCAGGACCAGCTCGCCGACGAGCAGCATCAGCTCGTCGAGGAGGTCGACGTCGACGCGGATGGTGCTGTCGGCGACCGCGCGCCGGGGCTGGCCGCCGGCCTCGGCAGCCGGGGCGTCGCTCTCGGCCTGCTCGGTGGCGGCAGGGGCCTCGAGGCTCACGGGCGGCTCCTCGGAAAGGATCTCGGGCACGGCGGGGGTCACGTCCTCGATGAGTTCGTCGGCGGGCACGGGCGCCGGCGCCGGAACGGCGGCCTTGGCGCGGGGAGTGCGCTTGGCGGGGGTCTTCGCGGCTGCCGTGGCCGGGGCCTTGGCGCCGGGCGTCGCGGGCGCCTTGGCCGGGGCCTTGGCGGCCGCCTTGGCCGGGGCCTTGGCGGCCGCCTTGGCCGGGGCCTTGGTGGCCGCCTTGGCCGGGGCCTTGGTGGCCGCCTTGGCCGGGGCCTTGGTGGCCGCCGGCGCCGCCGGGGCCGCCGCCGCGGCGGGGGCCGGCGCGGGGGCGTCCTCCATCGCGGCGGTGACGGCGGCGACCGCGGCGGAGACGTCGACGGAGCCCTCGCCCCCGTTGGCCTCGATGGAGGTGAGCAGCGCGCGGACCGTGTCGACCATCTGCAGCAGCACGTTCGTGCGGTGCGGCGTCAGGGCCAGCTCACCGTCCCGCAGCCGCGACAGCATGTTCTCGCCGACGTGCGTGACCTCCTCCAGCCGGTTGAAGGCCAGGAAGCCGCTGGTGCCCTTGATCGTGTGGATCGTCCGGAAGATGCTGGAGAGCCGCTCGCGGGAGTTGGGCTCCTGCTCCAGCGCGACCAGGTCGGAGTCCAGCTGGTCGAGGTTCTCGTGGCTCTCGACCAGGAACTCCTCGACGATGTCGTCCAGACCGTCCACGGAATGTCCTTCTCTCTGCTTCGCATCGGGGCGTGGTCGCCCCGCTGGGTTCTCGGCGCGGGGGGCGGCGGACTCAAGGTGAATCGCGCCGCCCGGCCACAGCCGTCCGGATCGTTATCGGCACTCCTCCCCTGCGGCCGGTACGGCCGCAGGGGAGGAGTCACCTCAGTAGGTGAACCTGCCGACGGTGGTGCGCAGGTCGGCGGCCATCCGGGACAGCTCGTCGACCGCCGTCCGCGTCTGGGTCAGCGCCTGCGTGGTGGAGTCCGCCGCGGCCGAGACGCCGGTGATGTTCTCCGCGATCTGACCGGAGCCGGACGCGGCCTCCTGGACCGAGCGCGACATCTCGTTGGTGGTGGCCGTCTGCTCCTCCACCGCGGAGGCGATGGTGGTCTGCCGGTCGGAGATCTGCGCGACGATCGTGGAGATCTCCTCGATCGCCGCGACCGCGGCGGTCGTGTCGCCCTGGATGGCCAGCACCCGGCGGGCGATGTCCTCGGTCGCCTTGGCCGTCTCCTGGGCCAGCTCCTTGACCTCGTTGGCCACGACGGCGAAGCCCTTGCCCGCCTCGCCGGCCCGCGCGGCCTCGATCGTGGCGTTGAGCGCCAGCAGGTTCGTCTGCTCCGCGATGGACGTGATGACCTTGACGACGTTGCCGATCTCGGCCGAGGACTCGCCGAGCTTGGTCACCGTGGCGGTGGTCTTCTCCGCGGCGGTCACGGCACGGGCCGCGACCTCGCTGGCCTCCGCGGCGTTGCTCGCGATCTCGCGGATCGAGGCACCCATCTGCTCCGCACCCGCGGCGACGGTCTGCACGCTGCGGGAGACCTCCTCCGCGGCACCGGAGACCACACCGGACTGGGCGCTGGTCTCCTCGGCCGAGGCCGAGATCTGCGCCGACGAGGCCGACAGCTCCTCGCTGCTCGCCGCCACCGCGTCCGCGGAGCCGGCGACCTGCCCGAGAACGGTGCGCAGGTTGACGACGGCCTCGTCGAGGGACCGGCCCATCTGCCCCAGCTCGTCCTTGCCGGTCAGCCCGCTGGAGCGGGTCAGGTCGCCGTCGGCGAGGGCGGTGGCGACGGCCTGCACCTTGCGGGTCGAGCGGGCGATACCGGTGGCGACGGCGAAGCCGATCGCGAGCGCGGCGAGGACGCCCACCACGATCACCGCGATGGTGAGGGTCCGCTGCGACTCGTAGCTGTCACGGACGGCGGCGCTGGCGGCGGCGGCCTGCTCCATCTCGATGCCCCGAAGCTCCACGAGATCGGCCGTCAGCTCCTCGACGAGAGGTGTCACCTGCGCGCTGTTGGCGGCGTCCCATCCGCGGACGTCGCCAGCGACGGCAAAGGGCGCCAGCACGGTCTTCTGGAGACCCAGGTAGCCCTCGATGTCGGCGCTCACCTCGTCCATCATGGCCAGCTTCGCCGGGTCCGTCGTGCCCGCCCGGTACTCCTCCACCACCTCCAAGAAGGCAGCGACGTGCTCCTCGGCGGCGGCGAACCGCTGCTGGGTCAGCTCCGGCGTCGCGACGATGAGGGCGTCACGGGTGGTCACGCGCAGATCGCTGAGCAGACCGTCCATCTCGGCGGCCAGGACGGCACCTTGCAGGTTGTTGCTGTAGATCTCGTCGGCGTCGTCCGCGGCGGCGCCCATCCCCGAGATGCCGAGGACGCCGATGCCGGCCGCGACGACCGCAGTCACCGAGACGGCGCTGAGGATCTTCGTCTTGACCGAGAGGTCGGACAACCGGGCCATGGACGAGCGGCCGGTTGCCTGGTCCTCGTCGGGGCGACGGCTGCCCGTGGCGAGGGTCGTGCGGGCGGCAGCGGTCATGGCGGTGCTCCAAGCGTGAAGGGGAAGACGCGCACCGGACCTCGCCCGGCCAATTGCGGGGCATCCTCGCGCGGGTGGTGACAGGAAAAAGATAGGGCGCGAATGGATGGCGGACAGTCCAGATGGCGGCGTGTCGGACGGACCATCGGGAATGGCTGGTCGCTGCACGTTCAATGTCGACATGGCGCCATTCCCGCTAGCTCATGAATGGCGAATGCCGGCGATGGCCGCAGGCCACCGCCGGCATCAGCCAGGGGAAGGAGGAGGGTCTAGTAGGTGAACCTTCCGATCGAGGTCCGAAGGTCGGCGGCCATCCGGGAGAGCTCGTCGACCGCCGTCCGCGTGTGGGTCAGCGCCTGGGTCGTGGAGTCCGCAGCGGTGGAGACCCCCGTGATGTTCTCGGCGATCTGCCCGCTGCCCTGAGCGGCCTCCTGCACCGAGCGGGACATCTCGTTGGTGGTGGCCGTCTGCTCCTCCACCGCGGAGGCGATGGTGGTCTGCCGGTCGGAGATCTGCGCGACGATCGAGCTGATCTCCTCGATCGCGGCCACCGCAGCGGTCGTGTCGCCCTGGATGCTCTGCACCCGGCGGGCGATGTCCTCGGTCGCCTTCGCCGTCTCCTGCGCCAGCTCCTTGACCTCGTTGGCCACCACCGCGAAGCCCTTCCCGGCCTCGCCCGCACGGGCCGCCTCGATGGTCGCGTTGAGCGCCAGCAGGTTCGTCTGCTCCGCGATCGAGGTGATGACCTTGACGACGTTGCCGATCTCGACCGAGGACGCCCCCAGCTTGCTGACGGTGGCCGTGGTGCGCTCCGCGGCGGTCACCGCACGGGCGGCCACCTCACTGGCCTCCGCGGCGTTGCTCGCGATTTCCCGGATCGAGGCACCCATCTGCTCCGCACCGGCGGCGACCGTCTGCACGCTGCGCGAGACCTCGTCGGCCGCTCCGGCCACGACACCGGACTGGGCGCTCGTCTCCTCGGCCGAGGCCGAGATCTGCGCCGACGAGGCCGACAACTCCTCGCTGCTCGCCGCCACGGCGTCGGCCGAGCCGGCGACCTGGCCCAGGACCGCACGGAGGTTGACGACGGCCTCGTCGAGGGACTTCGCGGTGCGGCCGACCTCGTCGTCCTGGGCCAGCCCGGTCGCGACGGTCAGGTCACCCGCGGCCAGCCGGCCGGCCGCGGCCTGGAGCAGGGCCAGGCTGCGACGGATCGTGCGGGCGACCACGTAGCCCAGCCCGACCGCCAGCAGGACGCCCAGGACGCACACCACGATCATCGTGCGGACGGCATCGGAGACCGTGCGCTCGTACGACGCACCCGCCATCAGCTGAGCCTCGGCCTCCTCGAGGCCGGCCTCGAGCGTGTTCTCGTAGGTCTTGCGGAGCTCCCGGGTGGCGCCGAACGCCAGGTCGATGCCGGCCTGGCGGTCCTGGGCGTAGAGCGCGAACTCCGACCGCATGCTGGCCGACCACGCGTCCAGTCCGGCCTCGAGCTCGTCGAGGTAGTCGCTCTGGGCGTCGGTGGAGGCGGCGCGCGCCTCCGCCAGGTGCACGTCGACGGTGGCCAGCCGCTCGTCGATCTCCGGGAGGAACTCCGGATCACCGGTGAGGAGGTACCCCCGCTCGTCGTTGGCGGTCGCCTTCGCGGTCAGGCCGACGTCGTGCAGGCTGTTCAGGTAGGGCATGGCGGTGCTGAGTTCCTGGGAGCGCGCGTCCCGGAGGTCGCCCAGGCTCCCGACACCCAGCGCGCCGACGCCGATCGCAGTGGCCGAGGCGATGCCCACGGCGGCGAGGACCCGCGTGGCGACCGGGCGGTTGTTCAGCCAGCCGGCGCGGCGGGCCGCGGACGTGGTGGACGAGGTCATGGCAATTCTCCTGGTCTCAGGAATGGAGGCAACGAGTGCACCGCCCGGCCGTCGTCATCACCGGTCCGCTGGCGTGCACGAAGGAATCTAGGGTGCGTGGAAGAACATCGTCTGCGGCTCCTTCGGAGTGTCCGATCCGTTTCCGCAATTGGTCGGCCAGCGGATTACCGATGTCGACATGGCCACCGCGAATGGTCGTCGACGCACTCCGGAAATGCACGAAGGGGCCCGCGACCGGTTCGGTCGCGAGCCCCTCGTCCTCGCCTCAGTAGGTGAAGCGACCCACGGTGGTGCGCAGGTCGGAGGCCATCCGGGACAGCTCGTCGACCGCGACGCGGGTCTGGGTGAGCGCCTGGGTGGTGGAGTCCGCCGCGGTCGAGACGCCGGTGATGTTGTCCGCGATCTGGCCCGACCCCGAGGCGGCCTCCTGCACCGACCGGCTCATCTCGCTGGTCGTGGCCGTCTGCTCCTCCACCGCGGAGGCGATGGTGGTCTGCCGGTCGGAGATCTGCGCGACGATCGAGCTGATCTCCTCGATCGCGGCCACCGCAGCGGTCGTGTCGCCCTGGATGCTCTGCACCCGGCGGGCGATGTCCTCGGTCGCCTTGGCCGTCTCCTGCGCCAGCTCCTTGACCTCGTTGGCCACCACCGCGAAGCCCTTCCCGGCCTCACCGGCCCGCGCCGCCTCGATGGTCGCGTTGAGCGCCAGCAGGTTCGTCTGCTCCGCGATCGAGGTGATGACCTTGACGACGTTGCCGATCTCGACCGACGACGCCCCCAGCTTGGCCACCGTCGCCGTCGTCGTCTCCGCCGCGGTCACCGCACGAGCCGCCACCTCACTGGCCTCCGCGGCGTTGGCCGCGATCTCCCGGATCGACGCGCCCATCTCCTCCGCACCGGCCGCGACGGTCTGCACGCTGCGCGAGACCTCCTCCGCCGCGCCGGCCACCACGCCGGACTGCGCGGAGGTCTCCTCCGCCGAGGCCGAGATCTGCGCCGAGGACGCCGACAGCTCCTCCGAGGAGGCGGCGACGGCGTCCGCCGAGGCGACGACCGAACCCATCAGCTGGCGGAGGTTCCCCTGCGCCACGTCCAGCGCCGCGGCCATGCGGCCGATCTCGTCGGACTGCGCGATGCCGGTCCGGCGGGTCAGATCGCCCTCGGCGAGCCCCTGCACGACGGTCTGCACCGCGGACAGGTTGCGGCGGATGCGGCGCGCGACGAGCAGGCCGATCACCGTGGCGATGACGGTGCCCACCGCGACCAACGCGATCAGCAGGATCCGCGAGCGTTCGTTGGTCGCGCCGACGTCGGCCGCCGAGGCGCGCGCCTCGGCGATCTCGGAGTCGACGAGCTGAGCGATCCCCTCGCGCAGCGAGGTCTGGAACTTCAGCGACTCGGCGTACGCGGGAGCAGCCGTCGCCAGGTCCCCGGCACTGAACGCCTCGGTCACGATGGCGAAGTTCTCGCTCCAGCCCCGGTAGTCGTCGAGCACCTGCGCGGACAGCCGCGCCTGCGCTGGAGTCGGCGCCGTGGAACCGTACTGCTCGGCAGCGACGAGGAAGGCCGCGCTGCCGTCCTGCGCGCCCGTGGTCCAGGCCTCCTTGTTCTCCTCGCTGACGCCCGGGAGCATGAGAGCGGTCTGGTTGAGCTGGATGCTGAGCTGCTGCGCCCGCATCTCCTCGGCCTGCACCAGCGCCTGGGTGCTCTCCCGATAGCTGGCGTCGAACTCCCCGGCCGCCTGGTCCAGGGAGATCGCGCCGACCGCGCCCACCGCGATCGCCGTGACGACGGCCACCGCGACCGACGCCAGGATCTTGCGCGAGACCGACACGTTCGCCAGGGACCGCCGCGCACCACCGTTCTTCGACAACGCACACATCCATTTCGCATTCAGGGAGGACCGGCCCGTCCAGTCCGGGCGGCGCGTCACCGCAAACTGCCGGCGACGCGGTCGAACATAAACCTTTGGGGAATGTTGGACAGGAGGGACACGTGTGTGTCGTGGGACTGCTGTGACACGATTGGGCAACGAAGTCGACACGCGGGAAAATAATCGCGGCGACCATTCCGGAAATGTCGACATGCCTTGTCCGCATGGCGGGTGATGCATGACGACGCACGACGGCCCCGCGACCTGTGGGTCGCGGGGCCGTCGTGCGCAAGGCCTGTCAGTAGGTGAAGCGGCCCACCGTGGTGCGCAGGTCGGAGGCCATCCGGGACAGCTCGTCGACCGCGACGCGGGTCTGGGTGAGCGCCTGGTTCGTCGAGTCCGCCGCCGCGGACACCCCGGTGATGTTCTCCGCGATCTGACCCGACCCCGAGGCGGCCTCCTGCACCGACCGGCTCATCTCGCTGGTCGTGGCCGTCTGCTCCTCCACCGCGGAGGCGATGGTGGTCTGCCGGTCGGAGATCTGCGCGACGATCGAGCTGATCTCCTCGATCGCGGCCACCGCAGCGGTCGTGTCGCCCTGGATGCTCTGCACCCGGCGGGCGATGTCCTCGGTCGCCTTGGCCGTCTCCTGCGCCAGCTCCTTGACCTCGTTGGCCACCACCGCGAAGCCCTTGCCCGCCTCGCCCGCACGGGCCGCCTCGATGGTCGCGTTGAGCGCCAGCAGGTTCGTCTGCTCCGCGATCGAGGTGATGACCTTGACGACGTTGCCGATCTCGACCGAGGACTCCCCGAGCTTGCTGACGGTGGCCGTGGTGCGCTCCGCGGCGGTCACCGCACGGGCGGCCACGTCGCTGGCCTCCGCGGCGTTGGCCGCGATCTCCCGGATCGACGCGCCCATCTCCTCCGCACCCGCGGCGACCGTCTGCACGCTGCGCGAGACCTCCTCCGCCGCGCCGGCCACCACACCGGACTGCGCGGAGGTCTCCTCCGCCGAGGCCGAGATCTGCGCCGAGGACGCCGACAGCTCCTCCGAGGAGGCGGCGACGGCGTCCGCCGAGGCGACCACCCCGGCGAGCACGTCGGCGATGCTGCTCTGCGCCGCGTCCAGGGCGGCGGCCATGCGGCCCAGCTCGTCCCGCGAGGTGACTCCGGTCCGCGTGGTGAGGTCGCCGGCAGCCATGGCCGCGGCGGCGGACTGGACCGAGTGGACCGTCCGGGTGATCCGCCGGACGACGACGACGGTCAGGCCGATCGCGAGGACGACGGCGACCAGCACCGTGACCAGCAGCTGGGTGGTCGCGCTGGACGCCTGCTGCTGGCTCTCGGCGTTGCGGGCGGCGGCCTCCTCCGACTGGGCGACCCCCTCGACCTCGAGGTCGTCGGCCATGATCTGCAGCAGCGGCTGGAGCTGCTCGGACTGCACGGCGGCGAAGCCTGCGAGGTCACCGCGGTCGGCCGCCGGGAAGAGCTGGGTGGTCAGCAGCGTCAGGAACTGCTGACGCGTGGCGAGGAACTCCTCCATGGCCGCCGGGTTCACGATGAAGGGCTCGTAGGCGTCGTAGCCGGCCTGCAGGTCGGCGGTCTTCTCCTCCATCTCGCCGAGGAGCTCCACCCGGCGCTCCGGGCTGGACACCGCGTACTCCAGGGTGCGGGCGCGGTGGGCGGCGTGGGCGCGCTGGACCTCGGACAGCGCGTTGAGCGGCTGCAGGTTCTCCGAGTAGATCTCCTCCTGCGCCGTCCGCAGCTGGTCGATGCGGGAGATGGCCAGGGCGTTGGTCGCCAGGGCCACGATGGCGAGCAGGGCGACGACGACGCCGACGCGGAAGGCGACGGGGCGGTCGGCGAACCAGGCGCCGGGTGAGCGCCCGGATCGGGCGAGGGGTGCGGGGTGGGTCACGGGGGTCTCCTGCTCGGCCTGGCAGCACATCGGGTCTGAATGTGCCGAACGCGATTTCGCCTGCACAGCATGGAATACGGACGGCCTTCCGCGAGCTTCGAAACATGCTGTGTCGAATCTCGGTCGAGAAAGGTCGGCCACCGCAATCCGGCCGGATACTTGTCGACAATTCCGGGCCATTGACCGGTGCCGGATACGCAGGAAGCGCACAGC
Organism: Blastococcus goldschmidtiae; assembly: GCF_031845325.1. Classification (NCBI taxonomy): domain Bacteria; kingdom Bacillati; phylum Actinomycetota; class Actinomycetes; order Geodermatophilales; family Geodermatophilaceae; genus Blastococcus; species Blastococcus goldschmidtiae. The sequence goes on along the minus strand of NZ_JAVREI010000001.1, from coordinate 212,647 downwards.
CGGATCGGCTGTGCGCTTCCTCGTCCGCGCGGCCCCTGCGGCCGCACCAGGTCAGTAGGTGAACCTGCCGACGGTGGTGCGCAGGTCGGCGGCCATGCGCGAGAGCTCGTCGACCGCGATGCGGGTCTGGGTGAGCGCCTGGGTGGTCGTGTCGGCCGCGGCCGAGACGCCGGTGATGTTCTCCGCGATCTGGCCACTGCCCTGAGCGGCCTCCTGCACCGACCGGGACATCTCGTTGGTGGTGGCGGTCTGCTCCTCCACCGCGGAGGCGATGGTGGTCTGCCGGTCGGAGATCTGCGCGACGATCGAGGAGATCTCGCCGATCGCCGCCACGGCCGCATTGGTGTCACCCTGGATGGCGCTCACCCGGCGGGCGATGTCCTCGGTCGCCTTCGCCGTCTCCTGCGCCAGCTCCTTGACCTCATTGGCCACCACCGCGAAGCCCTTGCCGGCCTCGCCGGCCCGCGCGGCCTCGATCGTGGCGTTGAGCGCCAGCAGGTTGGTCTGCTCGGCGATGCTCGTGATCACCTTGACGACGTTGCCGATCTCCGCGGAGGACTCGCCCAGCTTCGCGACCGTGGCGGTGGTGTGCTCCGCGGCCGTGACGGCGCGTGCCGCGACCTGGCTCGCCTCGGCGGCGTTGGACGCGATCTCCCGGATCGAGGCGCCCATCTGCTCCGCACCCGCGGCCACGGTCTCCACGCCCCGGGTCACCTCCTCGGCCGCTGCGGAGACGACGACCGACTGGGTGGAGGTCTCCTCGGCCGAGGCGGCGATCTGTGCCGACGAGGCCGACAGCTCCTCCGACGATGCGGCCACGGCGTGCGCCGATCCGGCCACGCCGGCCATGACGGCGCGCAGCGACTCCTGCGCGGCGTCCAGGGCGGCTGCCATCTGACCGACCTCGTCCTTGGACCGGACGCCCGTGCCGACGGTGAGGTCGCCCGCAGCCAGCGCCTCGAGCGAGAGCTTGACGGCGCGCACCGGCCGGGTGACGGAGCGCATGGTGCCCCAGCTGACGAGGCCAACCACGGCGATTCCGACCGCCGCGATCAGCATGCTGATCGCCTGCGCGCGGGCGATGGCGTCATCGAGCTCGGTCTGAGCGAGGTCGCTCTCCGCCGACAGGGCGTCCTTGGCGGTGGACACATCGCCGTCGGTCAGGTCGTTGGCCGCCTGGATCTCCTCCCACCGGCTCCGCATGCCCACCGGGTCCGCCACGGCGAGGTCGACCCACGCCGAGATCGCGTCCGTGTACCTCCCGAAGCTGTCGGCCAGCCCGGCGACGGACTCCGCGCTCGCCCCCGTGAGCGGGATGGTCGCGAGCTCCTCGAGCATGCCCTGCGGCGTGGCGATGTCCTCGGCCAGCTCGTCCAGCTGGGCAGCCGGGTCGTCGCGGACGATCGTCTTGAAGCCGTCGACCTTCAGCTCGCTGGCACGGGTGTCGAGCTGGAGGACCAGCTCCTCGGCCTCGTTGAGGTTGTCCAGACGAGTGTTGGCGTCGCGGACCGAGACGCTGCCGACCAGCACGGCGGTGATCAGGCCGCCGAACGCCAGCAGGACGACGCCGAGCAGGATGCCGAACTTGACGGCGAGCGGACGGTCGGCGAACCAGCCGGCTCGCCGCCCGGGACCGGGGGAGGAGGGAGAGGCGTTCACGGGTGACCGTCCTGAGAGAGAAGTGGCGCTCGTGCCGGAAGGGGAGCGCGGTCAGTGTGGTCACTCCAGCGACGCGCACGTTCACCATTCATGCTTTCCGGCCAATTCGTGATGCGTGAGGCAGGTCAGCGCACGATGTGCCGATACTTGTCGATACGCGTCGCCGATCCACGCGCTGGCGGAGGTCGGTGGAGAATCACGCGACCTGGGCATTTTCCGCCCATGTCGACAATGGCGGTCCGGTGACCATTCGCTCGGACTCTCGTCCTCTTTCGCCGCGAGCGACACGGCGGCCGGGCTCAGGCGAGCAGGTCGGCCAACCGTTCGAGCAGGGCGCGCACGGCGGGGATGTCCGGCACGCGGTGGGCGGCCACCGTCTCGCCCGCACCGACCTTGACGGTGATGTCGGAGGGGCCGAGCGCCCGGAAGGCGTCCTCGTCGGTGACGTCGTCGCCGAGGTAGATCGTCGCGGCGACACCGAGCTCGCGGCCCAGCCGGACCAGGGCGCTGCCCTTGTCGGCGTCGGTGACCGCCAGCTCGAGCACTTCCTTGCCCGGCTTCATCGTCAGTGACGGATCGGCGTCCTGCCCCGCCTCGGCGAGGAGAGCGGCGGCTGCTGCGCGGTCCGGGACCTCCCGGACGTGCACCGCCACGCTGGCCGGCTTCACCTCCAGCCGGGCACCGGGCGTCGCCGCCACCAGGGGGGCCAACCGCGCAGCGAGCGCGTCCCGGCGATCGGCGCGCTCGCCGGTCAGCGGTCCGTCGAACTCGGCGCCGTGACTGCCCACCCAGCGGTAGGGGCCGGTGAAGCCGCTCGTGGCCCGGAGGTCGGCCACGCCCCGGCCGCTGACCAGCGCGACCGTCACGCCCTCGGCCGCGCCGAGGCGCGCGAGCACCTCCGCCATGCCCGATGCCGGGACCGCCGCGGACGGATCACCGACCAGGGGGGCGAGGACGCCGTCGTAGTCCGAGGCGACCAGCAGCGGACGTCGTCCGGCCAGGGCGGTCAGCGCGGCGTCGAGCTCGCCGGCCGACGCGGTCACCCCTGCGCTCCGCCGCGGCCGTCCGAGAGCGGCTCGGCCGTCCGCCCGGCAGCCCGGCCGCTGGGCTGTCCGCTGTCCTGGGCCTTCAACGCATCGAAGAACGAGGTCGCCCAGTGCTCCAGGTCGTTCTTGGCCAGGTGACGGCGCATGGCGCGCATGCGGGACGCGGCCTCGCGGGAGTCCACCCGGAGCGCCCGCAGGAGCTGGCTCTTCACGCCCGCGATGTCGTGCGGGTTGACCAGGAACGCCTGCTTGAGCTCGGCCGCGGCCCCGGCGAATTCCGACAGCACCAGCGTCCCGCCGAGGTCGGAGCGGGCGGCGACGTACTCCTTGGCCACGAGGTTCATCCCGTCGCGGTAGGGCGTCACCAGCATGACGTCGGCCGCCCGGTACAGCGCGGCGAGCTCCTCGCGGGGCATGGACTGGTTGAAGTAGTGCACGGCGGGGCCGGCGATCGAGCCGAAGACGCCGTTGATGTGGCCGACCTGCTGCTCGATGGTCTCGCGCATGTGCACGTAGTGCTCGACCCGTTCCCGGCTGGGCGTGGCGACCTGCACCAGCACGGTGCCCGGCGCCTCGACGGCGCCGTCCTCGAGCAGCTCCTCGAAGGCCTCGAGCCGGACGCTGATGCCCTTGGTGTAGTCGAGCCGGTCGACGCCCAGGATGATCTTGTCCGGATTGCCCAGCTCCGTGCGGATCTCCTCCGCGCGGGCCAGCACCTCGCGGGAGCGTGCCAGCTCGTCGAAGGCCGCGACGTCGATCGAGATCGGGAAGGCCTTCGCCGTCACGGTGCGGCCGTCGTACTCGACGGCGTTCTTGCGGGCCGGGAGGTCGTGCAGGCGGCGGGCCAGCTGGACGAAGTTCGTCGCGGCCGAGGGGCGCTGGAAGCCGACGAGGTCCGCGCCCAGCAGGCCCTCGACGATCGCCGAGCGCCAGGGCAGCTGGGTGAACAGCTCGTAGGGCGGGAAGGGGATGTGGAGGAAGAACCCGATCGTGAGGTCGGGCCGCTGCTGCCGGAGCATCGCCGGCACGAGCTGCAGCTGGTAGTCGTGCACCCACACGATCGCGTTCTCCGCCGCGATCTCCGCCGTCCGCTCCGCGAACCGCTTGTTGACCTGGACGTAGGTGTCCCACCAGTTCCGGTGGTACTCGGGCTTCTCGACGACGTCGTGGTAGAGCGGCCACAGCGAGGCGTTGGACATGCCCTCGTAGTACCGGTCGACCTCCTCCTCCGTGAGGGGGATCGGGATGAGCGACATGCCGCCGGACTCGAACGGCTCGGGCGCCTCGCCCGCGGACCCCGACCAGCCAACCCAGGCGCCCCCGCGACCCGCGACGAACGGCTCCAGCGCCGTCACCAGGCCGCCCGGGCTGCGCTGCCAGCGCGTGCTGCCGTCGGGATCGGTCACCTGGTCGACGGGCAGTCGGTTGGCGACGACGACGACGGGGCTCTCGCCCCCGACCTCGTCACCTGTGCCATCGGTCATACCGCGTCGAACCCTACCCAACGGGCCTGCTCAGAGCAGGCCGGCCGCCCCGTACGCGGCCGCGGCCGCCCCGATGCCCAGGACGAGCGTGCCGCCCAGGTAGGCCGCGGCGCGGCCCGGCCGCCGCTGCTCGCCGAGGCGGACGACATCGGCGCCGAGGGTGGAGAAGGTCGTGAGCGTGCCGCAGAAACCGACCCCGATGAGCGCCAGCACCCAGCCGGGGATCCCGGCCAGCCCCACCAGGAGGCCGAGCAGGGCACTGCCGCCGACGTTGACCACCGCCGTGCCGACGACGGAGCCGGGGCCCCGCCCGGCCACCGCGAGACGCTCGGCCAGCAGCCGGAGCGGCGCACCGGCCATCGCCCCGAGGACCACCAGCAGCGGCGTCACGGGAACGGCTCCGGCGACCGGGCGGCGGCACGGCCGGCGAGGGTGCCGAGTGCCGAGGCGGCGACCCCGCCGAGGACGGAGGCGGCCACGTAGCCCGCGGCGAGCCCCGGACGGCCGGCGTCGGTCAGCTGCACGGTCTCCACGGCGAAGGCGGAGTAGGTGGTGAAGCCGCCCAGCACGCCCGTGCCGAGGAACGGGCGCAGCCAGGGGGATCCGGCGTCGACCAACCCGATCAGCAGCCCCAGCAGCAGACAGCCGGCGACGTTGACCAGCAGGGTTGCCGTGGGCCAGGAGCCTGGCTGGTACGGCAGCGCCTCGGCGACACCCCACCGGGCCAGCGCACCCAGCGCACCACCGAGCGCGGCGGCGACGTAGGCGACCACCGGAAGTCCCCCTGTCCCATCCGCACCGACATCGGGCAGCATGCCACCGACGAGGGCGCACGACGGCGTGGCCCGGGCAGCAGAGGAGGAACCGTGGGTCCGCTCTCGGGTGTGCGTGTGGTCGAGTTCGCCGGGCTCGGGCCGGGGCCGTTCTGCGGCATGCTCCTCGCCGACCTGGGGGCCGACGTGGTCCGCATCGACCGGCGCGGCAGCGGTGGGGGCATCGGGACGACGTCTCTGCTGGACCGCGGCAAGCGCTCCATCGCCCTGGACCTCAAGGACCCCGCCGACGTCGAGGTGGTGCGCGCTCTGGTGCGGCGCGCCCACGTGCTGCTCGAGGGCTTCCGCCCGGGGGTCATGGAGCGGCTGGGCCTCGGGCCGGACGCGCTGCTGGCGGAGAACCCGGCGCTGATCTACGGCCGCATGACCGGCTGGGGGCAGACCGGCCCGCTGGCGCCCACCGCCGGGCACGACATCGGCTACATCGCGCTGACCGGGGCCCTGGGCGCGAGCGGGCGGCCGGACGAGCGACCGGCGCCCCCGATCAACCTGCTGGGCGACTTCGGTGGCGGGGGAGTGTTCCTGGCCCTCGGCGCCGTCGCCGCGCTGCTGCACGCCCGGGCCACGGGGGAGGGGCAGGTGGTGGACGCCGCGATCGTCGACGGCACCGCCGTCCTGACCACGATGATCCACGGGATGCTCTCCACCGGCGGCTGGCAGGACGAGCGGGGCGTGAACCTGCTGGACACCGGGGCGCCGTTCTACGACGTGTACCGCTGCTCCGACGGCCAGTTCCTCGCCGTCGGGGCCCTGGAGCCGCAGTTCTACGCCGCGCTCCTGCAGGGGCTGGGCGTGGCCGGGGACGAGACGTTCCCCGATCGGTACCAGCCCGAGCAGTGGCCGGCGCTGCGCGAGCGGTTCACCGAGCTGTTCGGCAGCCGGACCCGCGACGAGTGGTGGCAGGTCTTCGCCGGCACCGACGCGTGCGTGGCGCCGGTCTGGTCGCTCGTCGAGGCGACGACCGACCCGCACAACGTCGAGCGCGAGGTCTTCGTCGAGGTCGACGGCACGGTGCAGCCCGCCGTCGCCCCCCGGTTCTCCGCGACGCCGGGATCGGTCGGGTCCGTGCCCCGGGCCGGCCAGCACAGCGACGAGATCCGGGCCGAGCTCGGCCTCTGACCGCCGTCCTCCCTCACCGCCGCGCGTCCTCCCCCACCGCTCACCGTGAGGGAGGACGCGCCACGATCAGGTCACCTGATCGTGGCGCGAAGCCGGGTCAGCGGCGGCGGGTCTCCGGGAAGAGCAGGTCCACGAAGCGTTCGGCGGTGGGCTGCGGCTCGTGGTTGGCCAGCCCGGGCCGCTCGTTGGCCTCGATGAACACGTAATCGGTGCCGCCGACCTCCGGCACGAGGAAGTCGATGCCGGTGACCGGGATGTCCAGCGCCTCGGCGGCCCGCACGGCGGCCGCGGCGATCTCCGGGTGCAGCTGGTCGGTGACATCCTCGATCGTGCCGCCGGTGTGCAGGTTCGCCGTCCGGCGCACCTGGATCCGCTCCCCGAGACGGGGGACGTCGTCCATGGCGTATCCGGCCTCGGCGACGACCTCGGTGGTCGTCGCGTCCATCGGGATCCGTGACTCGCCCCCGGTCGCCCGTTCGCGCCGCCGGCTGGTGGAGCGGATGAGCGCCGCCACCGTGCTGCGCCCGTCACCGATGACCTCGGCGGGGCGCCGGACGGCCGCCGCCACCACCTCCCGGTCGATGACGACGACGCGCAGGTCCTGGCCGGGCACCAGCTCCTCGACGAGCACCTCCGGGCAGAACAGCGCGGCCGCGTCCACCGCGCGCTGGAGCGCGGCGTCGCCCTTGACGCCGACGGTGATCCCCTTGCCCTGCTCACCCCGCGCGGGCTTGACCACGACCGCGCCCACCTCGCGCATCAGGGTCGACGCCGCCGCCACGTCGTCGATGCCGGCCACCGCCCCCCGGGCGACGCGTACCCCGGCCCGCTCCATGATCCGGCGGGTCACCCGCTTGTCGTCGCAGCGGCTCATGGCCACCGCGGTGGTGAACTCCGACAGCGACTCCCGGGTGACGACCGACCGCCCGCCGACCGACAGCCGCATCTCGCCCCATCCCCCGTCGGTGACCTCCACCCGGATACCCCGGCGCAGCGCCTCCTCGGCGATGATCAGGGCGTAGGGGTTGAGGTCCTCCAGGCCCTCGGGGCGGGCGGCGAACAGCGGCGAGTTGATCGGGTTCTTGCGCTTGACGCAGACGGCGGAGACGCGCCGGAAACCGAGCTTGCGGTACAGCCGGATCGCGCCCTCGTTGTCGTGCATGACCGACAGGTCGAGGTAGGCCCGCCCGCGGCCGACGTAGCGCTCGGCCAGCACGCGCACGAGCGCCTCACCGGTGCCCGTGGGTGCGTCCTGGTTGTGCACCGCGAGGCACCAGAGGCTGGTGCCGCCCTCGGGGTCGTCGAACGCGAGGGTGTGGTCCACGCCCGTGACCGAGCCGATGATGCGGCCGGTGCGGCGGTCCTCGGCGACGAGGTAGGTGAAGCAGCGGGTGCGGTGGTTGTCCCACATGATGTCGGCGTCGCCGACCACCATGCCGTTGAGGGCGTAGATCTCGTTGACCGCCTCCATGTCGGCCCGCGAGGTGGCCGTGCGCACGAAGACGTCCCGGATGAGCTCGGGCCGGCCTCGGTAGCGGTGCAGGTCCAGACGGAACGTGTAGCTCGGGTCGATGAACAGCTCGTCGGGAGCCAGGCCCACGAGCACGTGCGGGTCGCGCGGGTAGATGCAGATGTCCCGCTCGCCGACCTCCTCCGCCCGGAGAGCGTGCACGATGCCGCCCAGGTCGGCGAAGGTCTGACCCATCACCAGCCGGCCCCAGCCCATGTCCAGGACGACGTCGTCCTGCATGCCCTGGCGCTGGTGCTCGGAAGGCTGCCGCCACGACCGGTCGGTCATGGCCGGGCTACGGGTCACGGCCGTCCGGCGCCGGTGGCCGGCGATGCGGGGCATGCCGGCGTCCCTCAGGCCACGTGGGTCTGGAGCCACAGCTCGAGCAGACCCAGCTGCCACAGCTTGTTGCCGCGCAACGGCGTGAGCTCGCTGTTGGGGTCGGCGAGCAGCTCGCGGACGTACTCCGGCCGGAACAGCCCCCGGTCGCGGGCGGCCTCGCTGGTGAGCGCGTCGCGGACGAGGCCCAGGACCTTGCCCTCGAGGTGGGTGATGGAGGGCACCGGGAAGTAGCCCTTGGGCCGGTCGATGACCTCCGGCGGGATGATTTGCCGGCCGATGGCCTTCAGGATGCCCTTGCCGCCGTCGGCCAGCTTGAGCTCCGGCGGGCACAGCGCCGCGAGCTCCACGAGGTCGTGGTCCAGGAAGGGCACGCGGGCCTCCAGGCCCCATGCCATGGACATGTTGTCCACCCGCTTGACCGGGTCGTCGACCAGCATGATCTCGCTGTCCAGGCGCAGGGCGGCGTCGACGGCGGTATCGGCCCCCGCGGCCGCCATGTGGGCCCGCACGAACGCCAGGCTGGGGTCCTCGGCCAGCGCGTAGCGATCGGCGACGACGCCGCGCATCTGGGCGTGGTCCCGGTCGAAGAACGCCTGCGCGTAGGTCTGCACCGCGTGCTCGCGGTCGATCCCGGCCAGCGGCGGGTACCAGTGGTAGCCGGCGAAGACCTCGTCCGCGCCCTGACCGGACTGCACCACCTTGATCGTCTGGGAGACCCGCTCGCTGAGCAGGTCGAAGGCGACGACGTCGTGGCTGACCATCGGCTCGGCCATGGAGCCGATGGCGTGGCCGAGCGCGCCGGCGAGTTCGTCGGCGCCCACCCGGATGCGGTGGTGGTTCGTGCCGAAGTGCTCGGCGATGACGTCGGAGTAGGCGAACTCGTCGCCCTCGTGGCCGCCGACGGACTCGAAGCCGATCGAGTAGGTCGCCAGACCGGTCTGGCCCTCCTGCGCGAGCAGCCCGACGATCAGGCTGGAGTCCAGGCCTCCGGAGAGCAGCACGCCGACGGGGGTGTCCGCGACCAGGCGACGCCGGACGGCGACCCGCAGCGCATCCTCGATCGCGTCCTCCCAGTCGCGCGCGGTCCAGGTCGCGTGCTCGGCACGGCGCTCGTAGGTGGCGTTCCAGTAGCGGTGCTCGGTGCTCGACCCGTCGGCCTCGATGATCCGCATCGTGGCGGGCGGCAGCTTCCGGACGCCGTTGAGGATGGTCCGCGGCGCCGGGACGACGGCGTGCCAGGACAGGTAGTGGTGCAGCGCGACCGGGTCGATGGACGTGTCGACGTCACCGCCGCGGAGCAGTGCCGGCAGCGTCGAGGCGAACCGCAGTCGCTTGCCCGGCGTCTCTGAGAGGTAGAGCGGCTTGATCCCCAGCCGGTCGCGGGCCATGATCACGCGCCCGGTGTCCCGCTCGGTGATGACGAACGCGAACATGCCGTGCAGGTGGGAGACGACGTCGGTGCCCCAGTGGTGGTAGCCCTTGAGGATCACCTCGGTGTCGCTGTGCGAGAAGAACCGGTAGCCGTGGCCCTCCAGCTCCGCCCGGAGCTCCTGGTAGTCGTAGATGCAGCCGTTGAAGACCGCGGTCAGCCCGAGGTCGTTGTCCACCATGGGCTGGGAGCCACAGGTGGACAGGTCGATGACCGACAGCCGGCGGTGACCGAAGGCCACCCGGCCGTTGCTCCACGAGCCCTGGCCGTCCGGACCGCGGGGGACCAGGGCCTCCACCATCCGGGCGACGGCCGTCGTGTCCGCCGTCGAGCCGTCGAAGGTGATCTCGCCGCAGAGGCCGCACATACGGACCTATCTAACCCGCGTCGATCACCGCACGCGACGCCGGGAGGGCCCGGGATGGCGTACGTCACGCCGTCCCGGGCCCTGTTCCACGTGGAACCCCGGCGGCCCGCCTGCAGGGTCCCGCCGCGAGCTCGCGAGTGACGGGGGGCAGGAGGGTCCTTCTACAGCCGCGCGACCGCCGCCACGGCGTCCACCAGGCCGGCACCCTTGTCGAACGACGTCGTCCGGCTCCCGACCGTCGCGTACGGCGCGCCGTCGGTGAACCGGTGCGCGGTACCCGTGAGCGCCGCCTCGACCTCCGCCGGCGTGGCCCCCGGGTCGGCCTGGAACAGCTGGGCCACGATGCCGGCGACGTGCGGCGCGGCCATCGACGTCCCGCTGATCGTGTTGAAGGTGCCGAGGTCGAGCAGCCCCGGGCCGTTGCGGAAGTCCAGGCCGGTGGCGCAGATGGGCAGGTAGGGCCGGCAGGCGGAGGTGATGGTGTCGCCGGGCGCGGACAGGTCCGGCCAGGTGGTGGGGTCGGCCGACGCACCCCGGGAGGAGAACTCGCTGACGACGCCGTCGCGGGTGCCGGTCTCCTGGTCGGAGTAGGAGGCGACCGAGAGGATGCCGCCGGTCGGGTCCTGGCCTGGCGGGTTGGTGAGCGAGGCGGAGCCGTCGCCGCCGTCGTTGCCGGCGGCCCACACGGTGACCACGCCCTCGGCGGCCAGGGCCCGCTGCAGCTTCACCGTCGCGGAGTCCGGGTCGAACGCGCCGCCGCCGGTAGGGCCGTAGCTGTTGTTGGTCACCTTGATGGGCGGGCAGACGGCGGGGGAGACGCCCTCGCCGCACGGGGCCTCGTGGTTCTCCAGCACCCAGTTCAGCGCCGAGTCCGCGCCGACGATCAGGAGGACGGCGCCGGTGGAGATCGACACCAGGCTCGCACCCGGGGCGGCGCCCTGGAGCCGGTCACCACCGGACAGCGTCGTCGGCCGGCCGGCGACGATGCCGCTCACGTGCGTGCCGTGCCCGCCCAGCGACAGCGTGTCGGTGTCGACCACCGTCGGCACCCGTACGACGCAGTCGGGGTTCGGAGTCGCCTCGACCAGGCACAGGCTCTTCAGGTTGGCGACGACGGCGCTGCTGCCGTCGGCGTTGCGGAAGTAGGGGTGGTTCGGGTCGATCCCGGAGTCGATGACCGCGACCGAGACGCCGCTGCCGTCGAGCGACCCGCCGTCCGCGCCGGTCAGCGTGGCCGCGGCCTCCGCGCCCCGGGTGGCGACGTTGGAGGTCTCCTGCGCCATCTCGATGGGGGTGTTGCCCTCGAGGTAGGTCACCCCCGGCCGGGTGCGCGCGGCCTCGATCTGGTCGGCGGTGCCCGACGCGACCACCACGCCGATCCGTTCGAACTCGGTGACCGGACGCATGCCGGTCGCTGCGACGGCGGCGCGGGCCGCGGCGGCGTCGACGCCGTGCACGAGGACCGTCGTGCTGCCGGTCAGGTTGCCGAGCTGGGCGGCCAGGAAGTCCTGGACGGGCGCTCGGGTGTCCGGCGGCGGTGCGGCGGAGGCGGGGGTGGCGGCCAGAGCGGCGACGACGGCCGCTCCGCTGACGGCACCGAGAACTCGGCGGGACGAGCGGCGCATGGGCCCTCCAGAGGGAGCACGACGATGTGTGCTCTGTCTCAACGACGCCACTCCCCGGGGGTTACCGCCGGATACAGGCACCGTCCTCCCTCACCGTGGCGCCTCCTCCCTCACCGCACACCGTGAGGGAGGACGCGCCACGATCAGGTTCCCTGATCCCCGCCGGAGCGGGCATGTCAGGTGGAGGGGACGGCGACCAGCCGGCCGCCCAGGTCGTGCACGTCCACCTCGACGTCGAACACCTTGCGCAGCAGCTCGGGGGTCATCATCTCCCGCGTCGGCCCGGAGGCGATCAGCTGGCCCTCCCGCATGGCCACGATGCGATCGGAGTAGGCGGCGGCGACGTTGACGTCGTGGACCACGAGGACGACGGTCCGCGCCAGCTCGTCGGCCATGGCGCGCAGCATGCGCATCATCTGGACGGCGTGCCGCATGTCCAGGTTGTTGAGCGGCTCGTCGAGCAGGACGTAGTCGGTGCCCTGGCACATGACCATGGCGACGTAGGCGCGCTGCCGCTGACCGCCGGAGAGCTGGTCGAGGTGCCGGTCGGCGAAGGGACCGAGCTCGAACCAGTCCAGCGCCTCGTCGACGCGCCGCCGGTCCTCGGCGGTCAGCCGGCCGCCGGAGTGCGGGAACCGGCCGAAGGCCACCAGCTCGCGCACGGTCAGCCGCACGGTCATCGAGTTCTCCTGGCGCAGCACCGCCAGTCGGCGGGCCAGGACCGGCCCGGGCGTGCGAGCGACGTCCATGCCGTCGACCACCACCCGCCCGGAGTCCGCCGGCAGCAACCGGGAGGCGATGGACAGCAGGGTGGACTTGCCCGCCCCGTTGGCGCCGATCAGCGACGTGATCCCGCCCGCCGGGATGGTCAACGAGACACCGTCCACCACGCGTACGTCCCCGTAGGCCTTGGTGACGGATTCGATCTCGATCACTGGCCCTGCTCCCTCACTGGCGTGGCTCCCGGATCAGCAGGGCGATGAAGACGATCCCGCCCACGAAGTTGATGACGATGCTCAGGGCGGAGTTGAAGCCGAACACCTGCTCGAGCACGAACTGGCCCCCGACGAGCGCCAGCAACGCCAGCAGCGCAGCACCCGGCAGCACCCAGGCGTGCCGGTGCGTTCCCAGGAGCTGGCGGGCCAGGTTGGCCACCAGCAGGCCGAGGAAGGTCACCGGGCCGACGAGGGCGGTGGCGACGCCGACGAGCACGGCCACGGCGAGCAGGGCCTGGTTGACCACGCGCCGGTGCTCGACCCCCAGCCCGATCGCGGTGTCGCGGCCCAGCGCGACGACGTCCAGGCGGGGCAGCAGCCGCAGCACCCAGCCGACGACGACCGCCACGACTGCCGCGGAGAGGGCCAGCAGCTGCCGGTCGACGCTGTTGAAGCTGGCGAACAGCAGGTCCTGGAGGGTGAGGAACTCATTGGGGTCGATCAGCCGGGACACCAGCAGCGTGACGCTGGTGAACATGGTCCCGAGCACGACCCCGAGCAGCACCAGGACGTAGATGTCGCGCTCGGTGCGGCCGAACAGCATGCGGTAGAGCCCGGCGCCGAAGGCCACGAGCGCGACCACCTCGATGGCGAAGCGCAGCCGCGGGTCGGCGGAGGTGACCGTGCCGGCGCCGAGGAAGAAGACCCCGAGGGTCTGGATGAGCACGAACAGCCGGTCGAAGCCCATGATCTCCGGCGTCAGGATCCGGTTCGTCGCGACCGTCTGGAACAGCACCGTGGAGACCGCGACCGCCACGGCGACCACGGCCATGGCGGCCACGCGGAGGGCGCGCCGCTCGAGGGCGAACTCCCAGGAGCCGGTGACGTCGTAGGTGAGGAAGGCGGCGACCGCCCCCGCGGCGAGCACGGCCAGGACGACGAGGGTGCGCCGCCGGCGGACCGTCCGCTGCTCCGCGGTGGGGGAGGTGACGCTCCGCCGGGTGGGGCTGCTCACGCCGTCCCCCGGCTCTGCGAGCGGAGCAGCAGGACGATGAAGAGCACGCCGCCGATGACGCCGCCGACCATGCCCACGGGCACTTCGTAGGGATGGCGGATTGTCCGGGCCAGGACGTCGCAGAGGAGCACGAAGGCCGCGCCGGTCAGGGCGGTGACCGGCAGGACGCGCCGCAGGTTGTCACCCATGGCGAGGGTGACGATGTTGGGGATCACCAGGCCGAGGAAGGGGATCGATCCCACGGTCACCACCACGATCGCGGTGACCACGGAGGCGATGGCGAGGCCGATGGTCACCACGCGGGTGTAGGCGATGCCGAGGTTGATCGCGAAGCTCTCGCCCATGCCGGCGACGGAGAACCGGTCGGCGAAGAGGTAGGCCGCCACCGTGGCGGCCAGCACCAGGTAGAGCAGCTCGTAGCGGCCGGCCATGACCCCGGAGAAGTCGCCGTTCATCCAGGCGTCCATCGACTGCAGGAGCTCGTAGCGGTAGGCCAGGAACGCCGCGGCCGCGCTGACGACGCCGCCGAGCAGGATGCCGACGAGCGGCACGACGATCATGTCGGTCAGGACCATCCGGCGCAGCAGCCAGATGAAGAGGAAGGTGCCCGCCAGCGCGAACAGGATCGCGATGGACATCTTGCCCATGAGCGAGGTGCTGCCGAACCACAGCGTGGCGACGACGATGCCCAGACCCACCCACTCCGTCGTGCCGGCTGTCTGCGGCGACACGAAGCGGTTGCGCGTCAGCGACATCATCACCAGCCCGGCGACGGCCATGGCCGACCCCGCCAGCAGGATGGACACGAGCCGGGGCACGCGGGACACCCAGAAGACGTGAGCGTCGGCCTCGTCGGGGTCGAGCAGGTCCAGCGGGGACAGGTCGGTCACCCCGACGAAGAGCGAGGCGAAGGCGCCGGCGGTCAGCAGCAGCAGCGCGACCGCGACGTGCCATCCGCGGACACCACGACGCCGCCCCCCTTCCGGTGCGGCTGCCGGAGGAGGGGCGACGTCGGTGGTCGGTACGGCCATGGCGGTGTGCCCGGGAGGAGGGTCACTCCACCGCGGCGGCGATCTCCTCGACCATCGTCTCGACCGAGGGCAGCCCGTTGGGGGCGATGTACCAGACGGCCGAGTCCAGGTAGTGGACGGCGTCGTCCTCCCAGGCGTTCGTGCTGCGCACCAGGTCGTTGTCCAGCACCTGTCCGGCGGCCACACCGCTCTCGCCGATGGCGGCGTCGCGGTCGAGCACGAACAGCATGTCGGGGTTCTTCTCGGCGATGTACTCGAACGAGATGGCGTCACCGTGGTCGGCGGCGGTGAGCTCCTCGTCGGCGGGCTCGATGCCCAGCTCGTTGTGGATGAGCCCGAACCGCGTGTCGGGTCCGTAGGCGCTGACCTCGCCCGCGTTCGTCATCACGAACAGCCCGGTGCCGGCGTCGCCGGCGGCCTCCTCGAGCTCGAGGATCCGCTCCTCCAGAGCGGCGAGCCGCTCGGCGACGGCGTCCTCCTCGCCGAAGATCTCTGCCAGGGCGGTGACCCGCTCCTCGAACGAGGTGAAGAAGTCGGTGTTGTCCACCGTCAGGTCGATCGTGGGCGCGATGTCGGAGAGCTCGGGGTACGCGGCGGCGGAGCGTCCCGCCACGATGATGAGGTCGGGTTCCAGGGCGTTGACCGCCTCGTAGTCGGGCTCGAAGAGCGACCCCACCTTCGTGTAGTCGTCGTCGCCGTACTGCTCCAGGGACTCGGGGAACGTCGCCTCCGGAACACCGGCGACCTCGACGTCCAGGCTGTCCAGGGTGGAGAGGACGCCGACGTCGAACACCACGACGGTCTCCGGGTCGACCGGCACCTCGGTCTCGCCCTGGGCGTGGTCGACCGTGATCTCCGAGGAGCCCGAGGCGGCGGCGTTCTCGGTGCCGGGCTCCTCGCTCCCGCAGGCGGAGAGCGCCAGCACGGCGACCAGGGGGAGGGCGGCGGCCGAGAGGGGCCGGACAGCGCGCATGGTGCTCCTTCGGAACTGAGGACAGGGTGCCCTAACTAAGCGGGCCCTAACCTGCCACACGCGTTCCGGATCCCGGGACCGGGGGTCACCGGTTGGGACCGGCCCCCTCCGGGCAGGAGCGACGCATGCAGACACGCACCCTCGGCTCCCTCTCCGTCCCGGCCCAGGGCCTTGGCTGCATGGGGATGAGCGAGTTCTACGGCACTGCGGACCAGGCGGAGGCGGAGCGCACCATCTCCCGCGCCCTGGACCTGGGCGTGACGTTCCTGGACACCGCGGACATGTACGGCCCCTTCACCAACGAGCGCCTGGTCGGGCAGGCGATCGCCGGCCGGCGGGACGAGGTCGTGCTGGCCACCAAGTTCGGCAACGAGCGCGGGGAGGACGGCGGGTTCCTGGGCGTCAACGGGCGCCCCGAGTACGTCCACCGGGCCTGCGACGCCTCGCTGCAGCGACTGGGCGTCGAGGTCATCGACCTCTACTACCAGCACCGCGTCGATCCCACCGTGCCCGTCGAGGACACCTGGGGCGCGCTGCGCGAGCTCGTCGAGGCCGGCAAGATCCGGCACGCTGGCATCTCCGAGGCCGCCCCGGACACCATCCGGCGCGCGCACGCCGTGCAGCCGGTGACCGCGGCGCAGACGGAGTACTCGCTGTGGACCCGCGACCCCGAGGACGACGGCGTGCTGGCCACCTGTGCCGAGCTGGGCATCGGCTTCGTGGCCTACTCGCCCCTCGGTCGCGGCTTCCTGTCGGGGACCATCCGCAGCCGGGAGGACCTCGAGCGGGGCGACTTCCGCCGGGGCAACCCACGGTTCCGGGGCGAGGCTCTCGAGCACAACCTGGCCCTGGTGGACCGGGTGCGCACGATCGCCGAGGAGAAGGGCGTGACGGCCGGGCAGCTGGCCCTCGCGTGGGTGACGGCGCAGAGCGGGCGCGGGGGGAACCCGGCGGTGGTACCGATCCCGGGCACGAAGCGGGTGCGGTACCTGGAGGAGAACGCCGCGGCCGCCGGGGTCGCGCTGACCGACGACGAGCTGCGCCGGATCGACGAGGCCGCGCCGGTCGGCGCCGCGGCCGGTGATCGCTACCCGGACATGTCCTCCGTGCACCGCTGAGGGCGGGCCCGCCGCCCCCCGTCAGCAGGATCGGCTGGGGCGGCGCGGGAGGATGGCCCCGTGCAGCCCGGGCTCGTCGTCGTCACCACCGTGGTCGCCGTGCTGCTCGTGGTGGCCGGCGTGGCCTCGACGCTGGCCCGGCGCCGGATCGGCCTGGTGCACCTGGTCCTGGCCGGGGTCCTGGAGGCGCTGCTGCTGGTGCAGGCGGTCGTCGCCCTCGCGGCGCTGGACGCCGACACCCCGGCCGACACCCCCACGTTCCTCGGCTACCTGTCCGGCGTCGTGCTCATCCCCGTCGCCGGCGTGCTGTGGGCGCGCACCGAGGTGACCCGCTGGGCCGGCACCGTGCTGGCCGTAGCCGGTGCATCCGTGGGCGTCATGGTCTGGCGGCTGCTCGAGCTTTGGGAGGCGACCGGTGCCTGACGACCGCACGCTCGGGGCGCCGGCGCAGCCGGGGTCCGGGACGCCGGGCGCCGCGCGGGTGCTGGTGGCGCTCTACGCCGTCTTCGCGCTGGCGGCAGGGGCGCGGGCCGGTGTGCAGCTGGCCACCCGCTTCGACGAGGCGCCGCTGGCCTACCTGCTGTCGGCGCTGGCCGCGGCGGTCTACCTGGTGGCCACCCTTGCGCTGGCCTGCGGACCGGCGGGACGTCGGGTGGCCCTGGCCGCGATCAGCGTCGAGCTCGTCGGCGTCCTCGTCGTCGGCACGCTGTCACTGGCCGATCCGGCGGCCTTCCCGGACGAGACGGTGTGGTCGGGCTACGGCCGCGGCTACCTGTACTTGCCGCTGGTGCTGCCCGTGCTGGGCCTGCTGCTGCTCCGCGGCAGCCGTCGGGCGGCCGGTCCGACGGGGCGCTGAGCTCAGAAGTCGCCGCCCCCGAAGTCGCCGCCCCCGCCGAAGTCCCCGCCCCCGAGATCGCCGCCCCCGAAGTCGCCGCCGCCGCCGAAGTCCCCGGCACCGGAGTCCCCGCCGTCCTCGAAGCCCTGGGCGTAGGCCTCCTCGTCCCCGCCGCCGAACAGGCCACCGTCACCCAGGCCGCTGTCGAAGAGCGCATCGGCGACGGCGGTGCCGATGACCAGGCCACCGATGGTGCCCAGCAGGCTGCCGCCGATCATGCCGCCCATCCCCATGCCGCCGCCGTAGCCGGCGCCGTAGCCGGGACGGGCGCCGTACCCGGGGTCCGCGCCGTAGCCGGGCCCGTGACCGCCCAGGGCACGTTCCAGCGTGCCCGGCCGGCGCATCTCGGCGCGGGTGGCCACCCGGGCCAGGGTCTCCACGTCGTCGGTGCGCGGGCGCTCGCCGGCCGGCACGGCCGCGGCCAGCTGGGCGAGCACCTGCTGCCGCTGGTCGGTCGTGAGCTGCGCGAACGCCTCGGCGTGGGCCTGCTCGATCTGCTCCGGCGGCGCGGTGCGCAGCAGGTACCGGTACCGGGCGACGGCCTGTTCGTCCGGCAGCGGCTGCCCGTCGGGCTGCCGGGCGTAGCGACCCGGGCCCGCCTGCCCGTACCCCTGACCTCGGGAACCGGCGGCGTGCCCCCGGCCGCGGCCGAAGAGCCGGTCGAGCAGTCCCATGACGTCCTCCCTCGCGGTGTCTGTCCTGCGGTGCCCGTCGGCGCCCCGGCCCACACCCAGGCCCCGTCCCGGGGCTCGTGCCGAGCGGAGCGAGGGATGAGGAGACCGGGATCCTTCTTCAGCCCTCGGCGCGGTGCAGCAGCTCGTAGGAGCCCCGGTGGAACAGCAGGGGGCGCCGGTCGGACGAGGCGCCCAGATCGAGCACGCGGGCGACCACGATGGTGTGGTCGCCGCCGTCGTACTCGGCCCACAGCTCGCCGTCGATCCAGGCGACGACGTCGTCGAGCACCGGCGAGCCGTGCGGGCTGGGGGTCCACGGCACACCGGCGAACTTGTCGGGCACCGAGCGGGCGAAGTTCTGGGACACCGCGTCCTGCCCCTCGGCCAGGACGTTGATGCAGAACCGGCCGAGGTCGCGCAGCCGCGCCCAGGTCCGCGACGAGCGGGCCGGCGCGAACGCGACCAGCGGCGGCTCGAGCGACAGCGAGCTGAAGGACTGGCAGGTGAAGCCGATCGGGCCGTCGGCGGTGTCCGCCGTCAGCACGGTGACGCCGGACGCGAAGTGGCCCAGGACGTCGCGCATCACGAGCGGGTCGACGATCCGCTGCGGCTCCTCCGAGCCCGCGGCGCTCACCGGGCGTCCAGGGGACGCGGCACGGAACGCCCACCGGCCCGGTACAGCGAGCTGGGCAGCTCGTGCCCGACGGCGCGCTCGGTCGCGCGGGCGGCGACCAGGAGGGCGTCGAGGTCCAGGCCCGTCCGCACGCCGGACTCCTCCAGCATGTACACCAGCTCCTCGGTGGCGATGTTGCCGCTGGCGCCCGGGGCGAAGGGACAGCCACCGAGCCCGCCGATGGAGGCGTCCAGCTGGGTCACGCCCGCCTGCACCGCGGCCAGCGCGTTGGCCTGCCCCGTGCCGCGGGTGTCGTGGAAGTGCACGCCCACCGGGATGCCCGGGCACGCCCGGCGGACCGCGTCGAGCAGCTGCACCACGCGCAGCGGCGTCGTCGTCCCGATGGTGTCGCCCAGGCACAGCTGGTCGGCACCGGCGGTGACGGCGGCGCGGGCGACGTCGACCGTGCGGGCGATGGGCGTGCGGCCGTCGAAGGGGCAGTCCCAGGCGGTGGCGATGATGACCTCCAGCGAGCCGCCGGCGCCGTGGGCCAGACCGGCGATCTCACCGACCGCGGCGACGGCCTCGGCGGTCGAGCGCCCGGCGTTGGCGCGGCTGTGCCCGTCGGTGGCCGACACCACGTATTCGAGGTCGGCCACCCCGGCGTCGACGGCGCGGACGGCACCGCGCGGGTTGGCCACCAGCGCCGACCAGTGCACCTCGGGCCAGCGGGCGAGCTCTGCGGCCACCTGCTCGGCGTCGGCCAGCGCCGGCACGGCCTTCGGCGAGACGAACGACGTCGCCTCGATGCGGCGCACGCCGGTGGCGACGAGCGCCTCCAGCATCTCCAGCTTGGCCTCCAGCGGGACCGGGGCCTCGAGCTGCAGGCCGTCGCGCATGCCCACCTCGCGGACGTCGACCGCCGCGGGCAGCACCAGGTCGAACTCGTTCACGGACGCCTCCTGACGGGACTCTCCGTGCATCCTGCACCCGTCCGGGGTCCCCCATTGAGGCGACCCGGAACGGTTCCGTGACGCCTGCCGCACCGTTCGTCGGTGCCGTCGCGCAAGATGAAGGCACGGCGACGGAGGTGGGGATGTGATCGAGGTGGTGGATGCGCTGCCCCCTGCCGACCATGCCACCGTGTTCGCCCACGCACCCATGGGTGTCGCCCTGACCACCACCGACGGTGTGCTGATCGACGTGAACCGGGCCCTGGGCGAGCTGCTCGGCGCCTCCCCGGAGGAGCTGCGCGGGCGTTCGCTGTTCGACCTCACCCACCCCGGCGACGCGACCGCCGCGCGGGAGGCCTGCGCCGGCCTCCGGGTCGCGCCCGAGCGGGCGGTGCGCCAGGAATGCCGTCTGGTGCGCGCCGACGGCAACCCCGTGCCGGTGCAGATCGCCACCTCGTGGGTCACGCCCCAGGAGACCGGCCGGGAGCCGCACCTGGTCATGATCATCGAGGACATCACCGAGCGGAAGGAACTCGAGGCGCAGCTGGTCCACCGCTCGCTGCACGACCCGCTCACCGGGCTGCCCAACCGGTCGCTCTTCCAGGACCGGCTGTGGCACGCCCTGGAGCGTGGCCAGCGCGAGCGCACGCCCACGTGCGTGCTGATCATGGACCTGGACGGCTTCAAGGCCATCAACGACGAGCTGGGCCACCCGATGGGCGACCTCGTGCTCGTGGCCTTCGCCGACCGGATGCGGTCGGTGCTGCGGGCCAGCGACACCGCGGCCCGCCTGGGTGGCGACGAGTTCAGCATCGTGTGCGAGAACACCGACCGACCCGACGCCGAGGTGCTGGCCGCCCGCCTGCGCACCGCGGTGACCGCGCCGCTGGAGCTCAGCGGTCAGGAGGTCTCCATCGGCCTCAGCATCGGGATCGGCTCCGCACCCGGAGGCGAGGAGCCGGCCGACGTGCACGAGCAGGTCGTCCGCGCGGCCGACGACGCGATGTACCGCGACAAGGCCCGCCGCCGGCGTGCACGGTCCCGGTCCCGCTGAGACCGGCGGGCCCCGTCAGGGACCGGACGACACCCAGCCCGTCGTCGCCCGGTTCCGGGCCAGGACCGCGGTGACGGCCGGCAGCGGTGCCCCCAGGAACGAGAAGACGAGGATGAATTCGGCCTCGTCCGCGTAGAGCGTGGTCGCGCCCACCACGGCGATGAGCGCGAGCGAGGCGAGCGAGGCGAGCGCGCTGACGAAGAGCAGGTCGGCCGATGTCCGGCTCAGCAGCCGGACGGCGCCGGTGAGGAGCCCGGCAGCGCAGAGCGCGCCGGTGACGATCGTCAGCACGTACACGGCGTCGTCGTCGCCGGCGGCGAATCCGAGGAGGAAGCCGGCGGTCATCAGGGCCGTCAGGCCGGCGGTGACGAATCCCAGGACGGCGGCCGAGGTGGCGACGCCGGGTCGCCCCGGCCCGGCCGGCCAGGTCGGTACCGGCCCGGGAAAGCCCCTGCCGTATCCAGGAGGCGGGCCGTAGCCCGGCGGTGGCCCGTGACCGGGTGGCGGGCCGTAACCGGGTGGCGGGCCGTAACCGGGTGGCGGACCGTAACCGGGTGGCGGGCCGTAACCGGGTGGCGGGCCGTAGCCCGGCGGTGGCCCGTAACCGGATGGCGGACCGTAGCCAGGGGGCGGGCCGTAGCCGGGTGGCGTGCCGTAGGACGGCGGCCCCGTGTACCGCTCCTCGGAGCCGTCGGACTCCGACCCGTTCCCGTTCACGCCGCCAGTCTGCCGGGCTGCCCGTCGGATCCTGCGACGGCCGGCTCAGCCGGCGCGCGGCGCGTACATGATGACGGCGACGCCGACCAGGCACAGCAGCGCGCCGGCGACGTCGTACCGGTCCGGCCGGAAGCCGTCGACCGCCATTCCCCACAGCAGGGATCCGGCGACGAAGACGCCGCCGTAGGCGGCGAGGATCCGGCCGAAGTTCGCGTTCGGCTGGAGGGTGGCCACGAAGCCGTAGGCGCCCAGCGCGATGACCCCGGCGCCGATCCACAGCCAGCCACGGGCCTCGCGCACGCCCTGCCAGACCAGCCAGGCGCCGCCGATCTCGGCCAGGGCGGCCAGCACGAACAGCAGGACGGAGCGCGCGACGGTCACCCTCGGACGGTAGAGCGCCTCACGCGGACCGCCGCGGCTCCCCCGCGTACGTGCCGAACTGCCAGAGGTTGCCCTCGGGGTCCCGCAGCGTGACGTCGCGGGAGCCGTAGTCGGTCGTGTACGGCGCGCGCAGGATCTCGGCGCCGGCCGCCACGGCCCGGGAGTGCACGCCTTCCGGGTCGGCGGTCACGACGTAGCAGGCCGCGGTGCCGGGCACGACCGGCCACGGGTCGTCGACGGCGTCCCTGGCCGACCCGAGCATCACGCCTCCGCCTTCGGGCCAGGCGAGTTGGGCGTGCGCGACGAGGTCGCCGTCGCGGTGCACGACCGTCTCCTGGAATCCGAGGACGTCCACGAGGAAACGGATGAGGGCGCGGGCGTCGCGGGCGCGGAAGGCGGGCCAGACGGTGGGCTGGGGAGAGGTCATGCCGTGGACAGTGCCGCGGAGAGCGCCCGGGTGTCTTGCACGAATCCGAACTCCCGGGCCAGCCAGCGCGTCGGCGGCAGTCCGGAGAACGCCCGCCACTCGCGGGTCAGGTGCGCCTGGTCGGCGAAGCCGGTCGCTCCGGCGAGCCCGGCCAGGTCGAGCCCCCGCCCGGCTGCCGCCCGCTCGGCCAGCGCCCGGCGGGCCCGGTCGAACCGCGCGACCCGGGCCGCCTCCTTGGGGCCCAGCCCGGTCTCGGCCCGGAACCGCTGCTCCAGGTGCCGCACCGACCAGCCCACTCGGGCGGCGACCTCGGCCACCGGCAACCGGCCGGCCGACGCCGTCGTGAGCCGCCAGGCCTCCGCCACCTCGGTTCTGACCTCGCCGTACCCGACCCGGCGGAGCAGCGCCGCCTCCAGGACGGCGAAGCGGGCGGCCCACCCCTCGGCGGACCGCACCCGCTCGATCACCTCCGCGCCGACCGGGCCGAGGACGTCGTCCAGTGGGGCGTCCAGCGACGCCAGCGCCGCGGCGGGGCAGCCGAGCAGAGCACGGGCGCCGGCCGGGGTCAGCGACAGCTGGATGCCGGACTGCCGCCCCGGGTGGGCGATGCGTGCCGGGCGGGTGTGCAGCCCACCCACGAGCCCGTCGTAGCGTCCGGGGGACTGGGCGGGGTCGGGATGGGCGGCCATCTCCAGCGGCTCGTCGAGCGCGACGATGACGGTGAGGAAGGGGGAGGGCAGGCCCAGGTGCTGACCGGGCGGCAACCCCTCGTGCCGGTAACCCACCGCAGCGGCGACGAACGGGCGCAGCCGGGGGTGCACCCGATGCACCACCGACTCCTGCCGCATCGCCTCAGCATGGCCCGAGCGCGCGGCCGGCGACAGGGTGCTCACCCGTCGGCGGTGTACACGGCGTCCAGGAACAGCCGCAGCGTCTCGAGGAAGACCTCGGGCTGCTCGGAGTGCACCCAGTGGCCGGCGTTCTTGACGCGGACGAGCCGGGTGGAGGGAAACAGCTCGTCCATGCGCTCCCGGTCGCGGGGGAGGACGTAGTGCGAGTTCGCCCCGGCGATCCAGAGCACGGGTCCGTCGAAGGTGGCACCGGCCGGCGGGTCCGGGAAGCCGCGCAGCTCGCCGAGGTCGCGCCCGAGCAGGTCGAGGTTGAGCCGCCACTGCCAGCCGCCGTCCGGGCCCAGCCCGTCCCGCACCAGGCTCTGCAGCAGAAAGCTGCGCACCATCCGGCTCGGGACGGCGGTCCTCAGCGCGGCGTCGGCGTCGGCGCGGCTGTCCAGCGCGCTCAGGTCCATGGCCTTCATGGCGGCGATGAAGGCCGCGAACGGGGACGCCTCCTCGTCCTCGTCGTCCGTCCGGCCGCCCTGGAGCGGGTACTCGACGGGTGCGATGTCGACGACGACGAGCGCGTGCAGCAACTCGGGACGGCGCAGGGCGAGGGTCATCGCCACCTTGCCGCCCATCGAGTGACCGACCAGGGTCACCGGTTCGCCGTGCACCGCCAACCCGGCGGCGACCAGGTCGGCCATGTCCACGTAGTCCACGCGGTCGGTCCAGGGCGAGTGGCCGTGGTTGGGCAGGTCGAGCAACGTGACCCGGTGCCGGTCGGCCAGCCCCTTGGCGATCGTGGTCCAGTTCTTCCCCTGGCCGAACAGCCCGTGCAGGAAGACCATGCGGGGCCCGGCGTCGCCCAGGGTGCGGCCGTGCAGCCGGAGGTCGTCGTCCACCCGCCCATCCCACCAGGCCCAAGCAGCGGCGGCCGCCCGGGGCGCGCCGTCAGCGCGGCAGCACCTCCGTGGCGCCGGTCGCGGCGTTCCAGCGGATCGAGCCGCCCTCGAAGTCGCTCTGCCGGCCGCCGGGCACGTCGTACTCGCCGCTGACGGGGTAGCCCAGCGGTCCGCGCTCCCAGCCCCGCTCCGCCCAGCGCCCCCGGATCGCGCCGTAGACCTCGTGCGCACCGGTGCTGGGGGTCCAGTAGATGGACGCACCGCCCGAACCCGCGAAGTGGTTGAACCGGCCCCGGCCGTCCGGGGTCGGCCATTCACCGGTCACCGGGTAGCTGAGCCGGCCCCGCTCCCAGCCCAGCTGGCCGTACTTCGCCCGGATGGCCCCGTAGACCTCGTTCGCGCCGGTCCACGGGTGCCAGTAGATGGACCCGCCACCCGAACCCGCGAAGTGGCTCATCCGTCCCGTCCCGTCCGGGGTCGGCAGTTCACCGGTCACCGGGAAGCCGAGGGGACCCAGCTCCCAGCCCGTCCGGGCCCAGCGGGACCGGATCAGGCCGTAGATCTCGTGCGCTCCGGTCGACGGCGACCAGTAGATCGACGCGCCGTCGGGGCGGTTGTAGTGCTGCATCCGGCCGCGGTCGCCCGGCGTCGGCAGCTCCCAGGTCACCGGGCCGCCCAGCCGACCGCCGGCCTGTCCCAGGTCCCGGTAGCGCCGCTCGATCGCCGACCAGTTCACCGAGACGCCCATGCGCTGCCCCGCCCGCTCCCGCTCGGCGATGACCGGCCACACGTTGGCCAGGCAGCCCTGCAGCGAGATCGACTGCTGCTGCATCACCCAGGCCGTGCGGCCCCGGGCCGGGCAGTCGGTGTGCGGGATGCCGATCCAGTGCCCGACCTCGTGCAGGATCACGTACCGCTGGTAGTCGGCCAGGCTGTGCGTCCAGGCGTCGGTGCCGAACCGCCAGCGCTCGTCGTTGATGTAGACCGAGCGCCCCACCCGGCAGCTCCACTGGGCGCTGCAGCCGGGCGCCGCGTTCGCGATCACCGACGGGGACGCCAGGATCAGGTCGAAGTCGCTGCCCGAGCCCACCTGCTGGAACGCGAGGGTGCCGCCGAGGCTCCACCCGCGGGGGTCGCTGAGGGCGTCGCGGGCGACGGCCGCGAACTGCCCGGGGTCGGCGGCCACCCCGCCCCGTGAGGACACGGTGTAGGTGACCGTCCGCTCGGCGGCCTCGGCCGGGGCGCTCGGCGGGACCAGGACCGCCGCGAACGCCGCCAGGGCCACCAGCAGTGCGCGCCAGGTGCTGGACATGGTCCGCTCCTCACCGTCCGGGTCCGGGGGCACGACGCGATGCACCGTAACGGCCGTCCCCGCTCCAGGGGAACCCGCGCGAGCGCCGGCGTCCGCTGCCGGTGCCGCGACATACCGCCCGGCGAGGCGACTCGGTCGAAGGCGGCGCCTACCGTGCCCCGGGACGAGGGGGAGGTACCGGCATGCCGGGACGACGGCGGCGCACCAGCCGGAGCACCACAAGCACGACGACCCGCACGGGGTCCGCGGCACCGCGGAAGCGGGCACCGGCGAAGCCGAGCAAGGCGAACGCGGAGCTGCCGTGCGCGGGCCCCGGTGAGCGGGTCTGGGTGCTGGCCGTGCCGTTCCGGGCTCCTGCGCCGGGCGCGGTCTGGCACGCCGGGCTGCAGGCACACGTGTGGGTCGGCGGCGAGCTGCCCGCGGCGCTGGTGCCCTACGACCCGCCGCCGTACAGCTTCGAGCGCTTCGTCGAGGACGAGCTCAACGAGTCCCCGCGCCCGCTGCCCGAGGCGCGCCCGCTGACACCGCGCGACCAGCAGTGCGATGGCGCCGACGTCGTGGCTGCCCACGCGGCAGCCGGGGGCCGGGTCTTCCTGCTCGGCGACGACCCCGGCGTCGGCAAGACCGGTACGGCAATCCTGGCCGTCAAGGCGATCGCCGAGCAGCGCGACGTCCGGCGGGTGCTGGTCGTGGCCGACCGGCCGGCGGCCATCACCATCCCGCACTGGTCCCGCTCGATCGCCGGGTTCGGCGACGGCGGCCTGCGCTGGTGCGTCACCACCTGGGACCGGCTGGGCAAGGTCGCGGCGGTGCAGCGGGCGACCGCCGCCCGGTTCGACGTCGTCGTCGCCGACGAGGCACACATGGTGCGGCACACGACCACGCAGCGCTGGAAGCACTGGAAGGCCGTCTCCGGCGCGGCCCGGGTCAAGGACGCGCCCTACGTGCTGGCCTGCACCGCGACGCCGGCGCACACCCCGCTCGAGCTGCCCTACCTGGCGCCGCAGTTCGCCGCCCAGCACGGGGACCCGCTGAAGGACTGGGCCGACCTCCCCGCCCGCCTGGCCGCGCGAGGGTTCCACGTGGAACGTGGCCGCTACGGCTGGCAGTGGACCGAGGACGCCGACGAGCGACGGGCCGACCTCGCGACGCTGCAGGGCTGGCTGGCCGAGGCCGAACCGCCCGCCACGCTGCACCGTCCCGCGCCCTGGGGTGCGGTGTCGGTGGGTGGGGCGCCGGTAGCGCTGACGCCGACCGAGCGGGCGTCCTACGAGGCGGAGTGGTCCGAGTTCCGCGCCGAGATGCAGCTGGCCCGGCGGGGGCGGCAGACCGCCCGCGGCCGCGCCGCGCTGCTGCGGTTCCGGCAGAAGGCGGGGCTGATCCGGGTCCAGGCCACGGTCGACTGGGTGAGGGCTCAGGTCGAGGCCGAGCGGCAGGTCGCGGTGTCGGTCGAGTTCGTGGAGACCGCCGCCGATCCCATCCGGGAGGCCCTGCTGGCGGCGGGGATCGAGGTGGCCGGCATCTACGGCCGCGACCGGTTCGACGTGGAGGCCGAGCGGCTGCGCTTCCAGCGGGGCGAGGCTCAGGTGTGCGTGTTCACCGTGACCGCCTCGATCAGCCTGCACGCCGGTGAGCTGCTGCCGGACGGTTCGCACGCCTCCGAGCTGCCGCGGGTCGGGCTGTTCCACCAGCCGCGGTTCTCCGGCATCCAGGCCCGCCAGGTGACCGGCCGCACCCACCGCGACGGGAAGACCTCGCCGTGGCTGGTGGCCTTCGCCGAGGACACCGTGGAGGAGCAGGTGGCGCGGGTGATGGTGGAGCGGCTGGCGGTCACCGGCTCCACCGCGGGTGCGGACACCTCGGCGCTGCAGGAGATCGCCGAGCTGCTCGAGGCCGACTGGCTGCCCGCGACGGCGCTCGCCGACAGCTGAGCGTCAGCCCTCGCCTCCGCCGCCCTCGAGCACGCGGTACCGCGTGACGTCGATCGGCTGGGAGTCCGTGAAGTAGTCGGACTGACCACGGCCGATACCGAACCGGAGCCCTCCACCGCCTGCGCCGTCAGGCCCTGGGGCGTCAGGGCCCCGGGCTCGACCGTCGCCACCGGCTGCCCTCCCGGGCTGTCGGCCACGTAGGCACAGGACTCGGCGAGGTCGTCGACGGCGTAGCAGTGTCCCGGCGCCGCCATGATCCAGATGTCGGCCAGCTCCGGCCGCTGCTGCACCACGTCCCTGGGCAGCGCACCAGGCCGGAGGAAGACGTAGAACGGCTGGTCGACGAGGTAGCTGTTGAGGTTGTACGTGCTGGGCCGGGTGCCGAGGAAGGCCTCGACCGGCAGGTCCCCGCGCATGGCGCCGACGTCGTTCACGCTCGCACCGACGAGGAAGGTGCCGCGTCGCTCGTCGGCCAGGCGCGCCGGGGCGTCGGGCACCCGGACGTCGCGGTACACCTCGTCCGGCGCGAACTCCCACACCACCTGGTGCGTGACCATGCCCTCGTCGTGCTGCGTGTGGACGACGGCGGGCTCCCCGGTGAACCGGCCTCGCGCGACCACGTAGGAGTCAGTGACCAGCTCGCCGGCCGTCCCGTGCACCGTCGTGCCGTCGGCTCCCGAGACGGACACCGTCGGCAGCGCTTCCTGCGTCGCCGGCTCGGGCTCCTGCGCACCGCAGCCCGCGCCGGCGGCCACGACGAGGGCGGAGAGGGCCGCGGCTCCGCGTAGACGGATCACGGAGCTCGTCGTCCTGGCATGGCTCGCATGTGTAGTCCCAGCGAGTGACGGCGTCGAGCACATCCGCCACGCTCCGCGTCGACCGCGCGATGCCATGATCGCGTCGTGCCCCCGCCATCCGCGCTCCCGGCCCGGCTGGCCGTGGCGCACGTGGCGGGGTCGGCGTCGGGTGGGCCCCTGGACCGGTCGCTGCGCGTCACCCTGAACTTCCACCCGGACCGGCTGGTGGGCGGCGCCACCGTGCTGGAACGGCTGTCCCGCGACGGCCGATACCGGTCGCAGTTCGAGACCGGCACCAGCAACGGCGGGCTCACCGCGCATCCCGGTGGCGCCCGCTGGGGCTGGGAACAGCGCATGTTCGGGCACGCCTACGACGACGCCCCGGCCGCCGAGCGACCGAAGTACGGGGCGCTGAACCACCGCCGTCGTCGCATCGGCGGGGCTCTGCGCTTCGGCTCGGCCCAACTGCGCCTGACCGGAGCTGTCCTGGATCGCACCACGTTCTGCTTCCCGGACTCCGTGTTCGAGCCGACCGCGATGGCGACCGCCGACCGGTTCGGGCTCTTCCCCCTCGTCGAGCGGTTCGCGGCCCGGCCACTGACGGACGAGATCGAGGCCACGGACGGGGGCCTGCTGGACGACTACGTCGAGGCCCACGTGCACGGCCCCATCGACCTGGCGTCGGATGTGGAGGCCGTCGTCCTCGACCCGTGCTTCCGCGGTTCGCCGACCGAGTTCCAGGCCCGGGCGCTCGGTCTGCCCCTCGAATGGCACGAGGGACGCCGGCTCACGGTGGAGAAACTGGCCCGCCATCCCCGGTTCCGCGGCCCGCGCACCGTCGAGGTCGGCCGCAGCATCGCGGTCGACGGCGTGCTCGATGCCGCGGTGATCGGCCAGGCCGCTCGGGCAGGGCAGGGGGACCCACAGGACCTCAAGCGCGTCTGGCACTGCGTCGCCCGGTTCGGATCTCCACTCGAGGTTTGAGCTGCTGTTCGTTGGTCAGCGCCTGACCGCCCGCTGCGACCGCCCCCGGCGGCAGGCGACGGCCGCACCGGCGAACCTCGAAAGCGAAGCGCGGGTGACGCCGCAGCAGTCGACGTTCCACCGCGCCAGGATGCGGCGGAACGTCATCCGGCGCGGCTGCACCCACCACAGCCGCCGGTGCGGAGGCGCTGCAGACTCAGCCGGAGGTGCCGTTGTGCGCCGCGCCGTCGCCGTCGGCGGTGATCGGGACGCGGGTGACGGCGTCGGTACCGGTGGCGCCGCCCAGGCGGCGGAGCAGCGCGGCGACGTCGATGCCGGTGAGGTCACCGGAGAGCTGCAGCCCCTGCGCCACGTTCGACGCGACGGACTTGCCGAGCGAGCCCGCGCCGTCGGTGGAGATGACGGTCATCTTCTCCACCGCCGACAGCGGCGCAGCAGCAGCGCCGACGACGTCCGGCAGCACCTTGACCAGCATCTCCAGGATGGCTGCCTCGCCGTACTTGGCGAAGGCGTCCGAGCGGGCGTCCATCGACTCCGCCTCGGCCTGACCGCGGGCCAGGATGGCGGCCGCCTCAGCGGCGCCTTCCCGCTCGACGGCGTCGGCGATGGCCTGGCGGCGCAGCTTCTCGGCCTCACCGCGCTTGGCGCCCTCGATCGCCTCGGCGTCGGCCAGTGCCGAGCGGCGGGCCCGCTCGCCCTCACCGGAGAGCTTGGCCTGCTCGGCCGCGGCCTGCGCGGCGGCGATGGTCGCCTGCCGCTGCGCCTCGGCGGTGAGGATCGCCGTGTTCTTGCGGCCCTCGGCCTCCTGCTCGACCTTGTAACGCTGGGCGTCGGCGGGGCGGCGCACCTGGGTGTCCAGCTGCCGCTCGGTCAGCGCCGCCGTCCGCTCCGCGACCTTCTCCTGCTCCATGAGGATCGCCTGGTCCTGCGCGGCCTGCGCGAGCGGACCGGCCGCGGCGGCCCGAGCCTTGGCGGCGTCGGTCTCGGCGGTGATCTCGGCCTGCTTGAGCGCCAGCTGCCGCTGGGAGATCGCGATCGCCTCGTCGGCCAGCAGCTGCTCCTGCTGGGACGCCTGCCGGGCCCGCGCCTCCGCGATGCTCGCCTCCTTGAGCACCCGCGCCGCCTCGGGGCGGCCCAGGTCGGCGAGGTAGGAGCCCTCCGCCTGGATGTCCTGCAGCTGGAAGGTGTCCAGGACCAGGCCCTGGCCGGTGAGCGAGGACTCGGCCTCCTCGGCCACGGCGGAGGCGAACGCAGCCCGGTCGCGGATGATCTCCTCGATGGTCAGCCGGCCGACGATCGAGCGCAGGGCACCGGCCAGCACCTCCGAGGTGAAGGTGTCGATGCCCTCCTGCTGGTTGAGGAACCGCTGCGCGGCGGCGCGGATGGAGTCCTCGGTGCCACCGACCTTCACGATCGCGACGCCCTCCAGGTCGCACTTCACGCCCTGCTTGGACACCGCGCCCCGGATGCCGACCGGGATGCGGCGGCTGGACAGGTCCATCGTGTGCAGCTTCTGGACGACGGGCAGCACGAAGACGCTGGCGCCCATCACCACCTTCTGGCCCGAGGAGTCGCGGGACACGACACCGGACTCGCTCGTCACCTGACGCCCCTGCCGGCCGGTGACCAGGAAGGCCTGGTTGGGCCCGGCCACCTTGATCCGGGACAGCACTAGCAGGACCAGCAGGAGAACCAGGACGGCGATGCCGCCGATGGCGTAGACCAGCGTCACGGGGATTCGCCTCCGGGCAGGGGATGGGCTTCAGGGGCGGTCGAGACGACCTCGACCGCGGTGTCGCTGAGGGCTTCGACCACGTAGACCGGCGTCCCGGTGGGCAGCGGTACGTCGCTGCGGGCGGAGAACTTGAGCTGCTGGCCGGCGAGGGTCAGCCGCACCTCGCCGTAGCCCGGGCTGGGCACGGCGGAGACGACGACGCCCTGGGCGCCGACCAGGGAGTGGCGGGTCAGCGTCGGCTGGGTCGGCATGTCCTTGAACGCGCGGGACAGCCGCACCGCGCCCCACGCGAGCGGGACGGCGACGGCGAGGCCCACGGCCAGCGCGAGCAGCGCGGCGACGGCGTCGGGCAGGTCGTCGGGCAGCAGGCTGGTGGCTGCGGCGCCGCCGAAGCCGATCCCGCCGAGCAGGGCCGCGATCGCCGGCACCGAGAAGGGCCCATCGGCGTCGACGTCGCCGATGCCCAGGTCGCCGAACTCGCCGACGAACAACGAGAGGACCAGGACCACCAGGCCGAGGACGCCGATGACGAGGAAGACCGCTGCCACTCCGTGCGCCCTCCCGTCGGCCTGTGACCAGCACCCTTCCAGTTGCGGCACGGCGGCGGCAAGGAAATCCACCGTCGGGTGAACGGGGCCTCCGACGGAGCGCCGGGGGCAGGGGAGCAGGCTGCCGCAGCACCCGTTCCACATGGACGGCCGACGACCGGGGTAGCGGCCGCCGCATGGCCATGCCCCCCACGTCCACTGCGGGGCACGGCTTACGCGGTCGCCGCCGCCCGTGGCCTGCGCGGACAGCGGGCGGTGCACGGGTCTTCGCCGTGGTCTACGGCGGCGACCTCGTCGCCAACACGGCTCTGCGGCTGTACCGCCCGCTGCAGTGGTCGGGCGGGGACTGGCTGGTCGACGTCGTGGACGAGTACGTCCAGGCACGGACCACCGGCGTGGTGTCCGACCGGCCGCTGGACCCGGCGCGGTAGCCGCAGGGCGACCGGGCAGCGCCGACAATGGGGGAGTGAGGCGTGAGGCGAGCATCCTGCACCTCGACCTCGATGCCTTCTTCGCCGCCGTCGAGCAGCGGGACAAGCCCTCCCTGCGCGGGCGGCCGGTCGTCGTCGGCGGTGTCGGCGGGCGCGGCGTCGTCGCCACGGCGTCCTACGAGGCCAGGGCCTACGGCGCCCGCTCGGCCATGTCGACGGCGGAGGCCCGGCGGCGCTGCCCGTCGGGCACGGCGTTCCTGGGCGGCCGGTTCGCCGCCTACCGCCGGACGTCCGACGTCGTCATGGGGTTGCTGCGCGAGCTGTCGCCGCTGGTCGAGCCGGTCTCGATCGACGAGGCCTACGTCGACCTGGCCGCCGGGGGACACGACCTCTCGGTGGACGGTGTGACGGAACTGGGGCGGTCCCTCAAGGCCCGCATCGCCGCGGCCACCGGGGGAGTGACCGGCTCGGTCGGCATCGGGTCGTCGAAGCTCGTCGCCAAGATCGGCTCGGACCTGCACAAGCCCGACGGGCTGGTCGTCGTACCGCCGGGCACGGAGCTGGACCTGCTGCACCCCCTGCCGGTGACCCGGTTGGGGGGCGTGGGCCCGGCGACGGCGGAGCGGCTGCACCAGGTGGGCGTGACGACCGTGGGTGACCTGGCCGCCAAGTCGCTGGCCGACCTGGTCGCGCTCGCCGGCCGGGCGCACGGCGCCGGCCTGCACGCGCTGGCCCGCGCCGAGGACGACCGCGCCGTGGTGCCCGATCGCGAGGCGAAGTCGGTGTCGCACGAGGAGACCTTCGAGCGCGACCTCACCGATCTCGTCGTCCTCGGCCGGGAGATCGACTCGATGGCCACCCGCGTCGGCAGACGGCTGCGGGACTCGGCGTTCTCCGGCCGCACGGTCACGCTCAAGCTGCGCCGCTACGACTTCACCACCCTCACCCGCTCGCAGACGCTGCCCCAGCCGACCGACGACGCCCGCCAGATCGCCACGATCGCCCGCCGGCTGCTGGCCGACGCCGGCGCCGAGGGCGGCCTGCGGTTGCTCGGCGTCGGGGTGTCCGGGCTCTCGCTCTACGCCCAGGGCGACCTGTTCGCCGAGGACGACGACGGCTCGCCGATGGCCGCCACGGAGTTGGCCGTGCCGGACGACGCCCCTCCGGAGCCACCGCTGCCCGCCGACAAGCGCTGGTGGCCGGGGCAGGACGTGCGGCACGAGGAGCTCGGCCCCGGCTGGGTGTGGGGCCGCGGGCTGGGCCGGGTGACGGTCCGTTTCGAGGGCCCGTTGACCGCGCCCGGGCCGGTGCGCACACTCGCGGCGGACGACCCGCTGCTGCAGGCCGCCGATCCCCCCGACTGGAGGCCGCCGGCATGACGGAACGCTCGTGGTGGGGCTGGGGCACCACCGACCACGCCCTGACCGATGCGGAGTGCGTCGCCCGGGCGGCGGCGCTCCCGGGGCTGCCCGACCGCCCGCGGCCGGTCCCGCGGCTCGCCGACGTCGTCCTGCCCGCGTCCCGGGTGGCCCCGCCGGACGGGCTGCCGCTGTCCACCGACCACGACGACCGGGCGCGGCACGCCTACGGCAAGGCCTACCGCGACGTCGTCCGCGCCCTGTCGGGCGAGCTGCCGGGCGCTCC
This sequence comes from Blastococcus goldschmidtiae, assembly GCF_031845325.1. Taxonomy (NCBI): domain Bacteria; kingdom Bacillati; phylum Actinomycetota; class Actinomycetes; order Geodermatophilales; family Geodermatophilaceae; genus Blastococcus; species Blastococcus goldschmidtiae. Next base: position 179,327 of record NZ_JAVREI010000001.1, on the reverse strand, counting down.
GGACGCCGTCGCGCATCCGGCGGACGAGGACGACGTGGTGCGGCTGCTCGACTGGGCGTCCTCGGCCGGCGTGGTGGTGGTGCCCTTCGGCGGCGGGAGCTCGGTGGTGGGCGGCGTCGAGTACCGCGGCGACCGGCCGTGGCTGTCGATGGACCTCACCGCGCTCGACCGGGTCCTGGAGATCGACCGGGTGAGCCGGGCGGCCCGCATCCAGGCCGGCGCACTGGGACCGGTGCTCGAGGAGCAGCTGCGCCCGCACGGTCTGACGCTGCGGCACTTCCCGCAGAGCTTCGAGTTCTCCACGTTGGGCGGCTGGCTGGCCACCCGGGCCGGCGGGCACTACGCCACGGTGCTCACCCACATCGACGACCTGGTCGAGTCGATGCGCGTGGTGACGCCGGTCGGGATCAGCGAGTCCTGGCGGCTGCCCGGTTCGGGTGCCGGCCCGTCGCCGGACCGGATGTTCCTGGGCTCGGAGGGGACGCTCGGCGTCATCACCGACGCGTGGGTGCGCCTGCAGGATCGGCCCCGCTTCCGGGCGTCGGCGTCGGTCGCCTTCCCCGACATGAGCACCGCGTTCGGCGCCGTCCGGGCGATCGCCCAGGCCGGTCTGCACCCGGCGAACTGCCGGCTGCTCGATGCCGACGAGGCGGCGAACTCGGGCGCCTCGACGTCCGGCGCGTGCGTGCTGGTGCTGGGCGTGGAGTCCGCGGTGCATCCGGTGGAGAGCCGGCTGGAGGAGCTCACCGGGCTGGCCCGCGACTCCGGCGGCGTCGTCGCCCCCCGCCGGGAGGGCGCGCGGGACACCGCCGCCGACGCCTGGCGGACGTCGTTCCTGCGCGCGCCCTACGGCCGCGACGGGCTCGCCCGGATGAGCGCGATCGTGGAGACCTTCGAGACCGCGTGCACCTGGGACCGCGTGGACGAGCTGTACGCGACGGTGCAGGACGAGGTCGGCGCCGCGGTGCACGAGGTCACCGGCGTGCCCGGCCGGGTCAGCTGCCGCTTCACCCACGTCTACCCCGACGGACCCGCGCCCTACTTCACGGTGGTCGGCGTGGGGCGGCCCGGCTCCGAGGTCGCCATGTGGGACGACGTGAAGACCGCCGCCATGGAGGTGTTGACCCGGCTCCAGGGCACCGTCACCCACCACCACGCCGTCGGCCGGGACCACCGCCCCGGGTACGACCGGCAGCGCCCCGAGCCGTTCGCCGCCGCGCTGCGGGCCGCGAAGGGTGCGCTGGATCCGGCCGGGATCCTCAACCCCGGCGTCCTGCTGGACCCCGTGTAGAACGGGACCCGTGACCGAACAGAACGCGTGGCTGCGGATGACCGAGGAGGACCCGGACCACTCGGCCGCCTACGTGCGGCGATTCCGCACGCTGGCGGAGCAGGGGATGGACCTGGTGGGCGAGGCGCGGCTGGTCGACGCGATGCTGCCCCGCGGCTCGCACGTGCTCGACGCCGGCTGCGGACCCGGCCGCGTGGGCGCCCTCCTGCACGAGGTCGGGCACCAGGTGGTCGGGGTGGACGCCGACCCCGTGCTGATCGCCGCGGCCGAGGAGGACCACCCCGGCCCGCGCTGGCTCGTCGGCGACCTGGCCGAGCTCGACCTGCGCGCTCAGGGCATCGACACCGCCTTCGACGTCATCGTGTGCGCCGGGAACGTGATGACGTTCCTGGCCGAGAGCACCCGGCAGGAGGTCCTGCGCCGGATGCGCGCCCACGTCGCCGCCGACGGCCGTGCCGTGCTCGGCTTCGGCGCCGGGCGGGGCTACGAGTTCGACGACTTCCTCGCCGACGCGCGGGCCACCGGCTGGGCCGAGGACTTGCTGCTGTCCACCTGGGACCTGCGGCCGTTCACCCCGGACGCCGACTTCCTCGTCGCGGTGCTCCGCCCGGTCTGAGTCCCGCCGACGGGGTGCGCGGATGCGCCACTCGCCGGCCTGGAACGGCGCATCCGCGCACCACGTCGGCCGGGGGAACGGCTCAGCGGCGGCCGTTCGCGCGCAGCAGGGCCGGCGCGTTCACCGTCCGGTGCCCGCGCCACTCCAGGGCGGCGGCGGGGGACCAGCTGTCGAAGTCGACGATCCACCCGCCGTCGGGCTGCTGCCCCGCGGCCAGCCGGTCCAGCTCGGCGTCCACCACGGCGGGCGCGAAGAGCTCCCGGGCCGGCCCGCCGGGGAAGGGAGCGAAGTCCAGCGGCCGCATGAACTCGTCCTCGGCGCCCCCGGCCACGTGCAGCAGCCCATCATCCGGCATCAGCCCCCGCAGCCCGTCCAGCAGCGTCCGCGCCTCGTCCGAGACCGCACCGGAGCGGCCCGCCGCGTCGAGGAACTGCACCGCGAAGGCCAGCTCCATGGCGTTGACCGACGCGTCCAGCGCCGCGATGGCGCCCAGGCAGTACGCCGTCGCCCCCGCCAGCCACGGGTGCTCCCCCACCGCCCGATCGACCGCCGCCAGCCGGTGGGCGGTCGCCGCCACCACGGCGGTGATCTGCAGCGAGGACGTCGTCGGATCCGCCTGCGCCCAGAACGGCGCGCACGCCGCCGGATCGGGCACCGGCAGCGCGAACGGCAGCCCGCCGTCGGGCAGGGAGACCGACGCCAGCCAGTCGCACACCTGCGCGGCCCGCGGCGTCGAGGCCGGCGCCAGGTCGGCGAACGCCTCCAGCGCGTGCAGCGCACCGCCGGGCTGGCTGGTCCCCGAGCGCAGGTCCGGCTCCAGGCCCCAGCCGTAGCCGCCGTCGGCATTCCGGTAGCCGTCGACGGCGGCGACCACGGCGTCGGCGCCGCCCGACCCGGTCAGCAGCTCGAAGCGGCGGCGGTCGAGCACCCGGCCGGACGAGGCGAGGAACGCGGCGGCGGCGGGAAGGTCCACGGTCACGGCGGCGATCCTGCCCGGAGGTGCCAGACCGGCGCAGCCGCCGGCGGCAGCACGGCCGCCGCCGTCCACCGCGGGGAACCGGGCGGCGCGACGACCTCGACCGGGCCGTCGGTCGAGTCGAGCCGTTGCAGGTAGGGGGCGGGATCGGGCGCCGGGGCCGGCGCGGACGGGTCCCGCGGGGCGGCGAGCAGCGCCTGCGCGGTCTGCGCGAGCGACAGCTCGCCGTACCAGCCGCCGCCCTCCTCGCGCTGCCGCACCAGCGCCGCCAGCACCGTCGCGGCCGCCAGGTAGCCGGTCGCGTGGTCCAGCGCCTGCGCCGGCAGCGCCCCCGGCTCCTTCGCCGTCCCGCACAGCGTCGCGATGCCCGTCGCCGCCTGCACCAGCGAGTCGAAGCCCCGCCGGTCCGCCCACGGCCCGCCCAGCCCCCACGCCGACAGCCGGACGACGACCAGGTGCGGGTGCCGCCGCCCGAGCGCCGGGGGATCCATGCCGAAGGCCTCCAGCGCGCCGGGGCGGTAGCCCTGCACCACCACGTCCGCCGCCGCCAGCAGCTCCTCGACCCGAGCCCGGTCCTGCGCGTCGGCCAGGTCCAGCACCACGTGCCGCTTGCCGACGCCGGTGTCCACCAGTCCGTCCCGCAGATCGGGGTGCCGCGGCCCGTCCACGCGCAGCACGTCCGCGCCGTGCGAGGCCAACACGCGCGTGGCCACCGGCCCGGCGATGACCCGCGTCAGGTCCAGCACCCGCAGCCCGCGCAGCGCGGGTCGCCGCGGGGCGCACTCCGCCACCCGGCGCAGGGTCAGCAGCGGCAGCCCGGCCGCCGCCCGGCCCTGCGGGGAGCCCGCCCACTCCTCCGGCGTCCGGACGGCGGCCGCCGCACCTCCGGCCGCGACCACCGCGCTCTCCAGCTCCTCGGCCGCCCATCCCCTCGCAGCGGCCGCCACCGCGCCGACCTCCTCCGAGCCCAGGACCGACGCCGCGGCCGCCCGGTGGTGCGGATAGTTCCCGTGCAGCCGCAGCCAGCCGTCGGCGGTCCGCCAGAACCGGGACAGCGGCGCGAAACCCATGCCCACCGGACGCCCACCCAGCCGTGCGTACCGCTCGCTGCGCGCCGCCAGGCCGACGTGTGCGGCGTCCAGGCGCACCGGCGCGGGCTTCCCGGTCAGCAGCCGCGCCGCCACGAGCTGGGCGGCGACCGATCCGAGCACGAGGTCGGGCACGGCCAGGGGCCCGCCCAGGCCCGTGTCGCCGTCCACCTCCACCGCGACGTCCAGCGGCACGCCGGTCGCCCCGGCCACCGCGGCGCGGAGCGCGCTCACCGGCCCTCGATGCGCACCGACGGGTCGGTGCACCAGGCCCGCACCGACGGCCACGAGCCGTACCCGGCGGGCAGGTCGAGGTGCCGCCCGCCGGGGATCACGTCGGCGTCGATCCCGAAGGTGCCGGCGTACAGCGACGCCGCACCGCCCGGGAAGTACGGGTCGTCGTCGCTCGCCACCAGCCGCACCCACGCCCGCAGGTCGGCCGGCAGCGGTGTCGTCTCGATGCCGGCCGGGGCGAACGCCGCCACCTCGGGGTACCCGCGCAGCACGTCGGCCGACGGCGGCGCCACCAGCAGCACCCGGTCGGGCTGCAGCACCCCCAGCGAGGGCGCCGCCTGCCACCACAGCAGGACGGCGAGGCTGTGGCACACGAGGACCCGCTCGCCGTCGCTGCCCAGAGCATCCAGCTCCGACCGCAGGAGGTCCAGCCAGTCGCCGAGCACCGGGACGTCGGGCTCCGGGAACTGGGGGTACCGCACCTCGTGCCCGTCGTCGGCGAGCCGCTCGGCCAGCCAGCGCTGCCAGTGCCCTTCCGGCCGCCGGTTCTCCCACCCGTGCACGATCAGAAAACTCACGTCGTCGTCCCCTCCGGCAGCACGCCCAGCGCCAGGACCAGCGCGAGGACCGTGGCGGGCTCCTCCAGACGGGGCCCGTACAGCTCGCGGAGCTGGGTCATCCGGTAGCGCACGGTCTGCGGGTGCACGAAGAGCTCCGCTGCGACGGCGTCCCGTCGGCCCTGGTGCAGCAGCCACGAGCGCAGCGTCTCGGTCAGCTTCTCCCGGGCGCTCTCGCTCAGGTCGGCCAGCGGGGCGAGCGCCTGGGCGCGCAGGTCGGCCAGCGCCGACTCGTCGGCCCGCAGCACCAGCTCGGTCAGCCGTGCCTCGGTGTCCAGCGGACCGCCCTCGCCCGCCGTCCACCCCAGCTGCCGCGCCCGTAGCGCCCGCGCGTAGGAGACGTCGACCTCGTCCCACGGGCGCGCGGGGCCCACGACCGCCTCGGCCTCGCGCAGGGAACGCATCAGGGCCGGCCGGGAGCGGCCCTCGGCGTCCGGGACCAGGAGGGCCACCAGTTCGCCGGCGTCGGCCGAGCCGGGCACGTCGTCGGTCGACCGCAGGGTGCGCTCATCCAGCGCGGCCAGGGCGGTGCGCACCCGCGCCTCCGGGACGATCACCGCCGTCAGCGTCCGTGGCAGCGTCCAGTCGGCCCGCTCGGCGGCCGCCTCCTTGTCCCGCCGGGAGCCCCGGCCCAGGAGGACGTTCGCCAGCCGCTCGCGGTAGCGCTCCCGCACGCGGCCCGTGGTGGCCAGCTCGTCGCTGTGGCCCGCGACGCTCGAGGCCGACAGCTGGTCGATGTAGGCGAAGACCAGCTCCGCGAAGTGGGCGAGCTGCTCCGCGGAGAGGCCGGCCCGCACAGCGCTGTCGGCCATGTGCCGCCAGGACACCCGGGCGCCGACCCGGTAGGCGCCGAGCAGGGCGTCCATCGACCGACCGCTGCGGGCCTCGCCCCGGCCCAGCGCGTAGGCGCCGTCCAGCGCCGGCTGGATGGGCGTGCTGGCGTCGCCGTCCCCGCCCTCGGACGCGAGCTCCAGGAAGCCGCCGAGGGCCAGCTGGACGGCGTTCTCGATGTTCCGGCCCATCTCCCCGCTGAACGCGCCGGTGTAGCTGGGCACCTCCACGACGATCGCCGCGACCGTCTGCTCGGCGACCGACGGCAGCTCCCGTCGCATCTCGTCGGCAACCGGGGCCGGGATGCTCAGTGATGGGTCCGCCATGCCGCGCCTTCCCTTGTTCGCAGGGAACAGAACATAGCGGCTGATTCACGTCCGTCACACAGGTAACTGACGCCTGAGTTGGACAACCCTCTGTGTATGACGACGACCGTTCCCCGCCCGACCTCGGTGCGGTCGCCCCTGGCCACGCTTCGGAAGCGGGCCGTGCGGCTGGCCGAGATGGTGACCACGCCTCTGCTGCCCGTCGACTACCTCGACCTGTTCGACCCGCTCCGGTCCGGCGCAGCCCTCCGCGGCCGCATCGAGGCCGTGCACCCGGAGACACAGGACGCGGCCAGCATCGTGATCCGCCCCGGCAAGGACTGGCTGCCGCACGTCCCCGGCCAGTACGTCCGCATCGGCATCGACATCGACGGCGTCCGCCAGTGGCGCGCCTACTCGATCACCTCGGTCCTGGACCGCGCCGACGGCTGCTTCACGATCACCGTCAAGGCCATCCCGAGCGGCAAGGTGTCCAACCACCTGGTGCACCGCGTGCAGCCGGGCACGATCATCCAGCTCGACCAGGCCACCGGGGAGTTCTGCCTGCCGGAGGAGGTTCCGGCCAAGGCGCTGTTCGTCACCGCCGGGTCCGGCATCACGCCGGTCATGGGCATCCTGCGCAACCACGCGGAATCGCTGGCCGACACCGTCCTGGTGCACTCGGCGCCCACCGCCGACGACGTCGTCTTCGGCGCCGAGCTGCGGCAGCTGGCCGCCGAGGGCCGCATCCGGCTGATCGAGCAGCACACCGACTCCGCCGGGATGCTCGACGCCCGCTCCATCGCCGAGCTGGTGCCCGACCTGCACGAGCGCGCCACCTGGGCCTGCGGGCCCGTGGGCATGCTCGAGGCGCTCGAGGAGCACTGGGCCGCCGTCGGCGTCGCCGAGAAGCTCTACACCGAGCGCTTCCGCCCCCGCATCCTGGCCGGCGCCGGCGAGGGCGGCGCGGTCACCTTCGAGAGGAACGGCACGACCATCGAGGTCGAGGGCACCACGCCGATCCTCGACGCCGCCGAGGAGGCCGGGGTCCTCATGCCCAGCGGGTGCCGCATGGGCATCTGCTACGGCTGCGTCCTCCCCCTGCGCGAGGGCGCCGTCCGCGACCTGCGCAACGGCGAGATCACCTCCGCCGACGACGTCGGTGACGGCGTCCTCGTCCAGACCTGCGTCAGCGCGCCCGCCGGCGCCTGCTCCATCGACCACTGACCGTCCGAGCCCGAGGAGTCGCACCGTGACCGTCATCCAGAAGAAGCCCGAGAACCCGATCGCCCACCTCTCCGCCGAGGACATCGAACTGATCGGCAAGGAGCTCGACACCATCCGCCAGGAGGTGCGCGACAGCCTGGGTGAGGACGACGCCGCCTACATCCGCAGGGTCATCGACGTGCAGCGCAAGCTCGAGCTGGGTAGCCGCGCCGTCCTGCTCGTCTCGATGTTCCCGCCGGCCTGGCTCGTGGGCACCGCCGGGCTCTCGCTGGCCAAGATCCTCGAGAACATGGAGATCGGCCACAACATCCTGCACGGCCAGTGGGACTGGATGCGGGACCCGAAGATCCACTCCACGACGTGGGAGTGGGACATGGCCAGCCCCGCGGCGCAGTGGAAGCACTCGCACAACGAGCTCCACCACACGTACACGAACGTGATCGGCAAGGACAACGACCTCGGCTACGGCATCATGCGCGTCGACGAGGACCAGCCGTGGCACCCGCTGTACCTGGCCCAGCCGGTGTGGAACTTCCTCAACGCCTGCTTCTTCGAGTACGGCATCGCGGCCTACGACCTCGAGCTGGGCAAGAACCTGGCGACGAAGAAGCGCCGGGCGAACCCGGAGTTCCGCGCCGCCACCAAGCAGGTGCTGAAGAAGATCCGCAACCAGGCGACCAAGGACTACGTCCTGCACCCGGCGCTGTCGGGTCCCTCCTTCCTGCCGACCCTGGCCGCGAACTTCACCGCCAACGTCGTCCGCAACCTGTGGTCGCACTCCGTGATCATGTGCGGCCACTTCCCCGAGGGCGTCGAGACCTTCGAGAAGGCCTCGATCGAGGGCGAGACCCGGGGCGAGTGGTACCTGCGCCAGATGCTCGGCTCCGCGAACATCTCGGGCAGCAAGGCCATGCACATCCTGACCGGCAACCTGAGCCACCAGGTCGAGCACCACCTGTTCCCCGACCTGCCCAGCAACCGCTACGCCGAGATCGCCCCGCGGGTGAAGGACATCTTCGACCGCTACGGCCTGACCTACCACTCCGCGCCGCTGCCCCAGCAGGTCGCCTCCGCCTGGCACAAGGTGATCCGGCTGTCCCTGCCCAACGACTGGCTGGCCGAGACGCGGCCTGCGAACCTCCCCTCGCAGCTCGGCAAGCTCTGGAAGATGACGACGGGCGGCAAGAAGGTCCGCCGCGCCCTGCAGGCCCGCCCCGCGGCCGCCTGATCCCAGCCGGTCCGACGGACCGTTGAACCCGAGGGGCCCAGGACCGCCATGGTTCTGGGCCCCTCGGGTTCACTGCTCCCGGCCCGCCGTGATGGCCGGCTGCTGCACAGCCCGCGATGTTTCCCGTGGAACCGACGCTCGGTGGACCGCCGGCGTTCGCACGTGAGGTGGTGAGCGGAGCCGACCGAGCCGGAACCGCACGACCCTCCTCGGGGTGAGACCGGGCCGCGCGGGCTGACGCCGGCCCGGTCAGCCGCCGATGTGGACGGCATGCAGCTCCACGAGCCGACCCGTGCCGGCAGCGCCGACCACGGCGGCGTGCAGGGCGCACCGGCCTGCCCGTCGGCAACGGCCCCGGCATGACCCGCTCGCGCGCGGACCGGCGACGGCAGCAGGGCCGCGAACGACCACAGCTCGGCCCCGCGGTGCTCGCCGCTGCCCTGCTCACGGCCGGAACCGGCTGTGCCGTCTCCGACGACGCAGCGAGCACCGAGCCGACCTGCACGCCCGCTCCTGCCGAGACCCTCGTTCCGGCCGACGGGATCTACCTCGGCGCCAACCTCGACTGGGGCCAGCAGACCCTGGCCGCCTACGCCGATGCCCTCGGGCAGGACCCAGCGGTGGTGGTCAGCTTCACGAGCTTCCCGCTCACGGGCGACGACGGACGGAACGTCGATGCGGCCGTGGACCAGGTCAGGGCCGAGGGGGGCCTGCTCCTGCTCACCCTCGAGCCGCGGGACGGCCTGGACGTCGTCACCGAGGACACGGCCGTCGAGCTGGCGGAACGCCTGGACGGCTACAACGCGCGGGGCGTGCCCGTCATCGTCCGCTTCGCACACGAGATGAACGGCTCCTGGTACCCGTGGGGGCAGCAGCCGGCGGCCTACGTCTCCGCCTTTCGCCTGCTCGCCTCGGCCATCCACACGCGGGCACCCGGCTCGGCCACCATGTGGGCACCCAACTACGGCGGTGGGCATCCCTTCGCCGGCGGTGCCCACCAGGCCGCCGCGGGGAGCCCGGACGCCGCCGCGCTGGACAGCGACGGGGACGGGGCGGTCACCGCCGCCGACGACCCGTACGCCCCCTACTGGCCCGGCGCCGACGCCGTCGACTGGGTCGGCATGTCGCTCTACCACTGGGGTGACAGCCACCCCTGGGGGGAGAACGAAGTGCCCGAGCCGGACAAGTTCGTGGCTCAGCTGACCGGTCGGTACAACGGGCTCGGCGGGGACGACCGGGGGCTGCCGGACTTCTACGGCCGCTACGCCGGCGAGCAAGGCAAGCCACTGGCCATCCCCGAGACCGCAGCGCTGTACGCGCCCGGCGCCGGCGGCGCCGATGAGCTCACCATCAAACGCGCGTGGTGGCGTCAGATCCACGACCCCGAGCTCAGCCGGCGCCTACCGCGACTGGCGATGATCAACTGGTTCGAGTGGCGGAAGGACGAGTCGGAGATCGGGGGCTCGGTCGACTGGACGGCGGCCACGAACCCGTCCGTGGCCCGCGCCTACCGCTCGGAGCTGCCCGACTGGGCCCGCTGGGCCGCCAGCGTGCCGGGCTGCGCGAGCACGTCCGACGAGGCGGGCGCCTGACGGCATCCCGTTCCGACCTGCCACGGCGGCCCGGCGCCGCGGGCTAGTTGGCCATGTCCACGAAGCGGCTGTAGTGGCCCTGGAAGGCGACGGTGACGTTCGCGGTCGGGCCGTTGCGGTGCTTGACCAGCATGATGTCGGCCTCGCCGGCCCGCGGGGACTCCTTCTCGTACATGTCCTCGCGGTGGATCATCATGACCATGTCGGCGTCCTGCTCGATCGAGCCGGACTCGCGGAGGTCCGACAGCATCGGCTTCTTGTCCTGACGCTGCTCCGAGCCACGGTTGAGCTGCGACATCGCGATGACGGGGACCTCGAGCTCCTTGGCCAGCAGCTTCAGGGCACGGGAGAACTCCGAGACCTCCTGCTGGCGGCTCTCCACCTTCTTGCCCGAGGTCATCAGCTGCAGGTAGTCGATGACGATGAGCTTGAGGTCGTTGCGCTGCTTGAGCCGACGGGCCTTGGCCCGGATCTCCATCATCGTCATGTTCGGTGAGTCGTCGATGTAGAGCGGCGCATCGGCGATCTCACCCATCCGGCGGGCCAGCTTCGACCAGTCCTCGTCGCTGAGCGAACCGGCGCGCATGTGGTGCAGCGGCACCTTCGCCTCGGCCGACAGCAGACGCATGGTGATCTCGTGCTTGCTCATCTCGAGCGAGAAGATGGCGGCGGGCATGTGGTGCTTGACCGATGCCGACCGCGCGATGTCCAGCCCCAGCGTCGACTTGCCCACACCGGGGCGGGCGGCGATGACGATCATCTGGCCGGACTGCAGGCCGTTGGTCAGCTCGTCGAGGTCGCGGATGCCGGTCGGCACGCCCCGGCTCACCCCGCCCCGGGAGGCGATGGCGTCGAGCTCGTCCATCGTGGGCTGCAGGACGTCGGCGAGACGGGAGTAGTCCTCGCTCATCCGCTTCTCGGTGACGTCGTAGATCTCCTGCTGCGCGCGGTCGACGATGTCGTCGACGTCGCCGCGCCCACCGGCCGCGCCGTAGCCGAGCTGGACCACGCGCGTGCCTGCCTCGACCAGCCGCCGCAGCACGGCCTGCTCGGCGACGATGGCGGCGTAGTAGCCGGCGTTGGCGGCCGTCGGCGTCGACTGGATCAGCGTGTGCAGGTAGACCGCGCCGCCCATCTTCGACAGCTGGTCGGTCCGGTTGAGCTCCGCGGCGACGGTGATGGCGTCGGCCGGCTCGCCTCGGCCGTACAGGTCCAGGACGACGTCGAAGATGATCTGGTGCGCCGGGCGGTAGAAGTCGGCGCCGTGCAGCACCTCGACGACGTCGGCGATGGCGTCCTTGCTGAGCAGCATGCCGCCGAGCACCGACTGCTCGGCCTGCACGTCCTGCGGGGGCTGCCGGTCGTACTCCGGCGCCGACGCCATCGGCCGGCTGTACTCGTCGGCCACCGCCACGGGGATACCTCCATCTCCTTGCGGGCGCGCCCGCGAGCCACTCACCGTGGGGAAGCCGGGAGTTCGGCGGGCGCCGCCGTACCGAACGCGTGTTCGGATGATTGCTACCGCCGGGCACTGACAGTTCGTGCCCGGCGGCAGCTGGGAGGGACGTTAGGAACCCGGAGCGGCGCCGTCCAACACCTCGATCTGCACAACATGTGGACAAGTCGGTGGACGGAGGCGTGTCGACATGTGGAGACCGTCGGGGATATCGACAGGCCACGTGCCCGACCGGAGCCGGTCACCTGCGGGTACGCCGTCCCCCGGCTGTGGACAGGAAATTCCCGAAAGTTTTTCTCGCGACGTGGCGCTCGTGGTGCTGGCGGGACCGACGGGTTCCTGCCGCGCCTCCTGGACGCGTGACGGCGCGCTCAGGAGCCGGCCCGACCGACGGCGTCCCCGAGGGGCGTGAGCAGGATGCTGCTGCTGCCGGTCGCGACCAGGTCGCCTGCCGCCGTCCGCGCGGACGCTTCGGCGAAGCAGACCCGCCGCCCGGACTTGGTCACCCAGCCGCGCACGTGCAGCTCGTCACCGGCGCGCACGGTGCGCAGATAGCTGACCTTGATCTCCACGGTGGTGAATGCGACACCGGCCGGCAACGTCGAGTGGACCGCCGAGGCGGTGGCCGCGTCCAGCAACGTGCACAGCAGCCCCCCGTGGATCACGCCGACCGGGTTGGTGAAGGACTCGTCGGCCACGCACCGGAACGCGACATCGCCGTCGGCCACCACGTCCGGCGTCAGGCCGGTCAAGCGGGCGATCGGGGACGACGGCAGGCGTCCGGCGTGCATGGCCCGCAGGTAGTCCGCACCTGGCATGGTCAGCCCGACGGCCGCTGTGGGGGCGGGGTCGTGCCAGGACACCGTGCGTGCGCGGGTCCTGCCCCAGCCGGCCTGGCCGGTGTGGTCCTGCGCGGCTGCGGGAACCGGGAACTCGTTCATCCGGGATGCACCTCTCTGGTCGGCGACTGCCGTCCCGCGTTTCGGGACGTCGTTACGTTACGACGCGAGGGGGTGGCCCCGGTAGCCTCTCCGGGTGCCACGGCCGAAGTTGCGGACACCGGAGCTCCGAGACCGCCTGCTGACCGAGGCCCTCGACCTGCTGGCCGGAGAAGGCGCCGCCGGGTTCACCGCGCGCCGTCTCGCCTCCCGCGCCCGGACATCGACTCCGGCGGTCTACGAACTCTTCGGGGACAAGGCGGGGCTGATCCGCGAGGTGTTCTTCCTGGGGTGGCGGCTGCTGGCCGACCGGCTTGCCCGCGTCGAGCCGTCGGCCGACCCCCGCGCCGATCTGACGCGGGTCGCCCGGCTCTATCGGGAGTTCATGCTGGAGAACCCCCGGCTGGCCGAGGTCATGCTCGCCCGGCCGTTCGCCGACTTCGACCCCGCGGCCGAGGAGGCCGAGGCGGGTGCTGCCGTACGGGAGCTGATCGTCGGGCACGTCCGGCGCTGCGTGCACGCAGGCCTGCTCGAGGGGGACGAGACCGACCTGGCGCACGTCGTCGTCGCGCTCGTGCAGGGGATGTCCGTGGCCGAGAACGCCCGGCGGCTCGGCAGGTCACCGGCGTCGGTCGAACGGCGGTGGCAGCTGGGGCTGGACGCACTGCTGCGCGGCATGACACCCACCTCCTGAGCGACGCTCGCCCGTCCCACCGGCCGCGGCCCCTGAGGTGCCCTGAACGCCACGAGGGGCGCCGGACCGGAGTCCGACGCCCCTCGGGGACGGTGCACGCGCTCAGGGTGCCTACGGCCCCGTCCAGAGGCTCACCCCGAGCTGGCGAGGGGTGAGGAGGACGGGGTCCTTCGATCAGCCCGCGACGACCTCGATCGCCAGCGAGGTGCTGACCTCGGGGTGCACCCGCACGGTGACGGTGTGCTGGCCCGTGGTCTTGATGCTGCTGGGCAGCTCGATGCGGCGACGGTCCAGCTCCGGGCCACCGGCCGCGGTGACCGCAGCGGCGACGTCGGCGGTGGTGACCCGGCCGAACAGACGCCCGCCGTCACCGGCGCGGGCCGGCACGCGGACCTTGAGACCGGACAGCTGCCCGGCCACGGCCTGCGCCTCCTCGAGCGAGCGCACCTCACGGCTGGCACGCGCCCGGCGGAGGGACTCGACCTGCTTCTCGGCACCCCGGGTGGCCTTGATGGCCAGCCCGCGGGGCAGGAGGTAGTTGCGGCCGTAGCCGCCCTTGACCTCGACGGTGTCGCCAGAGGACCCGAGACCGGTGACCTCCTGCGTGAGGATCAGCTTCAGAGTGCTCATGATCAGCGCGCCGTCGAGGTGTAGGGCAGCAGGGCCATCTCGCGGCTGTTCTTCACAGCTACGGCGACGTCCCGCTGGTGCTGGCTGCAGTTACCGCTGACGCGGCGGGCACGGATCTTGCCGCGGTCGGAGATGAACTTCCGCAGCAGCGTCGTGTCCTTGTAGTCGACGTAGGTCGCCTTGTCCTTGCAGAACTGGCAGACCTTCTTCTTGACCTTGCGAATGGGTGGCTTGGGCACCGGAGTACTCCAGAAAGTTCAGTGGAAGAGGGATCGAGGGATCAGAAGGGCGGCTCGTCGGAGGGGCCGGCCGGCGTCGACCAGGGGTCGCTCGCACCGCCGCCACCGCCGCCGCTGGAGCCGCCGAAGCCGCCGCCACCGCCGCCGCCGCCACCGAAGCCGCCGCCACCCTCACCGCGGGAGGCCTTGGTGACCTTCGCGGTGGCGTAGCGCAGCGAGGGGCCGATCTCGTCGACCTCCAGCTCGATGACGGTGCGCTTCTCGCCTTCCTTCGTGTCGAACGAGCGCTGCTTGAGCCGCCCGCTGACGATGACCCGCGAGCCGCGGGTCAGGGACTCGGCGACGTTCTCGGCCACCTGGCGCCAGACGTTGCACCGGAGGAACAGCGCTTCGCCGTCCTTCCACTCCTGCGACTGACGGTCGAAGGTGCGCGGCGTGGACGCCACGGTGAAGTTGGCGACGGCGGCACCCGACGGCGTGAACCGCAGCTCGGGGTCCGACGTCAGGTTGCCGATGACGGTGATGACGGTTTCGCCGGCCATGCTCAGTGAGCCTCGGGGCGCATCAGCTTCGTGCGGAGCACCGACTCGTTGAGGTTCAGCTGCCGGTCCAGCTCCTGGACGGCGGCCGGCTCGGCCTGGATGTCGACGATCGCGTAGATGCCCTCGGGCTTCTTGTCGATCTCGTAGGCCATCCGGCGACGGCCCCAGATCTCGGTCTTCACGGTGCCACCGGCGTTCGTGACCACGGTCAGGAACCGGTCGAGCGAGGGCGCGATGGTGCGCTCCTCGAGATCGGGGTCGAGGATGATCATCAGTTCGTAATTGCGCACGGAGAACCCCACCTCCTCTGGTCTCAGCGGCCGCAGGGGATCTGCGGCAGGAGGGTCTTGCATGCGTCGCGCGCCCCGACGAGCTCGTGGAGTGCCGGAACGCGCGGGCCCAGGCTACCAGTGCGCGCCCTCCCTGCCCCGGGCGTCGTCCACAGAGCCATGGAACTGCCGCGGCCGCCGTCCCGGGTGGAGACGGCGGCCGCGGCGACGGCTCCGGTTACTTTGAGGCGCGGGCGGCCTGGTGGGTGCGGACGAGCGCCGCGCTGACAGCGGCCAGGGCGACGACCGCGGCCAGCGCGGCGGCCGGCAGCGGGGCGGTGGTCGAGGCCGTGTCGGCGGTCGTGTCCAGCGCGCCGCCCTCCTCGTCGAGGTCCGACCCGTTCAGCCCGGCGAGCCGGCCGAACACCGGGACGGTGGCGCCGTCGTACGTGCCGGCGAGACCGCCGGAGCCCGAGCCGGTCGATTCCGTGGCGCTGCGGCCGGAGCCGAGGAAGCGGGACGGGTCGAAGGCCGCACCGGCCGAGTCCGCCCCCGGGCTCAGCTGCGCGGCGCCCGCGCCGGTCGCGTACGTGTACTGGCTGCCGGGCACGCCCTCGACCGGCGGCGCGGCCGGCGGAGCCGGGGCGGGAGCCGGCGCGGGGGCCGGGACGGGAGCGGCGGACGGCGGGGTGCTGGGCGGCGGCGGGGGAGGCAGCACGGCGGCGGAGGGCGCGGGCAGGGTCAGCGGCGGGAGCTGCGGCACGTTGACGCCCGGCAGGTTGGGCAGCGGGACCAGGGTGTTCACCACGAACGGCGTCGGGGCGGGCAGCGGGGGCAGCAGGTCCAGCGCCGCGTCGGTGAGCACCGAGGTCAGCGAGGCGTTGCTCTGCAGCCGGTAGCTGTAGGTGATCGAGCACGTCAGGCAGGTGCGGTCGAACGTCTCGGTGACCGAGGCGCCCGGCGCCAGCGCCCGCCGGCCCGACGGCAGGCCGAGGGTGACCTCGGTCTTGGCGGTGACGCTGACCAGCGCGGGCAGCAGGCCGCCGCCGCCGACCTGGACGGTCTTGTCCTGGATCTCGTTGACGAAGGTGACCGTGCCGCCGCCGTCGACGGAGACGACGGGCGGAGTGAGGTCGCGGATCGGGACCGTGACGGCCGGCGCGGCGACGGCCACCGGGGCCAGCACGACGGAGGCGGCTGCGACGGAGAGCCAGCCGAGGACCGCGACGGCGACCCCGCGCCGTGCGCTCCGGTGGATGCGACCGGTTGCCATGTGCCACGAACCTCCGACTCGACCTGCTGCTGGGTAATCCCCGTCACGCTGCAGCAACGATCATGTGTGATCGGGGTTACGGCTAAACCTGGGAACACGGAAGAACTAGGGTTCGACGGCGTGGCCAACCACCCGATCGGCGTACACGTGGGCTCCGCGGACGAGGGACCGCTCGCGGCGGCCGCCGCGATGGACGCCGGCGGCGTGCAGATCTTCCTGACCGACCCGCAGAGCTACAAGGCGCCGAAGCCGCGGCCCGACGAGGCCGACCTCCGGGCTTCCGACGTCGCGGTCGTCGTCCACGCGCCGTACATGCTCAACGTCGCGTCGACGAACAACCGGATCCGCGTCCCGGGCCGGAAGCTGCTGGCCCAGCACGCGGCGGCGGCCGCGGCGGTCGGTGCGCTCGGACTGGTCGTGCACGGCGGGCACGTGCTGGCCACGGACGACCCGGCCGCCGGCGTCGACAACTGGCGCAAGACCTTCGCCTACCAGGCGAAGGACGGGGGCTTCGCCCTCCCGCTGTTCATCGAGAACACCGCCGGCGGCGGGAACGCCATGGCCCGCGAGCTCGACGCGATCGCCCGGCTGTGGGAGGCGATCGGCGGGTTCGGCGCCGGCTTCGTGCTCGACACCTGCCACGCCTGGGCCGCGGGCTGGGACCTCGCCACCGCGGTGCACGACGTGCGGGCCATCACCGGGCGGCTGGACCTCGTGCACCTCAACAACAGCCGGGACCCGCACGGCTCCAGCCGCGACCGGCACGCACCGCTGAACGGCGGGGAGATACCGACCGAGCTGCTCCTGGAGGTGGCCCGCGCCGCCGACTGCCCCGTCGTCCTGGAGACCCCGGGCGACGCCGTGAGCCACGCCGAGGAGATCGCCCTCGTGCGCAGCGCACTGCGCTGACCGCCCGCCGTCCTCCCTCGCGGTACGGCGTCCTCCCTCACGGTGGGCGGCGGGGGAGGACGCGCCATGATCAGGGAACCTGATCCCGGACGGCTCGTGGCCGCGGTGATCCCCGGAGCGCGTCCGGGGCATGGTCCAGCGGCCCACCGGCGGGGTCGTCGACCCCCGGCCAGCTGGTCCGGACGACGTCCCGGTCCGGCTGCAGCACGTCCCGCACCACCAGGGCCATGAGAACGACGACGGCGACGTCCCGGATGCCCACCGCGAGGAAGAACCACTCGACCTCGATGCCCCGGTTGTCGACGCCGAGGTAGTGCAGCATCGTCGCCACCCAGACCAGCACCTCCGTGGCCTGCCACAGGAGCAGGGACCGCCACCGGGGCCGGGCGAGGACGACGAGCGGCAGCAGCCACAGCGAGAACTGTGGGCTCCACACCTTGTTCAGCAGCAGGAACCCGGCGACCAGCAGGAAGGCGATCTGCGGGACCCGCGGTCGCAGCGGCGCCGCCAGGGTCAGCCACGCCACCCCGAGGCCGAACACCACGAGCGATGCCATCACCCAGGCGTTGAGCACGGCGGGCGCCTGCCCCTCGGCGAGCGGTCCGTCGAACAGCTCCCCGCCCGCCGCGGAGATCGCCATGTTCCAGATCGACTCGGGATTGGCCCCGCGTTCGCGGCTGAGCACGAAGAACCAGGACCAGTTCTCCGGCGCGATCAGCGCGACCGGCAGGTTGACCGCGGCCCAGGCGGTCAGGGCGGCGAGCGCGGTCCGTCCCCAGACCGGCAGCCGGCCGGCCCGCAGGCAGAGCAGGAACAGCGTGCCGAGCAGCAGCAGGGGGTAGAACTTCGCGGCGACCCCCAGCCCGAGGAGGACGCCGGCGAGCACCGGCCGGGAGCGGGCCCAGGCGAGCATGGCGAACGCCGAGAGCGTGGCCGCCAGCAGGTCCCAGTTCGTGAAGGCGTGGACCACCAGCAGCGGCGACAGGCCGATCATCGCGGCGTCCCACGGCCTCCGGCCGGCCAGCCCCAGCACCGCGCGGACCAGCAGCAGCGCCAGCGCGGACAGCAGCAGGCCGGTGAGCACGGTGTAGCTCTCGACGGGCGGCACGTCGGGGAGCAGCCCGACCGCCGCGGCGGCGCCGTCGTACAGCCGGCTCCCGGCGGCGGCCAGCGCCATCAGCCCGCCGGTGAGGACGGGGTACTCGACCTTCGCGTCCAGGTAGGGCTGCGCTCCGGACTCCAGGCCGTAGACGCCGAACAGCGGGACGGCGTCGGAGTAGCAGAGGTGGGTGTACTGGCGGGAGCCGCTCCAGTCGCCGTCGGCACACGGTGCCTGCTTGATCCAGGCCAGCGCGAGGGCCAGAACCACGAAGAGCAGGCAGATCCGCAGCGGGGTCCAGAACAGGGCCCGGCCGGTCACCGCGTGCCAGCCCCAGGGGCCGCCCACCGCCTCGCTGGCCTGGGCGGCGACCGGATCGGCCCAGCTCGGCACGACCCGGTCGGGAGACACCGCGGGCCCGCCCGCGGATGCGGACGGGCCCGACGGTGTGCTGGTCACCCGGTCAGTGTGCGGGAGCGGTCAGTCGCCCTCGATGATGCCCAGGACACCGCCCTGCGTCGAGGATCCCTCGCCCTCGCCGTCACCTTCGCCCGGAGTGGGGGTCGGCGTCGGGGTCGGCGTCGGGGTCGGCGTGGGCGTCGGCGTCGGGGTGGGCCTGGGCGTCGGCGTGGCCGACCGCGTCGGCGCCGGTGCCGGCGTGGTGGTCCGCGGGGCCTGCGTCGTGCGCGAGGGCGTCGGGGTCGGCGTCGGTTCGGGCACGCCCTCGCCGGTGTCCCCCTTGATCAGCGGGGCATCGGGCAGGTCCTCCTCGGGCGTGCCCTCGAGGACGGTGTTCATGAACTGCTGCCAGATGTCACCGGGCAGGCCCGACCCGTAGATGATCGAGCCACCGGCGTTCCGGATGGGATCGCGCTGGTCGGTGCCGATCCAGACCGCCGCCGACAGCGACGGGGTGTAGCCGACCATCCAGGCGTCGGAGTTGTCCTCCCGGTTCAGGCCCTGGGTGCCGGTCTTGCTGGCCACCTCCCGGCCACCGGACAGGGCGAGGTCCGAGGACCGGGCGACGTCGGTGAGCGCGTAGGAGACGTCGTTGGCGACGCGGGGCTCGATGACCTGCTGGCCGGGGTCGCCGGTGTTCTCCAGCAGCACCGCACCCTCGCTGTCGGTCACCCGCGCGAGGAAGTACGGAGCCCGCTGGATGCCCCCCGAGGCGAAGGTGGCGAAGCCGACCGCCTGGTCGATCGGGCGCATCTCGTACTCGCCGATCCCGATGGCACCGCCGGTGACGCCGGTGGCGTTGGCCAGCGTCATGCTGCTGTCGTCCTGCCATGCCTCGGGCAGGCCGGTGGCCGCCAGCGCCGTCTGGCGCACCTCGGCCGGCCCGACCTCGACGGCCAGCCCGTAGAACGTGGTGTTCAGGGACCGCGTCATGGCCTCCCGGAGGGTGCAGGCGCCGCAGGAGACGCCGCCGGAGTTCACCACCGGGGCCTCGCGGTCGTCGAACTTCTGGTTGTTGCTGCCGTCCCGCCGCGCCGTGACGCTGATGCCGTCCTTCAGCGCGGTCGCCAGCGCGTACGGCTTCATCGACGAGCCCGGCTGCCGCTTGCCCTGCGCGTAGTCGAACCCGAGTCCGTCCTGCCCCCCGTAGTAGGCGCGCACCGCGCCGGTCCTCGGGTCGATGGCGACGAGCGCCTCGCGCAGTTCCTCCGGCTCACCGTTCATCACGTCGTTGACCGCGGTCACGGCGGCGTCCTGGTAGCGCTTGTCCACGGTCGTGACGATCCGCAGACCGCCGCTGTTGACCTGCTCCTCGCTGTAGCCCTTCGCGTACAGCTCGGCCAGCGCCCGGTCCACGATGTGGCCCTGCGAGTCGGACGGGATACCCCTCGACGGCGGCACCTTGGGCAGCACGACCGGGTACTGCGACAGGGCCCGCTCCTCGGCGGACAGCCAGCCCTCGCCGACCATCGCGTCGAGCACCAGCTCCCAGCGGTTCTGCGCGCCCTCGGGATTGGTCTCCGGGTCGTTGGCGGTCGGGCTGCGGATCAGCACCGCGAGGACTGCCGCCTGCTGGGCGGTCAGCTCGGCGGCCGGCACGCCGAAGTACGTCTTCGCGGCCGACTCGATGCCGTAGGCGCCGCGCCCGTAGTAGATGGTGTTGAGGTAGTTCTCGAGGATCTGCTCCTTCGAGTAGTTGTTGTCCAGCTTGATGGCCAGGAAGAGCTCCTGGAACTTGCGGCTGAACGTCTGCTCGGAGTTCTCCAGGATCGCGTTCTTCACGTACTGCTGGGTGATCGTCGAGCCACCCTGCGTCGAGCCACCTGTGACGTTGTTCCAGGCCGCGCGCACGATGCCCGTCGCCGAGATGCCCGGGTCGGTGTAGAAGTCGCGGTTCTCCGCGGCCAGCACGGCGTTCTGGGCGGCCTCGCTCACCTGGTCCAGCGGGACGCTCGTGCGGTTCTCGTCGCCGAGCCGGGCCATCTCGGTGGTGCCGTCGGCGTAGTAGACGACCGTCGTCTGGGCGTTGGTGATCGAGTCGGGGCTGGGCACCTCCGTGCTCGCGTAGACCACGCCGATGAAGACGCCGAGCAGCACGAACAGCCCGCCGATGACGCCGAGGCCGATCTTGAGCCGGCGCCTCCGGCGCTGCTTCTTCGTGCGCGCCGGACGGCCCTTGCCCCCGGACGGCCGGCCGCCGCCGGGCGGACGTCCGCCCGAGCCGGGCGGACGACCCGAGCCGGGGGGACCGCCGGAGCCCGGCGGCCGGCCCCCGGAACCGGGGGGACGGCCACCGGATGCGGGGGGACGGCCCGCGCTCCCACCGGCACCGCGGCCGGTCGCCGAGCGGCCGCGGCCCGGCGGCGGGACCGCCGGTCGGCCGGCGCCGGAGCCGCCGCGCGCAGCGCCACCGCCGCCCCCGGTGCTCCGGGTGCGGGTGGGTGCCGGACGGCGCACCGAACCGGCGCGCGGGCCGACGGGCGAGGTCTCGTCGTGGGGAGGCACGCGGGAGTACCCCTTTCCTGACTGGTGGTGGGCGACGGGGATGCCCACGTCGCAGCCTTGCGTCTTCAGCTGTGGATGCGGGGGAGGACCCCGTCCGGCGGCGCCCGGTAGGGGCTGCTGTGACGGAGGGGCCCGCCGTGACGGCGTAACCGTCCCGCGGCGGTCACTAGTCCCTGGCGGTCCGGCGCCGTCCCCGGCGGGGCTGACGCCCCGGCACGGGCTCGGTACCGAGGACGTACGAGCACTCGAGGTGGTTCCAGCCGCACCCGCGGCAGACCTCGACGGCGTACACGGTGAACTCCTCCTGGGCGGCGTCCATCCGGGCGAGCTCGACCGGGGTCTTGGCCTGGCCGGCCACGGGACCGAGGTGGTCGCCGTACACGTAGTTCACGCGGGTGAGGCGCTCCCTGCGGCACACCGGGCAGGAGGCCTCGGTCGGCTCACCGTGGTACTTCGCTGCCCGAGAGAGGTAGGGACTGGCGTCGCAGACCTCGAACAACCCGGTGCGCCCGGCGTACACCTCCGCCAGGACGGCTCGCCGCTGCAGCGAGTAGTCCACGACGGCTCGACGTCCGGGCACGGCGGCCAATGTACGTCGCGGGCCCGTGGACCGGGGAGTTCGCGACGAGCGCCACATGATGTCCACGAGCTGGTCCGGCGCTGCCGTGGCCGGCGGAGCCGCCGGTACCGGCTCGAGCTCGACCACGGGGATGTCGCGCCGAGTGGGCCCCGAAGGGGTCCGCGCAGGCGCGACGAAGGGGCTCCACGGCGCCGGGGAACGGCACCTGGCCGCGGTGCGGCCCGGAGGGTCGCCATGTCACGGTCCGCGCAGGCGCGACGAAGGGGCTCCACGGCGCCGGGGAACGGCACCTGGCCGCGGTGCGGCCCGGAGGGTCGCCATGTCGCGGTCCGCGCAGACGCGACGAAGGGGCTCCACGGCGCCGGGGAACGGCACCTGGCCGCGGTGCGGCCCGGAGGGTCGCCATGTCGCGGTCCGCGCAGGCGCGACGAGAGGGCTCCACGCAGCAGGGGACGGCAATCGGCCGCGGTGTGGTTCGGAGGACCACGATGTCGTTGTATCGTCTCGATACATCGATCGCAGGGACCGGGGGAGGCGTGGTGCTCGAGTTCGCCATCCTCGGTCTGCTGCAGCAGGCCCCGATGCACGGGTACGAACTGCGCAAGCAGCTCGCTCAGGTGCTCGGCGGGCTGCGCAGCATCTCCTACGGATCGCTGTACCCCGCGCTCAAGCGGATGCGCACGGCCGGGCTCATCAGCAGCGATGAACCTGATCCACACGCCCTGCTGCCGGCGGACGCCCCGCCGCTCACCGGCCGGCGCGGGAAGGTGGTCTACACGATCACCGCGGAGGGCAAGGAGCGCTTCCACGACCTGGTCAGCCAGACCGGGCCGGAGGCGTACGACGACGGCGGGCTCTTCGGCGTCCGCCTCGCCTTCTTCGGGCACACGGCCTCCGACGTGCGACTGCGGATCCTCGAGGGCCGCCGTCGCACCGTCGAGCGGCAGCGCGAAGGGTTGCGGTCCTCACTGTCGCGGACCCGCGAGCGGCTCGACCGCTACACCCTCGAACTGCAACGACACGGCCTGGAGTCGGTGGACCGCGAGGTCCGCTGGCTCTCGGAGCTGATCGATTCCGAACGCCGCGAGGCGTCGGGCAGCACGGCAGGACGCGAGGAGCCGGGCGCCGCACCGGCACCGGCGGCCCCTGCACCGTCATCCGCGGACCGCACCCGGTCCGCGTCCGTCGGACCCGACGAGGGTCCAGGGGAAGGAGAGCCATGGGCTCCGTGAAGGTCGCCATCGTCGGCGTCGGCAACTGCGCCGCGTCGCTCGTGCAGGGCGTGCACTACTACCGCGATGCGGACGAGAAGGCGTCGGTCCCCGGCCTGATGCACGTCCGCTTCGGCGACTACCACGTCTCGGACATCGAGTTCGTCGCCGCGTTCGACGTGGACGCCAAGAAGGTCGGCCGTGACCTCTCCGAGGCCATCGTCGCCAGCGAGAACAACACGATCAAGATCTGCGACGTGCCGCCGCTCGGCGTCTCCGTCCAGCGTGGCACCACCCTCGACGGCCTCGGCAAGTACTACCGCGAGACCATCGAGGAGTCCGACGAGCAGCCGGCCGACGTCGTCGCGGCCCTGCGGGAGTCCGGCGCCGACGTGCTCGTCTGCTACCTGCCCGTGGGGTCGCAGCAGGCCGCGGAGTTCTACGCGCAGGCCGCGATCGACGCCGGCGTCGCGTTCGTCAACGCCCTCCCCGTCTTCATCGCCGGCACCAAGGAGTGGGCGGACAAGTTCACCGCCGCCGGCGTGCCGATCGTCGGTGACGACATCAAGAGCCAGGTCGGCGCCACCATCACCCACCGCGTGCTCGCCAAGCTCTTCGAGGACCGCGGTGTGCAGCTCGACCGCACGATGCAGCTCAACGTCGGCGGCAACATGGACTTCAAGAACATGCTCGAGCGCGAGCGCCTGGAGTCCAAGAAGATCTCCAAGACCCAGGCCGTGACCAGCCAGGTCGACCGGGACATGGGCAAGGACAACGTGCACATCGGCCCCTCGGACCACGTGCCGTGGCTGAGCGACCGCAAGTGGGCCTACGTCCGCCTCGAGGGCCGCGCGTTCGGCGACGTCCCGCTGAGCCTCGAGTACAAGCTCGAGGTGTGGGACTCCCCGAACTCGGCCGGCATCATCATCGATGCCGTCCGCGCCGCGAAGATCGCCAAGGACCGCGGCATCGGCGGCCCGATCCTCTCGGCGTCCTCGTACTTCATGAAGTCCCCGCCGGTGCAGTACGACGACAGCCAGGCGCGCGACTCCGTGGAGGCCTTCATCCGCGGCGACATCGACTGAAGGACCGGCCTTCCCCCCACGCCTCGCACGCTCGGCGCGGGCCCCTGAAGGCCGGCCGTTCCAGCACCTCACGAGGGCCCGCACTCCTGCCGGAGTGCGGGCCCTCGTCGCGTCTGCCGGGCTCCGGGCCGCAGGCTCCCTACGCTGACGCCCATGCGGCCCCCGACCCTCGCGCTGCTGCCCGCACTCGGGCTGCTGGTGGCCCTGGTGGCCGGTTGCGCCGGTGACGGCGCACGCCGCGATGCCGGGGACGCCCTGACCGAGGCCGACGCGGCCCTGCTGGCCGGCCTGCTGCAGCGCAACCACGAGCAGGGCGGCGCCGACTTCGTGGTCACCGTCCCCTACGGGCGGCAGGCCGTGCTGACCCTGACCGGCGAGGTCGACTTCCGGGCCGGCACCGGCCGGGCGCAGGCGGTGACCAGCACGGGAGGCACCGAGGAGGCCCGCACCGTCTTCTTCACCCGGGACGACCTCTGGTTCGGCGACGTGCCCGGCATGGCCGAGGCGCTGGCCGGCACCGGGGAGACCTACCTGAGCCGGCCGATCGCCACGGACTCGGCGCAGCCGCCGCTGGTCGACGTCCTGGTGACCGTCGTGCTCGGACTGGCCGCCGACGACGCCGACGACCCGGCCGCCTTCCTCGACGACGGGTACAGCTGGCAGGGGCGGCGGTCGATCGACGGCCGGCCCACCGAGCTGTTCGGCCTGCCCGGCAGCCGCACCGTGGCCGTGTCCTCGACCGACGACGTGCTGGTGCAGTTCGCCACACCGCTGCCGGCCGGTCCCGGCGCCGACGACCTGGAGGCGACGACGACGCTGGCCGACCACGGCCGCCGGTCGCTGGACCTGCCGCCCGAGGAGCAGACCGCACCGGCGGCCGACCATCCCGAGCTCGCCGCGGCGCTGGGGCTCTGAGCGCGCGCCCGGGGCGGAGCTTTCACGCCCTGGACATGCGGGAAGGGGCGGCCTCTTCCCCAGACCGCCCCTTCCCAGGTACTTCCTACCAGATGACGGCGCCTTCCGGCACCGGGACTCAGTTCACCGACGGATCGGCCGGCGCGGTGCTGAGGACGGCGAGCCGTCCCGTCTGACGGCTCAGCACACGTCGCCACAGCTCGGGTCCGGAGACTTCGGCCAGGACGTCCTCCGGCGAACCGGGCACACAGGCCCAGGCTCCCTCGGCCAGCTCGCCGGCCAGCTGCCCGGGCGACCAGCCCGCGTAGCCGGCGAACACCCGCAGGCCCTGCACCCGGCCGGCCAGCGGGTCCGGGGCGACGTCGAGGTCGACCAGGTGGATCCCGTCGGCGACGGGCCGCAGCCCGCTGCCGGGCCCGGGCGGGGGCCCGACGCACCGCGCCAGGCAGAGCGCCGTGTCGGTCTCGCAGGGCCCGCCGACGTGGAACACCGCGGGAGCGACGGCCAGGTCGCACCAGCCGGGCAGCACGTCGCGGATGTCCACCTGGCTGGGGCTGCCCAGGACCACGCCCAGCGTGCCGGTCTCCGAGTGGTCGAGGACGTAGACCACGGCGCCGGCGAAGGTGGGGTCGATGAGCCCCGGCATGGCCACCAGCAGGGAGCCGGGCCGCACGTCCTCGAGCCGGCCGATGGACAGCGCCGGCACGGCCGCACGGCGGCGACCCGTCGCGGGTCGCGCGGGCGGGCCGGACTCGGGATCGGGCACCGGGGTCACCGGACCCAGTGTGCCGCACGACGGCGCCGTCGGCCCGTGCCCCGGCCTCCTAGGCTGACCGGGTGCGGGACGCGGGGACCACGGTGCGGTCGCTGCTCGTCCGCCCGGACTTCCGGCGGCTGTTCGCCACCCGGCTGCTGTCCCAGTTCGGGGACGGCGTCTTCCAGGCCGCGCTCGCCGGCACCGTGCTGTTCAACCCCCAGCGCGCGGCGGATCCGCTCGACGTCGCCGTCGGCTTCGCGGTCCTGCTGCTGCCCTGGTCGCTGATCGGCCCGTTCGCCGGGGTGTGGCTGGACCGCTGGAGCCGGCGGTCGGTGCTGCTGCGGGCCAACCTCGTGCGCGCCGGGCTGGTGGCCGCCGTGGCCGCCGTGGTGCTGGGCGGCGTCGACGGCGTGCCCTTCTACGCCGCCGGGCTGGTGGTGGTCTCGGTCAACCGGTTCGTGCTGGCGGCGCTGTCGGCCGGGCTTCCGCACACCACCGACGCGCTCGTGCCGGCGAACGCGCTCTCCACGACGTCGGGCTCCATCGCCGCGGTGGCCGGCGGAGGCGCGGCGCTCCTGCTGCTGCAGCTGACCGGCTCGAGCGACGCCGGGTACGCGGCGATCGCTCTGGCGGCAGCCGTTCCCTACCTCGCGGCCGCTGCGGTGGTCTCCGGCTTCACCCGCGGTCACCTGGGACCCGACGCCGTCGACCGGGCCGGCGCCCCGCCGGTCCGGACCGTCGCGGCGGGCATGGTCGCCGGAGCCCGGCACGCCTGGGCGCGGCCGGCCGCGGCGGCCTCGCTGGCCGCCATCGGCCTGCACCGCATCTGCTTCGGCCTGTTGACCCTCATGACCCTGCTGCTCCACCGCGGGCCACTGGAGGACGCCTCGGGCCTCTTCCCGGGCGGGCTGGCCGGCCTGGGCCAGCTGGTCGCGGCGATCGCGGCCGGTTCGCTGCTGGCGGCGGTGCTCACCCCCGCAGCGGTGCGCCGGTTCGGCCGGGTCCGCTGGACGGTCGGGCTGCTGCTCGTCGGCGCCGTCGCCCAGCCGCTGCTCGGGGCGCCGTTCCAGCCGCCCACGGTGATCGCCGGCGGGTTCGTGCTCGGGCTGGTCGGTCAGGGCGTGAAGATCTGCGTGGACGCGACCCTGCAGGAGACCGTGGACGACGACTTCCGGGGCCGGGTCTTCTCCGTCTACGACACGCTCTTCAACGTCGCCTTCGTCGCCGCCGTCCTGGCCGCGGCCCTCGTGCTGCCGCCGTCGGGCCGGTCGGTGCCGGTCCTGCTGGCCGTGGGCGCCGGCTACCTGCTGGCCGTCGCGGCCTATCTCGGCATCCGCCGGCGCCCGGTCCTGCCCGTCCCGGCCTGACGCGGGGTCAGCGCTGCTGCGCCGCCCACCACGCGCGCAGGGCCTCCTCGGCCTCGGCCGGATCCAGCGGGCCGCGCTCGAGCCGCAGCTCCTTGAGGAAGCGCCAGGCCCGGCCGACCTCGGGGCCGGGCGGGAGCCCGAGCAACTCCATGATCGCGTTCCCGTCCAGGTCCGGCCGCACCCTCGCCAGGTCCTCGGCCGCCGACAGCTCGGCGATCCGGGCCTCCAGGGAGTCGTACGTCTCCGCCAGCGCCGTGGCCCGTCGCCGGTTGCGGGTGGTGCAGTCCGAGCGCACCAGCTTGTGCAGGCGGGGGAGCAGGTCCCCGGCGTCGGTCACGTACCGGCGCACGGCCGAGTCGGTCCACTCACCGCGGCCGTAGCCGTGGAAACGCAGGTGCAGGAAGGTGAGCCGGGAGACCGCCTCGACGACGTCCTTCGGGTACTTCAGCGCCATCAGCCGCTTGCGCACCAGCTTGGCGCCGACCACCTCGTGGTGGTGGAAGGAGACCCGGCCCTTCGACTCGTGCCGCCGGGTGGCCGGCTTGCCGATGTCGTGCAGCAGGGCCGCCAGCCGCAGCACCAGGTCGGGCGACCCCGGGTCCGGATCGGCCTTCTCCAGTTCTATCGCCTGGTCCAGCACGGTCAGCGAGTGCGAGTAGACGTCCTTGTGCTGGTGGTGCTCGTCGATCTCCATGCGCAGCGCCGACAACTCCGGCAGGACGACGTCGGCCAGGCCCGTCTCGACGAAGAGCTCCAGCGCGGCGCGGGGGGAGTCCTGCAGCAGGGTCTTCGACAGCTCCGCCTGCACCCGTTCGGCGGTGATCCGGCCGAGCTCCGCCGACATCGCCGTCATGGCGCGCAGCACGTCGTCGTCGGGCACCAGGCCGAGCTGGGCGACGAAGCGGACGGCGCGCAGCATGCGCAGGGGGTCGTCGGCGAACGAGTCCTCGGCCGATCCCGGGGTGCGCAGCCGCCGGCGGATCAGGTCGCCCAGGCCGCCGAAGGGGTCGGTGACGGTGCGGTCGGGGCCGAGCGAGACGGCCATCGCGTTGACGGAGAAGTCCCGCCGGGCCAGGTCGTCGTCGAGGGAGTCCCCCCAGGCGACCTCGGGGTTGCGCGATTCCCGGTCGTAGCGGTCGGCGCGGAACGTGGTGATCTCCAGCCGGGTGCCCCGGACGTCGGCCCCCACGGTGCCGAAGGCGATCCCGGTGTTCCACGTGGAACCGGCCCAGCCGCGCAGCACCTCGAGCGTCTGCTCGGGCCGGGCGTCGGTGGTCAGGTCGAGATCGCCGGGGACCGTGCCGCTCCCCGGCCGCCCAGCGCCCGACGCGGCCGCCAGTAGCGCGTCCCGCACCGAGCCGCCCACGAGGTGGATCTGGAAGCCGGCGGCCGTGAAGCGCTCCCCGACCTCCGCGAGCACGGGGGAGAGGTCGACCAGGTCCCGCACGGTCTGCTGCACGGCCGGCGGAACCGGCTCCGCGGGCGGACGCGGTCGACCGGCCTCGCTCGGACGACTCGGGGGTTGGGCGGACACGACCAGCCAGGGTAGTGCGCGCAGTCGCGCTACCCTCCTGGCATGGCTGGGACCGGCGGACGAGGGCGCCCCGGCCGTCGGTTGCGTCGGGTCGACGAGACGTCCGCCGGTGGCCTGGTGGTCGCCGACGACGGCGTTCAGGGGCCCCGTGCCGCCCTCATCGGGCGCACCGACCGGCGTGGACGCCTGCTGTGGTCGCTGCCCAAGGGGCACATCGAGGCCGGCGAGACACCCGCGGACACCGCCGTCCGCGAGGTCGAGGAGGAGACGGGGATCATCGGTGAGGTGGTCGCTCCTCTCGGCATCATCGACTTCTGGTTCGTCGCCGACGGCCGTCGCGTGCACAAGACCGTGCACCACTTCCTCCTCCGGGCCGTCGGTGGCGCCCTGTCCGACGCCGACGTCGAGGTGACCGAAGTGGCCTGGGTGCCGTTGGACGAGCTCAGCGGCCGGCTCGCCTACGCCGACGAGCGTGCCCTCGTCGAGCGAGCACCCGGACTGCTGGCCGACACCGCGTGAGCCGGTCGGCCGCCGGTGGCGCCGGTGGTCGCCCTGCCGCCGCCTCGGGCTCCGTCCGCACCGGTACCCGGCCCGGGGCGCTGCTGCGCACCGCCGTCGTGCTCCTGCTGCTGGCGACCCTCGCGGTCCTCGCACCGCCCGCCTCCGCCGCGCCGGCCACTCCCGCCCTACCCACCCTGCCCACCCTGCCCGCCCTGGCGGACGACCCGGCGGACGACGCCCGCGATCCCGAGCGCCCGGTGCAGATCGAGGTCAGCCGGTTCGAACCGCGGACCGTGACACCGGGCTCGCTGGTCACCGTGACCGGCACCCTGACCAACACCGGGACCGCGCCCGTCGAGGACCTCAACGTCCGGTTGCAGCGCGGGGACGTGCTGCTCAGCCGGGCCGAGCTCGCCGCCGAGGACCTCGACCCCGATCCGGCGACCACCGTCGTGCCGCCCTTCCAGGCCATCCCGGAACTCGTCCTCGAGCCCGGTGCCGAGGTGCCGTTCAGCTACACCGTGGACTCCGCGGAGCTGCAGCTGGACCGCGACGGCGTCTACCCGGTGCTGCTCAACGTCAACGGCAGCATCGACGGCGACACCCGCCGGGTGGGGGAGCTGTCGACGTACGTCGTCCAGCAGCCGCTCCTCCCCGCCGCCACGACCGCCGTCGCCTGGCTGTGGCCGCTGACCGAGCGCACCCACCGCGACGCCGCCGGCCGGTTCGTCGACGACGGCCTCGCCGAGTCGGTGTCGGAGGGGGGCCGGCTCGACCGCGCGCTCGGCGTCATCGAGCGGTTGCCGCGCAGCACCCTTCCCGGCGCCTCCGCCGCGGAGCCGGCCCTCCCGGTGACCCTCGCGATCGACCCGGCGCTGGTCGAGGCGCTGCAGGTCATGGCCGCCGGCGACTACGAGGTGGCCGGCGGGACGGGCTCGGGGACCGAGGCGGCCGCGGCCTTCCTGGAGCGGCTGCGCGCCGTCGCCGCCGTGCACCCCGTGGTGGCGCTCCCCTACGGGGACGTGGACGTCGACGCGCTCGACGCCGCCGACCTCGGCGACGTCGTCACCCGGAGCC
This sequence comes from Blastococcus goldschmidtiae, assembly GCF_031845325.1. Lineage (NCBI taxonomy): Bacteria > Bacillati > Actinomycetota > Actinomycetes > Geodermatophilales > Geodermatophilaceae > Blastococcus > Blastococcus goldschmidtiae. The sequence continues at coordinate 149,282 of NZ_JAVREI010000001.1, read as the reverse complement.
TGCCCGGCACCCCCGCGGGCACGGCGCAGGACCCGCCGGGCTCCCCGGCCGGGACGGCGGCCGAGGAGCCGCTCCTGCCGGCAGGTGGGACCGACGTCCCCGCGGAGGAGCAGCCGGCGCCCGAGGACGGCGCCGGTGCCCGCATCCTCGCCGACGCTCTCGACGTGGAGCCGCGGACGGACCTGGCCTGGGCGCCGGGTGGGACGCTGAGCGCCTCGAGCCTGGCGCGGCTCAGCGAGGGCGGGATCGACGAGGTGGTGCTCGCCCCCGGGGCGCTGACCACCGGCGACTCGGCCGTCGGCCTGACGGATCCCACCGCCGCCGCGTCGGTCACCCTGACCACGGCCGACGGGCCCGTGGACGCGCTCGTCGCCGACGCGCGGTTGAGCGACGTGGTGGCCCGCAGCGAGCACACCGACGGCGGGCCCCGGCTGGCCCAGCAGCGGTATCTCGCCGAGCTGGCCCTGCTCAACGCGCAGGCCCCGCCGGGCTCGACGCAGACCGTGCTGATCGCCCCGCCCCGGGAGATCGACGCCGGCCCCGACGGCGTCGGCGCGATGATGGCCGACACCGCATCGCTGCCGTGGCTCCGCGCGGCCACGGTGAGTTCGCTGGCTGCCGGCCCCCGCAGCGAGGACGGCGCACTGCTCGAGCCGGTCGGGCAGGTCCGCCTGGACGCCGCGGGCCTGGCCGTCGTCGACGAGGCCGTGGCCGCGCGCGACGACCTCGCCGGCGCCGTCGTGGGTGATCCCGCCCTCGCGCTGCAGGCCTTCGACGCCGCGGTGGCCCGCGCCACGTCGGTGGCGTGGCGCGACGACCCGGCGGGGTTCCGCGCGGCCGCCGACGACCTCGCCGCGACCATGCAGCGGCTCCGGAACGGCGTGACCCTGCTGGCGCCGGCCGACGGCACCTACACGCTGGCCTCGAGCGACGCCCCGCTCGTGCTGACCGTGCGCAACGACCTGCCCTTCGCCGTGCGGGTGCTGCCCCAGGTGCGATCCCGCGGCAACCGCGCGATCTCGGTCGGCGACGTCGGCGTCCAGGTGCTGGCCCCCGGTTCCCGCACGGTGCTGCAGGTACCCACCTCGATGCGCCAGTCCGGCGGCGTCGCGGTCACGGCGGCCCTCACCACGCCGGGGGGCGGCACCCTGGGCGAGCGGGTGGAGATGCAGGTGCGCAGCACGGCCTACGGACCGATCTCCCTGATCATCACGATCGGCGCGGCCGCCCTGCTGGCCCTGCTGTTCCTGCGCCGGCTGGTGCACTTCCTGCTGCGCCGCCGCGCCCGCGCCACCGGCTCCGACGCCGGCGTCCCCCCGCTCGGCCCGGACGGCCCGCCGACGCCCGTTCCCACGCGGAGCCCGGTGTGAGCACCGTTCCCGACGACGAGCAGCAGATGACCCCCGACCGGCCGCGCCCCCCGGCGGGCCGTCCGCTGCCACCTCCGCCCTACCGCGCGACACCGCCGGACGGGGCGGCCTTCGCCGCGCCCGAGGACGGCCGCGCCCCGCTGCCGCCGGTGCCGCCGCCGGTCCGGCGGGGGCACGAGGCGCCCCTGTCGCAGCCCGGCCCTGCACGCCGGACGCCGGCGCCCGGACCGCTCCCGCCGCTGCCGCCGCTGCCGCCGCTGCGGCACCGGTGGGTCCCCGCGGCCGACGAGACCCAGGTCTTCCCGATGCCGGTGCTGCCACCGGTGCCCCGGACGATCGACGACACCGACGACGACGTCGAGCAGCGCGAGGGCGCGCCCGGTGCCAGCGGGGGCATCCTGCGCGCCGCGGGCACCATGGCCGTGGCCACGTTCGTCTCCCGCATCACCGGCCTGCTGCGGACGATGGTGCTCGCCGCCGCCCTGGGCGTCGGCCTGTTCGCCGACGCCTACAACACCGTCAACACGCTGCCCAACATCGTCTACGAGCTGCTGCTCGGCGGTGTCCTGACCTCGGTGATCGTGCCGCTGCTGGTGCACGCGCAGGAACGCGACCGCGACGACGGCGTCCGGTACGCCCAGAGGCTGGCCACCGTCGCGCTGACCGGGCTGGTGGTCATGACCGTGCTGGCGATCCTCGCCGCGCCGTTGCTGACCGCGCTGCTCGGCCTCGACGAGGACCCCGAGCAGTACCGGCTGGCCAACTGGCTGGCCCGGATGCTGCTGGTCGAGATCGCCTTCTACGGGCTGGGCGCCTTCGCCCAGGCGATCCTCAACTCCCGGGGCATCTTCGGCCCGCCCGCCTGGGCGCCGGTGCTCAACAACGTGGTGGTGATCGCCACCGGCCTGGTCTTCCTCGCCGCGGCGGGCCCCGGCTCCCTCGAGCCGGCCACCGTCGCCCCCGGCCTGGTGTGGCTGCTCGGCATCGGCACGGTGCTCGGCATCGCGCTCCAGGCAGTGGTGCTCGTCCCGTTGCTCCGGAGGGCCGGGGTTCCGCTGCGGCCGCGCTGGGGCCTGCGCGACACCGGGCTGCGGGAGGCCGGGACCCTGGGGCTGTGGGTGATCGGCTACGTGGCCGTGAGCCAGATCGGCGTCGTGGTCGCGCTGCGGATCGCCAACGCCGCGCAGCGCGAGGGTGGCCTCGGCTCGTCGGTGTTCCAGTACGCCAGCCTGCTGTTCCAGATGCCCTACGGGATCATCGGCGTGGCCCTGCTGACGGCGCTGGTGCCCCGGATGAGCCGGGCCGCCGCGCGGCACGACGTGCCGGGCGTGGTCCAGGACCTCTCGCTGGGCACCCGGCTGTCTGCGCTGGGCCTGCTGCCGGTCACCGCCGTGCTCACCGTCCTCGGCCCGCCGCTCGGCGTCCTCGTCTTCGCCCGCGGCAACACCTCGGTGGAGGAGGCCCAGGCGATCGGCACGGCGCTGGCCGTCGGCGCCTTCGGGCTGCTGCCGATGGCGGTGACCCTGCTGCAGCTCCGGGTGTTCTACGCGATGAAGGACGCCCGCACGCCGACGCTGATCCAGGTCGGCATGGTGGCCGTCCGCGTGCCGCTGCTGCTGCTCGTCCCCGTGGTCGTCGGTCCCGAGCGCGTCGTCGCGGGCCTGATGCTCGTCACCAGCCTCACCTACGTCGCCGGGTGGGTCATCGGTGGCCTCGCGCTGCGCCGGCGGTTCGGCGGGCTGCGCACCCGGGAGACGTTCGGCCCGGTCGCAGCCATGGCGGCGGCAGCGCTGGTCGCGGGCCTGGTGGGCAAGCTTGTCCTGATCGTGACCGATGACCTGCTCGGATCGTCCACCGCAGGGTCGCTCGGCCGGGTGCTGCTCGGTACCGTGGTCATCGGCGCCGCGGCACTCGCAGGTCTCGTGGTCGCCCGTGTCCCGGAGATCCGCGAGCCCCTGGCAGCCGTCAGAGCGCGCGTCCGGCGCGGATGACCGGTCCTCCGCGGGACGCGGTGCCCACGCCGGTGCAGACGCATCGGCCGCTCGAGCAGAACAGGAGGTCGACGGTGTCGATGACGTCCACGGTCACCGGCCTCCCGGAGCGTTACCGGCCACTGGACCAGGTGGGCCCCGACGAGCAGACCGAGACCGGCGTCATCCAGACCTGGCGGGCCAAGGACCGGATCCTCAACCGCGACGTCGCGGTCCGCGTGCACACCCCCGCGGGCCCCGCCGCGCACGCCTGGATCACCCGGGCGCTGACCGCCGGCGGCCTGGCCACCCCGGCCCTCGCGATGGTCTACGACGCCTCCGAGGGCAGCGTGGGGACGCCGGGCGACGACGCCTCGCCCGGCGGAGCGGCCTACGTCGTCAACGAGTGGATCGACGGCGAGGCGCTGTCCGACCGGCTGGCCGAGGGGCCGCTCCCGGAGCGGGAGGTGCGCACCGTGCTGCGCCGCCTCGCCGACGGCGTCGCCGAGGCCCACCGCGTCGGCCTGGCGGTCGGCGGACTCACCCCCCAGAACGTGGTGCTGCGGCCCAACGGCCTGGTGGGCCTGCGGGGTGTGCCCGCGGCCACCGGCTCGATCGACGGCGACGTCGCGGCGCTGGGCGCCCTGCTGGACGCCTGCCTCACCGGTCTCCGGCCCGGGGAGCCCGAGCCCCGGCCGCTGACCGGTCCCTCCGACCTCGTGGCGCTGGCCCGGCGGGCGCGGTCGACGGAACCCGGTCAGGCCCTGTCCAGCGTGGCCGCCATGGCGGCCATCCTGGCCGAGCGCCCGCGCAGCCGGCCGTCGACGGGCGGCTCCCGGGCCGACCGGAACGACAGCCAGCGATCGGACCGGCAGCGCTCCGGGGCGCCCGTCCGCCTGGACCGCGACACCCTGCCGCCGGTTCCACCCGTGCGCCCGGCCGGACCGGGCACCGCGGTGTCACCGGTCGCCCTCGGCGGCGACACCGTCCACGCCCGGTCCGTCGTCCCCACCTCCGGTGCCTACGCGGGCACCCCGTCCCAGCCGTCCGACGACGGGCTCTTGTCCGACGACCTCTACACCGGCCCGGCGACCGGTTCCTCCACCTTCGACGACGACGACGACGAGGACGGCGCCCGCCGGCACAAGCTGCTCGTCGTCGGTCTGCCCCTGCTCGCGCTGCTGGTGGTGATCGCGCTGGCGTGGTGGGTGGGCACCAGCCTGCTGTCGGTCGCCGGCTCGGTCGACGAGGACGCACCGCCGTCGATCAGCGTGCCGACGGCCGGCCCGTCGGACGGGGCAGAGGAGGAGGACGGGACAGGGGACGCTGGCCCCGTCGCGGGCCCGGAGGTGGCCATCAGCGAGGCTTCGATCTTCGACCCGGGCGGCGACGGGGCGCCGGAGAACGACGGCGACGTCCCGCTCACCTTCGACGGCGACCCGGCGACGACGTGGTCGACGCTGAACTACCGCGGATCGCCGGCCTTCGGCAACCTCAAGCCCGGTGTCGGTGTGCTGTACGACCTCGGCAGCGCCCAGGAGGTGGCCGGGGTCACCGTGACCACCCCGAGCCCGGGCGCGACCGTGGAGGTCCGGACCGCGGAGACGGCGGCCGGCGCCCTGGAGGGCTTCGACGTGGCCGCCGCCGCCACGCTGGAGGACACCACCGAGCTGGCTTTCGACGAACCGGCCCAGGCCCGCTACGTGCTGCTCTGGATCACCGGACTCGTGGACGGTCCCGACGGCTTCTCCGCCCAGATAGGCGAGATCACGGTCCAGGCGGCCGGCTGACCTCCCGGGCGGCCCACCCCCCGGTGGAATGCCGCCCCTACGATCGTCGTTGTGCCGCCTGTGAGTGACTCCCCCACGCCCGGTCCCGCCGTCACGACGGAGGAGATCGTCGACCCCGTCATCCCGCCGGCCGAGCACGACGGCGTCCGCGACCTGATCATCATCGGGTCCGGCCCTGCGGGCTACACCGCGGCCACCTACGCGGCCCGGGCCAACCTGCACCCGCTGGTGTTCGAGGGCTCCCAGTTCGGCGGCGCGCTGATGACGACCACCGAGGTGGAGAACTTCCCCGGCTTCCCGGCGGGCATCCAGGGCCCCCAGCTCATGGACGACATGCGCACCCAGGCCGAGAAGTTCGGCGCCGAGCTCGTCCCCCGCGACGTCACCGAGGTCGACCTCACCGCGAACCCGAAGATCGTGAAGGTCGGCGACGAGGTGCACCGGGCACACGCGGTCATCGTGGCCACGGGCTCCAAGTACCGGTACCTCGGCCTGGAGAACGAACAGCGCCTGCTGGGCCGCGGCGTCTCCGCCTGTGCCACCTGCGACGGCTTCTTCTTCCGCGACCAGGACATCGTCGTCGTCGGCGGCGGTGACTCGGCGATGGAGGAGGCCACCTTCCTCACCCGCTTCGCCAAGAGCGTCACCGTCGTCCACCGGCGGGAGGAGCTGCGGGCGTCCAAGATCATGCAGAAGCGCGCGCAGGACAACGAGAAGATCCGCTGGGCGCTGGGCAAGCAGGTCACCGAAGTCCTGGGCGACACCACCGTCTCCGGCGTCGAGCTGACCGACGGCAGCGGGGCCACCGAGACGCTGCCCGTGAGCGGGCTGTTCGTGGCCATCGGCCACGACCCGCGCACGGAGCTGTTCGTCGGCCAGCTCAAGCTGGACGACGAGGGCTACGTGCAGGTCGAGCACCCCACCACCCGCACGAACATCGACGGTGTCTTCGCGTGCGGCGACGTCGTCGACCACATCTACCGCCAGGCCATCACCTCGGCCGGCACCGGTGCGGCCGCGGCGATCGACGCCGAGCGCTGGCTCGCCGACACCTTCGACGAGCGCTGAGCGGGCATAGAACCACCGTTCCGCGGGTTCCACCCACAGGACAGCGCTGATCGACTCAGAGCAAGCCGACGAGAGGGAGAACGACCGATGGCAGGCAACACCGTGACGGTCACCGACACCAGCTTCGCGTCCGACGTGCTGGGCAGCGACAAGCCCGTGCTCGTGGACTTCTGGGCGGAGTGGTGCGGACCCTGCAAGATGGTCGCGCCCGTGCTGGAGGAGATCGCCGCCGAGCACGGCGACAAGCTGACCATCGCCAAGCTCAACATCGACGAGAACCCGCAGATCGCCCGCGACTACCAGGTCATGTCGATCCCGACGATGACGGTGTTCCAGGGCGGCCAGCCGGTGAAGAGCATCATCGGCGCCAAGCCCAAGGGCGCGATCCTGAACGACCTCGCCGACTACCTGTGATGCCCGGCCCCTGCTCCGGCAGGGGCCGCCACGCTGAGTGACAACGGGTCCACCTGTCCACCCGGGCAGGTGGACCCGTCGGCGTCCGGGGACCCCGGCTGGGCCGAGGACGGCGTCGGGGACGACAATCAGGACACGATGGGAGCCAACGGCGGTATGCGAATCCTGGGCCCGGGTGACCGCGGCGCCGCCGTGGCGGACGTGCAGACCGCGCTGCGCAGCCTCGGGCTGCTGCCCGATGCCGACGGAGCGTCCGCGCCGCGCCCACCGCACGCCATGGCCACACTTCCCGACGTGGCGCTGGACTCCGCCGTCTTCGACGACGCCACCGAGCTCGCGGTCCGGCACTTCCAGCAGAACCGCGGGCTGTCGGTCGACGGGCGGGTCGGCGAGGAGACCTACCGCGCCCTCAACGAGGCGCGCTGGTCGCTGGGGGACCGGCTCCTGCGCTACGACCCCGAGCGCGCCATCCGCGGGGACGACGTCATCAACCTGCAGGAGCGCCTGCACGAGCTCGGCTACGACGCCGGGCCCGTCGACGGCATCTTCGGCGGCGACACCGAGGCCGGTCTGCGCGCCTTCCAGCGCGACTACGGCCTCACCTCCGACGGCACCTGCGGCCCGGGCACGTTGCGGGCCCTGCGCCAGCTCGGCCGGAAGGTGACCGGTGGACGCCCGCAGCTGCTGCGGCAGAGCGCGTCCTTCGTCGACAGCGGCCCGCACCTGATCAGCCGGCGGATCGTGGTCGACCCCGGCCACGGGGGCACCGATCCCGGCCACACCTACGGCGAGACGACCGAGGCCGACCTCGTCTTCGACCTCGCCTCACGGATCGAGGGCCGGCTCGCCGCCGCCGGAGCGACGGTATACCTGACCCGCGGCCGCAACCAGAACCCGACGGCGGCCGAACGCACCGCCTTCGCCAACGACGCCCGCGCCGACCTGTTCCTCTCCCTGCACCTGGACGCGCACGCCTCCGAGCACGCCCGCGGGGTGGCGAGCTACTACTACGGCACCGGATCGGGCGCGTCGTCCACCGTCGGTGAGCAGTTCGCCAACCTCGCGCGCCGCGAGGTGGTCGCCCGCACCGGGCTGCTGGACCTGGGGTCGCATTTCAAGACCTGGGACCTGCTGCGGATGACGCGGATGCCGTCCGTGCGGCTGGACTGCGGCTACCTCTCCCACCCCGTGGACCGGTTGCTGCTGCTGGACGCCCGGCTGCGCGCCTCGATCGCCCAGGGCGTGCTGGCAGCCGTGCAGCGGTTGTTCCTGCCCGCGGAGGCCGACCCCCCCACGGGCACCTTCACCCTGTCGTCCTTCGACGGCACCCGCTGAGCCATGACATCGTCGTCCTCCGCCGGGATCAGGTGACCTGATCGTCGAGCGTCCTACCTCACCGTGCACGGTCAGGGAGGACGCCCGGAGGTGAGGGAGGACGTGTGTCCGGGGCGGGGACAGCGGGCGCCCGGCGAGTGTGACGGGGCGGTCCGCTCGGCGTCCCGGAACTCGATTCCCCGCGGGCTTAGACTTCGAAGGTGGCCACTCTCCCGCCCGGCTCGTCGGCCGGTTCCGGACAGCAGGGCGCGCACCGCGGTGCGCCCCACCCCTCCCCGCGGCATCCGCGGCTGGACCCGCTGGCCGACCGCTACGCAGCACGCACCCATGGGATGAAGAGCTCGGAGATCCGGGCGCTGTTCTCCGTGGTGAGCCGGCCCGAGGTGGTCTCGCTGGCCGGCGGCATGCCCGCGGTCACCGCGCTGCCCCTGGACGCCGTCGGCTCGATGATCGGCGACCTGGTCTCCGGCATGGGCGCCCAGACGCTCCAGTACGGCTCCGGCCAGGGTGATCCCCGTCTGCGCGAGCGGATCTGCGACGTGATGGCCCTCGAGGGCATCACCGACGCCTCGCCCAGCGAGGTCGTCGTCACGGTCGGCTCCCAGCAGGCGCTGGACCTGGTCACCCGCGTCTTCGTCGACCCCGGTGACGTCATCCTGGCCGAGGCGCCGTCCTACGTCGGCGCCCTGGGCGTCTTCCAGTCGGCCGAGGCCCGCGTCCGGCACGTGGCGATGGACGACGACGGGCTGATCCCCGAGGCCCTCGAGGAGGCGCTGAAGGAGTGCCGCGCCAACGGCGACCGGGTCAAGTTCCTGTACACGGTGCCGAACTTCCACAACCCCGCCGGCGTCACGCTGACCGAGCCTCGCCGCCAGGCGATCGTCGCCCTGGCCGAGAAGTACGACCTGCTGGTCATCGAGGACAACCCCTACGGCCTGCTCGGCTTCGAGCACGAGCCCATGCGCGCGCTGCGCGCCCGCAACTCCGAGCGGATCATCTACCTGGGCTCGTTCTCCAAGACGTTCTCCCCAGGTCTGCGCGTGGGCTGGGTGCTCGCGCCCCTCGCCGTCCGCGAGAAGCTGGTGCTCGCGACCGAGGCGCAGGTGCTCTGCCCGCCGTCGCTCACCCAGTACGCCGTAGCCCGGTACCTGGACACCCAGCCGTGGCGCGAGCAGATCAAGCTGTTCACCGAGCTCTACCGCGAGCGCCGGGACGCCTGCCTCGAGTCGCTCGAGGCGCTGATGCCGGCCGGTACGACCTGGACCAAGCCGGACGGCGGCTTCTACGTGTGGCTCAAGCTGCCGAACGGGCTGGACGCCAAGCTGATGCAGCCGCGGGCGGTGAACGCGCTCGTCGCCTACGTCCCGGGCATCGGCTTCTACGCCGACGGCAGCGGCCAGGAGTACATGCGGCTGTCCTACTGCTACCCCGAGCCCGACCAGATCCGCGAGGGCGTCCGGCGGCTGGCCCGGGTCATCGAGGCGGAGCTGGACCTGCACAGCACCTTCGACTCCGTCGACACCGGCAGCTTCCGCGCGATCCGGCCGGGCACGGAGTTCACCGGCTCCGGCACGATCGTCGGCCCCGCCAACAGCAACGCCTACGAGGACGGCCGATGACCGAGTCCGCACCCGCACCGGCCCCCGAGACCGGGAACGACCCGCACCCGCTGCGCGCCGTGGTCCTCGCCGGCGGGCTCACCTTCGAGCGCGAGGTCTCGCTCTCCTCGGGCACCCAGGTCGTCGAGGAGCTGACCCGCGCCGGTCTGGACGCCGAACTGCGCGACGCCGACGCCGAGCTCCTGCCCGGGCTCGCGGCTGCACCCGCCGACGCCGTCTTCATCGCGCTGCACGGCGCCACCGGTGAGGACGGCGCCCTGCGTGCCGTCCTCGACCTGGCCGGCGTGCCCTACGTGGGCTCCCCCGCGGCGGCCTGTCGGCTGGCGTGGGACAAGCCGGCCGCGAAGTCCGTCGTCCGGTCCGCCGGGATCACCACCCCCGACTGGGTGGCCCTCCCGCACAGCACCTTCCGCGAGCTCGGCGCGGGCACCGTGCTCGACCTGATGGTCGCCCGGCTGGGGCTGCCCCTCATGGTCAAGCCCGCGTCGGGGGGATCGGCGCTGGGCGTGCAGAAGATCAGCCGGGTGGAAGACCTCCCGGCCGCCATGGTGAGCTGCTTCGCCTACGGGGACACCGTGATGGTCGAGCGCTACGTGGAGGGCGTGGAGGTTGCGCTCGCGGTCGTCGATCTCGGCGACGGCCCCCAGGCGATGCCGGCGGTCGAGATCGAGCCGGAGTCCGGCGTCTTCGACTACACCGCCCGCTACACCCCCGGCCTGACCGAGTACCACGCACCGGCCCGCATCCCGGACGACGTCGCCGCCCGGGCCGCGGCGGTCGCGGTGCGCGTGCACGAGGTGCTCGGGCTCGCCGACCTGTCCCGCACCGACGCGATCATCACCACGGACGGCGAGGTGCACTTCCTCGAGGTGAACGTGTCGCCAGGGCTGACCGAGACGTCGATGTTCCCGATGGCCGTCGAGGCCGCCGGCTACGAGCTCGGCGACGTCATCGCCCGGCTTCTCGCGGCTCGGGCTTCCTCGCCCCGCTGACACCGCACGCACCGACGAGCGCCGCTTAACGTCTGTGACGTTAAGCGGCGCTCGTCGGTGGATAGGCGCTGGTCAGGCCTCTGGACGTCGTCCGGTGATCTCGGGGGCCATCACGCCGATGATCCGCTGGAGGTCGTCGACCGAGCCGAACTCGACGACGATCTTCCCCTTGGACCGGCCGATCTGGATCTTGACCTTCGTCTCGAACCGGTCGGAGAGCCGGGAGCCGAGCTCCTCGACCCCGGGAGCCGAGATGTTGCGGGTCCGGCGCTTCGCGGTGGGGCGCTCGGCCGCGGCCATCGCGACCGCCTCCTCGGTGGCCCGCACCGACATGCCCTCCGCCACGATCCGGGTCGCCAGGGCGTCCTGGGCGTCGGCGTCCGGAAGGCCGAGCAGCGCGCGGGCGTGCCCGGCGGAGATGACACCGGCGGCCACCCGGGTCTGCACCTTCACCGGCAGCTTCATCAGCCGGATCGTGTTGGTGACCTGCGAGCGGCTGCGGCCGATCTTGCTGGCCAGCTCCTCGTGGGTGGCGCCGAACTCCTCCAGCAGCTGCTGGTAGGCCGCGGCCTCCTCGAGCGGGTTGAGCTGGACCCGGTGGATGTTCTCCAGCAGGGCGTCGCGCAGCATCGCGTCGTCGGTGGTGTCGCGGACGATCGCCGGGACCGTCTCGAGCCCGGCCGCGCGGGCGGCGCGCAGCCGGCGCTCGCCCATGATGAGCTCGTAGGTGACGGTCCCGCCGTCGGCGCCGGGGTTCTCCCGCACGACGATCGGCTGCAGGAGTCCGAACTCCTTGACGCTGTGGCTGAGCTCCTCCAGCGCCTCGTCGTCGAAGACCTGGCGGGGCTGCTTGGGGTTCGGCACGACGTCGTCGACCGAGACCTCGCGCAGCTGCGCACCGGGGACACCGAGCGCACCCGGCGCCTCGACCGGCGGGGCGATGCCGACGTCGACCCCTGCGGCGGCCGGGGCAGCCGGGACGTCGGAGGCGTCAGGGGTGGGGCGGTCGGCCGTCGAGGGCTCGGCGGGAGGCGGCACGAGGCTCACCGGCGACGGTGCGGCCGTCGACGGCGACTCGTCCGCCCCGGACCGGTCAGCCGGCTCCGTGGACTGCGGGGGAGCAGTGGGCGCCGACGGGGGCGGGCCGGTCGGGATGAGGGCGGCCAGTCCGCGACCCAGTCCACCGCGCTTGCTCATCTTGGCTCCTCGTTGGGGATCGCGCTCACTGGCCGTCCTGCGTGCTCACGCCATCGGCGACGGCGAACGCCGTCGCCGCGCCTGGCGTGCTGGTGCGGTCGATCGGGGGCAGGCCCACGCCGCGATGGGCGAGCTCGCGGGCTGCCTCGACGTAGCTGGTGGACCCGCGCGAGCCAGGGTCGTAGGTGAGCACGGACTGGCCGTAGCCCGGCGCCTCCGACACGCGCACGTTGCGCGGGATGACCGCGTCGAGCACCACGTCGCCGAAGTGGTTGCGCACCTCGTCGGCGACCTGGTCGGCGAGCTTGGTCCGACCGTCGTACATGGTGAGCAGGATGGTGCGGACGGCGATGCCCGGGTTGAGGTGCTGCCGGACGAGGTCGATGTTGTTGAGCAGCTGACCCAGCCCCTCCAGCGCGTAGTACTCGCACTGGATGGGGATGAGGACCTCGTCGCCGGCGACCAGCGCGTTGAGCGTCAGCAGCCCGAGGGACGGCGGGCAGTCGATGAGCACGTAGTGCGGGCGCTTCTCCGGGGGGAGGGCGGCGATGTAGCCCTCGATCGCCCGGCGCAGCCGATGCTCGCGGGCGACGACCGAGACCAGCTCGATCTCCGCGCCGGCCAGGTCGATGGTGGCCGGTACGCAGAGCAGGTGCGGGCTGGCCGTCGTCGGGTGCACCACCTCGGTCAGCGTGCTGTCGCCGACGAGGGCGTCGTAGATCGACGGCGTCCCGACCGTGTGGTCGACACCGAGGGCCGTGCTCGCGTTGCCCTGCGGATCGAGGTCGATGACCAGCGTCCGCAGGCCGTAGAGCGCCAGGGCGACGCCGAGGTTCACCGTGGACGTCGTCTTGCCGACGCCGCCCTTCTGGTTCGCGATGGTGATGATGCGGATCCGCGCGGGCGCCGGGAAAGGATCCTGGTCGGCCGCGTGCAGCACGCGGGTCGCCCGCAGCGCCTCCATCGCGATGGGGCTGTCGAAGTCCGCCATGCCCCCGGAGGACGACTGGTCGGCCGCGAGGCTGCTCCGCAGCCGCTCGCCCGGGTCGCTCATCGCAGTCCCTCCTGGTGCCGTTTCACGTGGAACGGGTCGGGTAGCTGTACCTGTTCCACGTGGAACAGGCTCGTGGAACGGCCCGCCGTCACCTCGCGGGGGAGAGCCGTCACCGTGCCCCACGCGTCATGACGACCACGGTAGTGGCAGCGGCCCCCAGGGATGCACCGACCGCCCGCGGATGGATGTCCCGCATGCCCGCCGCCTCCAGTTCCGGGATCAGCGCCGGGAGCTCCGCCAGGGCACGGGCACCGACGAGGGCCACCAGCTGGGTGCCCGGACGCAGCAGCCCCCGGCACCAGCCGACGAGCCGGGGGAGCGGGGCCACGGCGCGGGCGGTGACGACGTCGACCGGCCCGACGGAACCGGCCACCGACCGCTCCTCGGCCCGCCCACGGAGCACCTGCCACGGTGTGCGCTGGGCGTCGGCGAGCTCGGCGACCGCCTCCTGGAGGAACTCGACGCGGCGCGCCATCGGCTCGACCAGGGTGAGGGCGATGTCGCGGCGGGCCAGGCCCAGCGGGATCCCAGGCAGCCCCGCTCCACTCCCGACGTCGACCACGCGGGCGCCCTGGGGCACGGCCTCGGCGACCGCCGCACTGTTCAGCACGTGCCGCTCCCAGAGCCGGGGGACCTCGCGCGGCCCGATCAGGCCCCTCGCCACACCTGCGGAGGCGAGCTTCGCGACGAAGGCGCACGCCGCCGGGAGCGCGTCCCCGAAGACCTCCCCGGCCACCGCGGGCGGCGGCGGGGCGTCGGGAGTCGGCTCGGTCACGAGGCCTCCTCGCCGGCGCTCGTCAGCCGCGTCCGCGGGGCAGGTCCACCCACCGGTTCGCTCGCTCGACGGCTCACCGGTCCGGCAGGACCACGACGCGGCGGTTCGGCTCCTCGCCCTCGGACTCGCTGTGCACGCCCTCGACACCGGCGATGACGTCGTGGACGACCTTGCGTTCGAACGGGTTCATCGGGCTGAGCCGCTCCGGCTGCCCGCTGCCGGAGACCCGGCGGGCGGTCTCGCCGGCCAGTGCCGTCAGATCGGCCCGGCGCTTGGCGCGGAAGCCGCCGACGTCCAGCATCAACCGGCTGCGCACTCCGGTCGACTGCGCGACGGCGAGCCGGGTGAGCTCCTGCAGCGCCTCGAGGGTGGCGCCGTCCGGACCGATCAGGTCGTTCAGCCGGCCACCCACGATGGCGACCGAGGCGCGATCCCCCTCGACGTCGAGGTCGATGTCCCCGTCCACGTCGAGGATGTCGAGGAGTCGCTCGAGGTAGTCACCGGCGACGTCCCCTTCCTGGACCAGCAGGGCCTCCCCACGCGGCCCGGTGGACCCAGGGGCCCCACCCGCCCCGTCGGAGTCCAGGTCAGCCGCCTCGACGAGGGCGTCGTCGCTGGCGGCGTCGGCGTCCGGCAGCGCCGGGGCGGTGTCGGTGGTGTGCTGCTGCGGGGCACTCACGGAGGTTCCTCCACTGTCGGTTCGGGCATCCGGGTCGGCCCCGGTGGTCATGGTCCGGACCGTGGTCCGGCGTGCGCCGTCAGCGGCGCTTGCGCTTGCCCCGGTTCGCGGGGCCCTGGCCCGCCCGTCCGGCGCCACCGCGCGGGGCGTTGCCCGCACCGTTCGCGGACGGTCCGGCCGGGCGTCCGTCGGCCGCACCGCTGGCCGTCGCACCGCTCGCGCCGTTCTCACCGTCGACGGTGCTCTCGGGGGTAGCGGTCGCGGGCTTGGCACCCGGCTTGGGACGGACCGGCTTGGCGCCCGGCTTGGGCGCGAGCGTCTTCGGGTCGACCGCGGGCTTGTCGGCACCGGACTTCGCCTTGGCGGCGGCCGAGCCGGGCGGCGGCATCTTGCGCAGGATGAAGAACTGCTGGCCGAAGGTCCAGGAGTTGTTCACGACCCAGTACAGGAGGACGCCGATGGGGAAGAAGAACCCGGTGACGAACAGGCTCAGCGGCATGCCGTAGAGCAGCAGCTTCTGCACCGTGGCGGCCTGGCCCTCGACCGGACCGGAGCGCCGCATGATCTGCTTCTGCGTGAAGTAGGTGGTCAGGCACATCAGCGGGATGAGGATCAGCGCGACGGTGCGGATGCTGCCGTAGGTGACCCCGTCCAGCGCCAGGATCGCCGTCTCCTTGGCGCCGTCCATGTTGAACGACGAGGAGATCGGCGCCCCGAACAGGTCGGCCCGGGCTGCCTGGTCGGTGAGCTCGTCGGACCAGCTGTAGAGCCCGTCCTTGTCCGGCGCGAGCCGGCGCAGCACGTGGAAGAGCGAGAGGAAGATCGGGATCTGCGGCAGGATCGGCAGGCAGCCGGCCAGCGGGTTGACCCCGCGCTCCTTCTGCAGCGCCATGATCGCCTGGCTCATGCCCTGCCGGTCGCTGCCGTACTGCTTGCGCAGCTTGGCGATCTCGGGCTGCAGCTCCTGCATCGCGCGCTGCGACTTCACCTGCTTGACGAACAGCGGGAAGAGCAGCAGCCGGACGGTGACGACCAGCAGCGCGATGGACAGCGCCCAGGTGAGACCACCGGCCGGGTCGAGGAAGGTGGAGAGCACGTCGTGCCACCGGGCCATCACCCAGGCGATCGCGGTGTACAGCCAGTCAAGCAACGGAGGTCTCCTCGTTCGCCCGGCGCGAGGCCGGCGGGGTGGCACGTGCGGGTTCGGGTGCCACTGGCGCCGGCACCGCAGTGCTCGACGTGCGGGCGGGCTCGCGGGTTCCGCCGGGGACCGGGTCCACGCCCCCGGGGTGCCAGGGCGCGCACTTGAGGATCCGGCGGACGGCGAGCCAGCTGCCGCGCGCCGCTCCGTGGCGGTCGATCGCCTCGGCGGCGTAGGCGCTGCAGGTGGGGTAGAACCGGCACCGCGGCGGCAGCGCCGGGCTGATCGCCCGCGAGTAGAAGCCCACCGCGGCCAGCAACGCCCGGCGCACCGGTGCCCGGCCGCTCACCGGCGGGCCCGCGGGTCGAGCAGCCGGTCCAGCCCGCGGGCCAGATCGCGGCGCAGGACCCCGGAATCGGCGTCCGCCGCCTCCGGGCGTGCCCGCACCACCAGGTCCGCCGTGGCCGGCAGCCGGTCGAGCTCGGCCCGGACAGCGGCCCGGAGCCTCCGGGTCACGCGGTGACGGACCACGGAGTTGCCCACCGCCTTGCCGACGACGAAGCCGGCCCGCGCACCGGACGGCGCCGGTGGACGCGCCTCATCACCGGGCGCCGGGTCGCCGCCCGCCAGGGCGGGCCGCTCAGGGAGGAAGTGGAGCACCATGGTCGGCCGCCCGGCACGTCGGCCGGACCGGACGACCGCGGTGAATTCCGGGCGCCGGCGCAGGCGTGCCTGCGCGGGCAGCACGTCAGGCGGAGAGCTTCTCGCGACCCTTGCGCCGGCGGCCGGCGAGGATCGCGCGGCCCGCACGGGTGCGCATCCGCAGCCGGAAGCCGTGGGTCTTGGACCGGCGACGGTTGTTCGGCTGGAAGGTGCGCTTGCTCACGAGGTACTCCCACATCACGTTCGGCGGTGCGCGCCCCCGGTGGGCGGACGCGCAGGGGGTACCGGCACGAACGGCGCGAACCGTACCCACCCGGACCCCGGAAGCTGGTCTTCCGCGGACGAACACGTGCACGCCAGCGCCCGGTGTGCGGGCATGGCGGCAACAGCCGTCACGGACTCCGGACAGCATAGCCGAGGAAGCCAGGCTGCCGGTGCCCGGGACTGGTCCGGACTCCGCATGATCCCCCGGCGGCGCCACCGGCCCGGGACGGCACGCCGTCGCGACGCGCCCGAACCAGTGGACGCGTCGTTGCCGCCCTGTGGACGAGGCTGTTAGCGTCGCCGTCGCCCCGCACCGGACGACAGGGTCACGGCGCGTGGGCCGACCCCTCGGTCTCCCGACCCCCGAAGCGCCCGTGGATCCCGACGACGGGGCGCTGACCAGCGGAAACGCTGGACAGACCCCGGGCTCTCGTCGGCCTCGGTGGCAACGGCACCGGTAGTGCACAGCCTGTGGACACCCGTGTGGAACACGAATGTCCGCAGCTGACCGCCGGGAACGGAGCGCGGAGCCACGCCAGCCGTCAGGCTGACAGGACGCGGCGCTCGAGGGAACCGGCCGCTCGGGGTCGACGGCATGGGGAGGACGACGGCATGGCGGACGCCACGCTGGACCTGGCGACGGTCTGGGACCAGATCCGGGAGCGGCTGGCCACCAGTCTCTCCCCCCAGCAGAACGCCATGCTCAACCTGACCCGCCCGCTGGGGCTGGTCGAGGACACCGCGGTGCTGGCCGCACCCAACGAGTTCACCCAGACGGTGCTGGAGTCCCGGATGCGCCGGGTGCTCGCCGAGGCGCTGTCCGAGCAGTTCGGCCGGGACATCCGCGTGGCCATCCAGCTCGAGGACGCTCCCGAGGACCCGGCTCCGGGGAGCCAGGACGATGAGCCGACGCGCCGTCCCTGGTCGGCCGCCGAGGCGGCGCTCGAGGCGCGGCGCGCCGAGGAGGACCGGGCCAGCCGTGACCGGGCCGACGACGGCCGCAGCGCGTTCGGCGTCCGCACCGACGCGGTCGGCTCGGCGCCCTGGGACCGGGACCCGGCCGACGACCGGGCGGCCCGCGCGGAGGCGGAGGTCCGCGAGCTGCGGCCCGTCGACCGCGGCGCCCCCGAGGACTGGGCCACCCCCGCCTGGGGTGGCGAGCCCGCGACCCGTGACTGGGGCGGCTCCGACGACGGCCGCTCCGCCGACGTGCTGCCCTTCGACCTCTCCTCGCCGGACGGCGACCAGCGCGGCGCACGCTCCGGGGGACGGCGACGGCCCGAGACCAGCCGGCCGGCGGGACTCGACCCGGGGCTGAACCCGAAGTACGTGTTCGACTCCTTCGTCATCGGCAACAGCAACCGGTTCGCCCACGCCGCGGCGGTCGCGGTGGCGGAGGCGCCGGCCCGCGCCTACAACCCGCTGTTCATCTACGGCGAGTCCGGGCTGGGCAAGACCCATCTGCTGCACGCCATCGGGCACTACGCCGCCCGCATGTTCCCCAACGTCAAGGTGCGCTACGTCAGCACCGAGGAGTTCACCAACGAGTTCATCAACCTGGTGCACTCCGGCCGGGCCGAGGACTTCCGCCGTCGCTACCGGGACATCGACTTCCTGCTGATCGACGACATCCAGTTCCTGGAACGGGCCGAGCGGACGCAGGAGGAGTTCTTCCACACCTTCAACACGCTGCACAACGCCAGCAAGCAGATCGTCATCACCTCGGACCGCGCGCCGAAGAAGCTGACGACGCTGGAGGACCGACTGCGGACCCGCTTCGAGTGGGGCCTGATCACCGACGTCCAGGCGCCCGACCTCGAGACCCGCATCGCCATCCTGCGCAAGAAGGCATGGGGTGAGCGGCTGCAGGTGCCCGACGCGGTGCTGGAGTTCATCGCCAGCAAGGTGCAGACCAACATCCGCGAGCTCGAGGGCGCGCTGATCCGGGTCACCGCGTTCGCCAGCCTCAACAAGCAGCAGGTGGATCTGCCCCTGGCCGAGCTGGTGCTCAAGGACCTGATCAGCGACGAGCAGGGGCCGCAGATCACCGCTGCGATCATCATGGCCGCCACCGCCGAGTACTTCTCCGTGACGATGGAGGAGCTGCAGGGCTCCAACCGCAGCCGCACGCTGGTCAACGCCCGGCAGATCGCGATGTACCTCTGCCGCGAGCTGACCGAGCTGTCGCTGCCCCGCATCGGTGCCTCGTTCGGCGGCAAGGACCACACCACGGTCATGCACGCGGTCAAGAAGATCACCAACCTGATGAGCGAACGCCGGGCCACCTACACCCAGGTCACCGAGCTCACCGCACGCATCAAGAGCCGCGCCCGGCAGTGACATCGTGACACCGTCCTCCTCCGGAGGACACCGCGGCCACGTGCCGTCCCCCTGGCGCGCTGAGCGCATCCATCACGCCTGCGCGGAACCCTCCGGGCCCCACTCGGCGTGATCAGGCCGGGCTCGTCCCCTGCTGGGACGACCGCGTCGGTCGGCCCTGCGCGGGACCCTCCGGGCCCCACTCGGCGTGATCATGCTGGGCTCGTCCCAGGCCGGCGCTGAGCGCGTCGGTCGGGTCAGCTGACGCCACCCTCGGTCGACCGCGCGGTGTGGTGGGAACCCTCGCCGTCGACGGCGGGGGTCGCTGTTCCACAGCGTGTCCGGGACCCTGCGGCGGGGCTCGTCACGCGGCCGCCACCGGGACGTCGGACGGGCGTCGCGGACCGGTCGACATGTCGCTGTCCACAGTTGTGTGGAACTCCGTGGACAGCGGAACCCCAGTTCCCGCGCGTCAGACCCCGGCCGTCGACCGACCATCCGGTCGACACGTCGAGAAGTTGTCCCCAGGAATGTGCACAGGTTGGGGAGATCCGTGCCGGAGCCGGTCCGCGACGCCCGGCCTCGGTGACGAGCCGGCCGCGCTCCGGCGCTGCACAGGCCCGTGACCTGCACGTATGTCGGACATTCGGAGAGCAGGCCGCGGCGGGCGCGGGGAACGGTCGGCCGGCGTGCACACGGCATGGGGACGAACAGGGGGCAACCAGGGGAGTGGAGGTGGACGACCGGCGGTGTCTGTGCACGGCGGTCGAGTTGTCCACGTGTCGACAACAGGACGGCGGTGACCGCCCACAGCGAGCCAACAGGCCTGGTGGGGCACTGACCTGCGGAAAGGGGCCCGGTCCCCAGCTTCCACACGTGTGATGACGAGGATGAAGTACTTCTACCCAGAATTTCTCGAACCACATTCAGGGTGGGGACCCTCCGTTCGGGCCGTGCTCCAGGAGCGCACCCGGCACCGACGGAGCGCCGAGCAGAGCACCCGACAGGGGACAGGGTTTCCCCCGGAGGCACCTGAGCAGGCACCATGAGCACCGCACCGGCGGTGGGGCCTCCGCCTCGACGTCCGGCGCACCGTGGACGCAGACGAGATCGGGTGGATGGACAGATGAAGTTCCGGGTGGCACGAGAGGTGCTCGCCGACACCGTGGCGTGGACGGCCCGCAGCCTGCCGCCGCGGCCGTCGGTGCCCGTCCTCGCCGGCATCCTGCTCGAGGTCGACGGCAGCCAGCTGTCGGTGTCCGGCTTCGACTACGAGGTGTCCGCGCGCGCCGAGGCCGACGTGCAGGCGACCGAGAGCGGCCGCGTCCTGGTTCCCGGCCGGCTGCTGGCCGAGATCACCCGAGCTCTGCCGCCGCACCCGGTGGACATCACCGCCGACGGCCCGCGGCTGGCGATCACCTGCGGCAACGCCCGGTTCAGCCTGCCGACGCTGCCCGTCGAGGACTACCCGTCGCTGCCCTCCATGCCGTCCTCGGCCGGTGTGGTGGACAGCGACGTCTTCGCCGAGGCCGTCTCGCAGGTGGCGGTGGCGGCCGGGCGTGACGACACGCTGCCGATGCTCACCGGCGTCCGGCTGGAGATCGAGGGCGACCAGATCACCCTCGCCGCCACCGACCGCTACCGCCTCGCGGTCCGGGAGTTCGCCTGGCGACCCGACACCTCGGGGCTGTCCGCAGCCGTCCTCGTGCCGGCCCGCACCCTGGCCGACGCCGCCAAGACGCTGACCAGCGGTCCGGAGATCACCGTCTCCCTGTCCTCGGGCAGCTCCGGCGAGGGCATCCTCGGCCTCTCCGGCAAGGACCGGCAGGCCACCACCCGGCTGCTGGACGCCGAGTTCGTCAAGTACCGCGCGATCATGCCCAGCGAGTCCGCGGCCAGCGCCACGCTCCCGGTCGGCCTGTTCACCGACGCAGCCAAGCGCGTCGCCCTGGTCGCCGAGCGCGGCACGCCCCTGCGCTGCGAGTTCACCCCCGGGCAGGTCACCCTGCGGGCCGGCGGCACCGACGACGAGGGGCAGGCCGAGGAGCGCTGCGACGTCGACTTCGACGGTGAGCCGCTCACCATCGGCTTCAACCCGACGTTCCTGCTCGACGGACTGGCCGCGGTGCACACCGACCGCGCGCGGATGGACTTCACCAGCCCGCTCAAGCCTGCCGTGCTGTCCGGCGTCGAGGAGCCGGCCGACGACGGCGGAGCACCGGCGTCGCGTCCGGGCAGCTACCGCTACCTGATCATGCCGGTGCGCCTGCCCGGATGAAAGAGGACCCCGTCGCCCCCCGCGCCCCGCTCCGCTCGGCGTGGGACCCTGCGACGGGGCCTTCCAACCGAGGCCAGGACGCCGTGTCACCGAAGGAGCAGACGTGCAGCTGGGGCTGATCGGGCTGGGCAAGATGGGCGGCAACATGGCCGAGCGGGTGCGCCGGGCCGGCCACGAGGTCGTGGGGTACGACCGCTCACCGGGCAAGCGCGACGTCGACAGCCTGCCGGCGCTGGTGGAGGCGTTGTCCACACCGCGCGTGGTGTGGGTGATGGTGCCCTCCGGTGACCCGACCCGGGAAACGGTCAAGGAGCTCGCCGGTCTGCTCGAGCCCGGCGACGTCATCATCGACGGCGGCAACTCCAAGTACACCGACGACCAGGTCCACGACGTGATGTGCCGCGAGAAGAGCATCGGCTACATCGACGCCGGGGTCTCCGGCGGCGTCTGGGGCCTGGAGAACGGTTACGCCCTGATGGTGGGCGGCACGAAGGAGGACGTCGCCAAGGCGCAGCCGATCTTCGACGCCCTCAAGCCGCCGGCGCCGCACGACGAGTCCGGGCAGGCCATGCCCGGCGCGGGCTTCGTGCACGCCGGCCCCGTGGGCGCCGGCCACTTCAGCAAGATGGTCCACAACGGCATCGAGTACGCGCTGATGCAGGCCTACGGCGAGGGCTACGAGCTGCTGGCCGCAGTCGACCTCGTCGAGGACGTACCGGGCGTCATCGCGTCCTGGACCCAGGGCACCGTCATCCGCTCCTGGCTGCTCGACCTGCTGGTCCGCGCGCTGGACGAGGACCCGGAGCTCGAGGGGATCAGCGGCTACGCCGAGGACTCCGGCGAGGGCCGCTGGACCGTCGAGCAGGCGATCGAGAACGCCGTCCCCGTGCCGACCATCGCCGCGTCGCTCTTCGCCCGCTTCTCCTCCCGGCAGGACGACTCGCCGACCATGAAGGCGGTCGCCGCGCTGCGCAACCAGTTCGGCGGGCACGCCGTCCGGGCCGTGGAGACCCAGGAAGCCGAGAAGCCGGCCTGAACCGCCCCCGTCCGACCATTCCTGCGAGCTGAAGGGCCGAGGTGTACGTCCGGCACCTGCAGGTCGGCTCCTTCCGGAGCTGGGAGCGCGTGGACCTGCCGCTGTCCCCGGGCCCGACCGTGCTGGTCGGCCGCAACGGGGAGGGCAAGACCAACCTGGTCGAGGCCGTCGGCTACCTGGCCACGATGAGCAGCCACCGGGTCTCCAGCGACGCCCCGCTGGTCCGCCACGGGGACGCGCAGGCGGTCGTGCGGGCAGCGCTGCGCCGCGGGGACCGCGAACTGCTGGTCGAGATCGAGATCAACCCTGGCCGGGCCAACCGGGTGCGGGTGAACCGGGCACCGCTGCAGCGGCCGCGGGACCTGCTCGGCATGGTCCGCACGGTGCTCTTCGCGCCCGAGGACCTCGCGCTGGTGCGCGGCGACCCGACCGAGCGCCGCCGGTTCCTCGACGAGCTGCTGGTCACCCGCACGCCCCGGCTGGCCGGGGTGCGCGCCGACTACGACCGGGTGCTCAAGCAGCGCAACGCCCTGCTGAAGACCGCACGGCTGGCCCGCGGCAAGGCGATCGAGACCCTCGACGTGTGGGACGGCCACCTCACCGATCTGGGCGGTCAGCTCCTGTCCGCCCGCCTCGGTCTCATCGCCGACCTCGCACCGCAGGTCGCGGAGTCCTACGCCCGGGTGGCCGGCGACGGAGCGCTGGTCGCCGGTCTCGGCTACTCCTCGACCGTGCCGCTGGCCGGCGAGGGCACGGCGCTGCGCCCGGACGCGGCGCTGCCCACGGCGGAGGAGCTGACCGCCGCGATGCGCGAGCGCGTGGCCGAGCGCCGGGGTGACGAGCTGGACCGCGGGATGACGCTGGTCGGACCGCACCGCGACGACCTGGTCATCCACCTGGGTCCGGCACCGGCGAAGGGCTTCGCCAGTCACGGCGAGTCCTGGTCCCTGGCGCTCGGCCTGAAGCTGGCGACCTTCGCGCTCCTCCGGGCCGACGGCGAGGACCCGATCCTGGTCCTGGACGACGTCTTCGCCACGCTGGACGCCGAGCGCCGCGCGGCGCTCGCGGAGGTGGCACGCTCGGCCGAGCAGACGCTGATCACCGCCGCGGTGCTCGACGACGTGCCGCTCGAGCTCCGCGGCGGCCGGGTCGAGGTCGGCGCCGGCGCGGTGCGGGTGCTCGACCCCGGGGAGGTGGCATGAGCACCGCGAGGACGACGGGGGAGCGAGCATCGCAGCGAGCGCCAGCGAGCGAGGAGCGGAACGAGCCCGGAGTCGAGCCATGAGCGAGGACCGGCCGGCCCGTCCGAGCGACATCGCCCGGGCCGCCCTCGAGGCCGCGCGCGCCGCCTCTGCCGCCCGCCCGCGCCCGACGCGCCGCCGGATCGCCGGGCCCCGGCGGAGCTGGAGCGGCCCCGGCCCCGGCGCCGACGACCCCCAGCCGCTGGGCCGGCTGGTCGACTCGCTGGTCGACGCACAGGACTGGTCCGAGCGCACCCGGACCGGTGCGGTGTTCGGCAGGTGGGAGATGCTCGTCGGGCCGGAGATCGCCGCGCACTGCGCGCCGCAGACCCTCACCGAGGGGGAGCTGCTCATCGTCGCGGAGTCCACGGCCTGGGCCACCCAGCTGCGGCTGCTGGCGCCGACCATCCTGGGCAAGCTGCGGGCCGGGGTGGGCGGGGACGTCGTGACCCGGTTGCGCGTTGTCGGACCGACGGCCCCGAGCTGGAAGAAGGGCCCGCGCTCCGTGCGCGGCCGGGGCCCGCGCGACACGTACGGATAGGCACCGCACCACGACGGAAGGGCAGCGATGAGCACGCCTCGGGACCGCGACGGCTTCGACGACGACACCGGCCGGGCCTGGCAGGAGCCCGCTCACCTCGGCGGCGACGAGCCTGCGGGGGAGCCGCCGGCGCAGGAGGGACCGCCGGAGGACGCGCCGAACTTCGTGGACCGCCGCAAGCAGCCGCGCGACAGCGACCACTCCGTCGACCCGGAGGCCTGGCGGCCCGCCGGCTGGGACCTCCCGCCGGCCGAGCCCGAGCGGCCGGCCGCGACGCCGGGCCCGTCCGGCGTCGACCCCTCGTGGGCCCCGCCGGGCGCGCCGCAGGAGCAGGCGCCCGCACCCCAGCGGCGTGGGCTGTTCGGCGGCCGCCGTCAGCGGGACCCCGAGATGGAGCGGGCGTTCACCTACCAGGGCGACGTCGTCGGCGCGCAGGGCTGGGCGCTGCAGCGC
Organism: Blastococcus goldschmidtiae; assembly: GCF_031845325.1. Lineage (NCBI taxonomy): Bacteria > Bacillati > Actinomycetota > Actinomycetes > Geodermatophilales > Geodermatophilaceae > Blastococcus > Blastococcus goldschmidtiae. The sequence goes on along the minus strand of NZ_JAVREI010000001.1, from coordinate 125,083 downwards.
GGCTGGACGATCTCCGACGGCACCGCGCCGGAGGACGCCGTCCTCTCCGAGCTGATCGCCTCGGCGCCGCCCCGGCTGACCAAGGACCACCGGCCCGGCAGCGTGCTGCGCGGGCGCGCGGGATCGCTCGAGCTCGTCGCCTTCGACGCCGTCTACACGTCCGGCCGGCACGTGGTGCCGGAGTACGCGATCACCGCGGCCCCGCTGCTCGGCACGCCCCCGCCGCTGCGGCTGTCCCCGGCCCGGCTGTGGAAGCACGGCGTCGGCGGCATGGTGCAGATCCCCTCGGAGGACCCGGACTTCGAGCGCCGCTGGACGCTGCTGGCCGCCGAGGACGGCCCGCAGGTGCGCCGGATCGCCGGCGACCCCGAGGTGCGCCGCCTGCTGCTGGGCACCGACGACGGCGACGAGTTCTGGACGGCGGGCGGCTTCCTGGCCGCGATCCGGCCGGACGGCCACCGTCCCGAGCTCATCGAGCACCACACCCGGCTGCTGACCGCGCTCATCGGCGCGCTCGCCGTCGGCTCCTGACCCGGCTCGTCCGCTGAGCGCCCCGGGCCGGTCCGACGCCGCACCCGCATCCCCCGGCGCGGGGCCGCGGGACCTGCTTCCGCTGCTGCGGCCGCACCGTCGCGCGCTGGCCGCGGCGGCCGGACTCTCCCTGGTGGCCGCGGCCGCGGCGCTGGCGCAGCCCGCCCTGGTCGCCCGGGTCATCGACGTCGTCGGTTCGGGGGAGGCGCTGCTGCCCACCGTCTCGCTGCTGGTGGTCGTGCTGCTGGCCGCATCGGCGCTGGGCGCGTTCCAGCAGTACCTGCTGCAGCGCACCGCGGAGGGCGTCGTCCTCACCACCCGGCAGCTGCTCGCCGACCGGCTGCTGCGCCTCCCGGTGGCCGAGTACGACCGGCGGCGCACCGGTGACCTCATGTCGCGGGTGGGTGCCGACACCACGCTCCTGCGCGCGACGGTCACCTCCGGCGTCGTGGACGTGGTCGGCTCGGCGGTGCTCGCCGTCGGTGCGGTGATCGCGATGGCGCTGGTCGACGTCTGGCTGCTGCTGCTCACCCTGCTCTCGGTCGGCATCGGGGTGACCGTGGTGGTGCTGGCTTCCCGCGGGGTGCGCCGCCTGTCGCGGCAGGCGCAGGAGGAGGTGGGCGCAATGACGGCCGCCGTGGAGCGGGCGCTGTCGGCCGTGCGCACCATCCGGGCCAGCGGTGCCACGTCCCGCGAGGTCGCCTCCGTGGGGGGCAGTGCGCGGCGGGCGTACGAGGCCGGCGTGCGGTTGGCCCGGCTGGAGTCGCTGATCTCCCCCGCCGGGTCCATCGCGGTGCAGGGTGCGTTCCTCGCGGTGCTCGGCGTCGGCGGCTACCGCGTGGCCGACGGCTCGATCACCGTGGCCGCCCTGGTCGCGTTCATCCTCTACCTGTTCCTGCTGGTGATGCCGCTGGGCCACGCGATCTCGGCCTGGACTCAGCTGCAGACCGGCCTGGGCGCCCTGGCCCGCATCCAGGAGGTGCTCGCCCTGGAACCGGAGCAGGACCAGCGCCCGGAGCGGGCCGGCACCGTCGCGCCGCGTGCCGGTGCACCGCTGCTCGAACTCGACGACGTCTCCTTCGCCTATCCGGACGGGACACCGGTGCTGCGCGGGATCTCCTTCGAGGTGGCGGCGGGGAGCCGCGTCGCACTGGTCGGACCGTCGGGTGCGGGCAAGTCGACGATCCTGGCGCTGATCGAGGGGTTCTACCCGGTTGCCGCCGGCGCGGTCCGCTGGGCCGGCACCGACGTCCGGGCCGTGCCCCGTGCGGCACTCCGCGCCCGGCTGGGCTACGTGGAGCAGGAGGCGCCGGTCCTCGCGGGGACGGTGCGCGACAACCTGCTGCTGACCCGGCCCGACGCGACCGACCCCGAGCTGTGGGCGGTGCTCGCCGACGTGGGCCTGACCGAGGTGGTGCGCCGGTCCCCGCGCGGCCTGGACGTGCTGGTGGGTGACGAGGGCGTGCTGCTCTCCGGTGGCGAGCGCCAGCGCCTGGCCATCGCCCGATCGCTGCTGGCCAGGCCCGAGCTGCTGCTCCTGGACGAACCCACCGCCAGCCTCGACGCCCGCAACGAGGGGCTGCTCCGGGAGACCCTCGCGGCCGCGGCGTCCGACCGTGCGCTCCTGGTCGTCGCCCACCGGCTGTCCACGGTCCTCGACAGCGACCAGATCGTGGTGCTCGACCAGGGCCGGGTGGTGGCCCGTGGCACCCACGCGGAGCTGGTGGAGACCAGCCCGCTGTACCGGGAGCTGGCCACCGCCCAACTGCTGGTCAGCTAGCCCGCGCCTTCCCCGCTGGGCGGCGGGGCTCCGCCGTGCTGGCGATCGACCACCAGTACGCGTGCCCGGCCAGCCCGCGCGGGGCGAACGTGGCCCGCTGCCGCAGCACGTCGGCATCTCCGGGCGCGTCGTGTTCCACGTGGAACTCCAGCCAGGCGAGGCTGGGCAGGCGCATCTCGGCGCGCAGGCGCAGCAGCCGGCTCGGCACGAGCTCCTCGACCGGCCAGAAGTCGAGGGCGTCACCGACGTAGAGGCGGTTCGTGTCCCGGCGGCCGCGCCGCAGCCCCACCCCACCGACCGCGCGGTCCAGCAGTCCGCGCACCTGCCACGCCAGCGGGAACGAGTATCGGCCGCGCTCGCCGCCGATCTCCTCGACCACCCGCCACAGGGCGCCCGGCTCGGCGGCGGTGCCCCGGGTCCGGTCGTCCACGAAGAGGCTGCCGCCGGCCCATCCCCGCGGTGCGGACGGCGTCGGCCATCACCCCGGCGGTGCGCCGGTCGGTCGCCTCGAACTCCGCACCCCCACCAGCGCGTGGACGAGGTAGTGGACGACGCCGGCACAGGCCGCCGCTACCTGCGCGGCATCGCCGACATCGGCGTGGGCCACCTCGACCTGCGCGGCCCACGGGTGGTCGCGGATCCGCTCGGGGTTGCGGGTCATGACGCGCACCCGGTGCCCGGCGGCCAGCAGCTCGGGGACCAGCCGCTCGCCGATGTAGCCGGTGGCGCCGGTGACCAGGCAGAGCTTCGGTGCGTCGGTGGGCATGGACCCGGGTGTCGGCGGGGTCGGCCGCACACGCCCGGATCACGGACGACCGGTGCCCGGGAACCGGTCGTCCGGACCCGGAACCGACCGCGACGGTGTGAGCCCCCCGAGGACGGCGTGTCGATACCGGGGGCAGGACATGTGGTGGCGGAGGTGCCGGAAGGGGCTCAGACACGACGTGAGGGCGTGGACGGCGGCATTCCTGTCAGTGGACCCGGTATCCTCGACAGCAGAAACCGCCAGCAACCGGCCCAGCGTCGTCCTGCGCCCCGAGGGGCCAGTGCCGTTCTGCGCGTCGTCCCCCGTCAGCACCGGGGGTCCGCGTGCCGGTTGCGCGAAAGGAAGGCCCCCCGTGGTCGCAGCACCGCAGACCGAGAACGCCTACTCCGGCAGCTCCATCACCGTCCTCGAAGGCCTCGAGGCGGTCCGGAAGCGCCCCGGTATGTACATCGGCTCCACCGGCGAGCGCGGACTGCACCACATGGTGTGGGAGGTCGTGGACAACTCCGTCGACGAGGCGCTGGCCGGCCACGCCGACCGGGTCCACGTCACCCTGCTGGCCGACGGCGGTGTGCGGGTCGAGGACAACGGCCGTGGCATCCCGGTCGACATGCACCCGGTCGAGAAGCGGCCCACCGTCGAGGTGATCATGACCGTCCTGCACGCGGGCGGGAAGTTCGACGGCAAGAGCTACGGCGTCTCCGGCGGACTGCACGGTGTCGGCGTCACCGTCGTCAACGCCCTGTCCACCCGGCTGGACGTCAACGTCTGGCGGGACGGGACCGAGTGGAAGCAGAGCTACGCCTACGCCAAGCCCGGCCCGCTGGAGGAGGTCGGCCCCACCAAGAAGCGCGGTACCGCGATCACCTTCTGGGCCGACGGCGACATCTTCGAGACGACGCGCTACTCGTTCGACACGATCAACCGCCGCCTGCAGGAGATGGCCTTCCTCAACAAGGGCCTGACCATCGTCCTGCGCGACGAGCGGCCCGGGCACAGCAAGGTGGAGTCCGGCCTGGGTGACGAGGTCACCCTCGCCGAGGCCGCGCCGGAGGCGGGCGCCGTCGACGAGGCCTTCGAGCCCACCGAGATCACCTACAAGTACGACGCCGGTCTCATCGACTACGTCGCCCACATCAACGCCAAGAAGTCGCCGATCCACAAGTCGGTCGTCAGCTTTGCCGCCGAGGGCACCGGCAAGAACGACATGGCCATGTCGATCGACGTCGCGATGCAGTGGTCCGAGGCCTACTCGGAGTCGGTCTACACCTTCGCCAACATCATCAACACCCACGAGGGCGGCACGCACGAGGAGGGCTTCCGCGCGGCGCTGACCTCGATCGTCAACCGCTACGCCGAGGAGAAGAAGCTCTTCAAGGGCAAGGACGAGAAGCTCACCGGCGAGGACATCCGCGAGGGCCTGGCCGCGATCGTCTCGGTGAAGCTGGGCGACCCGCAGTTCGAGGGCCAGACCAAGACCAAGCTCGGCAACACCGAGGTCAAGGGATTCGTGCAGCGGGTCTGCAACGAGCAGATCGGGCACTGGTTCGAGGCGAACCCGGCCGAGGCCAAGATGATCATCAACAAGGCCTCGTCGGCCGCGCGGGCCCGCCGTGCCGCGCAGGACGCCCGCAAGCTGGCCCGCAAGAGCCTGCTGAGCAACAACTCCCTGCCGGGCAAGCTGGCCGACTGCCGCTCCACCGACCCCCGCGACTCGGAGATCTACATCGTCGAGGGTGACTCGGCCGGTGGATCGGCCAAGTCCGGCCGCGACTCGATGTTCCAGGCGATCCTTCCCATCCGCGGGAAGATCATCAACGTCGAGAAGGCGCGCATCGACCGGGTCCTCAAGAATAACGAGGTCCAGTCGATGATCACCGCGTTCGGCACCGGCATCCACGACGAGTTCGACGTGTCGAAGCTGCGGTACCACAAGATCATCCTGATGGCGGACGCCGACGTCGACGGCCAGCACATCCGCACGCTGCTGCTGACGCTGCTGTTCCGCTTCATGCGGCCGCTGGTCGAGGCCGGGCACGTCTACCTCGCCCAGCCCCCGCTGTACAAGATCAAGTGGGGCGGCAAGCACGCCGACGACTACGTCTACACCGACCGGGAGAAGGACGCCGTGCTCAGCGCGGCCGCCCAGTCCGGCCGCAAGGTCAAGGACGACGCGATCCAGCGGTTCAAGGGCCTCGGCGAGATGAACGCCAAGGAGCTGTGGGAGACCACGATGGACCCCGCGACGCGCATCCTGCTCCAGGTCACCCTCGAGGACGCCGCCACCGCCGACGAGTTGTTCAGCGTGCTCATGGGCGAGGACGTCGAGGCCCGCCGCAGCTTCATCACCCGCAACGCCCGCGACGTCCGCTTCCTCGACGTCTGAAAGAGGACCCCGTCCTCCTCACCCCTCGCACGCTCGGGGCGAGCCTCTGGACGGGGCCGACGACAAGCCTTCATCCACCTCTGTGCACCGACCTGTGGAGACCTGAACCGTGACGGAGACCCCACCCCGCGACCGCGTCGAACCGGTCGACCTCCAGCAGGAGATGCAGCGCAGCTACATCGACTACGCGATGAGCGTCATCGTGGGCCGGGCCCTGCCCGAGGTCCGCGACGGCCTCAAGCCGGTGCACCGCCGCGTCCTGTACGCCATGTACGACCAGGGGTTCCGACCCGACCGCAGCTACGTCAAGTGCGCCCGCGTCGTCGGTGAGGTGATGGGTAACTACCACCCGCACGGCGACACCTCGATCTACGACGCCCTCGTGCGCCTGGCCCAGCCGTGGGCGATGCGCTACCCGCTGATCGACGGGCAGGGGAACTTCGGCTCGCCGGGCAACGACCCGGCCGCGGCCATGCGGTACACCGAGGCCCGGCTCACGCCGCTGGCCATGGAGATGCTCCGGGACATCGACGAGGAGACCGTCGACTTCCAGCCCAACTACGACGGCAAGAACCAGGAACCGTTGGTCCTGCCGGGGCGCATCCCGAACCTGCTGATCAACGGCTCCGCCGGCATCGCCGTCGGCATGGCCACCAACATGCCGCCGCACAACCTCCGCGAGGTCGCGGCCGCCGTCTTCTGGATGCTCGAGCACCCCGACGCCGAGCCCGAGGAGGCGCTGGCCGCCTGCATGGAGCGGGTCAAGGGCCCCGACTTCCCGACCCACGGCCTGATCGTCGGCCGGGACGGCATCGAGGAGGCCTACCGCACCGGCCGCGGCTCGGTGCGCATGCGCGCCGTCGTCACCGTCGAGGAGGACTCCCGCGGGCGGGTCCAGCTGGTCTGCACCGAGCTGCCCTACCAGGTCAACCCGGACAACCTCGCCGAATCCATCGGCGAGGCGGTCAAGGAGGGCCGGATCCAGGGCATCACCGACATCGCCGACGAGTCCAGCGACCGGGTCGGTCGCCGGCTGGTCTTCACGCTGCGCCGCGACGCCGTCGCCAAGGTCGTGCTGAACAACCTCTACAAGCACAGCCAGCTGCAGACCACCTTCGGCTGCAACATGCTCTCCATCGTCGACGGCGTCCCCCGGACGCTGCGCCTGGACGAGCTCGTGCGCGAGTACGTGAACCACCAGATCGAGGTCATCCAGCGGCGCACCCGGTACCGGCTGCGCAAGGCCGAGGAGCGCGCGCACATCCTGCGCGGCTACGGCAAGGCGCTCGACCATCTCGACGACGTCATCGCGCTCATCCGCCGCAGCCCGTCGGCCGACGAGGCCCGGACCGGGCTGATGGAGCTGCTGGACGTCGACGAGATCCAGGCCGTCGCGATCCTCGACCTGCAGCTGCGCCGGCTCGCGGCCCTCGAGCGCCAGCGGATCCTGGACGAGCTGGCCGAGATCGAGGCCCGCATCGCCGACCTGCTCGACATCCTGGACAAGCCGCTGCGCCAGCGGCAGATCATCAAGGACGAGCTGGCCGAGATCGTCGAGAAGTACGGCGACGACCGCCGCACGCAGTTCGTCGCGAACGACGGCGACGTGTCGATGGAGGACCTCATCGCGGAGGAGGAGGTCGTCGTCACCATCACCCGCACCGGGTACGCCAAGCGGACGAAGAGCGACCTCTACCGTTCGCAGCGCCGCGGCGGCAAGGGCGTGATGGGCGCGGCCCTCAAGCAGGACGACATCGTCGACCACTTCTTCGTGGGGTCCACCCACGACTGGATCCTGTTCTTCACGAACAAGGGCCGGGTGTACCGGTCCAAGGCCTACGAGCTGCCCGAGGCCAACCGCACGGCGCGCGGGCAGCACGTGGCGAACATCCTGGCGTTCCAGCCGGACGAGAAGATCGCCCAGGTCATGCAGATCAAGGACTACACGGTCGCCCCGTTCCTGGTCCTGGCCACCGCCCGCGGGCAGGTGAAGAAAACCCGGCTGACCGACTTCGACTCCCCCCGCCAGGGCGGCGTGATCGCGATCAACCTGCGCGACGGCGACGAGCTGGTCGGGGCGGCGCTGATCGACAGCACGTCGGACCTGCTCCTGGTCACCCGCAAGGCGATGTCCATCCGGTTCACCGCCGACGACGGCGCCCTGCGGCCCATGGGCCGGGCGACCGAGGGCGTGCGCGGCATCTCGCTGTCCGAGGACGACCGGCTGCTGTCGATGATGGTGGTGCAGGAGGGCGTGGACGTCCTGGTGGCGACCGAGCGCGGCTTCGCCAAGCGGACCGGCATCGAGAACTACCCGAACCAGGGCCGGGGCGGCAAGGGCGTGCTGACGGCGGACCCGAAGGCACGCAAGGGTGCGCTCGTCGGCGCCCTGGCGGTGACGCTCGGGGACGAGCTGTACGCCATCACCTCCGGCGGCGGCGTGATCCGGACGCCGGTCAACGGGGTGCGGCACAACAAGGACCGGGCGACCATGGGCGTCAAGTTGATGAACTTGCCGGAGGACGTGTCCATCGTGGCGATCGCCCGTACGACGGACAACGACGAGCCGTCGGCCTAGGGTGACACCAGGTGACGAATCGATCGGTCCCCGGGCACGCGCGAGCGCTGCCCGGGCGCCGGTCACGAGGGAGCGGTCTGTGCCGCGGGTGAACGGGAGACTGGCATGAGCGACCGGCCACAGGGTTCGGTGCGCACCGGGTCCCGCGGGGGAGACGGCCCGACCGGTGGCGACTCGCCCGGCGAGGGTGGGAACGCACAGCTCTCGGGGCAGGAGGGTGCGACCGGTCAGCAGGCCGCCGGTCAGTCCGCCCCCGGCACCGGGACGCAGTCCATCCCGACCACGGGGACGCAGTCCATCCCGACCACGGGGACGCAGTCCATCCCGACCACGGGCACGCAGTCCATCCCCATCACGGGGGCGCAGGCCGCAGCCAAGGCTCCGGCGGCGCCGGCCGGCCCCACCAAGGGGACGCAGTCCGGTTCCACCACCGGGACCCAGTCCATCCCGACCACCGGCACGCAGTCCATCCCGACCACGGGAGCGCAGGCCGCAGCCAAGGCTCCGGCCGCGCCGGCCACCGGGACGCAGTCCATCCCGGTTGCCGGCAGCCAGCGCGCCACCGGCGCGACCCCCGCTGCCGCTCCGCCGGCAGCGGTCCCGCCGGTGCCGGTTCCGCCGTCCGGCGGAGGAGCCCCGTCCGGCGGAGGAGCCCCGTCCGGCGCAGGAGCCCCGTCGGGTGGCCGGGCTCAGACCGGTGCCGCCACGGGACGTCCGGGACGGTCCTCCGGCCGCGGTCCGCGCCGGGCCCGGCTGCAGCTGCGGCACATCGACACCTGGTCTGCGCTGAAGATCTCGCTGGTCCTGTCGATCGCGCTGTTCTTCATCTGGATGGTCGCCGTCGGCGTGCTCTACCTGGTGCTCAACGCGCTCGGCGTCTTCGACACCCTCAACGAGCTGTTCGGTCAGCTGGGCACCGAGAGCGGCTCGGAGGAGGGCAGCGAGGTGCTGACCCCGGGCGTCGTGTTCGGCGGCGCGGCGATCATCGGCGCCATCAACATCGTGCTGCTCACGGCGCTGTGCACGGTGGGGACCTTCATCTACAACATGTGCTCCGACCTCGTCGGCGGCCTCGAGGTCACCCTCTCCGAACGGGACTGAGCGAGGACCCCCCTCCGGGGGTCCTCGTCGTCCCAGGTACGCTGTTCGAGGTTCACGGGCCTGTAGCTCAGGCGGTTAGAGCGCATCCCTGATAAGGATGAGGCCGGAGGTTCAAGTCCTCCCAGGCCCACCCGTGTGCCGGTGCCTCCGGTACCGCACGCCGTGCACCACGGCGCACCGACCGCCCAGGAGGTCTTCCGCGTGCTGAAGAAGCTGGCGCTGGTCGCAGCGGCCGTCGGAGCCGTGGCTGCCGTCCGCAAGCGCTCGAGCGGCAAGGTCGAGGCCGACCTCTGGCGCGAGGCCACCAGCGGCCCCCAGGCCGTCAGCACTCCCACCGCACGCTGATCCACCGGGGCCCCGGCCCCGCCGGGGACGTAGCTCAATTGGCAGAGCACCGCCTTTGCAAGGCGGGGGTTAGGGGTTCGATTCCCCTCGTCTCCACTCCTCGACACCGGACCCGCCGGTCGACCGCACGTCACCGCCGCGGCCGGTCACGGGGTCGTGACGGGACGGCGCGTCGGCGCCCGCCTGCGACCGGGGTCAGTAGCGTCGCGTCCCGCTGTCCCGAGACCCCGGAGGTCCCGACGTGAGCACCGAGCAGCCGCCACCCGCCGCGCCGGTACCACCTGCCGCGCCGCCACCCCCGCCGCCCGGCTGGCGCCCGGCGCCCCCTCCGTTCGTGCGCGAGCCCAGCCCCTTCCGGCGCGGCTTCGGTCTCGGCCTGGGCGCGAGCCTCGGCGCCGGGCTGGGCCTCGGTGTGGTGGGCGTGGGCCTGGTCGTCGTCATGGTGGTGGCCCTGGTCGGGCTGGTCTCCGGGGGTGGCGGGGACGCGACGAGCGATCCGGCGACCGAGCTGGCCTGGGGCGAGTCCACGGCGGAGTCGAGGCTGCTCGCGGTCCCGGTCACCGGGGTGATCCTCGGCGGGGAGAGCGACGGCGCCGTCTTCGGTGGCGCCACCTACGGCTACGAGGTCGCCGACACCATCGACGCCCTGGACGAGGACGACGCCGACGGGCTGATCCTGGAGGTGAACACCCCGGGCGGCACGATCTACGGCTCCCGCGCCATCGCCGACGCCGTGCAGCGCTACCAGGAGCGGACCGGCAACCAGGTGATGGCCCACGTGCAGGGGATGTCCGCCTCCGGCGGGGTCTACGCCATGGCCGGGGCCGACCAGATCGTGGCCGACCACGGCAGCCTCGTCGGCAGCATCGGCGTCATCATGGGCCCCTTCCAGCGCTTCCGGGACGTCACCGGCATCCCGGGTTCGCTGCTGGAGCCGGGCGTCACCACCGACGGCGGCATCACCGAGGAGTACCTGTCCCGGGGCCGCGGCAAGGACCTCGGCAACCCCTACCGCGACATGACCGAGGAGGAGCGGGCGGTGCTCGGCGCCGGCCTGGACCGCGAGTACGCCGCGTTCGTCGCGTGGGTGTCCGAGGCGCGCGGCATCCCGGCCCAGACCATCGTCGACGAGCTGGGCGCATTCGTGTTCGACAGCTCCACCGCCGTCGAGCGCGGCCTGGTCGACCGGGTCATGGGCCGGGACGAGGCCTACCGGTACGCCGCCGAGATGAACGGCGCCGACCCCGAGGACACCCGCGTGGACCGGATCAGCGGCCCGGGTCTGCTCGAGTCCCTGCTCTCGGCGCGGTCGCCCGGAGGCGGCACCGCGGCGGAGGCCCTGGAGCCCGGGCTGAGCACCGTGTGCACCGGCGCGCCCCTCGTGCTCGCCTTCCACGGGGAGCTCTCGGTCCCCTGCTCCGGGAGCTGAGCACACCGGCCGCCTCACCGGTCGCGCACCAGTGGGAGAGTGGAGGGGTGACTGAATCGACTCCCGCCCGCCGCGCGGTCCTGCACACCAACCACGGGGACATCACCGTGGATCTGTTCCCCGACCACGCCCCCAAGACGGTCGCGAACTTCGCCGACCTCGCCGAGGGCGCCCGCGAGTGGACGCACCCGCAGACTCGGCAGAAGACCACCGACAAGCTCTACGACGGCACGATCTTCCACCGGGTCATCTCCGGCTTCATGATCCAGGGCGGCGACCCGCTCGGTCAGGGCATCGGTGGCCCGGGCTACCAGTTCGGCGACGAGTTCCACCCCGAGCTGTCCTTCGACCGGCCCTACCTGCTGGCCATGGCCAACGCCGGGCCGGGCACCAACGGCTCGCAGTTCTTCATCACCGTGGGCCCGACCCCGCACCTGAACCGGAAGCACACCATCTTCGGCGAGGTGGCCGACCAGGCCGGCCGGGACGTCGTGGACACGATCGCCGCCGTCCCCACCGCGCGAGGCGACAAGCCGCTCGAGGACGTCGTGATCGAGTCCGTCGAGGTGCAGCGCAGCTGACCACCACCCCGGACGACGGGGGCGCCGGCGCGGGGAACCGGCCGGCGCCCCCGCCCGCCACCTGCTACCGGCACCCCGACCGGCCCACGGGGATCTCCTGCACGCGCTGCGGGCGGCCCGTCTGCCCGGAGTGCATGGTCCCGGCCTCGGTCGGTTTCCAGTGCCCGCAGTGCGTCGCGGCCGGCAACGCCACGGTGCGCACGGCACGCCCGCGCACCCTTCGGACGGCGGGACGGCGGTGGGGTGTCGTCACCCTGGGCCTGATCGCGCTCAACGTGGCGATGTTCGTCGTCACGGCGGTGTCGGCCTTCTCGGTGGGCAACTCCCCGGCGGACAACCAGCGGTCCCCCGTCTTCGTCGACCTCGCGCAGTGGCCGGCCGGCGTCCACTACCTGGACGAGTGGTGGCGGGTCCTCACCGCGGCGTTCCTGCACATCGGCCCGGTGCACCTGGCGATGAACATGCTGGCCCTGCTGCTCTTCGGCTCCGAGCTGGAGCGCCAGCTGGGATGGGCGCGCTACCTCGCCGTCTATCTCGCCTCGGCGCTGGGCGGCGCGGTGGCCATCCAGCTCCTGGGCGACCCGAGGGTCGTGGTCGCCGGTGCGTCGGCCGCCATCTACGGGCTGCTCGGCGCTCTCGGCGTGCTGATGCTGGCGAGCCGGCAGGACGTCCGCGGTCTGCTGACCCTGCTCGCGATCAACGTCTTCATCAGCTTCCTGCCGGGGATCTCGCTGCTCGGCCACCTCGGAGGACTGGTGGCGGGTGCGCTGGCCGCCGGGGTCCTGCTGCTGCTCCGCCGCCGGCCCCACCTCCAGGTCGCGGCACTGGCGCTGCTGGGCGTCGCGCTGCTCGTCGTCTCCCTGACGGTGCCGACGCTGACCGTGCTGGACCTCTAGGCCGTCGGGTCCAGCCGGCGCAGCTCGCGGGCCACCGCGGACGGATCGGCACCCAGGTCCCGGCGGCCCAGCACCACGAGCACTCCGTCGTCGTCGTCCGGGCCGGCGGCGGTGTCCAGCTCGAGGGTGGGGGTCCGCAGGCCCAGGCGGCGGGTCTCGCGGACGCCGATGCGCAGCCGGTCCCACGGCAGGTGCACCCCTCCGATGAGCCGGCGTACCCGGATCCCGTCCGGGCCGGCCGCGAGCCGCGGGCGCTGCAGCAGGTCCCGCGCCGCCTGCGCCAGGAACAGCGCCGATCCGAGGGTCAGCAGGATCCGGCCGGGGATGTCGGCCACGACGGGGACTCCCGCGGCGAGCAGCACGCCCATCCCGATCGAGAGCGCCGTCTCGGCCGTCCGGGTGGTCCAGGTCACGGGGGGACCTTGCCAGAAGAGGGCTACGTCATACGATGACAGTCAGGGCGGACCGTTTGGCCTCGCCCGAATCGTCGACGAGGAGTAGGTCCATGCGGGATGCCGTCATCTGTGCCGCCGTTCGCACGCCGGTGGGCAAGCGAGGCGGAGGGCTGTCGGGCGTGCACGCCGTCGACCTCTCCGCGCACGTGCTCGAGTCCCTGGTGGAGCGGGCCGGCATCGACCCGGCCGTCATCGAGGACGTCATCTGGGGCTGCGTCAGCCAGGTCGGTGAGCAGACCTTCAACATCGCCCGCAGCGCTGCCCTGGCCGCCGGCTGGCCGGAGTCCGTCCCCGGCACCACCGTCGACCGGCAGTGCGGCTCGTCGCAGCAGTCCGTCGCCTTCGCCGCGGCCACCGTCATCAGCGGCCAGGCCGACGTCGTCGTCGCCGGCGGTGTGGAGATGATGAGCCGCGTTCCCATGGGCTCGGCCAGCAACCCCGCGTCCGGGGCCGGCCGCCCGATGGGCCCGAAGTTCGCGGAGCGCTACGACGGCGTGACCATCAACCAGGGCGTGGGCGCCGAGATGATCGCCGAGCGCTGGGGCTTCTCCCGCACGCAGCTCGACGAGTTCGCCCTCTCCTCGCACGAGAAGGCGGCCAAGGCGCAGGCCGACGGCGCCTTCGAGGAGGAGATCGCCCCGGTCACCACCCCCGAGGGCCTGGTCAGCGCCGACGAGGGCATCCGCCCCGGCGGCACGCTGGAGAAGCTCGGCTCCCTGAAGACGCCCTTCAAGGAGGGCGGCGTGATCAGCGCCGGCAACGCCAGCCAGATCTCCGACGGCTCCGCCGCCCTGCTGGTCACCACCAGCGAGAAGGCCCGCGAGCTCGGCCTGACCCCGCTCGTGCGCATCCACACCACGGTCATGGCCGGCGACGACCCGGTCATCATGCTGACCGCGCCCATCCCGGCCACGAAGAAGCTGCTGGACCGCTCGGGACTGTCGATCGACGACATCGGCGTCTACGAGGTCAACGAGGCGTTCGCGCCCGTGCCCCTGGCGTGGCTGGCCGAGACCGGCGCCAACCCCGACCGCCTCAACCCGCACGGTGGGGCGATCGCCCTCGGGCACCCGCTGGGCGGCTCCGGCGCCCGCCTGATGACCACGCTCATCCACCAGATGCGCGCCACCGGCAGCCGCTACGGCCTGCAGACGATGTGCGAGGGCGGCGGCATGGCCAACGCCACCATCCTGGAGCTCATCGACGCCTGATCGACGGCGGTCCCGTCGGGACCACCGAGCGCAGCCCCCGACGCCACCGCGCGCGTCGGGGGCTGCGGTCGTCTCCGGGCGCCGAGGTGTCGTCGCAGGTCAGAGCGGGTATGGAGGGGCTGCATCCACCGCTCCGCACCGGCGGACATGTCGACTCGTCCACAGCTGCGTACACAGCTGGGGACAGACTCACACAGGTGTAGTTACGCGCGCGGATGATCCGTCACACGCGTCCCAGCCCGGGGAAACGCCCAGGTCAGAGCGATACGGGCCGGTCCCGTCCCTCCACATCCGGTGGACAACCCTGGGGGCGGGGCGCCATGTCGACCTGTGGACGGACGCGATCGGCTGTGCACATGGAAGGACCCCCGTCCTCCCCACCCCTCGCAGGCTCGGGGCGGGACCCGGGACGGGGGCCACAGAACGACGAAGGCCCCCGTCCCGGCAGGGACGAGGGCCTCGGCCCCGTTCAGGGGCCCGCGCTGAGCGAGCGAAGCGTGGGGGGAACGGGGTGCTTCTTCAGCGCCAGCGCATCGACATGACCAGGCCGGCCACCATGGCGCCGAAGCCGATGGCGAAGTTCCACGCCCCCAGCGAGACCATGAACGGGATGTCGTCGCCGGCGATGTAGAAGACGACGATCCACAGCAGGCCGAGCAGCATCAGCCCGATCATGAGCACGACGTACCAGCGGGGGCTGGGCTGCGCGATGCGGGCCTGCTCCGCCGACCGCGCCTGCAGCACACCCTCGGGGGGCGTGTAGACCGATTTCTTGCGCACCTTCGACTTGGGCACGTACCTGCTCCCTCCGGGTGGCCGGGTGCGTCCTCACCGGCCGCGACGGAGTCCAGCCTAAGCTGTGGCGGGAGCACGGCGACGCCGCCACGGTGGCGGCGTGCCCGATGACCGTCGTCCCGCCCCGATACGCCGGAGGTGCCCGTGGCCCGTCTGTCGGCCTGGGGCGCCCTGGTGCCGGTGGTGGCGATGGCTGCCGGCGTGCTCTTCGCGACCTCCGGACGGACCGCACAGGGCACCGACCTGCGCGCCGGCGAGGTCACCGAGCTCTCCGCCCTGATCCGCGAGCGCGACGACGCGATCGCCGATCAGGAGCGGCGCCTGGCCCAGCTGCAGCGGCGCTCCGAGCTGCTCACCGAGCAGGCCGCGGCCCGCGACGGCGCCGTCGCCGAGGCGCGCACCGCGGGCGAGCAGGGCGTCCCCGCCGCCGGGCTCTCCGCCGTCGGAGGCACCGGCCTGCAGATCACCCTCGACGATGCCCCGCGCCGGCCCGACGGCACCCTCCCGGTGGGTGCCCGGCCCGACGACCTGGTCATCCACCAGTCCGACGTGCAGGCGGTCGTCAACGCCATGTGGGCCGCGGGCGCCACCGGGGTCGCGGTCATGGACCAGCGGCTCATCGCCACCAGCGCGGTCCGCTGCGTCGGGAACACCCTGCTGCTGCAGGGGCGCACCTACTCGCCGCCCTTCGTCGTCACCGCCGTGGTCGACGCCGCCGCGGCGCGGGAGGAGCTGGCCGACTCACCGCAGATCGCCGTCTTCCGGCAGGTGGTGGACGCGTTCGGGCTGACCTACGAGGTCCGCGAGCAGCCGCAGGTGGAGCTGCCCGCCTACGATGGGCCGCTCACCCTGCAGCACGCCGTCGCAGGCTGAGCCGCAGCGCCCGACAGAGCCGACATCCGGGAGAACCGTGCCCGCCGAGAGCCACCCCGCCGGGACCGCCGACGGGCGTCCCGTCCTCGTCGTCGACAACTTCGACAGCTTCGTCTACAACCTCGTGCAGTACCTCGGCCAGCTCGGGGTGCGCTGCATCGTGCGGCGCAACGACGCCGTCACCGGCGAGGAGCTCGCCGACCTCGACGTCGCCGGTGTGCTGCTCTCCCCGGGCCCCGGGACCCCTGCGGGGGCCGGCGTGACCGTGCCCATGGTGCGCGCTGCGGCCGGGCAGGGCGTGCCCGTGCTCGGGGTGTGCCTCGGGCACCAGGCGATCGCCGAGGCGTTCGGTGGCGAGGTGGTGCGCGCTCCCGAGCTGCTGCACGGCAAGACCAGCCAGGTCGTGCACGACGGCACGGGCGTGCTCGCGGGGCTGCCCTCGCCCTTCACCGCCACCAGGTACCACTCGCTCGCCGTCGACGCCGCCACGGTGCCTGACGAGCTCGAGGTCACCGGACACACCCCCTCGGGCATCGTGATGGCCCTGCGCCACCGCGAGCTGCCCATCGAGGGCGTCCAATTCCACCCGGAGTCGGTGCTGACCGAGGGCGGTCACCGCATGCTGGCCACGTGGCTGACCTCCTGCGGGCTGGCACCCGATCCCGCGGCCCTGGAGGCGGCCTCCGCGGCCGCGGAGCGGCTCAACGCGGCCACCGCCTGACCGCCCGGCGCGCGGAACGTCGAAGGGCTCCTCCCGGATCGGGAGGAGCCCTTCGTCGTGGTGCGGAGGTCCGGCTATCCGCCGCCGGTGCCGCCGGTGTCGCCCGCGCCGCCGCCGGGACTGTCGGTGCCCCCGGTGCCGTCACCCTCGTCGTCGTCCCCGGTGTCGGCCGGCTCGTCCGGTCCGGCGACCAGCAGCACGATCGTCTCGGTCGCCGGGACGGTGGTGCCGGGTTCGGGGTCGGTGGTCAGCACCGTGCCCTCGCGGACCGAACCGTCGTTCTCCGTGGGCTGCTGCTGGATGTCGGTGAACCCGGCGGCCCGTAGGTTGGCCTCGGCCGCGCTCGGCGACTGACCGCGCACGTTGAGGACGACGATGTCGCCGGGGCCACCCGAGACCTGCAGCACGATCCGGGTGTCGGCCGAGGCGGCGCTGCCACCACCGGGGGTGGTCGCCACGACGGTGCCGGGCGGTTGGTCCGAGTCGACCTGCTCGGTGTTGATCTGGGCCTCGCTGAAGCCGGCCGCGGTCAGCACGCCGCGGGCGTCGGCCTCGCTCCGGTTGCGTAGATCGGGCACCTCGATCGAGCCGGTGGAGATGCCGAGGACGACGGTGCCCTCCGGAGGCACGGCCTGGCCCTCATCCGGGGTCACCTCGGCGACGGAGCCCGGGCGCTCGAGGGACTCGACCTCCTCCACCTGCACGGTCCCGTCGAAACCGGCTGCCTGCAGGGCCGCACGGGCCCGCTGCTCGTCGAGGCCGATGACGCCGGGCACCAGCACGGTGTCGGGCGCGACGCCGACGACCAGGTCCACCGCCGTCCCCCGGGCGACCTGGGCACCGCCGGCCGGGTCGCTGTCGAGCACCGCGCCGAGCTCGGTGTCGACGGTCGTCACCCGCGTCGTGACCTCATCGGCCTCCAGACCGGCGTCGGTGAGCGCGGTCCGCGCCTCGGCCTCGGGGAGGCCCCGCAGCGGCGGCACCTGGACCTGGGTGGCGACCGGGTCGTCGGCGGGGTCGTCCCCGCCCATCGACATCGCGGCAGCGATCGCCCCGCCCAGGAGCAGGACGGCCAGGACGGAGACGACGGCGATGATGATCCGGCGCTTGCGGCGCTGGGCCTGCTCCTCCTCGCCGTCCCAGTCGTCGTAGCCGGCCGGGACGGCGCCGATGATGGCGGTCTTCTCCGCGTCCCCCATGACGGGGGTGGCCTCGACGCGCTGGCCGGCCAGTGCGCGCAGCAGGTCGTTGCGCATCTCCGCGGCGGACTGGTAGCGGTTGGCCGGGTTCTTGCTCATGGCCTTGAGCAGGATCGCGTCGAGCTCGGCCGGGACGGCGGGGTTGATGGACGACGGCAGCCGCGGGTCCTCGCGCACGTGCTGGTAGGCCACCGAGACGGGGGAGTCGCCGGTGAAGGGCGGCGCGCCCGTGGCCAGCTCGTAGAGCAGGCAGCCCAGGGAGTAGACGTCGGACCGGGCGTCGACGCTCTCGCCGCGCGCCTGCTCCGGCGACAGGTACTGGGCGGTCCCTATGACGGCGGCGGTCGACGTCATCGTCGCGGCGGAGTCGGAGACCGCCCGCGCGATGCCGAAGTCCATCACCTTGACGGTGCCCTGGGGGGTGATCATCACGTTCCCGGGCTTCACGTCGCGGTGCACGATGCCGTTGCGGTGGCTGAAGTCCAGGGCGCCGCTGATGTCGGCGGCCAGGGTCATGGCGCGTTCGGGGGAGAGCGCGCCCTCGCGCCGCAGCACGTCGCGCAGCGTCTCGCCCTCGACGTACTCCATGACGATGTAGGGGGTGGCGCCGAGCGCGGTGCGGTCCTCCCCGGTGTCGTACACCGCGACGATGGCCGGGTGGTTCAGCGAGGCCGAGGCCTGCGCCTCCCGGCGGAAGCGGACCTGGAAGGAGGGGTCGCGGGCCAGGTCGCTGCGGAGTACCTTGACCGCCACCTCGCGTCCGAGCCTGAGGTCGCGGCCGAGGTGCACCTCGGCCATACCACCGCGGCCGAGCACCCCGCCGATCTCGTAGCGCTCGCCGAGCACCTGCGGCGTGGTCATCGGAGGTCCTCTCGAACTGGTGCGTGCGTCGTCCGGGAACCGGGCGCGGCACGCGGGCAGCGGGCGGGGCGCGCTGCGGGCAGGATGCCGTCGGCGAGCCTAGCGGCGGGACGCCGCGCTCCCGGGTAACCGGGAAGGGTCAGCCAGATCACCCGGTCACTTCCGCAGCAGCCGCCTCAGGAGGGTCCGCCCCCACGTCGCTGCTGGTCGGCGTGGCCGTCGGGGTCTCCTCGTCGCCGGGCTGGCCGGGCAGCGTGGTGGCCGTGGTGGACGGCTCGGTGCTCGGGGTGGGGCTCGGGGTCGGGGTAGGCGCGTCGGTGGTCGGCTGAGCGGTCGGGGTCGGCTCGACGGTCGGCTCGGGCTCGGGCTCGGGCTCGGGGGCGGGAGCGGGTGCTGACTGCTCCGGCTCCTCCTGCGGCTGCGGCTCCTCCTCCCCCTCGACCGTCCAGCCGTCCTCGGCGACGGTGAGGACCACGGTGCTCCCGGCCGGCACGGTTCTGCCGGCCGGCGTGATGGCGGCGACGGCGTTCTCGTCGAGGTCCATGCCCAGCTCGGCGAGCGTCGCGTCGTCGGCCGACGCCCGCTGCACGACCAGGTCGAGGCCCTCCAGCTCGGCGGCCACGTCGTCGGCGTCCTCACCGATGTAGGCGCTGGCCGGACCGATGACCACGCCGGCCGCGGGCGCCGTGGTGTCGCTCGTCGTCCCCGTCGGGGTGGCGGTGCGGCCGCCATCGGTGCCGCCGCCCTGGTTGATCAGCAGCGCGGTGCCTCCGCCGACCAGCAGGAGCACGACCAGCGCCACCAGCAGCCACGCCCAGCGGCGCCGCCTGGCGGGTGCGGGGCCGTCGTCGTGGGCCCTCCAGTCGTCGTCGTCCGCCGGCCCGTGCAGTGGGGGCATGGCGGCCGGACCGGTCGTGGGGGAGAGGGCACGGGTACCGGTCAGCGCGCCGGTCTGCGCGGCCAGGACCGTGGTCCGGCCGTCGGCGAAGCCGCCGCCGACGACCTGGGTCGGCGCCGTCGCGGGGCCCACCGGCGCGAGGGTGCCGCCGGCGGCGACCCGCCGGACGGCGTCGGCGAAGGCCCCGCCGTCGGGGAACCGGTCGGCCGGGTCCTTCGCCAGCGCCCGCTCGACCAGCAGCCGGACCGCCGGCGGGACCTCGGCCGGGAGCGGCGGCGGGGGGCGGTTGATGTGCGCGAGCGCGATGGCCACCTGGGAGGTGCCGTCGAACGGCCGGCCGCCGGTCAGGCACTCGTAGGCCACGACGCCGAGGGAGTAGACGTCCGAGGAGGCGTTGACCTCCATGCCCTGGGCCTGCTCGGGGGAGAGGTACTGGGCGGTGCCCACCACCATGCCCGTGCGGGTCAGCGGCGTGGCGTCCCGGGCCTGGGCGATGCCGAAGTCGGTCAGCTTCACCACGCCGTCGGGGCGCACCATGAGGTTGCCCGGCTTGATGTCGCGGTGGACGACGCCGGCGCGGTGCGCCGCGGACAGCCCCTCCGCGGACTGCTCGAGCACGTGCAGCGTCCAGTCGACCGGCAGCCGCCCCTCCTCGTGCAGGATCGTCACCAGGGGCTGCCCCTCGACGAACTCCATGACCAGGAAGGCCAGCTTCTTGGTGCCGGTGTCGTCGACGGTCTCCCCGTAGTCGTAGACCGAGGCGATGTTCGGGTGCGACAGCGCCGCGGTGTGCCGCGCCTCGTTGCGGAAGCGGGCCAGGAAGCTCGGGTCGTCGGTGTACTCGCTCTTCAGCACCTTGGCCGCGACGACGCGGTCGAGCACCTGGTCGCGGGCCTTCCAGACCTCGCCCATGCCGCCCACGGCGATCGGGGCGGTGATCTCGTAGCGGCCCGCGAGCAGGCTGCCGGTGGCCAGCGTCATCAGCCCTCCTGCCCGTCGAGGTAGGCCTCGATGACCCGGCGGGCGATGGGCGCGGACACGTCCCCACCCGTCCCTCCACCGTTGCGGACGAACACCGCGACGGCGATCCGGGGCTCGTCGGCCGGCGCGAAGCCGATGAACCAGTTGTGGTCGGGGCCGGCGTTCTCCGCCGTCCCGGTCTTGCCCGCCACCTGGACGCCGGAGATGCGGGCAGCGCGACCGGAACCGTTCGCCACGACGCTGGCCATCATCTCGGTCAGCTGGTCCGCGATCGCCTCCGACACGGGCTCGGCGAACACCTCGGGGTCGGTCTCGTCGATGACCGTGAGGTCCGGGGCGAGCAGCTGGTCGACCAGGTAGGGCTTCATCAGGACGCCGTCGTTGGCCACCGCCGCGGCGATCATCGCCGCCTGCATCGGGGTGACCTGCACGTCCTGCTGGCCGATGGAGCTGACGCCGAGCTCGGCGTCGTTCTCGATGTCCCCGACGGTGCTGCCCTCGACCTCCAGCGGTATCGAGAAGCCCTCGCCGTCGATCCCGAACGCCTCGGCCATGTCGCGGACGGCGTCCTCGCCGAGGTCGATGCCGAGCTGGGCGAAGGCGGTGTTGCAGGAGATCGTGAGCGCGTCGATCAACGGCTGCTCACCGCTTTCGCTGCAGGCCGACCCGTTGAAGTTCTCCAGGTCGGTGGTGGTGCCGGGGAGCTGCAGGATGCGGGGCGCGGGGACGACGGTCTCCGGCGTGTAGCCCTCCTCCAGCGCCGCGGCCGCGACGATCACCTTGAAGATCGAGCCGGGCGAGTAGCGCTCGTCGATCGCCTGGTTGGTCCGCGGGTCGGGGTCGGCCGCCTCGAGCAGGTCCGCTGCGTCGCGCACGGCATCGAGGTCGTGGCCGGCCAGCAGGTTGGGGTCGTAGGTGGGGGTGCTCGCCAGCCCGAGGACGGCGCCGGTGGTGGGGTCCAGGGCCACGACCGCGCCCACCTGGCCCTCGAGGCCGGCCATCGCGGCCTGCTGCACGGCCGGGTCCAGGGTGAGGACGACGTCGCCGCCGGAGGGGTCGCGGCCGGTGAACAGGTCGGAGATCCGCCGCACGAACAGCCGGTCGTCGGTGCCGGCGAGCAGTTCGTTGGCCTCCTGCTCCATGCGGGTGGCGCCGTAGATCACCGAGTAGTAGCCGGTCACCGGCGCGTACAGAGGCCCCTGCGGGTACTGGCGCAGGTACTTGAGCCGGTCGTCGGTGGGCACCGACAGCGCGATCGGCTGGCCGTCGACGACGATCGAGCCGCGCTCGCGGGAGTACTCGTCGGCCAGGACCCGGGTGTTGCGCCGGTCGTCGCGCAGCTCGTCGGAGCGGACGACCTGGATGTAGTTGATGTTCAGGATCAGCAGCGTGAAGAGCACCAGCACGCTGATCGCCACGCGGCGCAGCGGCGCGTTCACGGGGTCACCACCTCGGTCGGCGCATCGGTCAGCCGCTGCGGGGCCACGTGCGGCGCGGCCGGCCGGCGGGCGGCGTCGCTGATCCGCACCAGCAGGGCGACCAGGCCGAAGTTCGCCACCAGCGAGGAACCGCCGTAGGCGAGGAACGGCGTGGTGAGGCCGGTGAGCGGCAGCAGGCCGGTGACCCCGCCCAGGACGACGAACAGCTGCCAGGCCACGGCGAACGAGAGACCGGCCGCCAGCAGCTTGCCGAAGGGGTCCCGCACGATCAGCGAGGTGCGCAGGCCGCGCTCGACGAGGATCAGGTAGACGAGGATCACCGCGGCGAAGCCGAACAGGCCCAGCTCCTCACCGATGGCCGAGCCGATGAAGTCGCTCTTGGCGATGGGCACCGCGTCGGGCCGTCCGCCGCCGAGCCCGGCACCGAACAGCCCGCCGGTGCCCAGGCCGAACAGCGACTGCGCGACCTGGTAGCCCGCGCCGTCGTAGTAGGCGAAGGGGTCCAGCCAGGTGTCCACGCGGGCCTGCACGTGGCCGAAGGCCCGGTAGGCGATCGTCGCGCCACCGGCGAAGAGCACGAGGCCGATGACCACCCAGCTGGCCCGTTCGGTGGCCACGTAGATCATCGCGACGAAGATGCCGAACAGCAGGAGCGAGCTGCCCAGGTCGCGCTCGAAGACCAGGACCAGGATGGAGACGACCCAGACGACGAGAACCGGCCCGAGGTCGCGGCCACGGGGGAACTCCAGCCCCATCACCTTGCGGCTGGCCAGCGCCAGGACGTCGCGCTTGTCCACCAGGTAGGCGGCGAAGAAGACGATCAGGGCGATCTTGGCGAACTCACCGGGCTGGATGGAGAAGCCGGCGACGCGGATCCAGATCTTGGCGCCGTAGACCTCCGACATCGACGCGGGTAGCACGGCGGGGATGGCGAGCAGCACCAGGCCCACCAGCATGAGGATGTAGGCGTAGCGGGACAGGAGCCGGTGGTCACGGACCACCAGGAGCACGGCGATGAACAGCGCCAGCCCGACGGTGGCCCACAGCAGCTGTACGGGGGCGTCGGCGCCGGCCTCGGGGTCGGCGATGTCCAGCCGGTGGATCATCACCAGTCCGAGCCCGGTGAGCACGGCCACGCAGGGCAGCAGGAGGGGGTCGGCGTAGGGCGCGAACTTCCGGACGACGAGGTGCGCGGCGGTCCACAGCGCGGTGAACCAGATGCCGAAGGTGGCCAGCTCCGCGCGCAGCGAGCCGGTGACGGTGAGGTCGACGATGCACTGCGCCGCCAGCGTGACCGCCACGGCGAATGCCAGCAGCAGCGCCTCGGTGCCACGCCGGGTGGGGACGGTCGTGCCGGGGGCGACGCGCGCTTCGGTCGACGGTCCGGCCATCACTCGGCCTCCCGGCAGTCCACCCCCGGCCGCGACGACGACGTCGTCGCGGTCGACGTGCCGGCTGCGGTGGTGCTCTCCGGCGTGCCGGTCGAGCCGGCCCCGTCGGTCGGTTCGTCCTCGTCGGTGGGGCAGAGCTGCAGGCGCTGGTCGCGGAGCGCGGACACGATGCGCTCGGCGTGGTCGGCGTCGTCGGCGGTGATCCCGCCCTGGACCCGGTTGCGCGCCGCCGGCGTCAGGTCCGTGACGGGGAGGCCGGCGGCCTGGTCCACCCGGAAGAGGTCGAGGCCGAGCAGCGAGACGTCGAGCCCGCGGAAGACCGCCACCTGCTCCTGACCCTGCTCCTCGTCGACGCCGACGAACCAGTGCTGCAGGGCCCACACGTAGGTACCGATCGCGGCGGCCGCGAGCACGGCCAGCAGGATCCCCGCCCCGAGGAGGAGTCGCAGCGGGCGGCGGCGGGCGGAGGGGCCACCGCCCGTCGGCGGTGCGGGCTGCGGCGGCGGGGGCGGCGTGGGATCGGCCAGCGCGGCGCGACCGGCCGCGGAGGTGGCGTCGACCTGGCGCTGGCCGATGTGGTCCCCGGCCGCGCCGTCGACGACGGGCTCCATGGGCACGCCGCGGCCGTCGTCGTCCACGACGTCGGCGACGATGACGGTGATGTTGTCGGGGCCGCCGCTGCGCAGCGCCAGCTCGATGAGGCGGTCCGCGGTTGCCTGCGGGTCCGGGTCGGCCAGCGCATCGGCGAGGGTCTCCTCGCTGACGACACCCGACAGGCCGTCGGAGCACAGCAGGTACCGGTCGCCGGCCCGGGCCTCGCGCATGGAGAGGTCGGGTTCGACCTCCTGCCCGTTGAGGGCGCGCAGCAGCAGCGAGCGCTGCGGGTGGCTGTTGGCCTCCTCGGCGGTGATCCGGCCGTCGTCGATCAGCGTCTGCACGAACGTGTCGTCGTGGGTGATCTGGGTGAACTCGCCGTCGCGGAGCAGGTAGGCCCGCGAGTCGCCCACGTGGCACAGCGCCAGCCGTCCGCCGGCGAAGAGGATCGCCGTGAGCGTCGTCCCCATGCCCTCGAGCTGCGGGGAGTCGCGGATGACCTCTCGCAGGTGCTCGCTGCCGTCGAAGACGCCCTGGCGGAGGGCCTGCAGCATGTCACCGGACGGGGTGTCGTCGTCCAGGTGCTGCAGGGCGGCGATCACCACCTTGCTGGCGACGTCGCCGGCGGCGTGGCCGCCCATCCCGTCGGCCACGGCGAGCAGCCGCGGACCGGCGTAGACGGAGTCCTGGTTGTTGCCGCGGATCAGTCCGCGGTCGGATCGCGCTGCGTAGCGCAGGACGAGGCTCATGAGCGCAGCTCCAGCGCGGTCTGGCCGATGCGGATCGGCTGGCCGGGGCTGATCAGCAGCGGCCCCTGGACGCGCTGCTGGTCGAGATAGGTGCCGTTGGTGGAGCCGAGGTCCTCCACGTACCACTGGCCGCCCCGGTTGGTGAGGCGGGCGTGGCGGGAACTCGCGAAGTCGTCGGTGAGCACCAGGGTCGAGTCGTCCGCCCGGCCGATGAGGATCGGCTGCTCGCCGAGGGTGATCTTGGTACCGCTGAGCGGGCCCGCGGTGACCACGAGGGTGCGCGGGCCCTTGCCGCCGCGCTTCTTGCCCGCGGCGGCCGCCCGCGGCGGGACCGACGCCACGCGTCCGGCGCGACCGCCGAACAGGTCGGCCCGCACGACGCGGAACGCGGCGAAGATGAACAGCCACAGCAGGAGGAGGAACCCGAAACGGAACCCCTGCAGCACGATCTCGGCCATCACCCGGTCACCTCGCTCACCATCAGCGACTTCGTGCCCGGTACCGCTGTGCTCATGCGTGACCTCGACGACCCCGTCACGCGCCGTCCCGCCGGTACACCAGCACCGAGTGGCCGATCCGGATGACGTCGCCGTCGGAGAGGGGCTGCCGGGTGATCCGCCGGCCGTTGACCAGGGTGCCGTTGGTCGACCCGAGGTCCTCCGCGGTGGCGACGCCGCCGTCGAGGACGACGTCGACGTGCTTGCGGCTCACGCCGGTGTCGGGGAGCCGGATGTCGGCCTCGGTGCCGCGGCCGATCACGTTGCGCCCGGCGGACAACTCGTGCCGGGTACCGGGGCCGTCGACGACCAGGGCGTGCGTGACCGTCGACCGGCCGCCGGGGCGCAGCGGTGGGGGCCCGACCTTGCCGGTGTCACCCGCGTGACCGCGCAGGGGCGGCAGCGGGGGCAACGGGGGGTGGCCGTTGACCGGCGCGGCACCGGCGGAGGCGAGGTCCGCCCGGGAGCCCGGCGCAGCCGGGTCGGCGACCTCGGAGGACACCTCGAACACCCCGGTGGGGAGGTCGCTGTCGAGCTCGAGGTGCACGCGGACGGCGTCGAAGACCGAGTAGCCCTCGTCGTCGATGTGCTCGGACACCATGTCGGCGAGCTCACCGGCGAGCTGGTCGGACCACTGGCCCAGGTGCTCGTAGTCGGTGTCGCCGAGGCGGACCACGTAGACGTTGGGGGCGAGGATGCGGCCCTCGCCCACGACGGAGCGCTGCTCGTCGGCCTCGCGGGTCAGGGCCTTGGCGATCTCGGCCGGGTGGACCTTGCCCTTGAAGAGGCGGGCGAACGCCAGGCCGACCATGCCCTCGAGGCGCCGCTCGAAGCGCTGGAGCACACCCACGGTCGCTCCCTCGCGCTCGGCCGGACATTCCTGTGCTTCCCGCGATCGTAGCCGGGCGGCGCAGCGGGGTCCGGCCAACGCGCGCCGCCGGACACGTTTGTGCCGGTGGCAGGAGGGTGACCGCACCCCCGGCCCGGCCCGCGGCCCCGGGCTGCTAGTGTCGTCGCTCGCCAGGGCAAGTGGCGGAATGGCAGACGCGCACGGTTCAGGTCCGTGTGTCCGAAAGGACGTGGGGGTTCAACTCCCCCCTTGCCCACCCAGCACGCGACGGGCTCCCCGATCCGGGGAGCCCGTCGTCGTTCCCGGGCAGCGATGACCGGCGCGGGGACCGGACGGCTCAGCGGTCGGCGCGCTGCCGGCGTGCGGCGAGGTCGGCGAACCAGGTGACCGCGGCCGGGTCGTCGACGGCGCCCAGGTTGCACGCCCGCTCCACCGCGACGCCCTGGAAGATCCGCTTGATCGGGACCTCGAGCTTCTTGCCGGTGGTGGTGTGCGGGATCGCCGGCACCTCGAGCACCTCGTCGGGCACGTGCCGGGGCGAGGCCTGGGTCCGCACGGCGGCGCGGATGCGGTCCACGAGGGGCTCGTCCAGCACGGCGCCGTCAGCGAGGCGCACGAACAGCGGCAGCCAGTAGCCGCCGTCGGGCTGCTCGACGCCGAGCACGAGCGCCTCGGCGACCTCCGGCAGCGCCTCGACCGCCTGGTAGATGTCCGAGCTGCCCATCCGCACGCCGTGTCGGTTGAGCGTGGAGTCCGACCGGCCGTGGATGATGCAGCTGCCGCGGCTGGTGACGGTCAGCCAGTCGCCGTGCCGCCACACGCCGGGGTAGGTGTCGAAGTAGGCGTCGTGGTACCGCCGGCCGTCCTCGTCGCCCCAGATCCGCAGCGGCATGGAGGGCATCGGCGACAGGATGACCAGCTCACCCACCTCGTCGACCAGGGGGCGGCCCTCGGCGTCCCAGGACTCGACGTGGCAGCCGAGCTGCCGGCCGGACATCTCCCCCAGGTACACCGGCAGCCAGGGCGAGCCGCCCACCAGCGTGGCGGCGAAGTCGGTGCCCCCGCTGAACACGCGCAGCACGAAGTCGGGCCCCAGCTCGTCGTAGACCCAGCGGAACGAGCCGGCCGGCAGGGGGGAGCCGGTGACCCCCAGGCTGCGCAGCGCGGACAGGTCGTGGTCGCGCGCCGGGTGCAGGCCGGCCTTCTCGCACGCCTGCAGGTAGCCGGGGCTGACCCCGAGGCCGGTCAGCCGGTGCTCCTCGGCCAGCTGCCACAGCCGGTCCACCGAGGGGTACATCGGGTTGCCGTCGTAGAGCACCGCGGTGCCGCCGCCCAGCAGGCCGCTGACCATCCCGTTCCACATGATCCACGTGGTCGAGGTGTAGGACATGCCGCGGTCACCGGGCTGCGGATCGCTCATCAGCCGCTGCGCCGACGCCATGAGCAGGACCCCGCCGTGCCCGTGCACCAGGCCCTTGGGCAGGCCGGTCGTGCCGGAGGAGTAGACGACCCAGAGCGGGTGGTCGAACGGCAGCTGGACCGGCGCGGCCTCGCCCGGCTCGGCCAGCAGGTCCGCCCAGGCCGTCCCGGTGCCGCTCTGCTCCACGCCGGGCACCGGGACGTGCACGACGTCGCGCAGGGTGGGGAGCGCGGCGGCCAGCTCCCCCACCAGCTCGCGGCGGTCGTGGGTCCGGCCACCGAAGCGGTAGCCGTCGACGGCGATCAGCAGCACCGGCTCGAGCTGGGCGAACCGGTCGACCGCGCTCTGCAGGCCGATCTCCGGCCCGCAGGCCGACCACACCGCGCCGATGCTGGCCGCGGCCAGGAAGGCGACGACGGCCTGCGGCACGTTGGGCAGGTAGCCGACGACCCGCTCGCCCTCGCGGACGCCCATCCGCCGCATCGCGGTCGCCACCGCGCCGACCTGCCGCGTGAGCTCGTCCCAGGTCACCTCGGAGGTGGTGCCGTCCTCGGCCACCGCCACCAGCGCGGTCTCCCCGCCGCGGCCCTCGCCGCGCCGGAGGATGTGCTCGGCGTAGTTCAGCCGGGCACCCGGGAACCAGACCGCGCCGGGCATGCTGCGGTCGGTCAGCACCGCGTCGTAGGACGTCCCGGGCGCGATGCCGAAGAAGTCCCACACCTCGGCCCAGAAGTCCTCGAGGTGGTCGACCGACCAGCGCCACAGCGACTCGTGGTCCGGGACCTGCACGCCGTACCGGGATTCGACGCGGCGCGCGAAGGTCGTGAGCTGCGAGCTCTCCCGCCGCTCCGCCGACGGCGCCCACAGCACCTGGCCGGCTTCCGTTGTCCCGAGGTCGATGTCGCCGGTCACGCGGGCCTCCCGGAGTGGGGGTGGGAACGGTTCGGGCCCGGGTGTCCGGGACCGTCGGCGAAGCATCGCACGGGCGCCGCCGCGGTCCGGCGTCCCGTCAGCGGCCGGGCAGCGACCGCGGCCCCGGTTCCTCCTCGTCGTCCTCGCCGTCGCCCGCGAAGGACTGGATGAACAGCACCACGCCCCACGGGCCGATGACCCAGATGGGCCAGAAATAGAGGAACTGCCAGGTGGCCACGGACGTGATCGCCCAGATGGACACCACGATCGCCGCGGTGCTCGCCCAGGAGCGCCAGGCCCACGCGTCCGCCTCCGACCAGTCCGCCCGCCACCGGGCCGGCCCGGCAACGCTCCCGGCCGAGGTCGCCCGGCCGTCCGGCAGGTCCGTGGTCAGCTCGGCCAGCTCGCCGTAGGTCCTGGCCGCATAGGCGCGGGTGAGCCGTTCCTCGTACTCGGCGACGGTGAGCCGGCCGGCGGACATGTGCTCGCCGAGCACGCCGGCGACGGCGGTCCGGTCGGCGTCGGCCGCGCGCAGGTGCGGTTCGGGCATCGGGCTCTCCTGGGACGGGTGGCTCCCAGTATCGGCTCCCGGACGTCCGCCGTCGTCCACCCATCGGTGGGTTCCACGTGGAACCCCGCCGGATCAGCCCGCCGGCGGGACGCTGGCGGCGGTGAGGGAGCGGCCGATGACCATCCGCTGGATCTGGTTGGTGCCCTCGAAGATCTGCATGACCTTGGCCTCGCGCATGTAGCGCTCCGCCGGGTGGTCGCGGGTGTAGCCGGCGCCGCCCAGCACCTGGACGGCGTCGGTGGTCACCTGCATGGCCGCATCGGTGGACACCAGCTTGGCGATGCTGGCCTGCCGGGAGTACGGCTTGCCGGCGTCCTTGCGCCGGGCGGCGACCAGGTAGGTGGCCCGCGCGGACTCCACGGCGGCCGCCATGTCCGCCAGCAGGAAGGAGACGCCCTGGTGCTGGGCGATCGGGCGGCCGAACGCCTCCCGCTCCATCGCGTAGCCGACGGCCAGGTCGAGCGCGGACTGCGCCAGCCCGACGGCGACGGCGCTGATGCCCAGCCGCCCGGAGTCCAGGGCCGCGAGCGCGATCCCCATGCCGCGGCCGCGCTCGCCGACGAGCCGGTCCGCCGGCACGGGGACGTCGTCCAGCCGGATGGCGGCGGTCGTCGAGCCGGTCAGCCCCATCTTCTGCTCGGGGGGCGCGGCGCTGAGCCCGGCCAGGTCGGGCGTGAGGTGGAAGCAGGAGATGGCCCGCTCGCCGTCGTCCGGGGTGCGCAGGAAGGTCGAGTAGAAGTCGGCGTGGCCGCCGTGGGTGACCCAGGCCTTCTCGCCGGAGGCGCGCCACCCCTCGCCGTCGCTCCGGGCGGTGGCCCGCATGGCGGCCGGGTCGGAGCCGGCGTGCGCCTCGGACAGGCAGTAGGCGCCGAGCAGCTGTCCGCCCACCATGTCGGGCAGCAGGTCCCGCCGCTGCGCCTCGCTGCCGAACCGGTCGATCGGGAAGCAGGACAGGGTGTGCACGCTGACGCCCAGCGCGACGCTGGCCCAGCGGGCAGCGAGCTCCTCGACCACCTGCAGGTAGACCTCGTAGGGCTGCCCTCCGCCGCCGACGTCCTCGCCGAACGGCAGGCTCACCAGCCCGGCGTCGCCCAGCAGCCGGAACACCTCGCGCGGGAACCGCTCCTCGCGCTCGTGCGCCGCCGCTTTCGGGGCCAGCTCCGCGTCGGCGATCTCGCGGGTGAGGGCGAGCAGGTCCTCGGCCTCGGGGGTGGGCAGTTCGCGGTCGACGGGCACGGTTCTCCTCGGGTGCGGCTTCCCGCGGACGGTACCTCCGTACGCCGGCCCGGCGCGGTCGCCGAGGATGGGCGGGTGATGATCGAGGCGGCGGTGTGGGACGACCCGGACGTGCAGCGGCTGACCAACGACCAGCAGACCGAGGTCCGGGCCCGCTACGGCGGGAAGCTCGAGCCCGGGCACGCGCCCACCGCCGCCGACGTGGCCGTCGTCCTCCTCGCCCGGGACGACGACGGGACGCCGCTGGGCTGCGGAGCACTGCGGCCGCTCGGCGACGGCGCCGCCGAGGTGAAACGGATGTACGTCGTTCCGGCCGCGCGGGGACGCGGCGTGGCCCGCGCGGTGCTGGCGGGTCTGGAGCAGGCCGCCCGCGGACACGGGTGGACGACGCTGCGGCTGGAGACCGGCCCGCTGCAGCCCGAGGCGGTGACGCTGTACCGCGGGGCCGGCTACGCGCCGACCGGCCCGTTCGGGGACTACGCCGGCGACCCGGACGCGGAGCACTCCCTGTTCTTCGAGCGGACCCTGAGCTAGCCGGCGGGGGCCGCGCCCGCCGGCGTCGAACCCTGCGAACTCGTGGTCATCAGAGGCTCGGGTTCAACCGGTCCATGATCACGAGTTCGCATGGTTCGCGTCGCCCTCAGGGCAGGAGCACCTCGAGCCGGGCGGGCCCGCGCAGGATGCGGTTGGGCTTGTAGGTGAGCTCGCCGAGCCGCGCGCCGGCCGTCCGCCGGGCGAGCGCCTGCAGCGCGACCCGGCCCTCCAGCCGGGCCAGCGGTGCGCCCAGGCAGTAGTGGTGGCCGATGCTGAAGGCCAGGTGCGGGCTGGTGCGGGCCGGGTCCAGCCGGAGCGGGTCGGGGTGCTGCTCGGGGTCCCGCCCGGCGGCGGCCAGCAGGAGGACGACCCTGCCGCCGGCGCGGACCCGGCCGCCGGGCACCTCCAGGTCCTCGCGGGCGATGCGCCCGGTCATCTGCACCGGCGGGTCCAGGCGCAGCACCTCCTCCACGACGCCGGCGGCGCAGACCGGGTCGGTGGCCACCCGGGCGCGCAGGTCGTCGTCCCGGAGCAGGGCGAGCGTGCCGTTGGCGATGAGGTTGACCGTCGTCTCGTGGCCGGCCACGAGCAGCAGCTGCGCGGTGCTCAGCAGCTCGTCGGTGCTGAGCCGGTCGCCCTCGTGCTCGATCTGCACCAGCGCGCTGAGCAGGTCGTCCCGCGGATCGGCGCGGCGCTGCGCGCACAGCTCGGTGAAGTAGGCGCGGAACTCGTCGGCCGCATGCCGCCGAGCACGGGACTCGTCGGTCTCGTCGACGGCCGGCCCGTCGTCGAGGCTCTTGGCCAGCACGTCCGACCACTCGGAGAACCGCAGGTGGTCCTCCTCCGGGACGCCGAGCATCCGGCTGATGACGGTGACCGGCAGCGGGTAGGCGAGGTCGCCGACCACCTCGAGCCGCCCGCGCGCGACGGCGGCGTCCAGCAGGTCCTCGGTGAGCTGCTCCACGAACGGCGCCAGCTCCGCGATCACGCGCGGCGTGAAGGCCTTGCTCACCAGCCGCCGGAGGCGGGTGTGGTCCGGTGGGTCGAGGAACAGGAAGCTGCGCTGCCGCTCCTGGCGCGCGCGGTCCTCGGGCGACAGCGTGGCGACGAGCTCCTGCCACTGGGTGGAGTTGGTGCGGTCGACGCTGACCAGGGGCGAGCGCAGCACCGCGTCGCAGTGGGCGTGCGAGGTCAGCAGGGCGAAGGACTCGTCGGGCGCGACGATCGGCCCGCCCTCGAGCAGCTGCTGCCACAGCGGGTACGGGTCGACGACGTCGATGTTCCGGACCAGGTCCTCGAGATCGCTCACCGGAACGTCAGCCCCTCGAACTCGCCGGACGAGCGCCAGCCGTCCAGGTAGGTGAAGTACGCCGCCGCTCCGGCCGGGTACCCGACGTTGAGCTTGGCCCGCAGGCCGGCGTCCTGGCCCTCGTTGTTGTAGTAGCCGGGCGTGCAGTCGGGCGAGCCGATCACGCCCCTGCCGGGGTGGGTGAGCAGGAGCTCGACCCACGCCTGCTCGGCCTCGGCGGTCACCTCGACCTCGCACGAGCCCGTGTCCAGGACGTGCCGCACGATCGCGGCGATGGTCCGCCCCGACTCGGTGAGGTTGTGCGGGACGTTGCTGATCAGGTTGGCGCCCTGGGTGGGCTGGACCACGAACAGGTTCGGGAAGCCGTGCACGTGGGTGCCGTGCAGCGTGCGCATGCCGTCGGCCCAGCGCTCGGACAGCGTCACGCCGTCCTTCCCGGTCACGTCGTAACCCGCCCGGCGGGTGTACTCCGTGCCCACCTCGAAGCCCGAGGCGTAGATGATGCAGTCGACCTCGTACTCGCGGCCGTCGGCGACGAGGCCGTTCTCGGTGATCCGCTCGACGCCCTTGCCGTCGGTGTGCACCAGGTGCGTCCCCGGCCGGTTGTAGGCGTCGAGGTACTCGTCGTGGAAGCACGGCCGCTTGCACAGCTGGCGGTACCAGGCCTTGAGCCCCTCCGCGGTGGCCGGATCGGCGACCACGGCGTCCACGCGGGCGCGGATCTCCTCCATCTTCTCGAAATCCGCGTCCTCCATCGCCGCCTGCATGCCGGCGAGGGTCTGCTGCTCCGGCGGCAGCGACAGCACCCGCTCGCGCATCCGGCGGGCCAGGTCGGTCCAGCCGTCCATCACCAGGTCCTCGCCGTCGCCGGCGCCGGTCTGGGTGGCGGTGAAGTTCTCCAGCCAGCGCCGCTGCCAGCCGGGGGTGGCGATCGAGGCGAACCACTCGGGGTCCAGCGGGGCGTTGGCGCGGACGTCGACGGAGGATGGCGTGCGCTGGAAGACGTAGAGCTCGGCGCAGGCGCCGGCCAGGTGCGGTACCGCCTGCACGGAGGTGGCACCGGTGCCGATCAGGGCCACGCGCTTGTCGGCCAGGTTCTCCAGCGGTGCGCCCGAGGGGTCGCCACCGGTGTAGGCGTAGTCCCACCGGCTGGTGTGGAAGCTGTGCCCCCGGAACGAGGGGATGCCGGGGATGCCGGGGAGCTTGGGCACGTGCAGCGGCCCGGTGCCCATGGCCAGGAACGTGGCGGTGAAGACGTCGCCACGGTCGGTGCGCACGACCCAGCGCGACCCCTCGGGGTCCCACTCGACGTCCTCGACCTCGGTGTGGAAGAGCGCGTCGTCGTACAGGCCGAAGTGCTTCCCGATGCGCTGGCAGTGCTCGAGGATCTCCGGCGCGTGCGCGTACTTCTCGGTCGGCATGTGGCCGGTCTCCTCGAGGAGCGGCATGTAGATCAGCGACGCCGTGTCGCACTGGGCGCCGGGGTAGCGGTTCCAGTACCAGGTGCCGCCGAAGTCCCCGCCCTTCTCCACGATCCGCACGTCCGCGATGCCCGCCTCCTTGAGGCGGGCGCCGGTGACCAGCCCGGCGAAACCGCCGCCGATGAACGCGACGGTGACGTGGTCGGTCTTCGGCTCGCGCTCGACGCGCGACGTGTAGGGGTCGGCGAGGTAGCCGGCCAGCTCGCCGGTCAGGCGCAGGTACTGGTCGTTGCCGTCCGCGCGCAGGCGCTTGTCGCGCTCCTCGAGGTACTTGCGGCGGACCGCTTCCTTGTCGATCGGCGTTCCGTCCGGACGCACCGGCCCACGGGTGGACGTCGTCATCGCGCTGCTCCCCTCGTCGCGCGGGCGGCGCCGCCCGGCGCGATGCACCGGAGCGCCGGCACCCGACGCCGGTGATTCCCTGGATTGTGCCTTGGACCACAGTTCGGCAGAGACTTCCACAGCAGGCGGCCTCCCGGCCTGTGGTTGTTCTCACCCCTGAACCATTCGGCGGCTGCACCTTCTCCGGGCGGTCCGGATCCTCCGCTCTCGCGGACCGGTCGTGAACCGGTTCCCGCGCTCCGGACATGAAGGGGTGTGACGACTTCACCCCTCGCCACCGGATCATCACCAGTCGTGACGTTCGCGGCGGTGCACCGGTCGGCCGACCCGCCTCCCGACCCCCTCCGGCTCCGGGCCCTCCCGGACGCCGCCCCCACCGACGCCCAGCTGGTCGCCCGCTCCGTGGACGAGCCCGCCGAGTTCGCCGCGCTGTTCGACCGGCACGCCGGCGCGGTCCACCGCTACCTTGGCCGCCGGGTCGGTGACCTGGCCGACGACCTGCTCAGCGAGACCTTCCTGGTGGCGTTCCGCCGGCGGGCCGCCTACCGGGCCGAGCACCTCGAGGTGCGGCCCTGGCTGCTGGGCATCGCCACCAACGTGCTGCGCGGCCACGAGCGCAGCGAGCGGCGGCGGTACCGGGCACTCGCCCGCGAGGCGGGCCGGCCGGAGGAGCACGCGGACGACCCGGCGGACGCCGGCGACCGGCTCGCCGCCCAGGCGCTGCGCGGACCGCTGGCCGCAGCGCTGGCCGGGCTGAAGCCGCGCGACCGCGACGCGCTGCTGCTCCTGGCCTGGGGGCAGCTCGGCTACGGCGAGATCGCCGCCGTCCTCGACGTGCCCGTCGGCACCGTCCGCTCCCGCCTCCACCGTGCGCGCCGGCAGACCCGCGCCGCGCTCGGCGACGTCTCCCCGTTCGACCCCACCTCCGAGGAGGACGACCGATGAACGACCTCACGCTGCTCCGCCAGGCCGGCCCCGACGCCGCGCCGCTGTCCACCGCTGCCCGCTCGGCCGCTCGTGCCGCGCTGCTCGCCGAGATCGAGGGGGCCTCGATGCGCACCCCCGGGCGTCCGGCGATCCGGATCGGACGCCCCGCCGCCGTGCGCACCGGGCTCGCGGTGCTCACCGCAGCGGCCGCCTGGGCCGGTGCCGTGGCGATCACCGGGCCCGGTGCCGCCGATCCCGCGCCGAACGGGTCGGACGGCCTGACGCTGGTGGCCGTCGAGGAGATCACCTTCCCGCTCTCCCTGGACCCCGTGCCGGCCGGGATGACCCCGAGCTTCACCGGGGCGACCGGCGATCCGGAGGCGGTCGCCGGCTACACCGCCCCGGACGGGACGGGGTTCTCGATCTCCCTCTCGCCCACCGAGCCCGCGTGGGGGGACGATCCCTACCTCACCGAGCACGGCACCACGACGGTCACCGGCGTCCCGGCGCGCTTCGCCACCGGCACCATGCCGGACAACACGTGCACGGTGGCCAACGTCTGCTTCGACGACCACCCCGTCGCGGCGCTCGCCTGGGAGCGGGCGCCCGGGCAGTGGCTGAGCCTCCGTGGCGACGGCGCGTTCGGGAACCGGGACGCGCTGGTCGCGGTGGGCGAGTCGCTCGTCGACCGGCCGCAGCCGATCACCCTGCAGGTGGGGCTGGCCCCGGCCGGCTGGTCGGTCGTCGACTGGCACGAGAGCAGCGGTGCCGTCGGCGTCGCCGACGACGCGGACCCGACCCGGCTCATCGGCGTGCAGTGCATGCCGGAGGCGCCGGCGGGCGCCAACGAGATGGACAACGGCTCGGTGGAGCAGCGCATCGCCTCGGTCACCGCGATCGACCCCGTGGTGGCGACGACGGTGGGCGGCCGGCCGGCCCAGGTCGTGCGCGCCCACGACTACATGGATCCGGAGCAGCGCTTCTGGCTGGTCGCCTGGGAGCTGGCCGACGGCACGCTCTGCACGGTCCACGCGCCCGAGGACTTCACCCAGGACGACGTCGTGGCCATCGCCGAGGGAGTCGTCCACACGCCCTGACCTCCCCGAGGTCTGCACACTCGTGGTCCTGAGCGGCCCGACGGGCCCGAGTGTGCAGATCTCGTGGACGGATGTGGTGAGCTGGCTCCCATGCCCGACATCTGGCCGACCGGACCGCTCGAGGTGCAGCTGACCGCGGGCGACGCCTCGCTCGCCATCGACCTCCGGGGCGGGGCGTTGCGCCGGTTGACCGTCGGCGGCTGGGAGGTGTTCGACGGCTATCCGGCCGGTGGCACGCTGCCCGGCCGGCGCGGCGGGGTGCTGCTGCCCTGGCCGAACCGGCTGCGCGGCGGCCGGTGGACGTGGGAGGGCGAGGAGCTCCAGCTGCAGGTCGCCTCACCCGCGTCGCCGAACGCCACCCACGGGCTGGTGTCCTGGCAGCCGTGGTCGGTGCTGGCGGCCACCGGCGACACCGCCACCGTGGGGACGACCCTGCTGCCGCGCCCCGGTTATCCGTTCCGCCTGGTCGCGGCGGTCGACACCGCGCTGACGGAGGACGGCCTGACCGTGGCGCTGCGGGTGCGCAACGACGGCGACCGCCGCGCACCCCTCGGCGCCGGGTTCCACCCGTACCTCTCGGTCGGCGCCACCGAGGACGGCGGCATCTGCGACGCCGAGGTGCAGCTGCCGGCCCGCACCGAGCTGCTGCTCGACGGCGGCCTGCCCAGCGGGGGCCGGCGCCCCTTCGACGGCGCCGTCGGCCGGATCGGCGACCGCGCCTTCGACACCGCGCTCACCGACCTGGTCCGGGACGACGAGGGGTGGGCGCGGGTCCGCCTCGCCGGCGCCGCGGGAGCGCTGGAGCTCGCCGTCGACGAGGCCTGGCCCTGGCTGCAGGTCTACACC
The DNA here is from genome assembly GCF_031845325.1 of Blastococcus goldschmidtiae. Taxonomy (NCBI): domain Bacteria; kingdom Bacillati; phylum Actinomycetota; class Actinomycetes; order Geodermatophilales; family Geodermatophilaceae; genus Blastococcus; species Blastococcus goldschmidtiae. The sequence goes on along the minus strand of NZ_JAVREI010000001.1, from coordinate 88,501 downwards.
GGCGACACCCTCCCGGAGGGACAGCGCCGGCGCAGCCTCGCGGTGGAGCCGATGAGCTGCCCGGCGAACGCGCTGGCCGACGGCGTGGACCTCGTCGTCCTCGGACAGGGGGAGACGTGGACGGGCACCTGGACGCTGTCCTGGACCGCAGAGGGCTGAGATGCGCGTCCTGGAGTTGTGGCGCTACCCGGTCAAGTCGCTGCAGGGCGAGCGGCTGACCGAGGCCTGGGTCGGGCCGCTCGGCATCCCGCGGGACCGCGGCTGGGCGCTGTTCGACCGGGACACCGGGATGGGGCTCACCGCCCGCCGGGTGCCCGAGCTGCTGTTCGGCGCCGCCCGGGTGCGCGCCGACGGGGGCGTCGAGGTCGTGCTGCCCGACGGCACCGTGACCGCCGAGGACGACGTCCTCTCCGACTGGCTCGGCCGGCGGGTGGAGCTGCGGGCCGCGACGGACAACACCGACACCGCGCCGACCTACGAGGACCCGGGGGACGAGGAGGCGGACGGCCCCACCGAGTGGATGCAGTGGGAGGGCGCGACCGGCCCCTTCCACGACAGCCCCCGCATCCGGCTCTCGCTGGTCTCCACCGGCACGCTGGGCAGCTGGGACCGCCGGCGCGTCCGGGCCAACGTGCTGCTCGACGGCGAGGGCGAGGACGGCCTGCGCGGCCGGGAGGCCTACCTCGGGGCGGTGCGCCTGGCCTTCGGTGCGCCGATCTTCCGCTGCGTCATGACCACGCGCCCGCAGCCGGGTGGCATCGCCCGGGACACGTCGGTGCTCAAGACCATCCATCGCGAGCGGGACGGGTTCCTGGCCGTCCGCGCCGCCGTCCTGGACCCCGGGACGGTCCGGGTCGGCGACGCCCTGGAGCCGGCGGCAGACTGAGCGGCATGCGCACCGTCGACCTGCGGCCCGGGGAGGACACCATCCGGCTGGGCCAGCTGCTGAAGCTCGTCGACGCCGTGCCGACCGGCGCCCAGGTCAAGGACGTCCTGGCGACCACCGACATCCGGGTCAACGGCGAGCCCGAGGACCGGCGCGGTCGCCAGCTGCGCTCGGGTGACGTCGTCTCCGTCGAGGGCTTCGGGGACGTCCGGGTCCGCTGATCCGGTTCCACGTGGAACCGCGGTCCGGCCGCACCTCTGCGAGGCTGGCGGCATGGCCCAGGCCCCGCTCCGCGTCCCCCGCTGGCCGGCCGCGGCGTCGGAGGGCCCGGACTTCGCGGCGATCCGCGCCGAGCTCGAGGTGCCGGAGGAGTTCCCGCCCGCGGTGCTGGCGGAGGCCGGGCGGCGGGCGGCACAGCCGCGGCTGCCGGAGCTGGACGCGACGGACGTCCCGCTGGTCACCCTCGACCCCGTCGGCAGCCAGGACCTCGACCAGGCCGTGCACCTCGCCCGGCGGGGCGACGGCTACCGGGTCAGCTACGCGATCGCCGACGTGGGCGCCGTCGTCGAGCTGGGCGGACCGCTGGACGAGGAGGCCCGTCGCCGCGGGCAGACCCTGTACAACCCCGACCGGCGGACACCGCTGCACCCGCCGGTGCTGAGCGAGGGCGCGGCCAGCCTGCTGCCCGGCGAGCTCCGGGCCGCCGCGCTGTGGACGATCGACCTGGACGCCGACGGCGAGCCGGTGCGCGTGGACCTGCGCCGCGCCCGGGTCCGGAGCCGCGCGCAGCTGGACTACCCCGCCGTCCAGGCGCAGGCCGACGCCGGCACCCTGCCCGATCCGCTGGCCCTGCTGCCCGTCCTCGGTGAGCTGCTGCGGCGCCGGGCCGCCGAGCGGGGCGCGATCGAGCTCGGCACGCCCGACCAGGAGGTGACCGCGTCGCCGGACGGGGGCTGGACCCTCGCCTTCCGCGGCGACCTGCCGGTCGAGGGCTGGAACGCCGAGATCTCGCTGCTCACCGGGCGGTGCGCGGCCACGCTCATGCTGGACGGCGGGGTCGGCCTGCTGCGGACCCTGCCACCCGCGCGGCCGGACGACGTCGCGCGGTTGCGCCTGCTCGCGCCTCCCCTGGGCGTGGACTGGCCGGCCGACGCCGGGCCGGGGGAGGTCATCAGGGGTCTCGATCCCGCGCGTCCCGGGCACGTGGCCTTCCTCGAGGAGGCGGTCACCCTGCTGCGCGGCGCGGCCTACACGGCTTTCGACGGAGCACCGCCCGAGCAGCCGGGCCACGGCGGGGTCGGCGCGCCGTACGCGCACGTCACCGCCCCGCTGCGGCGGCTGGTCGACCGGTTCGGCACCGAGGTCTGCCTGGCGCTCGCCGCCGGGCAGGAGCCGCCGCCCGAGCTGCGGGCCGTGCTGCCCGAGCTCCCGGCCCTCATGGCGGCCTCCGACCGGCGCACCCGGGAGGCCGAGCGCGCGGTGCTGGACGCGATGGAGGCGTGGATGCTGCGGGGCAACGAGGGCCGCACCTTCCGGGCCGTCGTCGTCGATGCCGGGCCCGAGTCGGCGACGGTCGTCCTGGACGTGCTCGCCGTCCGCGCGCGGTGCACCGGCCAGGGGCTCGAGCCCGGTACGCGCACCGAGGTGCGGCTGACCGAGGCCGACGTCGCCGCCCGGCGGGTGCGGTTCGAGGCCCTGCCGTGAGCCGCGGCCCCGTGCTCGCCGCCCGGCTGCAGGGCTTCGGGACGACGGTCTTCGCGGAGATGAGCGCCCTCGCCGTCGCCACCGGCTCGATCAACCTCGGCCAGGGCTTTCCCGACTACCCCGGCCCGCCGGAGGTGCTCGACGTCGCGCGGAACGCCATCGGCACCGCCGCCGACCAGTACCCGCCGGGGCCCGGCATCCCGGAGCTGCGCTCCGCGATCGCGGAGCACCAGCAGCGGTTCTCCGGGCTTGCGTACGACCCCGACACCGAGGTGCTGGTCACCGCCGGGGCCACCGAGGCGCTCGCCGCCGTGATGCTGGCGCTGCTCGAGCCCGGCGACGAGGTCGTGCTGCTCGAACCGGTCTACGACAGCTACTCGGCGTCGGTCGCGATGGCCGGCGGCGTCGTCCGCCCGGTCCCCCTGCATCCCCCCGCCGGCGGCGACGGCCACTGGACGTTCGACCCGGCTGATCTGCGGGCGGCGGTGACCCCCCGCACCCGGCTGCTGCTGCTCAACACCCCGCACAACCCGACCGGCACGGTGCTCACCGCCGACGAGCTCGCCGTCCTGGGCAAGCTGGCGGTGGCGCACGATCTGCTGGTGGTCACCGACGAGGTGTACGAGCACCTGGTGTTCGACGGGGCCCGGCACGTCTCGCCGGCCACGGTGCCGGGCCTGCGCGAGCGCACCCTGGTGGTGAGCAGCGCCGGGAAGACGTTCAACGTGACCGGCTGGAAGGTCGGCTGGATCTGCGGTCCGGCGGCGCTGGTCGCGGCGGTGCGCACGGCGAAGCAGTTCCTGACCTACGTCAACGCCGGGCCGTTCCAGCCCGCGGTGGCCGCTGGTCTGCGGCTGCCCGACGGGTACTTCACCGCGCTGGCCCGCGACCTGCAGGGCCGCCGGGACGTGCTCGTGCGGGGACTGCGGGACGCCGGCCTGCCGGTGGTCAGCCCGGAGGCGACGTACTTCGCCACCGTCGACGTCCGTCCGGTGCAGCCCGACGGCGACGGCCTGGCCTTCTGCCGGTCGCTGCCGGCACGGGCGGGCCTCGTGGCCGTGCCGTCCGGGGTCTTCTACACACCGGAGCACGCGCACCTGGGCCGCCACCTGGTCCGGTTCGCGTTCAGCAAGGGCGACGGCGTGCTCGCCGAGGCCGTCCGCCGACTGGTGGGCATGGGTCGGGCGGGAGCGGGGTCGGCGTGAGGATCGCGGCGGTGCAGCACGACATCGTCTGGGAGGACCGGGCGGCGAACTTCGGGCGGCTGGCGCCGCAGGTCGCCCGCGCCGCGGCCGCAGGGGCGGACCTGGTGCTGCTCAGCGAGACGTTCTCCACCGGCTTCTCGATGACGCCGGGCATCGGGGAGCCCGAGGGCGGGCCGTCGGCGCGATTCCTGGGTGAGCAGGCCGCCGAGCACGGCGTGTGGGTGGCCGGCAGCTGCCCGGAGATCGCCGACGACGGCCCGCTCCCGTACAACTCCTTCGTCCTGGCCGGGCCGGACGGCACGGTGCACCGCTACCGCAAGCTGCACCCCTTCACCCACGGCGGCGAGCACGAGCGCTTCCGGGCCGGCGAGGGGCCGGTCACGGTGACCGCCGGCGGTCTGCGGATCACCCCCTTCGTCTGCTACGACCTCCGCTTCGCCGACGTGTTCTGGCGGGCGGCCCCGGACACCGACGTCTACCTGGTCACCGCCAACTGGCCCGCGGCCCGGCGGCTGCACTGGACAGCGCTGCTGCAGGCCCGGGCCATCGAGAACCAGGCGTACGTCGTCGGGTGCAACCGCGTCGGGGTGGCCGGCGACGGCACCGAGCACGCCGGCGACAGCCGGATCGTGAGCCCGACCGGGGAGCTGCTCGCCACTGCCGCGGGCGCCGAGACGCTGGTCCTGCCCGACGTCGACGCCGCGGAGGTGGCGGCCACCCGCGACCGGTTCAGGTTCCTCGCCGACCGGCGCGGCTGACCCCGCGTCAGCGCTCGGGGTGCGCCGGTACGTGGTCGACGGTGACCTGCTCGCGCTCGACGGTCTCGGTCACCGAGGTCTGCCCGGCCACGACCTCGGTGCGCAGCCGGACCCGCTCGACCGGCACCACCTCGACGGTCACCACCGGCCGCTCCGCGTGCAGCACGATCTCCTCGGGCAGCTGGCCCGGCACGGAGCCAGCCGCGGGCCCGTCGTGCAGCGCGTCGCCCTCGGTCACGAGCCCGCCGTCGTCGGGGCCGCCCCCGGGGACCTCCTCGATGCGGATCTCCTCGCGCCGGACCGGCACGGTCACCTGCACCTCCTCGGTGACCACGTACTTCACGACCCGCATGCGACGGTCGACGACGCGTTCGGTGGCCACGCGCAGCTGCTCCTCACTGCGCACCATGGTGCCGTCGCCGGGTCCCGCTACGTCCTGGGACGGGGCCGGCTCGTCCGCCGCGCCGTCGACGCTGGACAGCCGCTCGGCGTCGTCACCCCTGGAGGTCACGCCGCGCGCGTAGTGCCGCCGCAGCGCCTCCTCGTCCTCGGGCGAGAGGTGCTCACCGCCCATCCGGGGAGCGCTGGACACCGCGTCGGCGGGCACCGACAGCTGGAGCCGGCCGTCGACGAACGTGGCGTCCCAGGCCGGCGCGATCACCTGCTTCCGGCCGAGCAGACCGCTGGAGACCGACACCCACGTCGTGGCACCGGTGCGGTCGTCGGTGTAGAAGGTCTCGACGGTGCCGACGGACTCGCCGTCACTGCCGTAGGCGGTGCTGCCGATCGCCGCTGACACGTCTCGTTCGCTGACCATGGACCGACCTCTCCGAGTGCGCGGCGCCGCCGTCCGGGGCGCCAGCTCCCCGAGGCGTGCCCATCACGGCCCCTTCGTGAACATGGCCATGGGAGTCCGGCACAGCGGTTCGCCCGTCATCGGGACCCCGCCGTACGGTGCTCCGGTGCCCGCCGACCACCTCGAGATCGAGACGAAGTTCGACGTCCCGCCGTCCTACGCCGTGCCGGAACTCGCCGGGGTGGACGGGGTGGCGTCCGTCGACGCCCCGGTCGAGCACCGGCTCGAGGCGCAGTACTTCGACACCCCCGACCTGCGGCTGGCCCGGGCGCGGATCACCCTGCGGCGGCGCACCGGCGGTCCCGACGACGGATGGCACGTCAAGCTGCCGGCCTCGGGCGACGCCCGCCGGGAGCTGCACCAGCCGCTGGGGCGGGCGGTCCGGCGGCCCCCCAAGGCCGTCGTCGCGCCGGTCGCAGGCGTGCTCCGCGGCGCGGTCCCGGTACCGGTGGTCCAGCTGCGGACCCGCCGGGTGGTCACCGTGCTGCGCGGTCCCGACGGCCGCCCGCTCGCCGAGGTCGCGGACGACGCCGTGAGCGCCACCCGGCTCTCCGGCCCGGACGGAGCCGCCGAGGTGCGCACCTGGCGGGAGGTCGAGGTCGAGCTCCTGGAGGGGAACCGGGACCTCCTCGAGGTCGTGGGGGAGCAGCTGGTCGCGGCGGGCGCCGAGCGCACCGCCCGGGCCTCCAAGCTCGCCCGGGCGCTCGGGCTCGAGCCCGGGCAGAGCCGCCCACCGGAGGCGGCCCGCGGGAAGAAGGGCGGCAAGCGGCGCACGGCCGCCGGGCCGTCCGCCGGCGAGGCGGTGCTGGCCGCCCTCCGGCAGGAGGTGGCCGCCCTGGAGCTCGCGGACGTCGGGCTGCGCACCGGCGCGGAGGACGGCCTGCGCCGGATGCGGATCGCCTGCCGCCACCTGCGCGGGCTACTGGCCGCCTTCCGGCCGGTGCTCGACCGGGCCGCGACCGAGCCCCTCCGCGACGAGCTCCGCCGACTGGCCGGCCGGCTGTCCGGGTGCCGGGACGACGAGGTGGCCTACGCCGGGCTGCGCGCGGCCGTGGCCGGGCTGCCGGTGGAGCTCGTCCTCGGACCGGTGGTCGCCCGTCTGCAGTCGGGGGAGGTGGCGGCGCAGGAGCGCGGCCGCACCCAGGCGGCGGCCGTCGTCGCCGAGCGCGCGCACCTGGACCTGCTCGAAGCGCTGCACGCCCTGCTCGCCGACCCTCCGCTGACCGGGCGGGCCGCCCGGCCGGCCGACGCGGTGCTGGCCGAGGTGCTGCGCCGGGAGGCGCGGCGGGTGCGGCGCTCCGCGTCGGCCGCCGAGGGGCTGACCGGCGCGGAGCGGACCGAGGCGCTGCACGCGCTGCGCCGCGCGGCCCGGCGCGCCCGCTACACCGCCGAGGTCGTCACGCCGGTCGTCGGCGAGCCGGCCCGTGACGTCGCCCGCGCGGCCAAGAGGACGCAACGGCTGCTGGGCGCCCTGCAGGACCTGGTGGTGGTGGGGGAGCGCTGCCGGCAGCTCGCCGTCAGCGCGCACGCCGCGGGGGAGCCGGGGTTCACCTACGGGCTGCTGCTCGGCCGCGCCGAGGCGCGCGCGCAGGACGCCGAGCGGGCCTTCGCCGAGCGCTGGCCGGCACTGGCCCGGCGGCTCGGCGGCTGACCGCGGGCTGCGGGCTGCGGGCCCGCTGAGCGGCCCGTCAGGCGGACAGGGCGCGGAACGCCTCGTCGAACAACTCCTCGAGCTTCCGCTGGCCGTTGCCGTCGGCCCAGGCCAGCAGTGCGGCGGTGGTCGCGGCGAGGGCGGCGGTGGCCTGGACGATCTGCACGGTGTCCGACGGGGCCGGCAGGTTCGCGAGGATCATCCCGGCTGTCGCGCGCTCGTACTCGGCCACCCGCGTGCGCAGGGCGGGGGTCGTCGCGATGATCCGCCAGCGGGTGGCGAGCTCGTCGTACTCGTCCGGCGGCATCCGGGCGATCCACATCAGGTTCGCCCGCAGCACCCGCTCGCCGACGGCGAGCCCGGGGGGCTGGGTGGCGAGCAGCGCGCCGACCTCCTCGACGGTCGGCGGCGCCATCACCAGGTGTTCCTTGCTCGGGTAGTGCGCGTAGAAGGTCGGCACGGAGACCCCGGAGCGGGCGGCGATCCGGCCCACGCTCACCTGCTCGAACCCGAAGTCCTCGAACAGCTCCAGCGCGGTCGTGAAGATGCATCGGTGCGTGGCCGCCCAGCGGCGGTTCCGCGAGTCCGACGTCCCGGTCACGCCGAGATGGTCACCCGGGGAAGCCTGTTCGGCCAGTCGCCGCTCCGGAGGGTCCGCGTCACGCGGGTACGTTCGGCCCGTGAGTTCGGCGACCGGCAGCCGCGTGGTGCCCGAGCAGCGCGCCGACGTCTGGCGCGCCCTGGCGGTGCTCGGGCCCTACTGCCCGGTCTGCGACGTCTCCTACGTCGTCACCGGATCGGGCCGGCGCACGACGTTCGTGGCGGTGCCGGGCCGGCTCGACGGCGAGCCACCCGAGGGCGCTCCGCAGGGCCGCATCCTGGAGTGGGCGCCGGGCCGGGTCGTCGTCACGCAGGTCGAGCTGACCCCGGAAACCTGGACGACGCGCATCGAGCTCGAGGACGCCTCGGCCGGCGGCACGAGCGTGACCCTGACCGTGAGCCACGAGGCGCGCGGCCGGGGACGGCTGGCCGGCCGGCTGCTGCGCCGGGCGGCCCGGCCGATGGTCCAGCGGACGGTTGAGTCCGAGCTGGACAAGGTGCCCGCGCACATCGCCCTGCTGCACGGCTGAGCCGGACGGTCGGCCCTCGATCGGGGGAAACAGTGCTTGCGGGGTCGGCCCCGGGGTAGGGACTTCTCTCGTGCCCGGCGGCACACCCGGCGCTGGGCCGGGGGATGGACGCACGCCGGTCGACCTACCTCAGGAGTTGGCCATGGAGATCATCGGCTTGATCGTCGCGGGCATCATCATCGGCCTGCTGGGCAAGTTCGTCGCGCCCGGCGCACGGGACAACACCCCCATCTGGCTGACGATCCTGTGCGGCATCGGCGGTGTGCTCATCGGTTACTACGTGGCCGGTGCGCTGGGCGTGGACAGCACCGACGGCATCGACTGGCTGCGCTGGATCATCTCCATCATCGTCGCCGCGGCGCTGGTGGTGGCGGCCTCCACGATCACCGGGCGCAACAACCGCGCCGTCCGCTGACCTCGCGCCCCGGGCGCGCGGCCGAGCACTCGGCCGCGCCCCCGGGGCCGCGTCGTCGCACATCCCGGACCCGCTCGTCGAGCGGGCCGGAGACGACGCCCTCCGTGGGCGTCATCGAGCAGAAGGAGAACAACAGTGATCGGCTTTCTCGTCGCCGGACTCATCATCGGCGCCCTGGCTCGGCTGATCGTGCCGGGCAAGCAGAACCTCGGGATCCTGGCGACCCTCGCCCTGGGCCTGGTGGGCTCGCTGATCGGTGGGCTGATCGCCCAGTTCTTCGGCACCGGGAGCATCTGGGAGCTCAACGTCATCGGTTTCGTCCTGGCCGTCATCGCGGCCGTGCTGCTGATCGGTGTCGCCGAGGGCATCGCCGGCAAGTCCAAGCGCGGCGCCGTCCGCTGACGCTGCGCCCGGGGGGACGCGATCGGGCTCAGAGCTCGACCGTGTCCCCCGGGGCCAGCCGGCTGAACGGCGTGGGGGTCCCCGGGCCTCGCTCGCCGAGCAGCCCCGAGACGACACCCAGACCGGTGTCGTTCAGCAACCCGTCGTGGACGGCGTACGCCTGGTCGGCGTCCACGGCCCGCACGTAGTCGATCACCTCGGCCGTCCTGGACCACGGGGCGTGCAGGGGCAGCAGCAGCGTCGCCACCGGCTGATCGGGCACGGTGAAGGCGTCGCCCGGGTGGAAGACCACCCCGCCGACCAGGAACCCCACGTTGGCGATGCGCGGGATGTCCGGATGGATCTCCGCGTGCAGCTCGCCGTGCACCTGCACCTCGACGCCGGCCACCGTCACGGCGTCACCGTGACCCACCACGTGCACCCGCCCGGCCGGTGCATCGAGCTTCTCCGCCACCGACCGGTTGGTCCAGATCTCCAGCGCGGGGTCGGCGTCCAGCGCCGCCCGTAGCCGCTGCGGCTCGAAGTGGTCGGGGTGTTCGTGCGTGACGAGCACGGCCGACGCGCCGTCCAGCGCCGCCGGATCGGTGAAGGCCCCCGGATCGATCACCAGCCGGTGCTCGCCCTGGCCGAGGACGACGCACGCGTGGCCGTGCTTGGTCAGCTCCATGACCGCATCCTGCCCCGGCGGCTCCCGCGCCGCTCCCGGTGCCGGCCTCACCCGTCCGGGTGGGATCGGCGCGCGGGCCATCACGCCGGCCGCCCGCGCTGCCGACGTGGTCTCCATGATGCTGCAGACGATCGTGCACGCCGCGGCGCAGAGCCGCGCCCACGGCCCGACCGCCGCGCTGTGGCACGCGGTCGAGCTGCACCGGCCCGCGGCGGAGATCGACGGCGCCTGCGAGCTCACCGTCTGCGGCTCGCTGGCCCGGGTGGTCCCCGATGCCCCGTGGCCGCGCACCGGTGATGACGTCTGCCCGGACTGCGCGGCGCTCACGCGCTGAGCGCCGGCGTCAGTCGCTCTGCGCGATCTCGAACCGGAGCCGGGCCAGCAGGTCGGAACGGTTGCTGGCGCCCAGCCGCTGCCGGATCCGGGAGACGTGGTGCTCGACGGTCTTGGCCGAGATGAACAGCCGGCCCCCGATCTCGCGGTAGGTCTGGCCGGCCACCGAGCCGCGCACGAGCCCCGTGGTCGCCGTCACCCCGTCGGCGATCGTGTCCGCCGCGAGACCCGGGTCCGCCTCGGTGGCCTCCGCGGTGAGCTTCCCCCGGAGCGCGTCCCCGTCGGCGAGCGCGGCCAGCACGCCCACCCCGCCGGCGGCCGCGGCCAGGAACGACGAGGCGGTGGAGACCCGGAGCGGCCAGGGCCGTGGGGGCGGCGCGGACCGTCCGGGAGGGGCCAGCTGGGTGGTCACCCCCGGACGCGGGGGCGGGCCGGCGGTGACCCGCGGCCGGGGCGGCGGGACCGCCGGTCGGAGGCCGGGCTGGTGCCGTGCCGTCGTCGGGGTCGGCTCGTTCTCCGCTGCGCCCACGAGCACACTCCGTCCGACTCGACCAGCCCGCAGCGTCGCACCAGCCTCCGGCCGAGGGCACCCTCCCGGCCCGGCCTGCGGGCCCGCCAGGCACGTGTCGATCGCGGGGAGCCCGTGATCGCCTCCGGTCAGTGACCGGTGAACACCGGCGGCCGCTTGGCCAGGAACGCCTCGACCGCCTCGCGGTGGTCCGCCGCCTGTCCCGCGCGCGTCTGCAGCCGCGCCTCCAGCGCGAGCGTCTCCTCCAGCGAGTCGGTCGCCGCGGTCGCCAGCACGGTCTTGATCGCCCGGTAGGCCACCGTCGGGCCGGCCGCCAGCCGCGCGGCCAGCGCCCATGCCTCGGCCAGCACCCGCTCCGGCGGGACGACGCGGTGCACCAGGCCCCACTGCAGGGCGGTCTCGGAGAGGAACGGCTCCGGCAGCAGGAGCAGTTCGGCGGCCCGGGCGCCGCCGACGCAGTGCACGAGCCGCGACGCCACGCCGGAGTCGCTGGACAGCGCCACCCCGGCGAACGCCGTGGTGATCTTCGCGCCGGCCGCGGCCACCCGGAGGTCGCCGGTCAGCGCCAGGCCCAGGCCGGCGCCCGCGCAGGCGCCGTTCAGGCCCACGACCAGCGGCACCCGCAGCCCGGAGAGCGCCAGGACCAGGGGGTTGTACTCCTCGACGAGCACCGGCAGCGGCTGGTCCGGGTCCTCCGCCGGCTCCGCCGCGGCCTCCCGCCGCACGCGGGATTCGTTGAGGTCCTGCCCGACGCAGAACGCCCGGCCGGTGCCGGTGAGCAGCACCGCCCGCACCGACTCGTCGGCGGCCACGTCCTGCACGAGCCCGAGCAGTTCCCGGCGCGAGGCGGACGACAGCCCGGGCCGCAGCATGGTGAGCGTGGCGACCCCGGCGGAGTCCTCCCTGGTCACGGTCTCGGGCATCGGCGTCCGCCTCTCTGGTGGTCGGGGCCGGCCGCCCCTCGGCGCCACCCTGCCACGGCCCGCCGGTCCCGCCACGGGCGCCGGGTTCCCGGGAGCCGTAGGCCGTGGTCGCACAGCGGACACGGAGCGCAGTCGCCGCGCCGGACGCGCGGGGGAGTACGGGGCGTCACGTCCGTCGGCCGGCAGCGGGGGCCGGGCGCGGGACGACCATGGACCCCGCCCCCCATGTGTAGATCCGGCCGGGACTGGACACCGTGGGGGCGGGGAACGCCCAGACCTCCCCTGTGCACAGCCGACGTGACGTTGACGAGGAGTGCCCCCCGTGGTCGAACCAGGACGACGGTGCCTGGGCGACCGCTACGAACTGCACCGGATGATCGCTGCCGGGGGGATGGGCCAGGTCTGGCGCGGCCTGGACCTCGCCCTGCACCGGCCGGTCGCGGTGAAGGTACTGCGCAGCGAGTACACCGGCGACCCCAGCTTCCTCGCCCGCTTCCGGGCCGAGGCCCAGCACGCGGCCTCCCTCAGCCACCCGCACGTGGCGGCGGTCTTCGACTACGGCGAGGACTCCGCCCAGGACGGGACCGGCGAGACGCTGGCCTATCTCGTGATGGAGCTGGTCGAGGGGGAGCCGCTCTCGGCCCTGCTGGCCCGCGAAGGCGCCTTGGGTACCGAGACCACGCTGCACCTGCTGCAGCAGACCGCCTTCGCCCTCGCCGAGGCGCACCGCTCCGGCCTCGTCCACCGGGACGTCAAGCCCGGCAACATCCTGGTGCGGGACGACGGCAGCGTGAAGATCACCGACTTCGGCATCGCCTGGTCGGCCCGCAGCGTCGCCCTCACCCGCACCGGCCAGGTGATCGGCACCCCGCAGTACCTCTCGCCCGAGCAGGCCGAGGGGAAGCTGGCGACCCCGGCCAGCGACGTCTACGCGCTGGGCCTGATCGGCTACGAGTGCCTCACCGGCCACCCCGCCTTCGACGGCGACAACGCCGTGACCATCGCGCTGAAGCAGGTCCAGCAGGAGCCCGAGCCGCTGCCGGGCCGGCTGCCTCCCGGCGTCCGGACGCTCATCACCAGGGCGCTGGTCAAGAACCCGGCCGCACGCATCCCGGACGGCGCGGCCTTCGGTGCCGCCGTCGACGACATCCTCGCCGGACGCGAGCCGGCCCAGCTGCCGGCGCCGCCCACCCAGGACGTCGCCGCCCTGCCCCTCCCGCCCCGCGACACCGCGGCGCCGGCACCCGGGGCCACGGTGCTCGGCCCGCCGGCGCCGCGCCGCGGGCGCCAGGTGGCGCTGGTCCTGCTGCCCCTGCTCGCCCTGCTCGCCGGGGCGGGCATCGCGGCCGGTGTCCTGCAGGCGTTCTCCGACGGGCCACCGGCGTCCACGGCCGTGGCTGCCGAGGAGCGGGACAGCCGGAGCCTGGTGCTCTCCGCGGCTGACCACGTCGGCCGCCCGGTGGACGAGGTCGCCGACGAGCTCACCGCGCTCGGGCTGGTCGTCGAGCTCAAGGCGGAGACCACCGTCGCCGTCCCGCGCGACCGCGTCACCGGCCTGTCCCCCACCGGTCGGCAGCTGCGCGCCGGCGCCGTCGTCGTCGTCCGCTACGCGGTGCCGCCGCCGCGCGCGCGGCAGACCGATGCCGGCGGATCCGGTTCGACGGGCGCTCCCGTGACGGACGCCGTCCCCCGGCCGGCTGCCCCGGTCGAGGAGAGCCCGGTCGTCGAGACCATCGCACCCGAGCCGACGATCCAGTCGGGCACGCCCACCCGCCCGGCGCCGGCGCCGGCGCCGGAACCCGTGACCCCGGAGGAGCCTGCGCCGACGGAGCCGACCGAGCCGGAGCCGACCGAGCCGGAGCCCGAGCCCGAGCCCGAGCCGACCGAGCCCGAGCCGACCGAGCCCGAGCCGACCGAGCCCGAGCCGACCGAGCCGGAGCCGACCGAGCCGGAGCCGACCGAGCCGGAGCCCGAGCCCGAACCCGAACCGGAGCCGACGGCCCCCGCGACGACGCCGTCCACGGCCACGTCGTCGACCACCGCCCCGAGGACGACCGCCCCGAGGACGACCGCCTCGAAGACGACCGCCTCGAAGACGACCGCCTCGAAGACGACCGCCTCGAAGACCACCGCCTCGAGCACGCCCCCGGCCTCGTCCACCGTCCCTCGTCAGTAGGACCGCGGTCGCGGTTCCGGCGCCGGCGGGGTACGACGGAGGGACGACGGAACGGATGGTGAGGTCGGTGGCAGAGCCCGGACGGCGGCTTCTCGGCGGCCGTTACGAGCTGGGCAAGCTCCTCGCCACCGGCGGCCAGGGCCAGGTGTGGTGCGGCCGCGACACGGTGCTGTCGCGGCCGGTCGCCGTGAAGGTGCTGCGCAGCGAGTTCACCGGCGACCCGACCTTCCTGGCCCGCTTCCGGGCCGAGGCCCAGCACGCCGCCCTGGTCGCGCACCGGCACATCGCCGCCCTCTACGACTACGGGGAGCTCCAGGACCCGGTCACCGGCGAGCGGCTGGCCTTCCTCGTCATGGAGCTGGTCGACGGCGAGTCGCTGGCCGATCTGCTCGCGCGCGAGCAGCGGCTGGACGCGCCGCGCACCCTCGGCATCCTCCGGCAGGCCGCCGACGCGCTGGCCGCGGCGCACGCGGCCGGTCTGGTGCACCGCGACGTCAAGCCGGGCAACGTCCTCGTGGCCGCGGACGGCTCGGTGAAGCTCACCGACTTCGGCATCGCCGTGTCGGCCACGAGCGCGCCGCTGACCCAGACGGGACAGGTCGTGGGCACTGCGCACTACCTGTCCCCCGAGCAGGCCGCCGGGGGCCGTGCCGGTCCGGCCAGCGACGTCTACGCCCTCGGCCTGGTGGGCTACGAGTGCCTGACCGGACGACGGGCCTTCGAGGGCGAGAACTCCGTGCAGATCGCCCTGCGCCATCTGCGGGAGACCCCCGAGCCGCTTCCCGACGACGTCCCGGAACAGGTGCGGGTGCTGGTGGGGCACGCCATCGCCCAGGACCCCGCTCGCCGGCTGCCGGACGGCGCGGCGTTCCGGGACGCCGTCGACGACGTGCTCGCGGGCCGCCGGCTGGCGCCGCTGCCGGCCGACACCAGCCCGCTGCCGACCGGCCCGCTGCTCCGTCGGGTCCGCCGGCGGGCGCGTGTGCTGGCGCCCCTGGCCGCGCTCCTCGTCGGCGCGGGCATCGGCGTCGGGGCACTCGGCCTGGCCCTCGACCCCTCTCCACCCCCGGCCGCGGGCGCGGGAGCGACCGAAGCCGCCGACACCGTACTGCTGGTCGCGGCCGAGTACCTGGGCCGGCCGGTCGCCGAGGTGGAGGCCGAGCTCGGCCGGCTGGGCCTGCGCGTCGAGCAGGTCCCCGACCCGACCGCCGAGGACGTCGCCGGCGCCGTCACCGCCATCGGCCCCACCGGTGCGGTCGACCGCGGGACCCTCGTCACGCTCGCCGTCGCCGTCGGCCGGCCGGACATCCCCGCCGACGACGACCCCGTCGTCACGGACGTGACCGCGCCCGACCTCGCGACCGTCGGCGACGCACCGGCACCTGCCCCCGTGACCGCCTCGTCCCCCGAGCCGGTCGTGGTGCCGCCCCCGGCCGCCGTGGGCGAGGCGCCTGGCGCGGGGAAGCCCGCCGAGGCGCCGACGAGCAACGGCAACGGAGGCGGTAACGGCAACGGTCAGGGACCCGGCGGGCCCCCGACGGGGGCGGGCAACAACAACGGCAACGGAGGCGGCAACGGAGGCGGCAACGGAGGCGGCAACGGGGCCGCCCGCGGGAACGCGGGCCGCGGCAACGGCTGACCGCTGCCCCGGATCCGCCGGGCCGGCCGGGTCAGCCCTTCCGGGCCGGGCCCGTCCAGAGGGCAGCGCCCAGGCAGGCCAGCGCCGCGGTGAGCAGGAAGCCGCGGTCGCTGGCGACGACGGGCAGCACGACCAGCACCCAGAACGCGGCGAGCCCGACGAGCCCACCCGCGGCGATCCGCCAGGCGGTCCCCGCCCCCGGACGCCGGCCGGAGGGGAGCAACGAGGCCGACGCCGCCAGACCCAGCGCCGTGCAGGCGGTGGCGAAGGCCGACCACAGCGGGATGTCCGACCAGAATGGCTCGCCACCGAACCGCAGACCCAGACCGAGCTCGAGCAGGACCAGCGACACCACGACCAGTCCCAGCGCCAGCACGGAGGAGCGGTCGGCCGGCACCCGTTCGCGCGGCGAGTCGTCCACGTCTCCCGGCACGGGGACCGGCCCGGTCGCCAGCGAGTCGGGCCAGGCCGCCGAGGCGCCGGAGGCGGACGGCGTCGGTTCCGCCGCGGACATCCCTGGCTGTTCCGCTGTCGGGGCCGGGGCCGGGGCCGGGGCCGGGGCCGGGGCCGGGGTCGGGGCCGGCGGGGGTGGTCCCGGCGGGGGTGGTCCCGGCGGGCCCGGGACGAAGGTCACCGGACCGGTCGGCTGGACGGTCGCCTGGACCGGCGCGGGGGTGGTCGCCCCGGGATGCGGCGGCAGCTGCGGCGCGGGGGCAGCCGGTGCCACGACCGGGATCTCCTGCGTGCCCGGCGCCGCCTGGCCCGAGGGCTCGGCGGGCCGAGGGTCGCTCGGTGACGTCACGGGACCCTCCTCCGGGCGGATCGGTCGGCCGCTCGGGCCTCGTCCGAGCACCGTATCCAGGTCGGAGCGGCCGGGAGTCCGGGCACGCCGGGAGCCGCGGTCCTAGGGTCGGTCGGGTGAGCATCCGCGCCGGCATCGTCGTCACCGGGACCGAAGTCCTGACCGGCCGGGTCGCCGACGCCAACGGGCCGTGGCTGGCGGAGCGGCTGCGCGAGCTGGGCGTCGACGTCG
Organism: Blastococcus goldschmidtiae; assembly: GCF_031845325.1. Classification (NCBI taxonomy): domain Bacteria; kingdom Bacillati; phylum Actinomycetota; class Actinomycetes; order Geodermatophilales; family Geodermatophilaceae; genus Blastococcus; species Blastococcus goldschmidtiae. Next base: position 72,194 of record NZ_JAVREI010000001.1, on the reverse strand, counting down.
GCCACGTGGTGGTCGTCGGCGACCGGCCCGCCGACCTGCGCGCCGCGCTGGGCTTCCTGGCCGGCACCGGCGTCCCGCTGGTCGTCACCACCGGCGGCCTCGGCCCCACGGCCGACGACCTGACCGCCGACGTCGTGGCGGAGTACCAGGGGCGCCCGCCGTCGGTCGACCCGGCGCTCGAGCAGCGGATCGCGGCCGTCGTGGAGCGGCTCATGGCGATGCGCGGCTGGCAGGCCGACCCGGCGTCCACCGCCGTCGGCGTCCGCAAGCAGGCGCGGGTCCCCGAGGGCGCGACCGTCCTGGAGCCGGTCGGCACCGCCCCGGGGCTCGTCGTCCCGCCGGGGCAGGAGGGGGCCGGGCCGGTCGTGCTCGTCCTGCCCGGCCCGCCGGGGGAGCTGCGCGGCATGTGGCCGGCCGCGGTGGCCAGCGCACCCGTGGCGGCGCTGCTGACCGGCGCGCCGGAGCTGCGCCAGGAGACCGTCCGCATGTGGGGCACGCTCGAGGCGCAGCTGGCCGCCACGCTGCGCGACGCCGAGCCCGAGCTGGACGGCCTGGAGATCACCACCTGCCTGCGCGAGGGCGAGCTGGAGATCGTCACCCGGTTCGCGCCGGACGCACAGCCGGCCTACGACCGGCTGGTGGAGGTGCTCACCGAGCGGCACGGGAGCACCGTGTTCTCCACCGGGCCCGACCTGGACGCCGTCGTGGCCGACGCCCTGTCCGGCCGGGGTCTCACCGTCGCGACGGCCGAGTCCTGCACCGGCGGGCTGCTCGCCGGCCGGCTGAGCGCCCGTCCCGGGTCGTCGGCCTACCTGCTCGGCGGGGTGACCGCCTACGCGAACGGCGCCAAGGAGGCGCTGCTCGACGTTCCCGCCGACCTGCTCGCGCAGCAGGGGGCGGTCAGCGCCGAGGTCGCCGCGGCCATGGCCGAGGGCGCGCGCGCTCGCTTCGGCGCCGACGTCGGGGTGGGCATCACCGGCGTCGCGGGTCCCGGCGGGGGCACGGCCGACAAGCCGGTCGGGACGGTGCACGTGTGCGTCGTCGAGCCCGACACCCGGGTGACGCGGGCTCTGCGGCTGCGGGGGTCGCGGACGGCCGTGCGGGAACGCTCCGTCACGATGGCCATGCACCTGCTGCGCGAGCTGCTGCTCGGGGGGCCGCCGGCCTGAGGGCAGGTGTCCGGCGCGCACGGGCGGGGCACCTCCCGGCGGTGACGACGCTGACCCTGCACGCGACCGGCACCGCCCCGCCCGCCGAGGTCTGGGAGCGGTATGCCGTTCCCGCGCGCTGGCCGGGGTGGTCGCCGCAGATCACCGGTGTGGAGTTCCCGGCCGACCGGCTGACTGCCGGTGTCCCCGGCCGCGTCCTCGGCCCCCTCGGGGTGGCGGCGCCCTTCACCGTGGAGGACGTCGACGAGGCCACCCGGCGGTGGTCGTGGCGGGTGGCGGTCGGGCCGCTGCGCGTGCGACTGCTGCACTGGGTGGCCGAGGGGCCCGACGGCGGGACGACGACCGGGCTGCGGCTGTCCGGGCCGGCTCCGCTCGTCCTTGCCTACGCCCCCGCCGCCCGCCTGGCCCTGGCCCGCCTCGTGCGCGCCTGATCGGCGGGCGGGACGGGAGCCGCGACCGGGCGCGGCTGGATTACCGTGCCGTCATGCCGGCCACCCACGAGGTCACCAACCAGGTCCCGCCGCTGACCGGGCACGATCCGATCGCGGGGGACGCGGCCCTCGCCGAGGCCTGCCTCCGCCACGCCGACCGGGCGACGCTGGAGTCCCTCGCCGGGCTGGGTCGTCTCCCCGGCAGCGAGCAGGCGCAGGAGTGGGGCCGCCTGGCCAACGAGAACCCACCACGGCTGCGCACGCACGACCGCTACGGCCACCGGATCGACGAGGTCGAGTTTCACCCGGCCTGGCACGAGCTCATGCGGACCGCGGTCGCGAACGGTCTGGCGGGGACGCCCTGGCGCGCGGCTGCCGAGGGCGACGGGCACGCCCACGTGCGGCGGGCCGTCGGCTACCTGGGGTGGACGCAGGTGGAGATGGGCCACGGCTGCCCCACGACCATGACCTACGCCGTCGTCCCCGCCCTGCGCCGCACGCCCGCGCTGGCCACCCGCTTCGAGCCGGGGTTGACGGCCACCGCCTACGAGTTCGGGCTCACCGAGCCTGCGGGCAAGCGCGGGCTGATCGCCGGCATGGGCATGACCGAGAAGCAGGGCGGATCGGACGTCCGGGCGAACACCACGCGTGCCGTCCCGCAGCCCGACGGCACCTACCTGCTGACCGGGCACAAGTGGTTCACCTCCGCGCCGATGAGCGACCTGTTCCTCGTGCTCGCCCAGCTCGAGGAGGGGGTGTCCTGCTTCCTCGTGCCGCGGGTGCTGCCCGACGGCACGCGCAACGTGTTCCACGTGCAACGTCTCAAGGACAAGCTCGGCGACCGGTCCAACGCCTCCAGCGAGGTCGAGTTCGACGGCACCACCTGCTGGCTGGTGGGCGAGCCCGGGCGCGGGGTGCCGGCCATCATCGAGATGGTCAACATGACCCGGCTGGACTGCGTCCTGGGCTCCGCGGCGACGGTGCGCGCCGCCCTCACCCAGGCGAGCCACCACGCGCGGCACCGCTCGGCCTTCGGGGCGCTCCTGGCCGACCAGCCGCTCATGCAGAACGTGCTCGCCGACCTGGCCGTCGAGAGCGAGGCGGCCACGGCGCTGGCCGTCCGCCTGGCCGCGGCCGTGGACGACGGCGAGGGGGCGTTCCTGCGGCTCGCGGGGGCGGCGGCGAAGTTCTGGGTGTGCAAGCGGACGCCGGGGGTCGTGGCCGAGGCGATGGAGGTGCTCGGCGGCAACGGCTACGTCGAGGACTCCGGCCTGCCACGGCTCTACCGGCAGTCGCCGCTGAACTCCATCTGGGAAGGCTCGGGCAACGTCATCGCGCTGGACGTCCTGCGCGCCATGGGGCGCTCCTCCGAGTCGCTGGCCGCCGTCACCGCCGAGATCGAGCTCGCCCGGGGCGTCGACCCGCGGTTCGACGACGCCGTCAAGCGTCTCGCCGACGAGCTCGGGAACACCGACCAGCTGCCCCTGCGGGCCCGCCGGATCGCCGGTCTGCTCGCCCTGTGCCTGCAGGGCTCGCTGCTCCTCCGGCACGCGCCGGCGCCGGTCGCCGACGCCTTCTGCGCCTCCCGGCTGGGAGGGGACTGGGGAGCCGTGCTGGGCACCCTCCCGGCGTCGGTCGACGTGGCTTCGCTGGTCAGACGCTCGGCGGTCGGACCGCCCGGCTGACCGTCCCGGGGCAGTAGTCTCGGGGGGCCGGTGGACGTGCTTTCCTCAGCAAGGCGGAGACGATCCGGTGGAACGATCTCCGCGCACGCGGACGACCGAGGGCCAGCGGACGGAGAGCGGGGAGCGTGGCTGCAGACGACGGGGCGCGACCGGTCCGGCCGGACATGGCCGCGGTCCCCGACGCCGTCTTCCGGCTGGACGCCGAGGGCCGTTTCACGTCCGTGAACGCCGCCGCCGAACGGCTCCTGGAGCATCGCGCCGACGAGTTGCTCGGTCGCCGGGCGCGGGACGTCTTCCCGGCCGCCGTGGACACCCTGGCCGCGGAGCGCTACCAGCAGGTGTTCGCGGACGGCCGGGCGCGCGAGTTCGACTACTTCTACGAGCCGCGGTCGCGCTGGTTCGAGATCCGGATGGTCCCCGACCCGCTCGGGATCGGCGTGTACTTCCGGGACGTCGACTCCAGCCAGCAGGCGGACGCCGAGCGGGACGCGGAGCTGCGGCGGCTCACCTCCGTGCTGGAGGCCCTGCCCTCGGCGACGGTGCTGCTCGACCAGGACCGGCGCATCCTCACGGCGAACCGGGCGTGGACCGAGGTGCGGTCCCAGTCCGGGCTGTCCGGTGGCGTCGTCGGGAGCGACTACCTCGCGGCGATCCGGCCGGGGCTCGCTCCCGCCGACGCCGAGACGATCGCGGCCGGGATCCGCGGGGTGCTCGAGGCGCCGTCCGGGACCGCGCCGGCCCCGTTCGAGCACGAGTACTCCCGGTCGACGCCGACCACGACCGGCTGGTTCCGGGTGCAGGCGGCCCGGGTGGAGCGGTCCCCCCGGATCGTGGTCACCCACACCGACATCACCGAGCGGGTGCGCGGCGAGCAGGCCCTGGCCTGGCGGGCCCGGCACGATGACCTCACCGGACTGCCCAACCGCGGCACGCTGCTCGACCTGACGGCCGAGGCGCTCGCCGCCGGATCGGGGGCCGACGGCGCCGGTGCGGCGCTGATCGTGCTCGACCTGGACGGTTTCAAGACCATCAACGACTCGCTGGGCCACGGGATCGGCGACCAGCTCCTGCGCCAGGTGGGGCACCGGCTGGCCGGCGCCCTGCGCCCCGGGGACGCGGTCGGCCGGCTGGGCAGCGACCAGTTCGTCGCCCTGGCCCACGGGTGCCATGCCTCGGACGCCGCCGACCTCGCCTTCCGGCTGCAGGGCACCTTCACCCGGCCCTTCCCCGCCTCCGGCATCTCCGTGCCCCTCTCGGCGAGCGTCGGGGTGGCGGTCGCCCAGCCCGGGGCGCGGGATCCCCACGAGCTGCTCAGCGACGCCGATGCGGCGATGTTCGCGGCCAAGAGCATGGGGCGGGACCGCGTACGGCTGTTCTCCCCCGGACTGCGGGAGGCGGCGCGCTGGCGGCTGGAGGTCGCGACCAGGCTCCGGGACGAGGCGATCGACCAACTGGTCGTGTACTACCAACCCGTCGTGCGGCTCGACACGGGAGCGGTGGAGGGGGTGGAGGCCCTCGTCCGGTGGCAGCACCCCGAGCGCGGGCTCCTGGGGCCGGACACCTTCCTCGCCGTCGCCGAGGAAACCGGCCAGATCATCCCGATCACCCGGTGGCTGCTGCGCGAGACGACCCGGCGCGCCGCCGCGTGGGCGGCCGAGGGGCTACCACTGCGCATGTCGGTGAACATCAGTGCCCGGCACTTCTCGGCCGAGACCCTGGTCCGCGACGTCCGGCTGGCGCTGCGCGAGTCCGGGCTGGCACCCGACCAGCTCGTCCTCGAGCTGACCGAGACGAGCATCGCCGAGGACCCGACCCGCGCCGAGGACCAGCTCACCGTGCTGCGCCGGGCCGGCGTCCGCGTCGCCATCGACGACTTCGGCACCGGCTGGTCCTCGCTGGCACAGCTGTTCTCGCTGCCCATCGGCACGCTGAAGATCGACCGGTCGCTGCTTATCGCCGCCGAGCAGGTCACCGGTGGAGAGGGCGGCGCCGTCCTCGCCGCGATCGTCGCGCTCACGCGGACGCTCGGCATCCGCTCCGTGGCCGAGGGGGTCGAGACCGTCGACCACCTGCGGATGGTGCGCGAGGCGGGCTGCGACATGGTGCAGGGGTGGCTGCTCGCGCATCCCATGCCGGGCGACGACCTGCCGGACTGGGTCCGCCGGGTGCACGAGGCCGGGGGCGACGCCTGCGCGATCGCTGCCGCGCGCACGCCCGTGCCCAGCGCTCCGTGAGCGTCCGCCGGATCACCCGCCGGGCGACGGCGCCCGCGGGACCACCGGCCGTCCGGACGTCCTCACCCCCACCGCCGACGACGGACCGGCTCCCGTCGGGGCAGACTGCTCCCGTGCTGGACAGCCCTGCCGCCCCCTTCCCCTCCGACGCCGTCCGGGAGTCATCGCCCGCCGGCGGCGCCGGTTCCGACGGTGGTCGCCCGCGGCCACCCCTGGACCTGCTCATCTGGGACGCCCCGAACATCGACATGACCCTGTCCACGGTCATCGGTGCCCGGCCCACGGCGGCGTCCCGCCCCCGCTTCGACGCCATCGCCGCCTGGTTCGTGGCCGCCGCCGGTGAGCCGGGCGGTGCGGGACGGCCGGGCGACGACGCGCCGGAGGTGGAGGCGTGCGTCTTCGCGAACATCCCCCCGGTGCCGGGGACCCTGCAGCGCTGGGTGGAGGCGCTGCGCGGCTTCGGGTACGCCGTCTTCGCCCGGCCCAAGGCTTCTCCCGACGACGACATCGACCAGGACATGCTCGACCACATCGCGGTGCGCGCGCACAGCCACACGCTGCGCCGGCTCGTGGTCTTCTCCGGCGACGGCCGGAACTTCGCCGAGCCGCTGGAGGACCTGGTCCGCGCCGGCACCCAGGTGGTCGTCGTCGCCTTCAGCGAGGTGGCCGGCTACGCGATCAGCTCCGACCTGCTGGAGTTCATCGACATCGAGGACGTCCCCGGGGCTTTCGTCGAACCGCTGGACCGGGTGCGGCTGGATGCCCTGCCCGCCGACGGTGCGTGGCTGCGCCCGACGCGCAGCCTGCGGGACTTCGTCAGCTCCTACACGGCACGCCGCACCTGAGACCTCGCAGCTGCGGATCGGCGGTTACCGTTCCCCAGCGCGGGACCGGTCCCTGCGGTTCGCGGCGATGAACGGAGATTCCGATGACCAGCGTTCCCGGCGTCGACCACCCCGAGGAGCAGAGCGACGCCGACGTCACGCTGGCGGAGCGAGGGATCTCGATCAACAGCCGGGTGGAGTTCGTCGGTGACGGCGTCATCGTCGTCCGGCCCTCGGCAGGCGAGTTCGTGGACCAGTCCGTCGTCGTGCCCGGCGACTCGGTCGAGGTCTACTGGAAGGGCACCGACACCCGGCGGGCGTTGCCGGCCGACGTCGTCGAGGTCGAGTCCGGCGCCGTCGTCCGCTGGCGGCTGCGGATCGCCGGTCCGTCGGAGGAGAGCCAGCGCCGCACGGCCGTCCGCGGCCGTGTCGTCCTGCCGGTGACCGCCGGTCACGGCGCCGTGGAGCTCACCGGGGAGAGCGTCGACCTGAGCGAGAACGGCGTCAGGGCGCAGTTCGAGGGCTTCGGCGTGCTGCCGGAGTCCGGCGCGTTCCTGGACCTGACCGTCGGGCTCGAGGACGGCGAGCTGCGCGCCAAGGCCGAGGTCGTGCGTGCTCAGGCCCGGGGGGCCCGGTGGCTGATGTCCATCCGCTTCGTCGGCATCCAGGAGAAGGACCAGGACCGGGTGCGCCGGCGGGTGTTCCAGGCTCTGCGCGAGGAGCGCGCCAAGAGCATGGAGTGAGGAGGTGGCCCCGGAGGGGTCGCCGAGGAGCGACGGACGGGCTCAGCGCAGCTGGGGGACGGCTCCTGGCCGCGGTGCGGTCCGGAGGACCGCCATGTAATGGCCCCGGAGGGGTCGCCGAGGAGCGACGGACGGGCTCAGCGCAGCTGGGGGACGGCTCCTGGCCGCGGTGCGGTCCGGAGGACCCCGATGTCTCAGTCCCTCCGGAGCTCACCGGAGCGGGGCTCGGGCAGGCGGTCGCGCTGCTGCTGGTCGGGCGAGTCGGCGCGGCCGGAGGGCAGCCGGGCCCACACGTGCTTGCGGCCCGGTCGCCGCTCCCACCCGTAGCTGGTGGACAGCTGGGTGACCAGGTGCAGCCCCATGCCGCCGAGCGCCGGGTCGCGGTCGATGGCCGGCACGGGTGGCCGATCGGGGGCCTCGTCGCTGAGGTCGAGCAGCCAGCCCTCCGGACCGGCCACGACGAGGGCGCGGACGTCGCCGCCGCCGTGCCGCAGCGCGTTGGAGGCCAGCTCCTCGAAGACCAGGAGCAGCCCGTCCCGGGCATCCTCGGTCGAGGCCGACGCCACCGAGGGGTGGGCGATCCGGGCACGGAGGTCCGACCGCACACGGGAGACGACGTGCATCGCCTCCAGCTGCCAGTGCCAGACGTCGCCGGGGACGGAGGGGACGTGGGCACAGGGCCACGCGTCCCGGGCCGGCTCGTCGGCCATCGATTCTCCCTCGCGGTCTGCTTCGCAGGGTGGGCCGGGGTGGTCCACGGCCGCGCCCCATCCTGACCGATCCGTCCCCAGTACGCGAAGGGGGGCATCGGTGCGGGTGGCTGCCGGGCACAATGCCCTACGTGGACGACCTCCTGCGGGACCTCAGCCGGGTGGTGCTGGCCGACCGCGCGCTCGAGGAGGTCCTCACCGACCTCACCCTGATCGCGGCGCGGGGTATCCCTGGCGCGGAGTCGGCGTCCACGACGCTGCTGCGCGGTGAGAAACCGTTCACCGCCGCCTACTCCGGCGAGATGGCGCTGCTGGCCGACGAGCTGCAGTACGCCGAGGGATACGGACCATGCATGGACGCCGGTCGCGGTGGCGTCGTCCTGCGGATCGACGACACGGTCACCGAGGAGCGCTGGCCCGCCTACGTCAGCCGGGTGCGCGAGCAGGGCGTGCGCAGCTCGCTGTCGGTGCCCCTGCCCTACCAGGGCAACGTCGTGGGCGCGCTGAACGTGTACTCGTCGAAGCCGGAGGCGTTCGTCTCCCCCGAGTCGCTGAGCGCGGGCCGCGACGTCGCGGAGGCGATCGCCGTCGCCGTGGTCAACGCCGTGGCGCACCACCGGCTGAGCGAGCAGGCCCGCAACATGCAGCTCGCCATGGAGTCCCGGGCGGTGATCGAGCAGGCCAAGGGGGTCCTGATGGCGCAGCGGCGGGTGAACGCGGAGGAGGCGTTCGAGATCCTCCGCGACGCCTCGCAGCGCTACAACCGCAAGCTGCGCGACATCGCGGTCGGCATCGTGGGGTCCACGCAGGAGGACTAGTCCAGCGGCTCCGTGCCGTCCAGGCGGGCCAGCCGCGACACCAGGAACTCCAGCGCCGCATCGCTGTCGACGCCTTCGGCGACCTCCACCGCCGTCTGCGCGGACGAGGCGGCCCTGCGGTCGACCAGCGTCTGGCCGCGGCCGGCGCCGAGGGTCGTGTCGACGACGACGTCGCGGCGCACCGTGTCGAGCGAGCCCGGAGCGATCGCCTCGGTGAGCGCCAGCGCGTCGTGCACGACGACCCCGGGGACGCCGTAGGCGTCGCGGGCGTGGTCCAGGTACTGCTGCAGGATCGCCGCGGCGGTGGCCCCGATCGGTCCCGCGGCGGCGAACCGCGCGATGCCCTCGACGGTGAGCACCGTGGGCAGCGTGACGTCGAGCCCGACCATGACCGTGGGGATGGTCGAGCCGAACACCGCCGCGGCGGCCTCCGGGTCGGACCAGATGTTGAACTCCGCCGCGGCGGTGACGTTGCCGCCGCGCGTCGCGGAGCCCCCCATGACGACCAGCCGGCCGATGCGGGTGGCCGCCTCGGGGTAGACGGCGAGCAGCAGCGCGATGTTGGTCAGCGGTCCGATCGGTGCGACGGTGACCGGGTCAGGGGAACTCATCAGCAGCTCGGCCAGGGCGACGACCGCCGGTCGCGGGTCCAGCCGGGCGGGCGACGGCGGGAGCTGCACGCCGCCCAGCCCCGCGGCGCCGTGCACGTGGCCGGCCCGCTGGGGCTGCGGGTGGATCAGCGAGGCACGTGCGCCGGCGGCGACCGGTACGTCGGACCGGCCCGCCAGGTGCAGCACCCGCAGCGCGTTCTCCGTGGTGAGGTCGAGGTTGACGTTCCCGTGCACGGTCGTGACCAGCCGCAGGTCCACCTCCGGGCTGGCCAGTGCCAGCAGGATCGCCAGTGCGTCGTCGATGCCGGGGTCGGTGTCGATCACCAGGGGGATGCGCGGAGCCACCGCTGCATCCTCGCAGCGGCCCCGCGCCCGTCAGGACGCGGTCGGGGTCCGGTCGCCGTCGGCGGCGGCCGGGACGGCCGTGCTGCGCCACCAGGGCGCCTGGGCCAGCAGGTACAGCACTGCCCCGACGGCGAGCAGGATGCCGGCGCGCAGCCAGATGCCCGCCTCCTGCTGCCAGAGCAGCAGCAGGCAGGACCCGATGGCCAGGACCGGGACCACGGCCCACACGCGGAAGTGGTCGGCCTCGATGCGGTCGTTCCGCAGCACCAGGACGGCGATGTTGGTGCTCAGGAAGACGACGAGCAGGAGCAGGACGACGGTGTTGGCGAGGTCGCCGAGGTCGCCGGTGAGCGTGAGGGCGATCGCCACGAGGGTGGTGACGACGATCGCCACCCACGGCGTGCGGCGCTCGGGCAGCACCCTGGCCAACGGGCGGGGGAGCAGGCCCTGCTCGGCCATGCCGAACACCAGCCGGCTGGCCATGATCATGGTCAGCAGCGCCCCGTTGGCCACCGCGATGAGGGCGACGGCGCTGAAGAGCCGGTCCGGGACGCCGACGTCGGCGGCCCGGACGACCTCCAGCAGCGGGCCGGACGAGCCGGCGAGCTCGTCGGGCGCCAGGACGGTCGTGGCGGCCAGCCCCACCAGCAGGTAGACCACGCCGGCGACCAGCAGCGCCCCGAACAGCGCGCGGGGATAGACCCGGCGCACGTCGCGGACCTCCTCGGCCACGTTCGCGGAGACCTCGAAGCCGACGAAGGAGTAGTAGGCGAACAGCGCGGCGGCCAGCACGCCGGAGGTGACCGACACGCCCTCGGGGAACTCGGTGACCCGGCCGATCTCGCCGTCCCCACGGCCGAGCACCAGCGCCCCCAGGACGACCACGAGGACGAGCCCGGACACCTCGATGACGGTCATCACGACGTTGGCCTGCACCGACTCCTTGATGCCGCGGGCGTTCAGCAGCGCCACGAGCACCAGGAAGACGATCGCGGCGGGCGCGGCGGGCACGTCGAGGAAGACGCCGAGGTAGTCACCACCGAAGGCCAGCGAGAGGCCGGCGGCGCTGGTGACGCCGGCGGCGAGCATGCAGTAGCCGACCAGGAACGAGATCAGCGGGCTGCGGAACGCGCGCTGCGCGAACACGGCGGAGCCGCCGGCCCGGGGGTACTTGGTCACCAGCTCCGCGTAGGACGCCGCGGTGAGCATGGCGAGCACGAGGGCGACCAGCATCGGCAGCCACACCGCACCTCCGACCTCGCCGGCGATCTCGCCCACCAGCGCGTACACCCCGGCGCCCAGGACGTCACCGAGGATGAAGAGGAAGAGCAGTCGGCCGGTCACCGACCGCTTCAGGCGCGTGTCCCCGCCGCCGTCGTCCCGGTGGTCGGTTCCCGTCGCGTCCTGCTCCTGATCACGCACCCGCAGAGTCTCGGAGCGGGTCGCTCCCCTGGCAATTCGGCGGATCCCCGGAACGGGCGACGGGCGCGCTCCCGGGCGGCGACACGCGGGCGCGTCCGCGGTCGGCCGGGGGTGACCGACCGGGGAATGCCGCATTTCCACGCTCGTTCGTCGCCTCTTGTCGACAAGGAAATGGTGTGGAGAACGGGTCACCGGCCGCTCCGGAATGGTCGGGCAACGGTTCGGTCACGCGCGTCGGAGGACGTGTCCGGAATGGCCGGTGGAACTGCCCGGACTGCCTACTTTTCTCCTTGTCCGCGACACCTTCCCCGGTCGCGGACGACGACCTGGAGGCGAGATGAGCAGCAGCGAGGCGACCGTGATCCCGCCCGCACGCAGGAGCGCCTCCGCCGCCACGCCCGGCGCGTCCCTCGCCGGCCTGATCGGCGTGCTGGACCGGGCCGACGGCGTAGCGGTCCCGCAGCGCAGCCGTCCGGTCCACACCAGCGCGCTGCGCTCCTCGGTGCGGGCCGTTCCGCTCCGGTCGGTGCCGATGGCGCCGCCGGCCCGCCCGGCCCGCACCGCGGCCGTCGCCGGGACGCGGGGACCGACCGTGACCGTCGTGCCGGACCGCGAGCGCCGCCCCCTCACCGGCCTGCGCGACCTCACGCGCCGCGTCGCCCTGTGGGGTGCCGGTGCGCAGGGCGAGTACCTCGCCTGGCGCACGCCGGAGCCCGCACCGGGGCTGCCGCTGCGCCCGCGCCTGCGGGCGCTCACCCGGCGCATCGCCCTGTGGGGAGCCGGTCCCCGCGGCGAGTACCTCGCCTGGGGTGGCCCCACCCCGTCCCCGTCCCCGACCCCGGTCCCGGTCCCGCGGCAGGTCCCGCGGCGGGTCGACCCGCCCGTCGTCCTGCGTGAGCTGCCCAGCACCCCCACGATCCGGCCCGCGGCGTCTTCCCCCGCCGTGGCGCTGATTCCCGCACCGACGGTGCCGGCCCCCCGCCCGGGGCCGACCGTCCTGCGGGCAGCCACGACCGTCCCGGTCGCGGCAGCACGGCTCCCGATGCCGGCGCGGCCGGTGCCGGCGGCCGGGCCCGAGCCGGCGGGGCCCGTCCGTGCCGGCTGGGCGCCGCCGCCTCCCGGCTGGCCGCAGCCCCCGGCGTGGCACACCCGGCGGCGGGTCACCGCCCCGGTGGCCCGGACGACGGTGATCCCGCCGCTGCCGGCAGGTCCCCGCCGGACCGCGCCCCCGGTCCGGGCGCCCTCCGCCGGAGCGCGCGCCGGCCCGGCCCGGGCGCGCGGGGACCCGACGACCTCGGCCTCCCCGCGCGCGGCGTTCGCCGCGTCCGGCTGATCCTCCCGCGACCACGGCGATCCAGCCGTGAGCGCCGTCCTCCGCTCCACCCGAGCACGCCGCGACCGTCCCCCTCATGGCGGGGACCGGGACCGCGCCTCGGTCGTCCGAGTGCGACCCTCCCGGGCCGACCTCGGCACCCACCTGGCCCACCCCGACGGTGCCCCTCCGGGCGCCGGCAGGCAGCTCCGCTCGACGACACCCGCCTCGCCCTCCCGCCGACTGCAGCACGCAGCGAGCGGCCCCTCCCGGGAGGCGTGGTGCGCGAGCGGCGCCGGCTGCCGGGAACCCGGATCCGCCGGAGTGAGAACAACAGGCCTGCCGGTACCCGGTGCGACACGACGCCCCTCGTGACCACCACCGGGTCTCTGACCGACAGCACCTGGCCGGCTGGACGCCGATGCAGCCCGCGACGGCGGACGCACCACGACCGGCGCGATCCCGCGAGCGGCCCATCCGGGCGCTGGAGCTGGACGGTGGTCCACGGCCCTCGGGCCCGTGGCCGCGCGATGGGCGAGCACCCCTCGCCCGCACCACCCCGCCGTTCCCGGTGCCCGTTCCCCGGCCCGAGCGGCTACCAGGGAGAATGAGCGGGCGGACCGCTTCCGGTTCCGCGGGACACCGGCCGGGAGGGGGAGACGCGTGACCTCCGACGACCTCTCCTCCGTCGATCCCGCCGCCGGCGAGCGGGTGGCGGCCGTGGCCCGCCTCCAGGCGACGGCCGTGGGATCACCGGCCCTGCAGCGGCTCACCGCGGTGGCCGTGCAGCTGCTGGGCGCCGAGGCGGCCCAGGTCTCCCTCTTCGGCGTCGACGAGCTGGTACTCGGCGGCACGGGGCTCCCGCAGGGCACCGTCGGCATCCGGGTGCCCCTCGAGGAGTCCCTGTGCGCCGTCACCGCCGCGGCCGCACCGCACCCGGTCGTGGCCCCCGACGCACGGCTGGACCCCCGCCTGGCCGGCCTGCCACCGGTGGTCGGCGGCGACGTCGCCAGCTACCTGGGCCTTCCGCTCGCCGTGTTCGACGGGCAGGTGGTCGGGGCGCTGTCGGCCTTCTGCCGCGATCCGCGGACCTGGTCCGACGCCGACGTCGCCCTGCTCCGCCAGCTCGGGGACTCCGTCGAGATCGAGCTGGAGCTGGCCGCCCAGGTGCGCGAGCTGGAGTCCAGCCGGCTGGCCTTCGAGCTGGCCATCGACGCGGCGGGGATCGGGAGCTTCGACTGGGACCTCGTCACCGGCCGCCTGGTGTGGGACGACCGCCTCACGGAGCTGATGGGCTTCGAGCGCGGCGGCTTCGACGAGACGATCGAGGCCTTCGCCGGCCGCTGCCACCCCGATGACCGGGCGCGGACGATCGAGGCGCTGCAGCACGCCATCGACACGGTCGGTGAGTACGACGCCGAGTTCCGCGTGGTCCTGCCGTCGGGCGACACCCGCTGGATCCAGGGGCGAGGCCGGGTCCTGGCGGACGACACCGGTGTCGCCGTCCGCCTGGTCGGCGCCGGGTACGACACGACCGCCCAGCGGCAGGCCGACGCGCGCGTCGCCCGCGTCATGGAGTCGGTCAAGTCCGCCTTCTTCACCCTGGACCGGGACTGGCGGTTCACCTACCTGAACGCCGAGGGCGAGCGGGTGCTGCAGACGTCCCGGGACGATGTCCTCGGCCGCGTGGTCTGGGACGCCTTCCCGGACGCCGCAGAGGCCGGGTTCGGGATCCGCTACCGGGAGGCGATGGCGACCGGGCGCGAGCAGATATTCGAGGCCTACTACCCGGCGCCCCTGGAGGCCTGGTTCGAGGTCCGCGCGTGGCCCGGACCCGACGGGCTCTCGGTGTCCTTCATCGACGTGACCGAGCGCCGTGCAGCGGAGGAACGGGCGCAGCGCAGCGCGGCACGGATGCGGCTGGTCGCGGACACCACGGCTGCGATGGCCGAGCGGTTGGCCGGCGGAGCCGGCGAGGAGGAGGCGCTGCAGCGGGTCGCCGAGGCGCTCGTCCCGGAGAGCGGCGACTGGGTGATCGCCAGTCTGGTGGACGAGGACGGGCGGATGCGCGACGTCGCCGCCTCGCACCGGGACCCCGGGTCGGTCGCCCTGGTGGAGCAGTACGCGGCGCTGCGCCTGGCCGCCCTCCCCCCGACGGCCCCGATCCTGCGGGCACTCGCGTCCGGGGTGCTGCGGGAGGTGCCGGACGTCATGGCCGCCGTCGGCCGCCTGCTCCCGCCCGGAGACGCCCGGGAGACCCTGCGGGCGCTGGCCCCGCAGTCGGCCGTCACGCTGCCGATGGTGGCCCGGGGGCGCACCCTCGGCGCGCTCAGCGTCTACCGGTCGGCCGACCGCGACCGGGCCGACGCGCAGGACGTCGCCACGCTCCTCGACGTCGCCGACCGCGTCGCCCTGGCGCTGGACAACTCACGCCTCTACGAGCAGCAGCGCCGGCTGGCCGAGGGCCTGCAGCGCAGCATGCTCACCGAACCGCCGGAGCCCGACCACGCCGAGATCGTGGTGCGCTACCTCCCGGCCGTCGAGGCCGCCGAGGTGGGCGGCGACTGGTACGACGCCTTCCTGCAGCCCAGCGGGGCCACGATGCTGGTCATCGGCGACGTCGTCGGCCACGACACCGCGGCCGCGGCGGCCATGGGTCAGCTGCGCGGGATGCTGCGCGGCATCGGCTACCGCGACGGCATCGGCCCGGCCGCCGTCCTCGCCGACCTCGACGCCGCCATCGAGGGCCTCGACATGGGGACGATGGCCACCGCCGCGATCGCCCGGGTGGAGCAGAGCCCCGAGGAGCGGGCGCGTGGGCTCAGCCGGTTGCGCTGGTCCAACGCGGGTCACCCGCCGCCGCTGCTCCTGCACGTGGACGGCCGGATCGAGGAGCTCGCCACCGAGCGGGCCGAGCTGATGCTGGGGGTCGACCCGACTGCCCGGCGCACGGAATCGGTGGTCACCGTCAAGCGTGGGGCAACGCTGCTGCTCTACACCGACGGCCTGGTCGAGGGGCGGGACCTGCCGCTGGACGAGGGCATCGCGCGGCTGCGTGCGGCGCTCGCCGAGCTGGCCGCCCGCCCGCTGGGCGAGCTGTGCGACGAGGTGATCGAGCGCCTGCGGCCCGAGGGGCTGCAGGACGACGTCGCACTCGTCGCGATCCGGTTGCACCCGGAGGACCGGCCACGCCCCCGCGAGGCGGGCCCGGAGAAGCTGCCGCCGCGTCGCGCCTGATCCCTCAGGACCGGGGGAGCAGCGCCCAGACGTGCTTGGCCCGCGCGCTGGCGTACCAGCCATGGCGCAGCGCCATCCGCGCGATGAGGTACAGGCCGAGGCCGCCCTCGCTCGGGTCCCGATCGACCGCCGGCATCGGTGGCCGCGCCGCCGCGGCGTCGGACACCTCGATGAGGTAGCCGGTGTCGGTGGAGCGGACGGACGCCTCCACGCGGCCGCCACCGCCGTGCCGCAGCGCGTTCGACGCCATCTCGTCCAGCGCGAGGATCAGCTGGTCCAAGGCGTCGGGGTCGATCGACGGGCCCATCGCCCTGCGCACCTGGGCGCGCATCGCCGGCAGCTCGGCGACCCCGCTGAGCTGCCAGTGGAGGAGACGCTCCGCGGCCGGGGGGGACGCGGACGGCCACGCGCCGTTCGCCGCCTGCCCTGTCACGTGCCGAACCCCGCATCCCCGGACTGCCGCCCGATGGCGGCCCAAACACTGTCTATCGGTTCGGCAGGCAGTCGCCAAACCTGGATGCGATGCAGATCACGTTCGTGGCGCTCCGGCCGGAACTCCCAGCGCGGCGAGGTGGGCCCCCACGACGGTGGGATCCCGCATGACCGCCCCCATGACGGCGACCCCGTGGGCCCCCGCAGCCAGGCAGCCGGGCACGTCCTCCGGTCGCACGCCGCCCAGCGCGAGCACCGGCGGCGCACCCGGCACGAGTGCCGCCAGCCCGTCGAGCCCGAGCGCCGGGCCGTAACCGGGCTTCGACGACGTGGGGAAGACCGGCGACAGGAAGACCCAGTCGCAGCCCTCGGCCGCTGCCCGGGCCAGCTCCGCGGCCGAGTGGCAGGAACGGCCCACCAGTGGAGGGCGCTCTGCTGGGAACGCGTCGGTGGCCGAGAGGTGCACCGCGGTGCCTTCCGGTGCTCCGGTCGCGCCGCCCCAGATCAGCAGGCCGCCCACCGGGTCGAGCCGCGTGCGGAGCTCCCCGGCGAGCGCACGCCGCTCGGGCAGGGGCAGGTCCTTGTCCCGCAGCAGCACCGCCCGGGCGCCCGCCGTCACGGCCGCCGCCACCACGTCCGGCAGCGGCCGGGACGTCTGGGTGTGATCGGTGACGACGACCAGCCGCGGAACGGTCACAGCTCCGGCATGCCGTCGAACGACGTCGACGCCTCGGCGTGCCAGCGGCGCGGGATCCGGCCGGCGAGCAGCGCCTGCCGGCCGCCCTCGACCGCCTGGCGCATCGCCAGCGCCATGCGCTCGGGGTCGCGGGCGCGGGTGACGGCCGAGGCCAGCAGCACCGCGTCGCAGCCGAGCTCCATGGCCAGCGCCGCGTCGGAGGCGGTGCCGATGCCGGCGTCGAGGACGACGGGGACCGCGACCGCCTCGCGCAGCAGCGCGATGTTGTGCGGGTTCCGGATCCCCAGGCCGCTGCCGATGGGGGAGCCCAGGGGCATGACCGCGGCGCAGCCGACGTCGGCCAGCCGGCGCCCGAGTACCGGGTCGTCGGTTGTGTAGGCGAGCACGGTGAACCCGTCGGCGACCAGGTGCTCGGCGGCGTCGAGCAGCTCGACGGCATCGGGCAGCAGCGTGCGGTCGTCGCCGATGACCTCGAGCTTGACCCACGGGGTGCCGAACGCCTCGCGGGCCAGCTGGGCGGTGCGCACCGCCTCCCGGGCGGTTCGGCAGCCGGCGGTGTTCGGGAGCAGCCGGACCCCGGCGCGCTCCAGGACCTGCATCATCGAACCGCTCGCCGAGGCCTCCACCCGCCGCAGCGCCACGGTGACCAGCTGGGTGCCCGACGCCCGCACCGCGGCCTCGAGCGTCTCGAGGCTCGGGACGCCGCCGGTGCCCAGCAGCAGCCGCGAGCGGAACGTTTCGCCGCCCAGAACGAACGGGTCGGTCGCCTCCTCCCGCTCCAGCGCGGGCGCGAGGTCGTCGGTGCGCAGGTCCTCGGTCGTCATCTAGCCTCCTGCGGTCGGGGCCAGCACCTCGACGGCGTCGCCGGGTGCCAGCGGGGTCTGCGCCCAGCTGCTGCGCGGGACGACGTCGCCGTTGCGGGCCACGGCGACGCGGTCGTGCCCGACGGCCCGGGCCGCGACCAGGTCGGCCACGGTCGCGCCGTCGCCCAGCTCGACCATCGCCCCGTTGACGGTCACCTGCATCTCGGATCTCCCTCCGACGTGCCGACGGCGAACCGGTCGGCGGTGAACGGCGCGGCCACCTCGGGCAGGGAGCCGCTGACCAGCAGCTCGGCCGTCGCCTCGGCCGTGACCGGGGTGAGCAGCACACCGTTGCGGTGGTGCCCGGTGGCCAGCACCAGGCCGGGCAGGGACGACGGACCGAGCAGCGGGGCGTTGTCCGGGGTGCCCGGGCGCCAGCGGGCCAGGGTCTCGGCCAGCTCGAGTTCCTCCACCTCGGGCACGACCTCGATCGCGTCGTGCAGCAGGTCGTGCACCCCGCCGGCGGTCACCCGTGCGTCGAAGCCGCGGTCCTCCACCGTCGCGCCCACGATCACGCCGCCGTCGCCGTAGGGCACGAGGTAGACGTGCCGGCCGCGCACCAGGGCACGGACGGTGCCCTGCAGCAGCCCGTCGGCGCCGGCCAGCCGCAGGATCTGCCCCTTCACCGGCCGGACAGGCAGGGCGGGGAGGCCGGGCAGACCACCGCTGTGCGCGCCCAGCGCCAGCACGGTGGTGCCGGCCCGGACGACGCTCCCGGAGGTCAGCCGCAGGCCGACGGCGCGGTCCCGCTCGACCACCACCTCGGCCACCCGCTCGCGCACCAGCTGCACGCCCGCCGCCGCGGCCGCGGCCAGCAGCGCGGCGTGCACCGCGCGCCCGTCCACCGAGTGGTCGCCTTCCACCAGCAGCCCGCCGCGGACGCGCGGGGTGAGCGCGGGTTCCCGGCGGCGCGCCTCCCGGGGTGTCAGCCGCTCGGCGGTCAGCCCCAGCTCGCGCTGGAAGCGCAGCAGGGCGTCGAGCTCGCGGACGTCGTCCTCGTCGAAGCCGAGCACCAGGGTTCCGGTGGTGCGCAGCCCCACGGGCATGCCGGATGCCGCCTCCAGCTCCGCGGCGAACGCCGGCCAGCTCGCCAGCGAGGCCAGGCCCAGGCGGAGCAGGTCCTCCTCGCGGTAGCCGGCCTCGGCCACCGGCGCCAGCATCCCGGCCGCGGCCAGCGACGCGCCCGCCCCCGGGGCGTCGTCGACGACGGTCACCGACAGCCCCCGGCGGGCGGCGCGCCAGGCGACCGACAGCCCGACCAGGCCGCCGCCCGCGACGACGGCGTCGGTCATCCCCGTCGGCGGGTGGCCAGCACGACGGGCACGGTCAGGGCGACGGCCACCGCCAGGCCGACCAGGGACGCCGACCAGCCGTTGGCCGGATCGATGCCGAGATCGGCCTGCCGCGCGCTCCACCACGCCGTCCAGCCGGCGCCCGGGCCGGGGAAGAACGTGGGCAGGGTCAGCTGGTAGGCGACGAACCCGGTAACCCACGGCAGGAGGTACAGCGGTCGGGCCGGGGCGGTGTCCGAGGTGTCCCAGCGCCCGCGCGGGGTGAGCCAGTACGCCACCAGCAGCACGCCGGCCAGCGGCACGAACACCGCGCCGATGAGGAAGAGGAACGGCTCGTAGGCGACCACGTCGAGGCTGAAGGCCAGCAGCGTCGCGACGCCGCCGACGGCCACCGCCAGCACCCGCCGGTCCAGCCGGCCGACGACGTTCTGCGCGGACACCGCGGTCGAGTACACGTTGGCGAAGGCCTCGTCGAGCTCCACGGTGACCAGCACGAGCACCGCCAGCGCGCCGAGCGGCACGGCCAGCAGCGCGTCGATCACGTCGAGCCCGCCGCTGCCGTAGGCGGCCAGCGCCAGCACGCCGAGGGTGAACATGGCGACGGTGGCCAGCCCGTAGCCCACGCCCGCGCCCACACCGGCAGCCCGCGCGCTGCGCGCGTGGCGGGTGTAGTCGGCGGCCAGCGGCAGCCACGAGACCGGCAGCGCGATGACGATGTCGGCCGCCGTCCAGAACGACGTCGCCCCGCCGCCCTCGAGCGGG
Organism: Blastococcus goldschmidtiae; assembly: GCF_031845325.1. Lineage (NCBI taxonomy): Bacteria > Bacillati > Actinomycetota > Actinomycetes > Geodermatophilales > Geodermatophilaceae > Blastococcus > Blastococcus goldschmidtiae. Next base: position 52,607 of record NZ_JAVREI010000001.1, on the reverse strand, counting down.
GGCAGCGGCTCGGACAGCACCTGCACGAACAGGTAGACGACGGCGGCCAGCGCGGCCCAGATCGCGTAGCGGGCGAGCACGCGCACGACGCCGAGCGGACGCAGCGCCATCGCCGTCGCCAGCACTCCCGCGGCGAGGACGAACGGCCAGCGCGGTGCATCGAGCACCCGCGACGCCGCCTCGGCGATGATGACGATCTCGAACGTCGCCCAGCCGACGCACTGGACCAGGTTGAACGCGGTCGGCAGCCAGGAGGTGCGCCGGCCGAGCAGACCGCGCAACAGCACCATCCCCGGCACGCGCTCCCGTGCGCCCGCTGCCGCGACCAGCCCCAGCAGGATCGAGCCGATGACCGCGCCCACGACGATGGCGGTGAGGGTCACCGACAGCGGCCTGCCCGGCAGCACGACGAACACCGCCGCGACCGGGAGCAGCAGGCTGACGCCGAGGTTGGCCCAGAGGCCGAACGTGTCCCGGAGGCCGAGGGTGGGCGGTGGTGCCTCACCGAGGGTGAGGGGTGCTTCAGTGGTCCGGACGTCGTCCGACGTACTCATGATCGCTCCCTACGCCGGCATTACCCGGTCAGGTTCCAGCGGTCGGCGACGCGTCCAGTCGCCCTCTCAGCCCGGTGTGCCCGAGCTCCCGCACATGTGCGAGGGAACTGTAGCCCCGCCGCTACTGTCGCGCCGTGCCGACGTCCGACCTGCTCCGCGACCACTCCACCGCCTGGGAACGGGCCACCCGCCATCCCTTCCTGCTCGGCGTCCGCGACGGCACCCTGCCGGCCGGGGCTTTCGACACCTGGCTCGTGCAGGACCACCACTACGTCGGTGACCTGCTGCGCTTCCAGGCCCGGCTGCTGGCGCGCGTCCCCCGCCCGGCGCAGGCGGTCCTCGCCGGCGGGGCGGTCGCCCTCGTGGAGGAGCTGGCCTGGTTCGAGGAGCTGGCCGGCCGCCGTGGCCTCGACCTCGAGGCGCCGCGACTGCCGGCCACCGCGGCCTACGCCGCGCTGCTGGAGCGCCTGGACGCCGCCGCCGTCCCCGCGGCCGTGACCGCGCTGTGGGCGATCGAGCGGGTCTACCTCGACGCGTGGACCGTGGCCGCCCCGGGGGCGCAGGAGTACGCCTCGTACGTCGCGCACTGGACCGCGCCGGGCTTCGCCGGGTACGTGGACGGGCTGGCGGCCGCGGCCGACGCCCTCGGTGGCCGGCACGACGACGTGGTGCGCGAGGTGCTCGACGCCGAGGTCGCCTTCTGGGACACCGCGTGGGACGCCGCATGAGCCTGGCCCGCCGCCTCTGGGCGGACTCGGCCGACCTCGCGGCGGCCACGCTGGACCACCCGTTCGTGCAGGGCCTGGCCGACGGTTCGCTGCCGCGGGAGCGGTTCGCCGGCTACGTCGCCCAGGACGCGTTCTTCCTGCAGGCCTTCGCCCGCGCCTACGCCATGGCGGTCGTCCGCAGCCCCGACCGGGCCGGCCTGGAGGCGTTCGCCGATCTGCTGGCCGGCGTCCGGGAGGAGCTCCGGCTGCACGACGGATACGCCGCCCGCTGGGGGATCGACCTGGCCGGCGTCGAGCCGGCTCCGGCGACCTCGGCCTACACCGACTTCCTGCTGGCCACCGCCGCGACGGGCGGGCTGGGGGAGATCTGCGCGGCGATGACGCCGTGCATGCGGCTGTACGCCCACCTCGGGCAGTCGCTGGCCGCCCGTCCCGCGGGCACCTACGCCGAGTGGGTCACCACCTACGCCGACCCCGGGTTCGAGGAGCTGGCGGCCACGCTGGAACAGCTGCTCGACCGGTACGCCGACGACACCGCCGACGTGGCACGGGCCTACCGGCGGGCCATGGAGCTGGAGCTGGGGTTCTTCGCGGCGGCCTGGTCCCCGGGGGACGGGGAGTCCTGAGGCGCGGGCGAGCTAGGCTCGTCCGTGACACGGGGTGCCCGCTCGCCGGGCTGAGAAGACACCCGTCGAACCTGCCCAGGTCATGCTGGCGAAGGGATGTCACCGGCGTGGACGTCGACGCACTCGCGGCCGCTCGTGCCGCACTGACCACGGGCAGCCCGCTCGTGCACTGCCTGACCAACACCGTCGTGCAGACCCTCACCGCGAACGTGCTGCTCGCGGTGGGTGCCGCGCCGGCCATGGTCGAGGCGCCCGAGGAGGCCGGCGACTTCGCCGCGATCGCCTCGGCCCTGCTGGTCAACGTGGGCACGGTGCACGGCCGCTCGGCCGAGGCCATGCGCGTCGCCGTCCGCTCCGCCGCCGCGGCCGGCACGCCGTGGGTGCTCGACCCGGTGGCCGTGGGCGGGCTGCGGTTCCGCACCGACCTCGCCGTCGAGCTGGCGGGCAGCGGGCCGGCCGTGGTGCGGGGCAACGCCTCGGAGGTCATGGCGCTGGCCGGCGCCGGCTCGGGCGGGCGCGGAGTGGACTCCACGGCCACCGCCGACGACGCCCTGGAGGCCGCGGTCGCGCTCAGCGGGCGCACCGGCGGCGTCGTGGCGGTCAGCGGCCCGGTCGACGTCGTCACCGACGGCGCGCGGGTGGTGCGGGTCGGGGGCGGGCACCCGCTGCTCACCCGCACGACGGGAGCCGGCTGCGCGCTCGGTGCGCTGGTCGCCGCCTACGTGTCCGTGGCCGGCGACCGGCTGACCGGCACGGTCGCCGCGCACGCCCACGTGGCGCTGGCGGCCGAGGCCGCCGCCGCGGTCTGCTCGGGCCCGGGCACCTTCGCGGCCGCCTGGGTGGACGCCCTCGACGCGGTGACCCCCGGCGACCTCCTCCGCGCCGACGTCCGGGACGAGTCGTGAGGCCGGCCCTCGACCCGACGCTCTACCTGGTCACCGACACGGCGCTGGCCGGGGCCCGGGGCGTCCCCGACATCGTCCGGGCCGCGGTGGCGGGCGGCGTCACGGCGGTGCAGGTCCGGGACAAGACGGCGTCGCGGCGGGAGCTGTACGCGCTCACGCTCGCCGTCCGCGAGGTGCTGGCCGGCACGTCCGGCGTGGCGCTGTTCGTCAACGACGCCGTGGACGTCGCCCTGCTCGCCGGCGCCGACGGCGTGCACATCGGCCAGGACGACCTGCCGCCGGCCGAGGTCCGCGCGCTCCTGGGCCCGGACCGGCTGCTGGGACTCTCCGCGGGCAGCGACGCCGAGATGGCCGCCACGTTGGCGCTGCCGCCGGGGACCGTCGACGTCGTCGGCGTCGGGCCGGTCTGGTCGACCCCCACCAAGCCCGACGCCGGCACCGGCCTGGGCCCCGAGGGCGTCGCGGCGCTGGCGGCGCAGGCCCGGGCCGCTGGGCTGTCGACGGTGGCGATCGGCGGCATCGACGCGGCGCGGGCGGCCGCGGTGACCGGCGTGGACGGCGTCTGCGTGGTCTCGGCGATCTGCGCGGCCCCCGATCCCGGGGCGGCGGCGCGTGCGCTGCGGTCGGCGCTGGGCACGGCGGCCGTCCGGTGAGCGGGGTCGCGCCGACCGCCGTCGCGCTCACCGTCGCCGGCAGCGATCCCAGCGGCGGGGCCGGGATCCAGGCCGACCTGAAGACCTTCAGCGCGCTCGGCGTCTACGGCACCGCGGTGCTCACGGCCCTGACCGCGCAGAACACCCGCGGCGTCACCGGGGTGCACGCCGTCCCCGCCGCCTTCGTGGGCGACCAGCTGCGCACCCTCCTGGACGACGTGCCCGTGGGCGCCACCAAGCTCGGCATGCTCGGCACCGCCGACGTCGTCCGGGAGGTGGCCACGGTCCTCGCCGAGCGCCGGTCCGGGCCCGTGGTCTGCGACCCGGTCATGGTGGCGACCAGCGGCGACCGGCTGGTCGGGCAGGACGCCGTCGACGCGATCCGCGCCGACCTGCTGCCGCTGACCGCGCTGGTCACGCCCAACGTGCCGGAGGCGGCGGCGCTGCTCGACCGGCCGCCGGCGGAGTCGGTGGACGGGATGGTCGAGCAGGCGCACGCCCTCCTCCGGCTCGGCCCGGCCGCCGTGCTGCTCAAGGGCGGGCACCTGGGCGGGGAGGAGAGCGTCGACGTCCTGGTCGACGCCGACGGGATCGTGGTCACCCGGCGGCCACGGGTCGCGACGTCGGCCACGCACGGCACCGGGTGCACGCTCTCCTCGGCGATCGCCGCTCTCGTCGCGCGCGGGGTGGGCGGACCGGGTGAGTGGGAGCCCGTCGTCGAGCAGGCCCGCGACTACCTGCACGAGGCGCTGGCCGCGGGGGAGTCCCTCGGCATCGGCTCCGGGCACGGACCGGTGCACCACTTCGTCCGCTGGTGGTGAAAGGACCCCGCTGCCCCCCATCGCTCGCAGGCTCGCGACGGGCCCCTGCAGCGGGGCCGCTCAGCTGACGAACCCCAGGAGCAGGTGGCCGTTGAGGCCGATGACCAGTGCGGCGACGACGACCCCGACGGCGGTGGTGATCCGCCGGTTCACCCAGCCGCCCATGAGGTCCCGGCGGCTGGTCAGCCACAGCAGCGGCACGAGGGCGAACGGGATGCCGAAGGAGAGCACCACCTGCGACCACACCAGCGCGGTGGTCGGGTCCCCGCCGAAGACCAGCACCGCGAGCGCCGGGGCCAGCGTGATCAGCCGGCGGGCCAGCACGGGGATGTGCCGGCGCAGGAAGCCGGCCATCACCACCTGCCCGGCGTGCGTGCCCACCGAGGACGACGCGAAGCCCGAGGCCAGCAGGGCCAGGGCGAAGGCCAGCGCCGCGCCGGTGCCGAGCTGGTCGCCGAGGCCGGCGTGGATGCCCTCGAGGGTGTCGGCGTCGTCCCCGCCGGTGAACAGCTGGGCGGCGATGATCAGCATCGCGGCGTTCACCAGCCCGGCCAGCCCCATGGCCACGGCGATGTCGATGCGCTGGGCACGGAGCAGCCGGCGTCGTCCGCCGGCGGTGCGGCCGGCGGTGACGACGTCGCCGTAGCGGCCGGGCGTGAGCGCGGAGTGCACGTAGATGACGTGCGGCATGACCGTCGCGCCCAGGATGCCGGTGGCCAGCACGATGCTCTCCGATCCGGAGAACGACGGCACCATGCCCCCGGCCACACCGCCGGGGTCCACACCCGAACCGAGCAGCGTGTAGCCGAAGCCCAGCCCGATGACCAGCAGCAGCCCGGTGATGACCCGCTCGAAGGGACGGTGCCCGCGGGACTGCGCCGCCAGCAGGATGAAGGCGACGACGGCGGTGATCAGCCCGCCGATGGGCAGCGGCACCCCGAACAGCAGGTTGAGCGCCACGGCGCCGCCGACGATCTCGGCGAGGTCGGTCGCGATCGCCACCGCCTCGGCCTGCAGCCACAGCCCCCGGGTGACGGGCTTGGGGAGCCGTTCCCGGCACAGCGTGGCCAGGTCGCGGCCGGTGGCCATGCCGAGCTTGGCGGTCAGCGACTGGATGAGCATCGCCATGAGGTTGGCCGCGACGATCACCCACAGCAGCGTGTAGCCGAAGGCCGCGCCACCGGAGAAGTTGGTCGCGAAGTTGCCCGGGTCGACGTAGGCCACCGCCGCCACGAACGCGGGCCCCAGCAGCGGCCAGATGCGGCGGCGTCCCGTCGGGGCGGGCGCCACCGGGGCCGGCCGCGGGCCGGCGACCAGCGTGGTGGGGAGGACGGCGGCCTCGGTCTTCGACAGGTACACGGCGGCCTCCAGGGGCGGGTCGGGCGGGTCGGTCGGGTCGGGCGGGGGGATCCGGCAGTCGGGCGGGGGGATCCGGCAGTCGGGCGGGGGAGTTCAGGCGGTCGGGCGGGCGGTCGCTCCTGTGCTGCCCGGCGGAGGTGACACGTCGGGGCCGACCCGTGGCCCGGAAGGGCCAAGCAAGGCTTGCCGAAGATCAGCCCTGGTCCGCGGGGCTCTCCTGGCCGCGGAGGCCCAGTGCTCGTCCCGCCCGGCATCTACTTGAACCTTCATACAGATGGAGCAACACTGGGAGGTCGCCCGCCAGTGCAAGGAGCTCCCGTGCCCGTCCAGCGCCTCAACCACGCCGTCCTCTACGTCCGCGACGTCGAGCGCAGCCTCGCCTTCTACCGCGACGTCCTCGGTTTCCGGGTCCGGGTCGAGATCCCCGGGCGCGCGGTGTTCCTGCAGGCCGAGGGGTCGACCAACGACCACGACCTCGGGTTGTTCGCCGTCGGCGCCGGCGCCGGCCCGTCGCAGGCCGGGCGCGCCACCGTCGGGCTCTACCACCTGGCGTGGGAGGTGGACACGCTCGCGGAGCTGTCCCGCATCCGGGGCGGCCTCCTGCTCGCCGGCGCCCTGGTCGGCGAGTCCGACCACGCCACCACCAAGGCGCTCTACGCCCAGGACCCCGACGGCCTGGAGTTCGAGGTCTCCTGGCTGCTGCCGGCCGACCTGATCACCGACGAGGTCCGGGCCCAGGGTGCGACGACCCGCCCGCTCGACCTGGCCCGCGAGATCGAGCGGTACGGAGCGAGCACCCCCGGGGGCGTCGGCGTCTCCGTGCCCGTCTGAACGGTCGCCGGCGCGAATGAGGAGGCCGTCACCTGGGCAGGGACGGACCGTTCCCCACCGTTCCCGGAGGTCACCGTGCCCGAGTCCGCCCGCCCCCTCGCCCTCGTCACCGGTGCCTCCAGCGGCATCGGCCTGGAGCTGGCCAGGCAGTTCGCCCAGAACGGGTTCGACCTGATCGTCGTCGCCGAGGACGACGAGCTCGCACCCGCGTCCGCCGAGCTGCGCGGCCTGGGGGTCGACGTCTCCGACGTCCGCGCCGACCTGACCCGGAGGGCCGAGGTGGAGAAGGTGATCGCCGCCTATCGCGGCGGATCCGGCCGCCCGCTGGCCGCCGCAGCGCTCAACGCCGGCGTCGGCGTCGCCGGCCGTTTCGCCGAGACCGACCTCGACGCCGAGCTGGGCATGGTGGAGCTGAACTGCGCGTCCACCGTCCAGCTGGCCAAGGCCGTCGTCCAGGACATGGTCGCCCGCGGCGAAGGCCGGATCCTGTTCACCTCGTCGGTCGCCTCCCAGGCGCCGGAGCCCTTCCAGGCCGTGTACTCCGCGACCAAGGCGTTCGTGCAGTTCCTCGCCCTCGGCATCCGGGAGGAGCTCACGGACACCGGCGTCACGGTGACCGCGCTGCTGCCCGGGCCGACGGACACCGAGTTCTTCGACCGGGCCGACGCCACGGACACCAAGCTCGGTGCCTCCGACGCCAAGGACGACCCCGCCCAGGTCGCCCGCCAGGGCTTCGAGGGGCTGATGAAGGGCGAGGCGTCGGTCTTCGCGGGCTCGGTGACCAGCAAGCTGATGGGCAAGCTGTCCGCGGTCCTGCCCGACGCGGTCGCCGGCAAGTCGCACAAGCCGATGACCCGTCCCGGCTCCGCCGAGTAGCTGTCCTGCGGGGGCGCGGCGACGATCGGACCGTGCCCGCGCTCCCGCCGCCCTCGCCGCTCGTGCCCTGCACCGTGCAGGCCGGGCCGTGGTGCCTGCGCCCGTGGCGCGAGGCCGACGTCGACCAGCTGTGGGCGGCGTTCCAGGACCCCGGCATCCGGCTCTGGAACGGCGGCGGCGTCGGCTCGCGCACGGACGCGCTGGTGCTGCTGGGCCGCCGGCTGGACTGGAGCACCGGGGACCACGCGTCCTGGGCGGTGGTGGGCCGCGACGACGACGGCGCCGTCCTCGCCTCGGTGTCGCTGCACTCCATCGACCGGCTGCAGGGCGACGCCGAAGTGGGCTACTGGACCGTGCCGTCCGCCCGCGGGCGGGGACTGGCGGGGGTCGTCGTCGACACGGTGTGCCGGTGGGCGTTCGCCACCCTGCCGGTCGACCGGATCGAGCTCTGCCACGCGGTCGAGAACGTCGCGTCGGGCGTGGTGGCCCGGAAGGCCGGCTTCACGCACGAGGGGCGGCTGCGGCGTTCCTACCGGTACGCCGACGGCGAGAAGCACGACGAGCACCTCTGGTCGCGCCTCGCTCAGGACCCGGGGCCGGCGCTCCCCCGGCCCGCCTGAGCGGTGCGCGGAAACAGGCTCCGGTCGCCGGCGCGCAGCCCCGCACCGATCAGCCGCCGCAGCAGCACGAGCGCGGCGACGGTGGCGATCGTGCCCCAGGACGGGTCCCCGGCGAGACGGAGCAGACCCGCGGCCAGCAGCAGCTCCAGCAGGACCGGGAGCGCCACGGAGGGCCGGCGCGTCCGGACGAGGACCAGTGCGCCGGCGACCAGGGCGCCCACGCCGACAGCCAGGGCGGCGAGCCGGGTCAGCTCCTCGAGCGCGCTCACCCCGGGTGCCCCGGGCGGTCGGTCGAGGAGGCCGATCGCCGTTCCTGCTCGGCCTCGATCTCGCGGCGCTCCGAGTCGATCTCCTTCTCGAGGAAGTAGTTCAGCGCCGTCCGGATGGCGGCCACGGCGGCGAGCTTGCCGAGTTCCTCCCAGCTGGGCGCGACCGCCGTCCGCAGGACGTCGCTGGCCAGCTGGAACTCCAGCCCGAGCGCGAGGAAGCGGCCCAGGGTCAGCCGGACCGGGACGAAGGCCGCGGTGGTGCGCTGGGTGAAACCGACCCAGACGAAGCGGGCGAAGGCCCAGACCGCCCCGATGATGATCACGGCGGCGCCACAGGCCTCGACGATGACGACCAGGACGTTGACGACCCCGGCGAGGAGCTCTTCCATGCCGCCGCCCCTACCCAGGGGCTGCACGGGCAGTCCGCCGCCGCCCTTCCCGGTGCGACCGGGTCAGAGCGGGACGGCGAGGCCCTCGGGGCTCGTTCGGCCGAGGGCGGAGGCGATCTCCTCGCGCATCGGCTCGAGCCCGGCCCCGGCCAGGACCACGTCCCTGGCGAAGCGGTGCCAGCGAGCGGACCGCCGCACCATGCCGTGCCCGCCGGCGATGGTGAAGCGGGCCACCCGGGCGTGCGCCCGGCGGGCACGGACGGCGAAATCGGCCGACAGCCGGGCCGGCACCCAGCGATCGCCCAGTCCGTGCAGGATCACCACGGTCTGCCCGCCCAGGTGCATGACCGGCTCGCCGGGCGGGGTCCACGGTGCGAGGGCGCAGACAGCGGTGACCGACGGCTCCCCGCCGGCACGGAGCACGGCCCGGCCACCCATGGAGTGGCCGACCAGCACGATCGGGACGTCGGTGCCGTACCGGGTGCGCAGCCGGTCGACGGCCCAGCGCACGTCGTGGAAGGCGTCGGCGGCCTCGCCGTTCCAGCCGGCGACCCGGTAGCGGAGCAGGGCGGTGGCGATTCCCCGGTCGGCCGTGCTGCGGTGCACGAACTGCTCGACGGCCCGCATCCGGAGCACGGAGAGGGCTCGCTCCCGGGGCGGCTCGACGCCGGCGACGGTGCCGCCGTGGCAGAACAGCGCGATGCCCCGGGTCTCCCCGACCGCCGGCCGCTGCTCCAGCTGAGGGGAGCGGCGGCCGGCGTCCGGGTCGAGCGGGGTGGTCACGGGGTCCTCGTGAGCTCGGGAACGGTCAACGACGGGGCTTGCCGCCCAGCTTCACCCGCGCGCGTTCGCCCAGTTCCCCGACCCTGAGCAGTGCGTTGCTGACCGCGGAGGGGCCGGTCCGCCGCTCCAGCGCCCGGCCGAGCCCGCTCAGCACCTTGGTGGCGAGCGGGGCGAGGACGGTGAGGACGACCCACATGCGGAGCCGGCGGGTGAGGAAGAGCCACATGGACGCCCACTCTGCCCTGATCCGGCGGAGGTCGCTCCGGCGAGGTCAGGCCGGGTCGTCCGCCAGCTTGACGATCATCTTGCCGGTGTTGCCGCCGCGCAGGAGGTCGAGGAAGGCGGGCACGGCCTCGTCGAGCCCCTCGCGCACCGTCTCCCGGACGACCAGCTCCCCGGACGTCACCATCGGCGTGACCTTCTGGATGAATTCCTCACGCAGGTCGGCGTGGTCGCTGACGATGAAGCCCCGCAGGCTCAGCTTCCGGCCGACCATCAGCCCCATGTTGCGCGGGCCGGGCTGCGGCTCCGTGGCGTTGTAGCTGGAGATGGCGCCGCACAGGGCGCCGCGGCCGAACTCGTTGAAGGCGCCGATCGCGGCCTCCAGGTGCTCGCCGCCGACGTTGTCGAAGTAGACGTCGATGCCGTCGGGGGCGGCCTGGGCGAGCAGCTTGGCGACCGGACCGTCGTGGTAGTCGAAGGCGGTGGTGAAGCCGAGCTCCTCGGTGAGCCAGCGGACCTTCTCGGAGCTGCCGGCACTGCCGATGACGGCGGCCGCGCCGTTGATCCGGGCGAGCTGCCCGACGATGCTGCCCACGGCACCCGCGGCACCGGAGACGAAGACGACGTCGCCGGGGCGGAACTCCGCCAGGCGGAACAGCCCGGCCCACGCCGTCAGCCCGGGCATCCCGAGGACGCCGAGGTGGTAGCTGGGCGGGACGCCGGGGAGCTCGGGCAGGACCTGCACCGCGCGGGCGTCCAGGACGGCGATGTCCCGCCAGCCGGCGTTGGTCGACACCAGGGCGCCCTCGGCGACGTCGGGGGAGCGGGAGTCGACGACACGGCCGACCGCGCCGCCCTGCATCGTCTCGTCCACCTCCCACGCGGCCGCGTAGGACTTCCCGGCGTTCATCCGGCCGCGCATGTACGGGTCGACGGACATCGCCAGCATGCGGACGACGACCTGGCCGTCGGCCGGGTCGGGGTGCTCGACCTCGACCAGGCGGAAGTCCTCGGGCTTCGGCTCGCCGTGCGGACGAGCCGCCAGCTGCCACTCACGTGTGGTTAGGGACACATGGCCGATCATGCCCGCGTCGCGTTACGGGCCCGGGGCGGGGTCGTCGGTCGTGCACGACGCAGGTGCGGCAACCGGCCTACGCTCGGAGCATGATCTTCTCCCGGACCAAGACGCAGCCCGTCTCGGCCGAGGACGCGCTGCCCGGCCGTCCCGGCCCGCTCCCCGGCGTGCCGCAGGTGCACGCGGTGAACGGCAACCGCATCCAGCCGCCGTTCCCGAACGGCATGCAGACCGCCGTGTTCGGTGCGGGCTGCTTCTGGGGCGTCGAGAAGGTCTTCTGGCAGGTGCCGGGCGTCTACGCCACCGCCGCGGGCTACGCGGGCGGCTCCACGCCCAACCCGACCTACGAGGAGACCTGCTCGGGTCGCACCGGGCACACCGAGGTCGTCCTCGTGGTCTTCGACCCCGCGGTGACCTCCTACGAGCAGCTGCTCAAGGTGTTCTGGGAGGACCACGACCCCACGCAGGGCATGCGCCAGGGCAACGACGTCGGCACCCAGTACCGCTCGGCGATCTACTACGCCTCGCCCGAGCAGGAGGCCGCCGCCCGCGCGACCCGCGACGCCTACCAGGAGCGGCTGAAGGCGGCCGGCTACGGCGAGATCACCACGGAGATCGGGCCGCTGGGCGAGTTCTTCTACGCCGAGGACTACCACCAGCAGTACCTGTACAAGGTGCCGAACGGCTACTGCCCGGTGCACTCCACCGGCGTCTCCTGCCCGGTGGGGCTCCCCGGCGTCTGACGGTGCCGGGAGCATCGACCGAGCTCCGGCGAGGGAGGAGCGGACCGGGGCCGGAAGGCGCCGCATGGCGGGGCGTCTGACGGTGCCGGGAGCATCGACCGAGCTCCGGCGAGGGAGGAGCGGACCGGGGCCGGAAGGCGCCGCATGGCGGGGCGTCTGACGGTGCCGGGGGCCGCCGCATGGCCGGGTGTCCCAGCCGGCTGGTTTGCTGGGGGTATGGAGACCCTGCGCACGCCTGACGAGCGGTTCGCCGATCTGCCCGACTTCCCCTACGAGCCCCGCTACGTCGAGGTCGACGACGGCGAGGGCGGGCGGCTCCGCGTCGCCTACGTGGAGGATGGCCCCGCCGACGGCGAGACGGTGCTGCTCCTGCACGGCGAGCCGTCCTGGTCGTTCCTGTACCGGAGGATGATCCCGGTGCTGGCCGGCGCGGGCCTGCGGGTGGTGGCGCCCGACCTGGTCGGGTTCGGCCGGTCGGACAAGCCGGTGAGCCGGGAGGACTACAGCTACGCACGGCACGTGGCGTGGATGCGCCAGGCCCTTCTGGAGGAGCTGGACCTCTCCGGCGTCACGCTGGTCTGCCAGGACTGGGGCGGCCTGATCGGGCTGCGCCTGGTCGCGGAGAACCCCGACCGGTTCGCACGCGTCGTCGTCGCCAACACCGGGCTGCCCACCGGCGACCAGCCGATGAGCGATGCGTTCCTCGCCTGGCAGCGGTTCTCGCAGGAGAGCCCCGACTTCCAGATCGGCCGGATCGTCGGCAACGGCACCGCCCAGGGCGCCGCTCCCGAGGTGGTCGCCGCCTACGACGCGCCGTTCCCGGACGACCGCTACACCGCCGGGGCACGCATCTTCCCGACGCTGGTCCCCACGTCGCCGGACGACCCGGCCGCCGCGGACAACCGCGCCGCCTGGGAGGTCCTGTCCCGCTGGGAGAAGCCCTTCCTGACCGCGTTCTCCGACAGCGACGCCATCACTCGGGGCGGCGAGCGGGTGTTCCAGAAGCGCGTCCCCGGCGCACAGGGGATGGCGCACACCACCCTGGCCGGCGGCGGGCACTTCCTGCAGGAGGACGTCGGGCCGGAGCTCGCCCGCGTCGTCGTCGACCTGATCGCAGCCACCCCTCGGTGACCGCTGCCGCGGACTTCTTCGCCCAGTTGCGCCGGGCGCCGGACATCGAGGCGCCCGAGCTGGTCGCCGTCGATGCGACCGACCGGCTGCTGCTGGACGAGGCCGCGGCTGCTCTCGCGCTGTGCGGCCCCGGGGAGGTCGCCGTCGTCGACGACTCGCACGGGGCGCTGACCCTGGGCGCGGTCGCCCTGCACGGTGCCCGCGACGTCCGGGTGGCGCAGGACCTGCTGGTGGGGGAGCGGGCGCTGACCCGCAACGCCGAGCGCACCGGCCTGGCCGGCACCTACCGCTCCGTGCCACTGGCCGAGGTCGCCGCCGGCGCCCGTGTCGTCCTCGTGCAGGCACCCCGGGCGCTGGACGCCCTGCGGGAGATCGCCGAGCTGGTGGCGGCCGTGGCCCCGCCGGACGTCACCGTGCTCGTCGGCGGCCGGGTCAAGCACATGACCCGCGCGATGAACGACGTCCTGGGCGACTCGTTCACCGACGTGTCGGCCACGCTGGCCCGGCAGAAGTCCCGGGTGCTGGTGGCCCGCGGTCCGCGCCCGGGGCCGTCGTCCTTCCCGCGCTGCCAGCCGCACCCGGAGCTGGGGCTGACCGTCTGCGCGCACGGTGCCGCGTTCGCCGGGACCAAGATCGACATCGGGACGCGGGCGCTGCTCGGCCGGCTCGGGGCCATGGCCCCGGAGGCCGGGACCGCCCTCGACCTGGGCTGCGGTACGGGGGTCCTCGCGGCCGCCCTGGCCGCGGCGCGGCCCGGGCTCGGCGTGCTCGCCGTGGACCAGTCGGTGGCGGCGGTGGCCTCCACCCGCGCGACGGCCGCCGGGAGCGGGCTCGAGGGCCGGCTCCAGGTGATCCGGGACGACGCCGCGGAGTCGGTGCCCGCCGGGAGCGTCGACCTCGTGGTGTGCAACCCGCCCTTCCACGTGGGCGCGGCGGTCGTCACCACGGCGGCCGACCGGCTGTTCGGCGCCGCCGCGCGGGTGCTGCGCCCGGGCGGCGAGCTGTGGACGGTCTACAACAGCGCGCTGCGCTACAAGCCGGCGCTGACCCGCCTCGTCGGTCCGACCCGGGTGGCCGAGCAGTCGCCCAAGTTCACCGTCACGGTCTCCACCCGGCGCTGACCCGCGGGGGGCCGCCCGACCGCGGGACGGGAAAGTACCGCAGCCGGTCTGCATTCCGCTGTAGTCGCTCCAGCCCGAGCCGATGTAGAGCGCACGGTGGAGAACCATCGGTCAGCTCGGCGATGGAGATGCACGATGCCGCGTTCCCTCTGGTCCGACCGCCCGCTCGGCGTGAAGCTCGCGGCGCTGGTCGCCGCAGGCGCGGCCGCGCTCGGCGTCTTCGCCGTCGTCACCGTCGGCGCGCTGCAGGACACCGGCGAGCGCACCGAGGAGGTGCTGGCCAGCGCCGAGGTGACCGGGGACGTCCTGCTCGCCGACATGATGCACGACGCCGTGCGGGCCGACGTGCTCCAGGCGCTGCTCAGCGACGGCACCGGCGAGCTCTACGCCGGTGCGGTCAGCGACCTGGCCGACCACGCCGACACCTTCCGCGCGATCATGGCCGAGGCGCTGTCCGACGACCTCAGCCCGGCCGTGACCGCGGCCGTCGAGACCGTGACGCCTGCCGTCGAGGCCTACCTGACCTCGGCGGACGCGATCGTCACCACCGCCGGCAGGGACCCGGTGGCCGCCGCGGCCGCCTACCCGGAGTTCTCCCTGGCCTTCGCCGCGCTCGAGGAGGAGCTGCCCGCGATGGGCGACGCCGTGACCGCCTTCGCCGAGTCCGCCGCCGCCAGGAGCAGCGACGAGCGCGGGACGGCGATCACGCAGTCGATCGCCGTCGCCGCCGTCGGCGTGCTGGTGCTCGGCCTGCTCGGGTGGGTGGTGACCCGGTCGGTGGTCCGTCCGCTGAACAAGGTGCGCGCCATCCTGGTGGGGCTCGCGGACGGCGACCTGCGGGGCTCCACCGACGTCACCAGCCGGGACGAGGTCGGGCAGATGGCCGCCTCGCTGGAGAGGTCCATGGCGAACGTGCGCGAGGTGATGACGGCGATCGGTGACAGCTCCACGACGCTGGCGTCGGCCACCGAGCAGCTCACCGCCAGCGCCCGCGACATGGCCCGGCTCGCCGAGGAGTCCTCGCAGCAGAGCAGCGTCGTGGCCGGTGCCGCCGGTCAGGTGTCGACCAACGTGCAGACGGTGTCGGCCGGCTCCGAGCAGATGGGCGCCTCGATCCGCGAGATCGCCCAGAACGCCAGCGAGGTGTCCCGGGTCGCCGGGCGGGCGGTGGCCGCGGCCGACGACACGACGGCGACCGTCGCGAAGCTGGGGGAGTCCTCCCTCGAGATCGCCGGCGTCGTGAAGGTGATCACCAGCATCGCCGAGCAGACCAACCTGCTGGCGCTCAACGCCACGATCGAGGCCGCGCGCGCGGGCGAGGCGGGCAAGGGCTTCGCCGTCGTCGCCAACGAGGTGAAGGAGCTGGCACAGGAGACGGCGAAGGCGACGCAGGACATCACCGCACGGGTCGAGGCGATCCAGGCGGACACGGAAGGCGCGGTCCGCGCCATCGGGGAGATCTCCTCGATCATCGCGCTGATCAACGACTCGCAGGGCACCATCGCCGCCGCCGTCGAGGAGCAGACCGCCACGACGACGGAGATGAACCGCAACGTGGCCGAGGCCGCGCTCTCGGCCGACCGGATCGCGGCCAACATCGACGCCGTCGCCACGGCCACGACGTCCACGACCCGCGCGATGACCGACGCGCAGGCGGCCATCGACGAGGTCGCCCGCATGGCGACCTCCCTGCACGGCTCGGTGGCCCGCTTCCGCTACTGAGGCGCCGCCGGGGGGCGGGGCTACACTCGCCCGCGGCCACCGGCGCGTCCGGTGACCCATCGCCGCTCCACCCGTTCGGGTACCCCTGTGTCCGCGGAAGTGATCGGTATGTCCGAGACTGGATGGGTGCGGCCGGGAACCTCCGGCCGACGTACAGGACGAGGGGCCGGTGGATAGAGCGGCGGGCGAGTACGCGGAGCAGTCCTCGCTGCCCGCGCAGCGCGGCCCGTCCGGCCCGCCGCCGCATGCCGCGGGAGTGGTCGCGTCCGACGCCGAGGTGCTCGCCGTCGCCGTCCCGTACCTCGAGGAAGGCCTGCGCGAGGGCGACCTGATCGCCCTGACCTGTCGGCCGGAGATCGCCCACCTGCTGAGCGACGCCCTGGACGGGCTCCTGCACCCCGTCCCCAACGATCCACGGCTGTCCCTGCTCGGCAGCCGCGCGCCCGACGTCCTGGTCTCCTGCAACGCCTACCTCGAGCGAGCGGGCGAGACCCGCAATGGCCGGTTGCGTGTGCTCTCGGCGGTGGACTTCGGGGACGATCCGGCCGACTGGCGCGAGGGCCAGCGATTCGAGTCCGTCGTCAACCGGCTGCTGGACGGCGACCTGGTGTCGACGCTCTGCCTGTACGACCGCCGGTACCTGCCCGAACCCGTGATCGCCAGCGCCGCCGCGACGCATCCCCTGCTGGTCGACGGCGGTACCTGGGCGGCCAGCCGGCACTTCCAGGAGCCCGGCGACTACGTGCGCTCGCTGCCGGTCCCGCGAGAGTCGGCCGAGGACGTGCCGCCCGCCCTCGTCGTCGAGGGCGCCACCAGCCTGGCCGGGCTGCGGCACACCATGGGAGCGGTCTTCGAGCGGGTGGTGCCCGATCGCGACCAGCGGCAGGACACGCTCCTCGCCGGGGCCGAGATCGCGGCCAACGCCTTCCGGCACGGGCGTCCTCCGGTGTCCGCGCGGGTGTGGGCTGACGCCCGCACGCTGGTCGTGACCATCAGCGACCGCGGCTCCGGCTTCGCCGACCCGCTCGCCGGGTTCCAGCCCGCGCACGGGCCGGATCTCGGCCGCGGGGGCATGGGCCTGTGGCTCGCCCGCAAGCTCTTCGACCACGTCGATCTGCTGCCGGGACCGGACGGGCTCACCGTCCGCCTCGCCACCCGCCTGCGCTGAACCATCGGCGCGCGCGACGGACCTGGGGGTCCTTGCTTCCCCTCCGCCGCACTGCTGAGCTGTCGTCGTGATCGTGGTGACGGCAGCGGGCGGGCAGACCGGCATCGCCGTCGTCCGGGCGCTGCGTGCCCGCGGTGAGCAGGTGCACGCCGTGGTCGCCCGGCGCGGTCCCCGCCCCCAGCTGGCCGCACTCGGCGCCGAGGTCGTCGTCGCCGAGCTCACCCAGCCCCTGCCCTGGGCCGACGTGCTCGACGGCGCCGACGCTTTCCACCTGATCTGGCCGCAGTTCGATCCCGACGAGGCCGAGGGCGCGGCCGCGCTGTTCGCCGAGGCGCGCCGAGCAGGGGTGGGCCGGATCGTCTACC
This sequence comes from Blastococcus goldschmidtiae, assembly GCF_031845325.1. Taxonomy (NCBI): domain Bacteria; kingdom Bacillati; phylum Actinomycetota; class Actinomycetes; order Geodermatophilales; family Geodermatophilaceae; genus Blastococcus; species Blastococcus goldschmidtiae. The sequence goes on along the minus strand of NZ_JAVREI010000001.1, from coordinate 35,646 downwards.
ACTCGGTGCTGCGCCCGCAGACCCGCGTCCTGCCGCACCACGCGGCCAAGGACCGGGCGGAGGAGGCGCTGGAGAGCTCCGGCGTGGCCTGGCGGGTGCTGCAGCCGTGCAGCTACGCGCAGAACCTCGACGCCGTGCTGCCGGAGGTGGCACGCACCGGGGTGCTGCGGTCCTACTGGGGCCTGCGGACGGCGCAGTCGCTGGTCGACGTTGAGGACGTCGCCGAGGCCGCGGCGGTGCTGCTGACCGAGGACGGGCTGGACGGCGGCACGTTCGAGGCGGCCGGCCCGGAGCCGCTGGCGGCGCCGCGGATGGCCGAGCTCATCGGCGAACGGCTGGGGCGGGACGTGGTCGCCGACGACGTCATCCCGGCCGGTGAGCAGCCGAGTGCGTACGCCGCACGCTGCCGCCGGGCGATGCTGGACCACCAGCGCGCCCACGGGTTCGTCGGCAGCCCGCGGGTGCTCACCGCGCTGCTGGGACGGCCGCCCCGGAGTTTCGCCGAGCACCTGGCCGGGCTCGACCTCGAGGAGCTGCTCGGCCGGGCCTGAGCGGACCCGGGCCGGGAGCCGGCGTGCGGGCCGGTCAGACGGGCTGGACCGCGCCGCTGCCGATCAGCGACGAGGAGTCCTTGCCGGACCGCTTCGCCTCGTACATCGCCGTGTCGGCGCGGTGCAGCAGCCGGTCCGCGGTGTCCCCGGGGGCGCCCAGCGCACCGCCGAGGCTCGCGGTCACCGACAGCGACGTCCCGTCGAGCACCATCGGGGCCCGCAACGCGCCCAGCAGCCGGTCCGCGACGTCCCGGAGCCGGTCGTCGTCCGCGTCGGCGAGCAGAACGGCGAACTCGTCGCCGCCCAGCCGGGCGACCACGTCGTCGGCGCGGACGTCGGCGGTGAGCCGGGCGGCGACGGTGACGAGCAGGCCGTCGCCGGCCGCGTGGCCCAGCGAGTCGTTCACGTCCTTGAAGTCGTCGATGTCGACGAAGATGACAGCGGGCGGCGAGCCGGGGTCGATCGAGGCGGTGGCGGCGACCAGGCGCTCGGAGAACGCGGCGCGGTTGAGCAGGCCGGTCAGCGGGTCGGTCAGGGCCTGGCGGCGGAGCTCGTCCTCGAGGCCCTTGCGGTCGGTGACCTCGCGGAAGTTGACCACCCAGCCCTTGATGCCGGCGGCGTTCACCCGGCCGCTGATCCGCATCTCCACCCACCGGGTGCCCCCGGAGCTGTGCTCGACCCGGATGTCGGTGTCGACCGCGCCGGCATGGACGTCGGCGGCGTCGTCCGCGGCGGCCACCGCCGCGCGCAGGCGCGGCTGGTCCCGCGGGTCGGCCAGCTCGATGGCCTCCCGTCCCACGTAGTAGGCGGGCGGGCGGCCGAGCAGCGACTGGACGGCGGGGCTGATGTACGTGATGGTGCCGGACCGCGCCTCGACGATCGCGATGACGTCGGCGGCGTTCTCCAGCAGCAGCTGGAGACGGGCCTCGCTGGCGGTCAGCGCGGCGCGGGTCCGCTCCCGGTCGGCGTCGAGGCCGGCCAGCCGCCACAGCGCCAGGCCGGTGAGGACCGCGGTACCGAGGCCGAGGACGTAGCCGATGCCGCCGCGGCCGATGGTCCACAGGACCAGCAGGGCCGGGCTGATGAGGAGGGTGGTGCCGACGCCCAGGACCCGGGAGACGTCGGCCTCCTCGTCCGCGTCCGGCTCCCGCCCCATGTCGGCGACGGACGGATGCCGCGCGGCGACGGTCAGCGCGGCGACGGCCAGGAGCGGCAGCGGGTCGAGCAGTGCGATCTCGCGCAGCGGCGCCCCGACGATCAGGCGGCCGCCGTAGCCGATGACGGTGAGGGCGGCCGCGGCCAGCAGCCCGGTCGTGGCGACCGACCGCTGGCGCCGGGACATGGCCAGCGGCACGCAGACCATGAGCAGCACGACGGAGAGCACCGGCGTGCCGATGCTCAGTTCCAGCACCTCGCCGGCCGTCGTCCGCCCGTCGCTGGTGACGGCGACCAGCGCCAGCCCGGCGGCCAGCACCACGGTCGCGGTGTCCAGCCACGATCCCCGCTCCCGGCGCCGGCGAGGACCGCGGACCATGCTCAGCGCGCCGATGCCCATGGCGACGTAGGCGGCGACGTCGAGTACGGATTCCGCGGCGCCGGTGGCACCCGGGTGGATGCCGGCCAGCGCGAGGACCTCGGCGAGGCAGCTCAGGCCGAAGAGGACCAGGCCGGCGCCCAGTGCCCACCAGGCGACCGCCGAGGGCGTCCGGTGGCGGACCAGCGCGATGCGGACGGCGGCGATGCCGAGGGCGAAGAGCGCGACCTCCGCCGCCGGCCGCCATGGGCCCATGGGCACGGAGACGACCCCGGGCACCATCAGCACGACCAGTGCCCCGTGCAGCCAGGCGGCACGGGCGGTGGGGACGACGGAGGCGCTCACGCTTCTCCCATCGACATGGGTGGTGCCGACCTTGCGGGTGTTCACCCGTGTGGGGGAGGGGCCGCCGGACGCGTCTGCGCAGCTCAGGGCAGGGGTGGGAGGTCCTCGACGCGCAGATCGGCGCGGATCCGCAGGAAGCGCAGCGGATGCCGGAAGACCCCCGCCTGCAGGGCGGCGTCGGCGCTCACCTCGACGACCACCTCGGGACGCACGCGGGTGAGCGGCACCGAGAGCCGTCCGCCGCCGAACCGGCCGGTGCCGATGCGATCGGGCCACGGGTGGTCGTCGCCGCCCGGGCGGAGGACGGCGGCCAGTTCCCCGGCCTGAGGGGGCGACAGGGGGCTGGTGCGGCCCACGACCACCAGCTCGCCCGCGCGGTAGCGGCCGGCCACCAGCTGGCTGGGCCGGTCGAGGGAGCCGATCACCCCGCCGGCCACCACCTCGGTGCTCTCCCAGCTCTTCACCTTGAGCCACTCCCGGCGGCCCGGCGCGTACCGCGTGCCGGCTCCCTTCGCGACCAGCCCTTCGACGCCCGCGACCCGGAAGTCCTCGAACCACTGCTGGGCCAGGGCGGGGTCGGCGGTGCTCGGGGACAGCTGCAGCGGCGGCGCCCAGCGGGCCGACAGGGTCTCGAGCTCGGCGCGGCGGCGGCCCAGGGTCTTGTCCCGCAGGTCGGTCCCGCCGAGGGCCAGCAGGTCGAAGGCGACGAAGGACGCCGGGTGGGCCGCGACCTGGGCGCCGATCCGGCCGGGAGAGGCAACCATGCGCTTCTGGAGCAGCCCGAAGTCCAGCCGGTCGTCGTGCCAGATCACGACCTCGCCGTCGACCACCGTGCCGGCCGGCACCTGTGCCAGCGCGGCCGCGGCGATGTCGGGGAACCGGTCGGTGAGGTCACGCCCCTGCTTGCTCCACAGCCGCGTCGAGCCGGCGTCCCGGACGATCACCAGGCGGTAGCCGTCCCACTTCGGCTCGTACCGGCAGCCACCCGGCAGGGCGTTGACCTGCGGGATCTCGCGGACGGGCTTGGCCAGCTGCACGCCCACGGGGCCGGTCAGCCCGGGTGGGAGCTCCGGGAGGCCCGGAGCGGTCAGCGGCACCGCACCAGCCTGGCCCGGGGGGGATCCCCGCGCACCCCGGGAGGGCCGGGGTCACACCCGATCGGGCGGCCCGTCGGGCCGAGGTGGCCGTGCGGGTCCGCGGCGAACCCTCGGCGACGGCCGGTGCTGCAGCCTCCGTTCCTCGTACCCTGGCGGACGTGACCGAGCGGAAGCCGCCGGGCGTCTCCTACGAGACGTGGGTCGACCGGCAGATCACCCAGGCGCAGGAGCGCGGCGAGTTCGCCGCGCTGCCGGGCGCGGGCCGGCCGCTGCGGAACCTCGACCGCGAGGAGACCGCCTACGACTGGGCGCTGGCCAAGGCCAGGCGGGAGGGCGTGGACACCGCGGCGATGCTGCCGCCGGGGCTGCGGCTGCGTCGCGAGCGCGACGAGCTCCCGGACCGGGCCGCGCGCCTCGCCACCGAGGCCGAGGTGCGTGCGCTCGCCGAGGACTACAACGCCCGGGTGGAGGAGTTCTGGCGCCGGCCGGCCGAGAGCCGCTGGGCCGCGGTCCCGGGGCTGGCCGACGTCGAGGCGCTCGTCGAGGGGTGGCTGCGCGGCCGGCCTCCTCCGCCGCCGTCGCTCCCCGCGCCTCCGCCCGCACCGCCGCGCCGTCGATTCCGGTTCCGGTGGCCCGTCCGGCGTCAGCCCGGCGTCCCCGGCCGGACGAGACCGCACTCGTAGCCGAGGACGACGGCCTGCACCCGGTCGCGCAGGTCCAACTTCGCCAGGACATGGGCGACGTGGCTCTTCACCGTCGTCTCCGACAGCACCAGGTCGGCGGCGATCTCGGCGTTCGACCGGCCGCGTGCCAGGGCGGTGAACACCTCCAGCTCGCGGGGAGTCAGCGCCCGCAGGACCTCGGGCACGCCCGTGCCCGGCGGTGGCCGGCGTACCCAGTCCTCGATCAGGCGGCGGGTGAGTGCGGAGTCCAGCAGCGCTGAACCGTCGGCCACGGTGCGTACCGCGTGCAGCAGCGCCGACCGGGGCGAGTCCTTCAGCAGGAAGCCGCTGGCGCCGGCCAGCATCGCGGCGTACAGGTGCTCGTCGTCGCCGAAGGTGGTGAGGATCAGGACGCGCGGCCCGGGCCGGCCGCCCCGGAGGAGTCGCTCGGTGGCCTGCAGACCGTCCATGCCCGGCATCCGGATGTCCATGAGGACGACGTCGGGCCGGTGCTCGGCCGCCGCACGCAGTGCCATCTGGCCGTCACCGGCTTCCGCCACGACCTCGATGTCGTCCTGCAGGTCGAGGATCATGCGGAGGCCCTCGCGCACCATCGCCTGGTCGTCGGCGAGCAGCACCCGGATCGTCACCGGGCCGCCGTCGGGAAGGGCAGGACGGCAGCGACGCAGAACCCGCCACCGGGTGCCGGACCGGCGTGCAGCGTGCCGCCGTAGAGCAGGGCACGCTCGCGCATGCCGATCAGCCCGTGCCCGGCCCGGATTCCCGGCTCCTGACGGCCGTCATCGGTGACCTCGACGCACAGGGCGCCGACGTCGTAGGTCAGGCGGACGCGCGCCCGGGTCGCCCCCGCGTGCCGGCGCGTGTTGGTCAGCGCCTCCTGCACGATGCGGTAGGCCGCCAGCTCCAGGCCCAGCGGCAGCTCGGCCGGCTCCCCCCTGATCTCGACGTCCGTCGGGAGTCCGGCCTCGGCGGCCTCCTGCACCAGTTCCGGCATGCGCCGGAGGGACGGCTGGGGCGCCGTCGACGGCGGTCCGGCGTCGGCCACGCGCAGCACGCCCAGCAGGCGCCGCATCTCGCCCAACGCCTGGCGACCGGTCTCCTGGACCCGCTGCATCGGCACGGCGGCGGCCTCGGGTGAGCGGGAGAGCATCTCCTCGGCGGCCTCCGCCTGCACCACCATGAGGCTCACTCCGTGGGCGACGATGTCGTGCAGCTCCCGCGCGATCCGGGCCCGCTCCTCCGCCGCGGCGAGCTCGGCCTCCCGTTCGAGCTCGTGCTCCAGCGCCGTGGCGCGGTCCTCGACGGCGGTCAGCCGCAGCGACCGCTGACGGACGAAGGCCCCGAGCCCTCCGGCCAGGCCGAAGTAGACGAGCGGATACACCACTTCGAACGGCTCCATGGGCACGATGCGCGACTGGAGGACGGCGGTGACCGTGACCGCGACGGCCACGACGAGCAGGCCGCTGGCGATCACGGCCGGGCTGCCGAGCCGGGTGAGCGTGTAGACGCAGATCATCGTGGCGACGAAGGAGGCGAAGGTCGCGGGGGCGAAGTCGGTCGTCGCCACGGTCTGTCCCACGACGCCGGCCGCGACGACGACGGTGACCGCCAGCGGGGCGCGCCGCAGGGCCACCAGCGGGAGGACGGCGGCCAGCGCGCACACGGTCACGGCCGCGACGCTGCCGCTCGGTTCGTCCGAGAGCAGCTGGGCGAGGGTGAGGACGCCGAGCAGCGCGGGGACACCGACGTCGATCAGCGGCCGGGCCGAGGTCGAACGCAGGGTGAGCACCGCCACGCCACCTCCCGCCGTCCCGGCCACGGACCCTCCGCGCGGAAAGTCCGGTACGGCGTCAGCTTCCCGTCCCGCGGGCGGTCGGCACCACCTCCACGGGCACCGGGTCCCTCCTCCGCGCGGAGGAGACGGTCGCCTCCGGCGGCCGACGACGCCGACACGGGAGCCGCGGGAGCGTTCGCCGTGTCGGTCCGCGTGGGCCGCAGGACATCGAGGAGAAGTCATGGACCTGGCATTCCTGGTGCGGCCGCTGGCCGGTGCCGCGGGGCCGGCCGCCGCCCTGGCGCTCGGATCGTTCGTCGCGGCGATGGTCACCGCGGGGGAGGACGACCTCGACACCTCACCGTTGGCGACCGCGTCGTCGGCGCTGCTGCTGGTCGCGTTGTTCGGCATCGCTGGTACGGCGATGGCGGCGCTGGCGCGGATGCGGGAGGGCGGCCGGGGGATCGGAGGTGTGGCGGTCGCCGTGGTGGGGACGGTGCTCGTCGCCGGTGGGACGTGGACCGCGCTGTTCGTCATGCCGGCCCTCGCCGCCGAGGCTCCGGAGGTGCTCGACGGCGAGTTGGCCGGGATCGTCGTCGGCTACGTCGCCTCGTACCTGGTCTTCACCGTGGGCTGGGTCTGGACGGGTGTGGCGCTGACGCGGGCGGGCATCGTCCCGCGGTGGCTGGGCGTGCTCGTCGCCGTCGGCGGGGTGCTGGCCTTCGTGCCCTCGCCGGAGCCGGTACGACTCCTGGTCATCGGTGTCGCGGCGAGCCTGCTGGCCCGGCACCTGACCGCGCCCGCCACCACGCGCACGCCGGAGCCGGCTGTCGTCTGACCCGAAGACCGGCCGGTCCGCGTCGGTCTCTGCCCCGCCTGGCGGGGCAGAGACCGATCCGTGCGCGAGGAGGGCCGGGCCGGGCGGCGGCCGGCAGGGGCCCGTCGTGGGGTTCAGCGCCGGCGGAGGCCCACGAGCTGGACGGCGGCGAAGGCGGCGACGACGGCTGCCTGCAGGACCAGCCATCCGGCGCCGAGCCCGGTGAGCGAGCCGATCCCGACGACGGCGGCGGCGACGCTGCCGGCGGCCCAGAGCACGTTGGCGCCGACGACCGCCTCGACCGCGGCGCCGGAGATCCGACGACGGGTCGCGACGAGCCAGACGGCCCCGGCGTACACCAGCAGGAAGGCTGTCCGACGCCGCGGAGCAGGGCGGGGGACAGGCCGAGCGGTCCGTCGAGCAACGTGGCGCCCAGCAGGTAGGCGGCCCCGTTCGCGCCGGTGACGACGGCGTCGAGCCCGAGGGCCAGGCGGAGCAGTCCGCCGGCGCGGGAGAGCGGGGAGGCAGCGGGTGCGGTGTGCGTGGTCATGCCGGCAACCGTGGCTCCCGGAGGTAGCCGCGTCGATTACCTCCGAGGTAGGCGACAGGCCCCCCGGTCGCCGCTAGCGTCGGTCCCGTGACCAGCGCGGTAGCAGCGCCAGCCGTCGGTGAGCTGCTGCGCCAGTGGCGGCAGCGCCGCCGGCTGAGCCAGCTGGACCTCGCCGGCGAGGCGGGCGTCTCCGCGCGGCACCTCAGCTTCGTGGAGACCGGCCGCGCCCGGCCGAGCCGCGAGATGGTGCTGCGCCTCGCCGATCAGCTGGAGGTGCCGCTGGGCGCGCGCAACGAGCTCCTGGCGGCGGCCGGGTTCGCTCCCGCCTACCGCCGGCGCGATCTGGGCGATCCCGACATGGCCGCGGTCCGCACGGCGCTCGACCTCGTCCTCGCCGCCTACGAGCCCTTCCCGGCGCTGGCCGTCGACCGGTCGTGGAGCCTGATCGCGGCGAACAGGGCGGTGGCGCTGCTCCTCGAAGGGACGGCGCCCGCCCTGCTCGAGCCGCCGGTCAACGTGCTGCGGCTGAGCCTGCGCCCCGACGGGCTGGCGCCCCGAATTCTCAACCTCGCCCAGTGGCGGCGGCATGTCCTGCACCGGCTCGGTCGCGAGGCGCACCTGAGCGGCGACCTCGGGCTGGCGGCGCTGCACCGGGAGCTGCTCGCCCTGCCCGGCGGGCTCGACCGGAGCCCGCCGAACGGCATCGCTGTGCCGCTGCTCCTCCGCTCCGGCGACGAGGTGCTGAGCTTCCTGAGCACGGTGACCACGTTCGGCACGGCCGTCGACCTCACCGCGGCCGAGCTCAGCGTCGAGGCGTTCCTGCCCGCCGACGCCGCGACCGCCGCCGCGCTCCGCCGGGCGGGGGAGACCCCGCTGGTTCCCGAGGACGTCGAGGACGCCGGTGAGGAGGCCCGCACCCGGGGGGACGATGGCGTGACCGGCGACGACGTCGAGCCGACGCCGGGCGGTACCGGGCTCGGCGCCTGACCAGCCGACGGTCGGTCCGCGCTCCGGCGGTCGGGCACCCCCGGCGCCGTCGGGAGCGGGGCTTCGCGGACCCCCCTAAGGTGGCTGCATGAACACTGGCGACCTGCTCCAGCTGCGGTCCGACGACCGCGCGGCCCTGCTCTTCGTGGGCCTGCGCGGCGACTGGTAGCCCTACTGCTGCGCCCAGGCGGTCCGTCTGGCCCAGTCACTGCCCCGGCTCGCCGCCGCCGGTACCGAGGTCGTGCTCGCCTCGGTCGACCGACCGGAGGTGCAGTTGGCCTTCGACCGCACCTGGCACGTCCCGTTCCCGTGGGTGAGCGATCCCGACGGCTCCGGGCTGGCCAAGCCCCTGGATGCCTGGGACGAGGACGCGTCGATCTTCCGGCCGGTCGTCGTCGCGGTGGCCCCCGACGGCAGTGAGGTGTTCCGGGAGCTCTCCCGCGACTTCACCGACCGGCCGGACGACGAGCCGATCCTGGCGGCCGTCGAGGCGCTCGGCCTCCCCGCTCTCCCCGAGCCGGCGCCGTGGGCGCCGGACGGGGTCGAGCCGCACCCGTCCCGGCGAGCCTTCACGCCGGCCTCGTTCATCCCCTACTTCCGCGCGATCAAGTTCAACACCGCGGCGCTGAGCGAGCGGATGGTCGACGAGAGGGACCGCGCCGAGGTGCTGACCGAGAACGCGATGGCGATCTCGTTCCTCGATGCGTTCGACGCGTGGCGCGCCGAGCACCCGCCGGGCCAGCAGTAGTCAGGTCGGCGGGCGGGCGGGGGGCCGGGCTCGTCCCGGACGGCGACGGTCGGGTCGGCCATTGCCGGGGTCGGCGCAGCTCCCGGCGGTGTGCTCAGTCGGTGAGCGTGCGCAGGATGCGGCCGAGCGCCGTCCGGTCGCCGGGGTCCAGCCGGGCGAACAGCTCCGCGGAGTCCGCAGCCCGCGCCAGGCCGACCTCCGCCCGGACGCGACGGCCCTCCGCGGTCGGACGCAGGATGACCGCGCGGCGGTCACCCGGATCGGGAGTGCGCTCGACGAGGCCCCGGCCCTGCAGTCCGTCGGCGACCTCGGTGGCCGACCGGGGGGCGATGTGCAGCGCCTCGGCGAGGTCCGAGAGCCGCACGCCGTCCCGCTCGACGACCACCCGCAGCGCGCGAGCCTGGTGGGGGGAGAGATCCCAGGGGGCCAGCGCGTCCCGCCAGCGGCGGCGCTGGGTGCGCGCCACCCGCAGGAGCAGCTCCCCCAGCTCGGCGGTCGGTTCGTCGGCCACGGGGGAACAGTAGCGAAGACGCAGAGGTTACCGGATCATGAGGTAACCTCAGCACCGGAGCCCGGAGGTGGCGTATCAGCGAGATGATGTCGGGTGGCCGTGGTGGCGGCCCCGGCGGTGGCGGCGGATCGGGCCGCCGACCTGATCCCGCCGACCGCGCGCAGCTCGAACGGTCCCCGGTCCGCTGGAGCCGGGTCGCCGCGCTGTTCCGGCCCTACCGCGGCCGGCTGGCCGTCGTCATGGCCCTGATCGTGGCCTCCTCCGCCGTCGCCCTGGCGACCCCGTTCCTGATCCGGCTCGTCATCGACGAGGCGATCCCTCAGCAGGACGTCCCCCTGCTGCTCTGGGCGGTCGGCGGCATGCTCGCCGTCACCGTGGTGACGGCGGTCTTCGGCGTCGCCCAGACCTGGCTGTCCACCACCGTCGGGCAGCGCGTCATGCACGGTCTGCGGACGGCGGTCTTCGCCCACCTGCAGCGCCAGTCGCTGGGCTTCTTCACCCGCACCAAGGGCGGTGAGGTGCAGTCGCGGCTGATGAACGACATCGGCAGCATGCAGTCGGTCGTCACCTCCACCGCCACCTCGTTCGCCTCGAGCGCCACCACGGTCATCGGCACCGTCGTCGCCATGGCGGTGCTGAGCTGGCGGCTGTCCCTGCTGTCCCTCGTGGTGCTGCCGCCGGCCATCTGGCTGACCCGCCGGGTGGCCCGCATGCGCCGGGCGATCACCGCGCAGCGCCAGCGGCACCTCGCCGACCTGCACTCGCAGGTGGAGGAGGGCCTGTCGGTCAGCGGCGTCCTGCTGGGCAAGACGCTGGGTGCGGGCCCGGCGCAGTCGGAGCGGTTCGCCGGCACCTCGGAGTACCTCGTCGACCTCGAGGTGCGCTCGCAGCTCGCCGGCCGCTGGCGCATGGCCTCGATGAGCATCGTCTTCGCCGGCATCCCGGCGCTGATCTACCTGGCCGCAGGGCTGCCGGCGACCTCGGGCGGCATGACCATCGGCACGCTGGTCGCGTTCACGACGCTGCAGGGGGCGCTGTTCCGCCCCTTGGTGCAGCTGCTCGACATCGGCGTCTCGCTCACCGCGTCGATGGCGCTGTTCAGCCGCGTCTTCGAGTACCTCGACCTGCCGGTCGACATCGACGACCCGGAGCACCCGGTCGCCGTCGACCCGGCCGCGGTGCGCGGCGAGGTGCGCTTCGAGCGGGTGGGCTTCCGCTATCCCGACGGCGCCCGTCCGGCGCTGAGCGACGTCGACATCAGCGTGCCCGCGGGCTCCGCGCTGGCGCTGGTCGGCGAGACCGGCTCGGGCAAGAGCACGCTGGCCTCGCTCGTCGCGCGGCTCAACGACCCCACCACCGGCCGCGTGCTCGTCGACGCCATCGACGTCCGCGACCTGGCGCTCGCCGACCTGGCACGGATCGTCGGCGTCGTCTCGCAGGAGACCTACCTGCTGCACGGCACGGTGCGGCAGAACCTCCGGCACGCCAAGCCGCAGGCGACCGACGAGGAGATGGTCGCCGCGGCCCGCCGGGCGCAGGTGCACGAGGTCATCACCGCGCTGCCGGACGGCTACGACACCGTCGTCGGCGCCCGGGGGTACCGGTTCTCGGGCGGGGAGAAGCAGCGCCTGGCGATCGCCCGCACGCTGCTGCGCGACCCGGCGGTGCTGGTGCTCGACGAGGCCACCAGCGCGCTGGACAACGGGACGGAGCGGGCGGTCCAGGCCGCCCTGGACGAGGCGAGCCGGGGCCGCACCACGATCACCATCGCCCACCGGCTCTCGACCGTGCGCGACGCCGACCGCATCGTCGTCCTGGATGCCGGGCACGTGGCGGAGCAGGGCACCCACGAGGAGCTCATGGCGCTGGGTGGTCGCTACGCCCGCCTGGTCGGGCTCGCCCAGCGGGACTCCGTCCTCGCCGGCTGAGCACACCTCACCGCTGTCCCATCGCCACCTGCGGGGGAGAAGGCCCCTGGCGGCGTCGTCGGAGACCTTCTTCTCCGCAGCCGGGCGATCCCGTCCTGCTTCCCACGCCAGGGACGATCGGCGGAGCCACCAGGACGAGGAGCGCGGCGCGCCCCCGTCCTCCACGGCCGGCCGCCGCGGGCGACGGCGTGTCGCGGACCCGGCGTGTCGAGCAGGGCTGCCGTGGGAAGGGGAGACAGGTGACCGGGCGGGACGTCGAGACGGCCGGCGCCCTGGCGTTGGTGGCCGCCTTCATCGACGCCACCGAGGCGCTGGTCTGCATCGTGGACGCCGACAGCCGGATCCTGTTCGCCAATCCCGCCCTGCAGCGATTCACCGCACGCAGCGCGGACCGCCTGCTCGGCGAGCGGTTCTGGGAGGTCTACGTCGTCCCTGAGCACGTCGAGCCGGCGCAGGACGCCGTCGCGCAGGCGATGGCCACCGGCCAGGCGCATCCGCAGGAGGGCGACTGGCTCACCGGAGACGGCGTCCGTCGACGGGTGGCGATGCGCAACACCGTGCTGGAGGACGGCGCCGGCCGGCCGTTCGCGATCGCCTGCGTGGGCATCGACGTGACCGCCGACCGGGAGCGCGAGGCGGGGCTGCACCAGCAGGCGCAGACCGACCTGCTCACCGGCATCGCCAACCGCGCCGCGCTGTTCGACGCGCTGCACCGGCACCTCGACGTCGTCGTCGGCCCCGACGTGGGCGTGCTGTTCTGCGACCTCGACCGGTTCAAGCAGATCAACGACGAGTACGGGCACCAGGTGGGCGACCGGGTGCTCGTCGAGGTCGCCCGGCGGTTGTCGGCGCTCGCCTCGTCCGGCGACCTGGTGGCCCGGCTCGGCGGCGACGAGTTCGTCCTGCTGCGGCCGGGTGGGGACGAGTCGAGCCTCGCCGTGCTGGCCCGGCGCGTGGCGACGACGGTGCTGGCCCCGTTCGGCGGGCTGCCGGACCAGCCGGTGGGCATCAGCGTGGGCGTCGCCGTGGGCCGGCCGGGTGAGGCGCCCGACGAGGTGATCGCCCGTGCCGACCTCGCCATGTACGGCGCGAAGAGCCACCACCGGCGTCGCACGCCCCGCGACTGACGCGTCTCGCGGTACCGCGGGCAGCGTGGTCGGATGGGTCAGCGGACGGCACGGGCGCCGTTCCCTAGACCGGGGGGTGGAATGGCCGAGGTCCACGGCCGGTGCGACGAGAGGTTCGCCGGTGTCCGCGAGGCGCTGAGCGAGCAGCTGGACGGCGGCGAGGAGCTCGGCGCCTCGGTGGCCGTCGATCTGGACGGCGAGACCGTCGTCGACCTCTGGGGCGGGTACCGCGACGAGTCCCGCACCCAGGCCTGGTCCGAGCACACGATCGTCAACGTCTGGTCGACGACGAAGTGCGTCCTGGCGCTGGCCGCGCTGATGCTGGCCGACCGCGGCGAGCTGGACCTCGATGCGCCGGTGGCCGTCTACTGGCCGGAGTTCGCGGCCAAGGGCAAGAAGGACGTGCGGGTCCGGCACCTGCTGTCGCACACCTCCGGCGTCTCGGGCTGGGAGCAGCCGTTCACCATCCGCGACATGTACGACTGGACCTCGGCCACCGAGCGGCTGGCGCAGCAGCGGCCGTGGTGGGACCCGGGCACGGCCTCGGGCTACCACGCCAACAACCAGGGGCACCTGGTCGGCGAGCTCGTCCGGCGGATCACGAACACCACGTTCAAGAAGTTCGTCGCCGACCGGATCGCCGACCCGCTGGGCGCGGACTTCCAGATCGGGGCGCGGGAATCCGAGGTCTCCCGCATCGCGCCCGTCGTGGTTCCGCCCCGGCCCGAGGTGGGCGGCCCCGCGCCGGACCCGGAGTCGGTCGCCGCCAAGACGTTCACCGGGCCCCAGGCCTCGGCCACGGCGGCGAACACGCCGGAGTGGCGGGCCGCCGACCTGGGCGCGCTCAACGGGCACTCCAACGCTCGCGGGGTGATGCGCGTGCTGCGCACCCTGAGCCTGGGCGGCGAGGCCGGCGGCGTCCGGTTGCTCTCGCCGGAGACGGTGGAGCGGGTCTTCGACCAGCAGTCCGACGGGGTGGACCTGGTCCTCGGCGTGCCGATCCGGTGGGGCACCGGCTTTTGCCTGGGCACTCCTGCGGTGCCCTACGTACCCGAGGGCCGGACGTTCTTCTGGGGCGGCTGGGGTGGCTCGCTGGCGATCATGGACCTCGACCGGCGGCTGACGATCACCTACATGATGAACCGGATGGCCGGCGGGGTGCTCGGCTCGCCGCGCAGCGAGGCCTACGTGCGGGCCGTCTACGCCGCGATGGGCTGATGGAGCTCGACGAGGTCGTCCCGCGGGCGGACCACGTCACCCGGCAGTCGCGGTGGATCGCGGCGGAGCCGGCTGCCGCGTGGGACGCGCTGCACGGCGTGCGGCTGTCGGGGTTGCCCGTGACGCTCGCGCTGTCGGCCGCACGCTTCCTGCCGGTGGTGCTGTCCGGCCGGGGGCTCGGGCAGCTGCACGACCGGCCGTTCCTCGACGCCCTGCCGGTGCCGCTGCTGGCCTCCGACCCGCCGTCGTCAGTGGTGTTCGGCGGGCTGCTGCAGCCCTGGCGGCTGACCGGCGGGGAGCCGGCTCCGGAGCTCGACGCCGCGGCCCTGCGCGCTTGGGACGCCCCGGGCTGGGTGGCGGTCGCGATGGACTTCCGGCTCACGCCCGGCGGCGGCGGGACCCGGCTGAGCTCGCAGACCCGGGTGGCGGCGACCGACGACGCCAGCAGGAGGCGGTTCGCCCGCTACTGGCGGGTGGTCCGTCCCGGCAGCAGCGCCGTCCGCTGGGAGGTGCTGACGGCGGCCGAGCTGCGCGCGACGGGCCGCCTGCGCTGACCTGCGGGAGGATCGGGCCGTGGCCTGGACCGAGAAGGACATCCCCGACCTCACCGGCCGCACCGCGGTGATCACCGGCGCCAACGGCGGACTGGGCTTCCAGACGGCGCTGGCGCTGGCGGCAGCGGGCGCGCACGTCGTCCTCGCCGCCCGTGATCCGCAGAAGACGACGGCGGCGGTGGCGCGGATCGCCGAGCGGTACCCCGGGGCGTCGCTGGAGGTCGTGCCGCTGGACCTGGGCGAGCTGGCGGTCGTGGCGACGGCGGCGGAGACCGTGCTGGACCGGCACGAACGGGTCGACCTGCTGGTCAACAACGCCGGCGTGATGGCGATGCCGCAGCGGACCACCGTCGACGGGTTCGAGATGCAGCTCGGCGTCGACCACCTCGGCCACTGGGCGTTGACCGCGCACCTGCTCCCCGCCCTGCTGCGGGCCCCGGCCGCCCGGGTGGTGACCGTGACGAGCACCGCCCGCTTCATGGGCGGACCGCTGGACCCGGCCGATCCGCACATGACGCGGAGGTACCGGGCGTGGGGCTCCTACGCGCGGGCGAAGATGGCCAACTACCACTTCGGCCTGGGCCTGCAGCTGCAGTTCGAGCGGGCCGGGGTCACTGCGGCGTCGCTGATCGCGCACCCGGGGCTGTCGAACACCGACCTGCAGGCGCGCACGGTGCGCGAGGGCGGTGGCGGCTGGGTCGGGGCGGCGGCGCATGCGCTCACCGCCCGGTCGGGCATGACGCCGCTCGAGGGGGCGCGGCCGCAGCTGCGCGCGGCCGCCGATCCGGCCGCGTCCGGCGGTGAGCTGTACGCGCCCCGGTTCGGCTCGCACGGCCCGCCGGTGCGGCGGCCGATCCTGCGCCGGTACGACCTCCAGAAGCAGATCGACGTCCTGTGGAGGGTCTCCGAGCAGGAGACCGGGGTGCCCCTGGTGGTGCCGTCGGCCTGAGCCGGCGCGTACCTGCGGGTACATGGCCCCGAGCGGCGTGATCGGGAGCCCGGTTCGCCCGCGGGTGGGGAGGGCGCCGGTCCACCGGTCGGTGGACGGCGGACCAGCGCTTCGAGGGTTCCGGTGCGGCGCGGCACCGGACAGGCTGGCGCCCATGACGACGACCCGGCCGGGCCCCTCGTGCGGGGAACGCGGCCTCCGGGCGCGCCGATGGGGCCCTCCTTCCCCGCAGGAGGGCGCGGGTTCAGCGCGGCGCCGGGTCGTGCCGCTCGCGCACGTGCCGCTCCAGGCCACGGCCGACCGGCTCGCCGCAGACGTCGCACACCCACGACGCCGAGATCCGGTGCCCGGCGTGGTGGAACTCGACCGGCGGCTCGTCGGCGACGTAACGGTCGCCCCACTGCATGAGCGCCTGGAGCACCGGCAGCAGATCTCGGCCGGCCCGGGTCAGGTGGTAGTCCGAGCGCGGCGGGCTGTCGCTGTACGGCCGCCGCTCGAGCACGCCGGCGTCGACCAGGGCGCCCAGGCGCGCGGTCAGCTGCTCCCGCGGCGCGCCGGTGCCGCGCCGGATCTCGCTGAACCGGTGCGCGCCCAGGGACACCTCGCGGACGACGAGCAGCGCCCAGCGGTCACCGACCACGTCCAGCGCGCCCGCGATGGAGCAGCGCCGCCCCGGGAGCTCGTCCAATCGATCCGCCATGCTTTCAAGGTTCGCATACCGAACCAAGTCGTGTACGGTCCGGCAGAGTCGGTTCGGCAGGCGAACCGAGGACGAGGCGGGATGCCATGAGCGCCAGCACCGAGCAGCCGTCCACGCCGTCGCCGGCATCCCCGCCGTCCACACCGCCGCCGGCCGACCGGCCGGGCCTGGTGCTCCTGGTGGTCTCGGCGGCGGTCTTCCTCTCCGCGCTGGACCTGCTCATCGTCAACATCGCGTTCCCGACGCTCAGTGCCGAGTTCGACGCGTCGACCGTCGCCCTCTCCTGGGTGCTGAACGGCTACACGATCGTCTTCGCCGCACTGCTGGCGCCGGCCGGCCGGATGGCCGACCGGATCGGGCGGCGGCGGGTCTTCCTCACCGGCCTGGCCACGTTCCTCGCCGGATCGCTGGGCTGCGCGCTCGCCTGGGACGTGCACAGCCTGGTCGCCTTCCGCGTGGTGCAGGCGACCGGTGGCGCCATGGTGACGGCGACGTCCCTGGCCCTGCTGCTGGCCGCGTTCCCCCCGGCGCGCCGGGCGCAGGCGATCGGCGTGTGGTCCGCCGTCGGTGGCGTGGCCGCCGCCCTCGGCCCGCCCATCGGGGGGCTGCTGGTCGAGGTGTCGTGGCGCTGGATCTTCCTGGTCAACATCCCGGTCGGCATCGCGGCCCTGGTCGTCGGCCTGCGCGTGCTGCCCGAGTCGCGCGACGAGTCCGAGACCCGCCGTCCCGACGTCGTGGGCACCGTGCTGCTCGTCCTCGCCGTCGGCCTGCTGGCCTACGGGCTGGTCGCCGCGCCGGACCGCGGCTGGGACAGCGCCGTGGTCCTGGGCGCGTTCACCGGCGCCGTCGTCGCGGGTGCGCTGGTGGGCCTGCGGGCGGCCCGTGCCCCGCGGGGCACCGTGCCCGTCCTGCCGCTGGCGCTGTTCCGGGTGCGCTCCTTCACGCTCGCCAGCCTGTCGATGGCGATCTTCATGGCCGGCTTCGCCGGCATGCTGCTGGGCAACGTCCTGTGGCTCACCGGCGGCTGGGGCTTCACGCCGACGCAGGCCGGCTTCGCCCTGATCCCCGGCCCCGCGCTGGCCGCCCTGACCGCCGTGCCCGCCGGGCGGCTCGGCGCCCGGGTGGGATGCGGGCTGGTCGGCGCGACGGGGATGACGCTGTTCGCGCTCGGCACGCTGTTCTGGTTCTTCCAGGTCGGTTCCGACCCCGCGTTCGTCACCGATTTCCTGCCCGGCCAGATCCTCACCGGGATCGGCGTGGGGCTCACCCTCACGAACCTGTCGGCTGCGGCCTCGTCGTCGCTCCCCCCGCCGGCGCTCGCCACCGGGACGGCCACGTTCGGCGCGGCCCGGCAGATCGGCGCGACGCTCGGTGTCGCCCTGCTGCTGGCCTCGGTCGCCGGCGCCGGGGGAGAGCTCGTCGGCGCCGAGCGCGGGTGGCTGCTGATCGTCTGCCTCGCCGGCGCGGCCGCCGTGGTCGCCCTCGCCGTCGGCCGCGGGCAGCACGCCGACCTGCGGGTGGTGCCCGCCCCCGTCCCGGTGCCCGCCCCCGTGTCCGTCCCCGCCCCCCTGCCCGCACCCGTCGACCGAGCGGAGCACATCCGATGACCCTCACCACCGACCCCGCGGCACCGGTCGCCGAGCCCCGCCGGCTGGTCTTCGACCCCACCTGGCGGACGTTCACCGGCACGCAGGGCGGGCTGCTCGTCGGCCACCTGCTGTCCGCCGCGGCCGAGCTGACCGGAACCGCTCCGCGGGCGGTCACCGCGCACCTGCTGGGCGGGGTCGCACCCGAGGTGGATGCCGTGGTCACCGCCGCCGCCGACCGCGCCGGCCGGACCGGCAGCGTGCGGGGCGAGCTGCGGCAGGGCGGCGTGCTGCGCGCGGTCGCCCAGGTGCTCACCTCCGCCGGGTCCGCGGCGCCGGTGGCCGAGCAGTACCCGAGGGCCGGCGGGCCGGGGCTCGAGGACGGCGAGCCGTTCGAGCTGCCCCGCGACTACGTCCCGATCGCCGAGCACCTGGAGATCCGGGCCCTGGGCGCCTCGCGGCCGATGGGCGGTGGCGACGAGCCGCGGCTGCACGCCTGGGTGCGCGTCCGCGGCGGCGAGCTGTCCCCGCTGGTGCAGCTCGGCGTGCTGCTCGATGCCCTACCGCCGTCGCTGTTCGCCGTGCGCACCGTGCCGGCGCCGATGCCGACGGTCGAGCTGACCGCCCACCTGGCCGGTCCGCCGCCGCCGACCGGCGCGTGGGTGCGGGTGGACCAGCGCACCGTGTGGGCCGACGCCGACATCGCGGTCGACGACGTCGAGCTGCGCGGTCTCGACGGGTCCCTGGTGGCGCGCGGCCGACAGACGCGGCGGCTGCTCGCGGGCTGAGCCGGGATCAGGTGACCTGATCATGGCGCGTCCTCCCTCACGGCCCACGGTGAGGGAGGACGCGCTCCGGTGAGGGAGGACGCCCGCGAGGTCAGGCCCCGTCGACCGCCCGGTCGGCGAACACGAGGCTCACGGTGTGCCCGCTCGAGGGCCAGTTGGGCACGTTGAGGGTCTGCGGCCGGCCGGCGTCGCCACGGGGCAGGTTCCGGGCGGTGACGGTGCCGTCGGCGTCCGGCGAGGCAGGGAGGAACACGTCGATGCCGCTCTGGAAGGGCTGCTCGCCGAAGTAGGGCAGCTTCGCCAGCGTCGTCTCGCCGGGGGTGGCGACGTCGTCGTGCACGTGCAGCCCGATCGTGCCGTCGGGCGCCGAGGACAGCAGCCGGACGAAGTCGCTGCTGCGGACGTAGGGCTGCAGGTAGAGGTGGTGGACCACCGGCGAGGCGTCGGAGCTGAGGGCGTACTCGTAGTGGGCGCCGTTCTCGAGCTCCACGGGGCCGAACTCGCCGTCCGGGCCCAGCTCGACGGTGGCGTGCGGCTCGTCGCCGGTGCGGGCGCCGGTACCGGAGTCGATGGCCCAGATGTCCAGCGTCGCCTCGCGGCCTGTGTTGGCCGGGAAGTTGACCGCGCGGCCGGAGATCTCGACGGGCGCGCGCTGCGGCACGATGTCGACCACCTCGGGCTCCTCCCCGACGAGGAACTCGTACTGCGCGGCGAAGGACTCCTTCGACGTGGCCACCTCGACGTGCGTCTGGCCGGGGAACTGCGCCTGGACCGGCGCGGTGCAGGGGACGACCTGCGGCTCGGGGCACGGGCGCCCGTCGATGGCGACGTACTTGGCCACCTTCGCCGCCTGCGCGGGGTCCTCGAGGTAGAGGTTGGCGACGCCGGTGCCCCGGGAGTGCCCGATCAGGTAGACCTGCTCGGCGTCGAACTCGGCCAGGGTCTCGTCGACGACCTCGGTCAGGCCGGCGGCGTAGGCCTCGATGTCCAGGCCGGCGCCGTCGTGGTCGTAGGCGACGATGCGGTCCTCGGGGTAGCCGTTGGCCACGAACCGCATCGCGTTGGACTCGATCTGCTGGGCCGACCCGGCGAAGCCGTGCACGAAGACGATCGGCAGGGCGACGTCGTCGGGCAGGGGCGGGAGCGGATCGGTGCCCTCGACCGCGGCCTCCGTCGGCTCCGCCGCCGAGCCGCCGCTGCTGCCGCCGTCGTCGTCCGCATCGGAGGAGCAGGCGGTCAGTGCCAGGGCGGCCGCGAGGGCGACGGCGTACAGCGGACGGCGGATCCCGGTGTCGGTCACGGCGACACCTTAGGGGCTCGAAGTGACCTGGGTCGCACCTCGGAATGCGCCTCGTGCCGCCCCGGCTTCGTCCATCCGTGGACCTGTTCTCCCCGATCGCCCTGGGCGACCTGCAGTTGGCCAACCGCGTCGTCATGGCACCGCTCACCCGGCTGCGCTCCGGCGCCACCGGGGTGCCCGGTGACCTCGTCGTCGAGCACTACCGGCAGCGCGCGGGCCTCGGGCTGATCATCACCGAGGGCACCTGGCCCAACCCGCAGTCGAAGGCCTATCCCGGGCAGCCCGGCATCGTCACCGACGAGCAGGTCGCCGGCTGGGGACGGGTCGCCGACGCCGTCTACGAGCGCGGCGGCCGCATCGTCCTGCAGCTGATGCACGGTGGCCGCGTGACGCACCCGGAGATCAACGGCGGGCTGGAGGCCGAGGCGCCGTCGGCCATCGCGATCCAGGGCGTGGCCCGCACGCCGGCCGGCAAGCTGTCCTACCCGGTGCCGCACGCGCTGACGACCGACGAGCTCGCCCGCGTCCGGGACGACTTCGTGCAGGCCGCGCGCAACGCGATCGCCGCCGGGCTGGACGGCGTGGAGCTGCACGGCGCCAACGGCTACCTGCTGCACGAGTTCCTGTCCCCGGCGTCCAACGAGCGCACCGACTCCTACGGCGGCACGCCCGCGAACCGCGCCCGCTTCGTCGTCGAGGTGGCGACGGCGGTGGCCGAGGCGATCGGCGCGGGCAGGGTCGGCCTGCGCATCTCGCCGGAGCACAACATCCAGGACGCGTTCGAGACCGACGCCGCCGACGTGCTGCTCACCTACGGCTCGCTGCTCGACCAGCTCCGCCCGCTCGGCCTGGCCTACCTGTCGGTGCTGCACAACGAGCCCGCCGGCGAGCTGGTGCAGGAGCTGCGCCGGCGCTTCGGTGGCCCGCTCGTGGCCAACAGCGGCTTCGGCACGGTCACCACCCGCGAGGAGGCGGTGAGCCTGATCGAGAACGCGCACGCCGAGGCCGTCGCCGTCGGGCGCGCCGTCATCGCCAACCCGGACCTGGTCGAGCGCTGGGCCGGCGAGCACCCGGAGAACGACCCGCAGCCGCACCTCTTCTACGCCGCCGGCGCCGAGGGCTACACCGACTACCCCACGCTGGAGCACGCCGGCTGAGCCCGGCTCGACGCGCATGATCACCGCACGCTGAGGGTCGCCCCGATCGAGATGCGGACGACCCTCAGCGCGTGCTGATCGAGGTCGCGCCCGGCTCCTTGCGCAGCCCCTGGTCCCACAGCTCCCAGGTCTGGAAGCCCCAGAAGACGGCGAAGCAGCCGATCAGGCTTGCCTCGATGAGCAGCAGCCAGTGCTGGACGCCGGCCGCCCCGAGCAGCACGCTGCCGACGACGGAGGCGACCATCGCCAGCGCGATCCAGGTGTAGCGGTTGAGCCGCCGGACGGGTGCGTCGGTGCCCCTGCGCTCGTAGTAGATGTTCACCGCGTTGACGACGACGTTGGCGAAGACGAAGACGAACATCGCGATGGCCGCCACCGGGTGGCCGTACCGGTCGAACCACTCCGGCTGCAGCCGGAAGACGGCGACCGCCGCGCCGAACAGCAGGACCGACTCCGCGTAGCCCAGGATCTCGATCCGGGTGGGGGCGGGTTCACCGTTCGGCGTCCGGCGGTTGTGCCACCAGAGCACCGCGAGCGCGGCCAGGGCGGCGCCGATGACGGCGAGCAGCGCGACCACGTTGTTGGCGATGTTGAGGTCCCGGTTGAGGTCGTCGGTCACGACCCCGCACGCGCTCGGGTCGTGGATGGGCACCAGGGCCACGAACGGTGCGCACATGCCGGCGAAGTTCAGCAGCACGTCCTCGGAGTCGGTGTTCCCCTTGAGCGACACCAGGCAGACGCCGATGGCGATCAGCGCGCCGACGAAGAGGTTCTGGACCGGGGTGTAGTAGTAGCCGCTCAGCGAGGTCTGCCAGCAGTTGCCGTCGACCCGGAGCACCTCGTGGACCACGGCGACAGCCAGGCCGAGCACCATGGCGACCATCGCCAGGCGCAGGTACCGGTACGTCTTCACGGCGGCGACCGCCGGATCCGGCCCAGGCGTCTGCCCGGTCGCGACCTGCTCCAACCACCTCATGACCGCCCCCGTCCCCGTGCCCGAATCGTCGGGTCGGCGCGCGCCGGTCGCAAGGCCGGCGCGCCCGTTCAGCCCTCCAGCAGCCCCGCCTCGTGGGCGAGGATCGCGGCCTGGGTGCGTTTGGTGAGGTGCAGCTTGGTGAGCAGCCGGGAGACGTAGGTCTTGACGGTCGCCTCGCTGACGAACAGCCGGCGCTGGGACCGGCCTGCTGTCCTCGGACCTGCTGGGGGTTCGCCCTCGACCTGCTGTTGGACGGCTTCGAGCGCCTCCGCGAGCAGGGGTGGGCGTCCCGCCGCCGCTGACGCTCAGGCGGCCGGCACCTGCGCGCGCACCGCGGCCAGGAACGCCGTCGGGTCGTCGGCGAAGAGGCTGATCCGCCGCACCGTCGCCGAACCCTCGGGCAGCCGGACGTGCACGGGCACGTCCAGGTCGATGTCGACGTTCGTCCGGTCCTGCATCCAGAGGTTCAGGACGTCGTCACCGGGTGCGAGCCGCGGCGCCTTGTCCTCCCGGATCCGGGTTCGCCGCACCACGGCGTCCACGGCGTCCCACGGCAGCGCGAGGTCCACGTCGGTCGCGTAGCGGGCGCGGATGCCGTCCGGCCCCACCGCGTGCGGTCGGGTGACCATCGCGGCGAGCATCCCGAGCATCCAGGCGACGCCCCAGACGCCGACCACCAGTAGAGGGGCGCGGACGTAGGGCCAGCGCTGGACGAGCACGTCCACGACCACCAGCTCGAGCACCGAGACGGCGGTGATGGTGATGTGTACGGCCAGCACTGCGCGGTGGTAGCTGAACCCCGCAGCGCCCGCCGGCACGCGCGGGCGCCGGAGGACGAAGCGGGAGAGGCTCTGCCAGACCCCGATCTCCATCTGGACGGCGCGCCGGGCCAGGTAGGCCGCCCACTCGCCGGTCGTCCGGGAAACGGGCACCGGTGCCGTCACGACGGGTCCATGAGCTCGTGCAGGCGCGCCGTCACGGCGTCCAGGTCGGCACGGAAGTGTTGGAGCCGGTCGACGTCGAAGTCCGAGACCACGTGCGCCGCGATGCGGCGGCGGCCCTCCTCCATCTCCGTCACGGCCTGCGTGCCCTGCTCGGTGAGCGACACCAGGGTGGCGCGCCGATCGGTGGGGTGCGGTGAGCGGCGGACGAAGCCGCGGGCCTCCAGCGCGTCGACCAGCCCGGTCACGTTGCGGGGGCTGACCTGGAGGGCGTGGGCCAGCGCCTGCTGCGTCGACGGCCCGGAGGAGTGGGCGACCCAGAGCAGATGGGTCCGGGCAGCGGTGAGCCCGGCCGGTTCGAGCTCGCGCGCCATGTCGGCCTGGATCAGCAGCGCGATCTCCAGCAGCCGGTCGAAGACGTCGATGTCGTCGGGCATATCGTGAACGTACTACACGATGTATGTCATACCCGACCTTGAGAGCCAACGGACACCGGGCCCGCCCGCGGGTGCAGGCGGGCCCGGTGCGGTCGTACCGGGCGTCAGCCGGCCGTCTCGATGAGCTGCGCCATGCGCTCCTGCTATATCCGCAGGCCGCGTTCCGAGACGCACCCCGGCTGCGTCTCGATTCGATAGCGGACAACCCGATGGCGCCTCAGGCCGTCGTGCGGTCGGCGTCCCCGGTGCCCTGACCTGCGCCGAGCTCCTCACCGTGCACGTGCCCGAAGGTCGATCCGGCCGCGGGATGGGGCCCCTCGCGCAGCAGCGACGCTTTCATCTCCGCCGGCGCCAGCGCCCGCGCGACGTGCCACCCGACCACCGCGACGATCGTCCCGAGCGCGATCCCGCCCAGGGAGAAGTCGTCGGTGATCTGCAGCAGCGGCGCGTCGTTGCCCGAGTTGCCGACGGCGATGACGATCCCGGCGGCCAGCGGCACCAGGTTGATCGGGTTGGCGAAGTCGACGCGGTTCTCCTTCCAGATCTTCGCGCCGAGCAGCCCGATCATCCCGTAGAGCACGACGGTGATCCCGCCGAGCACGCCACCGGGGATCGCGTTGATCAGCGCCCCGAACTTGGGCACCAGGCCCAGCACGATCGCCACGACGGCCGCCACGTAGTACGCGGCCGTCGAGTACACGCGGGTCGCGGCCATCACGCCGATGTTCTCCGCGTACGTGGTCGTCGGGGCGCCGCCGACCGAGGTGGCGACCACGGTGGCCACGCCGTCGGCGAAGATCGTCCGGCCGATCATCGGGTCGAGGTCGCGGCGGGTCATCTCGGCCACCGCCTTGACGTGCCCGGCGTTCTCCGCGACCAGCGCGATGACCGCGGGCAGTACCAGCAGTGCGAAGTTGGCCGAGAACGACGGCGCCGTGAACTCCGGCAGTCCGAACCAGGGGGCGTCGCCGACGGCGCCGAAGCTGACCCGGTCGTGGGCGAACGGTGTCGCCAGGCAGTAGGGGCCCTCGCTGTCGCACGCCTCCCCGGCGGCGCCGCGCAGGTTCTGCCCGGGGAGCGCCGAGGTGAGCGGCCCCGCGGTGACGTCGAGCAGGATCGAGAGCAGGTAGCCGAAGACCAGCCCCAGCAGGATCGAGATGCGGGCCAGGAACCCGCGCAGCAGCAGCGAGGCCACGATGACGAACGTCATGGTCGCCAGCGCCACCCACTGGTCCTGCAGCCAGTAGGTCGCCGTCGCCACCGGCGCGAGGTTGAACCCGATGAGCATGACCACGGCGCCGGTCACCGCCGGGGGCAGCACGCGGTTGACCACGCGCACGCCTACCAGGTGGATGACCAGGCCGGCCAGCGCGAGGACGACGCCGGAGACCAGCAGTGCACCGAGGACGTCGGCGTCCGAGCCACCCGCGGCCCGCACGGCGACGACGCCGCCGACGAACGAGGCGGAGCTGCCCAGGTAGCTGGGCACCTTTCCCTGCACGACGAGCAGGAACAGGATCGTGGCGATCCCGCTCATCATGATCGCCAGGTTGGCGTCCAGGCCCATGAGCAGCGGGAAGACGAACGTCGCCCCGAACATGGCGACGACGTGCTGCGCGCCGATCCCGGCGGTGCGCGGCCAGGAGAGCCGCTCGTCCGGGGCCACCGCCTCGCCCAGCGGCGGGGTCTTCCCGTCGCCGTAGAGCTTCCAGCCGAACGCCATCGGTGCCTCCTCGACCCGCACGCACGCCCGCGCAACCGGCGGCGGGCGACGCGCATCGTCCCACCGCCCGGCGGCGCACCCGGTCAGGGGCGCCGCCGACTCGGTGGACGATCAGTCGCGGGGGCGCGCCGGGTGCGGGGTGCGCCGGTACAGGTGCACCGACACCGCCGCGAGCCACGCCCAGCCGACGACGACGCCGGCCCACAGCCCCAGCACGGCGACCGGCGACGTCGACCCGCTGGCCACCCCGGCGAAGCCGGCCAGCACGACCGCGCCGGTGAGCACCGAGGCCCCCGCCCAGGTGTGCCGCGACTCCGCAGCGAACCGGCGGGCCAGCACGACGGTGGCCGCGATCAGGCACGCGAAGCCCACCCCGCCCGACACCAGGTGCAGGATTCCGCCCAGCGTCGCCTCCGCGGGCGGGCCGTCGGGCGTGCCGAGGGGGAAGCCGTCCATGGGGTCGGCCACGAAGATCCCGCTCAGGACCAGCGCTGCGCCGTAGCCGCCGAGCAGCGCGCCTGCGGCGGTCGCACCGGGTCCGCCGCGGAGCGCCCGGTGCACCCCGAGGGCCGCGGCTCCCGTCATCAGCCCCGTCACGACCAACGTCGTCACGTGGATCCAGCCCCACGGCCCGTTGCTGAGCAGGCTGAGGCTGTGCCGGGTGAACCCGAAACCGTCCCGGGCGTGGCCCTGGACCGCGCCGGCCAGCAGGTACACCGCGCCCGCCAGTGGCCCGTAGCCCAGCAGTGAGCGGGTGATGACCGCCGGTCGGTCCCAGCA
The DNA here is from genome assembly GCF_031845325.1 of Blastococcus goldschmidtiae. Lineage (NCBI taxonomy): Bacteria > Bacillati > Actinomycetota > Actinomycetes > Geodermatophilales > Geodermatophilaceae > Blastococcus > Blastococcus goldschmidtiae. The sequence goes on along the minus strand of NZ_JAVREI010000001.1, from coordinate 9,885 downwards.
CTCCGCCTCGAGCGTCCGCGTGCCCGCCACCGGACCTGCTTCCACGGTCATGACCCCACCTCTCGCTCGGCTGTACTCGTCGGTTCCTGGACCGACGGGTCCCCGAGAAGTCATCGGTCGTCCGGAGCGAAGTCTCAGTCGAGGGCGCAGCTGAGCAGGCCGCTGACGGCGCCGGCGAACTCCTCGCTCCGGGTCAGCGGCTCCGGGAACGCCACCCGCACGTCGTAGCCACCCCTCGGTGACTCGACCCGGTACCGCACGCCGAACCGGTCCAGCCCGAGCAGGCGGACGTCGTCCCGCCGCCCGGCCCAGGCCTGCACCCGCACGCGCAGCCGGGCCAGCGCGTCGGCGTCCGCGGTCAGCAGGTCGGCCTCGGCCAGGGTGACCGGGTCGGGCGCCGCGGCGACGAAGTCCTCCGGCTCGACGTGCTCGACCGCCTGCGCCTCGTGGAGGACGACGTCGGCGATGTCGAGCTCCAGCAGCGTGGCGGTGAGCCCGACGTCGAACAGGGCGTCGCACGGGCACGCGTCGGCGAACGCCAGCACGGCGGCCGGCACCTCGGCGGGGGGCAGCGGCGTCAGCCAGCCGGCGAGCTCCACGAGGGCCCGGACCGGCTGGCGCGGCAGTGCGGGCGCCCGGTCGGTCACGGTCAGCCGGGCCGGGAGATCACCGACCGGGGAGCCGGCCAGCGCGGGCAGCAGCGGTCCGGAGTTCGGGACGACGACGAGCGTGCGGCCGTCGGCCGTCGTCGCCGCTGCCAGCGCGGGGGTCGTCCCCGTGCCGAGGACGTGCAGCGCCGCCGAGGGACGCGCAGCCACCGTGCGGGCCCGCTCGGCCGGCGACGGCTGGCCGCCCGCTGCCGCGGGAGCGGTGACCGGAGCCGGGGTGCCGGCACCGAGCCGGCTCGGCCTGCGACCACTCGTCATGGGACCACCTCGAAGCTCTCCGTCGGACTAGTAAGGTGAGCCTAACCAAAGATGGAGGTTCCCGTGAACACACCTCGCCCCAAGATCCGGATCAGCCGTGCGCTCGGCATCGCGCTCACCCCCAAGGCGGTCGCCTACTTCGAGCGCCGGCCGTACCCGCCCGGTGAGCACGGCCGGAAGCGCCGCAAGGACAGCGACTACTCGACCCGGCTCAAGGAGAAGCAGCGGCTGCGGGCGCAGTACGACGTCAGCGAGAGCCAGCTGCGGGCGGCGTTCGACCGCGCCAGGCGCTCGGGAGGCAAGACCGGCGAGGCGCTGATCCAGGACCTCGAGTCACGCCTGGACGCCACCGTCCTGCGCGCCGGCTTCGCCCGCACGATCTACCAGGCGCGCCAGTTCGTCACCCACCAGCACGTGCTGGTCAACGGCACGCGCGTCGACCGCCCCTCCTACCGCCTGAAGCCCGGCGATTTCGTGCAGGTCGCCGAGAAGTCCCGGTCCAAGGAGCCGTTCGTCGTCGCCGCGTCCGGCGCGCACGCCGAGCCGCCGACGTACCTCGCGGTGAGCCTGGCCGACCTGGTCGCGCGGTACGAGCGGACGCCGGCCCGCGACGAGGTCCCGGTGATCTGCGAGGAGCAGCTGGTCGTGGAGTACTACTCCCGCTGATCCCCCCTTGCCGCGCGGTCGTGCAGCCGACAGGCTCTGCGCCCATGTGGACCCACGCCTTCGGGGACGGGGACCCCGACGTCGAGCGACGGATGAACAGACCGGAGAACGAGCTGCCGACGGCGCTGCCGGTCAACCGGCTGCTCGCCCGGACGCCGGAGGTGGCCGTCGCGCTCGTGGGGCTGCAGGCCTACACGACCGGGGTCGCCTTCCTGCTGGCCGCGCGCGCTCGGGGAGTCGCGGGCCCGGAGGGCGAGAGCCGGCTGAACGACCTCTTCTGGGGGCACCGGTCCGGGCCGCGCTTCCTCCTCGGCGTGGAGTTCGCCGACGGCCGGCGGGCCAGCAGCCTGGGACTGCACGGGAGCGCGGGCGACCTCGTGTTCCACCCGGGCGCCGGCAGCGGCGGGGAGGCTTCGGTGGACCAGGAATGGTGGCTGAGCCCGCTGCCGCCCGACGGGCCGTTGCGCGTCATCGCCCGCTGCCCGGAGCTCGGCCTGGCGGAGACAGCGGTCGAGCTCGACGGCGCGGCCATCCGCCGGGCCGGGGAGGCGGCGACCGAGCTGTGGCCCTACGAGCCGCGGCAGGACCCGCCGCTCGAGCCGCCCCTCCCGCCCGACGTGCCGTCGGACAGCTGGTTCGCGCGCTAGGTCAGCGACGGAGGTCGACCGGAACCCGGACGGCCAGGACGGCGACGTCGTCGTCCGTGCGCCCGCCCAGCTCGGTGAGCAGCCCGTCGCAGAGCTCGTCGAGCGGCTGGCGCCCTCGCCGCTCGAGCTCTGCGATCAGCCAGTCGGTGCCCTCGTCGAGCGTGGAGCCGCGCCGCTCGACCAGTCCGTCGGTGTAGAAGAACACGGTGTCGCCGGGGCGCAGGCTCAACTGGTGATCGAGCCGTGGGGCCGCCGGATCGATGCCGAGCAGCAGCTCCGGTGCCCGGGCCAGCAGCTCGGTGCTGCCGTCGCGGCGGACCAGGATCGGTGCAGGGTGGCCGGCGTTCGACCACCGCAGCGTCGCCGTCCCGTCCCCGCCGTCCACGGCCGCGACGACCACGGTGATCAGCGTCGGGCGGCGCCGGGTGGTGAGCACCCGGTCCAGCCCGGTGAGCACGGCCGCGGGCGACCCGGAGCTGGTCTGGGCGATGGCGCGGAGCATGCCCCGCACCTCCGCCATGGTCGCCGCGGCCTTCCCGTCGTGGCCGGCGACGTCCCCGATGACCAGCACCGTCCCGCCGTCCGGGACGCCGAAGCCGTCGTACCAGTCGCCGCCCACCTGTGCGTGCCGGCCGGCCGGGACGTAGCGGACCGCGGACTGCAGCCCGGGGAGGGACGGCGGGTCGCCGAGCAGGTGCCGCTGCAGCGTCTCGGCGGTCTCGAGCACCGCACGCGCGGCCGCGGCCTCCTGGCCGAGGCGGGCCATCTCCGCCTCCCGGCGCAGTCGCAGGGTGCTCGCGACGACGGCGGCGGCCGTGCCCGCCGCGATGCCGGCCAGCCGGATCAGCTGCGCCGCGAACTGGTTGCCGGTGTACAGCTGGTCGTAGATGCCGAGAAGTGCGGCGACGACGACGGCCAGCGCCCCGTACGCCAGGGTCGCCCGCCGGCCCAGGGCGGTGGCGGCGACGAGCGGCGCGATGACGACCAGGGTGAGGATGGCGCGGTCGCGGCCCATGAGGATGTCGATGAGCGCGACGATCGTCAGGACGGCGAACGGCAACGCTCGTTGGATGCGGGCCAGCCTGCCCAATGATCGCTCCCGTCCGACGCGGCCCCGGGCCGCTGCTGGGCCCTGCGCGCGAACCGTAGAGGACGAGTCCGGTGCGGGAGGAGAGGAGCGGTGCGGCCGGGCCCCGTGGCGGCCGTGCGGTGCGGCAGCGGGAGCCGGAACACCGGTGCGACGGCGGGCGGTCGTCGCCTTCGCCGTATCGACGTGGAGCAACTCCAGATTCTTCTGTGACAGGAGTCAACAACGCCCCGCTGCTGCCGAAAGCTGCTCCGTCAAGGATGACGGCGCAGCCATCGCGGACGGGCTTCGAGCCTCCGGCGGGTCTGGGCCACCGAGAGAACGGAAACTCCTCCCATGCGCATGTCGCGCGTTCTGCTCGCCGGCGCCGCGGTCGCCGCAGCCGGTATCGCCACCTCCGCCTTCACCGCGAGCAACTCGGTCAACAACAGCGTGGCCGGCTACGACGAGGCCACCGTGACCGGGGCGACCGTCACGGACATCGACTACAACGTGAACGCGACGGACTCGTCCGTCCTCGACTCCATCGACTTCCTCGCGACCGAGAACGTGTCGGGCATGCAGGCCATCCTGCAGCTGCAGCTCGCCGACGGCACCGCCGTGGGCAGCCCGATCACGTGCACGGTCGGCGCCTTCACGACCGCCACGCCGATCAACTGCCCCACGCCGGGGCGGGAAATCACCGCCTTCCAGGGCATCGGTCTCACGGTGGCCCAGTAACCCCACTCGCCCCGAGCGTCGCGGGCGGCCGAGCGGCCGTCCTGCGCGCCCGAGCCGGAAGCGACCATGAACGCCGCCACCAGAGCCGCCAGCATCAGCGTGATCGCCGCGCTGGTGCTGGCGGCTGCCTGGTTGTTCTGGCCGACGCAGCTCGGCGGCGCCACGACCTACGTCACGACGCACGGCGTGAGCATGGAGCCGGGCTTCTCCACCGGCGACCTCGCGGTGCTCCGGCCCGCCGGCTCCTACGAGGTCGGCGACGTGGTGGCCTATCACTCGGAGTCGCTGAACACCGTCGTCATGCACCGGATCGTCGCCGTCGAGGGTGACCGGTTCGTGCTGCAGGGAGACAACAACGACTGGCTCGACGAGGACCGCCCGACCACCGACGAGCTGCTCGGCAAGCTGTTCCGCCAGGTGCCGCAGGGCGGCAGGGCGCTGGCCGCGGTCGCCTCGCCCTGGTCGCTCGCGCTCATCTTCGCCGTCGTGTTCGGGCTGTTCGGCACCAGCCGGCGCGGCCGGCCGACGGGCCGGCACGCCGCCGGTCCGCGTGCCTCGGCCGCCGCACCGCTGCCCACGACCTTCTCCATGCCCACGCGTGCCCAGGCCCGGCAGATCGCGATCGCCTCGGGCGCCGTCGCGATCCTCGCCGCCGTCGGCGGCGCCGTGCTGCTCGCGATGCCCGAGACCGAGACCGAGACCCGCACGCAGCCGGTCACGCAGGAGGGCCGGTACGGCTACGCCGGCGTCGCCGAAGCCGGGACGACGTACCCGACCGGTGCCATCTCGACCGGCGACCCGATCTACACCAGGCTCGCCGACGCGCTCACCGTCTCCCTCCAGCACACCGTGGACGCTCCCGGGCTCGACGAGGTCACCGGCACGCTGCGGCTGGACCTGGCGGTGGCGACCGCCGACGGCTGGAGCGCTCCCGTCGGCAGCAGCGCCGCCGTTCCGGTGGAGGACGGGACGGCCACCGCCACGGCCGACCTGGACCCGGACCTCGCCGCCGCGCTGGTCGGCCGGCACAACGCGGAGATCGGCGGGAGCGCGGGGTCGGCCACCATCGTGGTCACCCCCGTCGTCGACGTGACCGGCACCCTCGGGGGCCGGCCCTTCACCGCGGCCGGGCTGGAGCCGCTCACCTTCACCATGGACGCCGTCGCGCTGCGCCCGCCGGTCGCCGAGGCCGTCTTCGCGCCCACCACCTCCGTCCCCGTGTCCGTCGACGAGCAGGTGACCCGGTCGTTCACCGTGCTCGGCGTGGACCTGCCCATCGACGTCGCCCGGGTGGCCGCGGTCGTCGTCCTCGTCGCCGCCGTGCTGGTAGGGGCCGTCGCAGGTGGGATCGGCCGCCCGCGGTCGGGGGACGCGGCCGACGAGTTCGCCGTCCGCAACGCCGCGCGCATCCTCCCGGTCGCCGGGCTCACCCCCGGGCGCAGCGTCGTCGACGTCTCCGACGCCCAGGCGCTGCGGCGCGTCGCGGAGCGGATGGACGGACTGCTGCTGCACCACGCCGGTCCCGACGGGCAGACCTTCGCCGTCCAGGACAACGAGACCACCTACCGCTTCGTCTTCCCCGACACCGCGGTCACCCGGACGCCGCCGCCCCCGCCGCCGCGGGTCACTCTGGCCCCGGTCACCGCGCCGCTGCCGCGCGTCGCCTGAGCGCGACGGCCGCGGTCAGCGGCGCCAGAAGTCGAAGCGGTCCCGGCCGGGACGGAATCCCGCCGCCTTCACGACGTCGACGGCGAGGTCGAACTTCTGCCCGACCGCGGACGGCGTGTGCGCATCGCTGCCGAAGCTGACCGCCTCACCGCCCTCCTCGTGGAACCAGCGCATCTGGTCGGCCGAGGCCAGCGGGCTGGTCGTGTTGATCTCCAGTGCCCGGCCGGAGCGGGCCAGTGCGCGGAACACGGCCCGGTACTCCTCCTCGTAGTCCTTCTCGACGTACCGGTGCGTGCCGCCGGGCCAGTAGCGACGCGGGAAGTCCGCGTGCGCCAGCACCTGGAAGACCGCGCTGCTCTCGATCATGTCCACCAGCTCGCCGAGGTAGCGGCGCATGGTGCCGTCCGCGTCGTCCCACAGCAGATGACCGACGCCGTACAGCCGGCCGCCCTTGGCCAGCGAGTGCAGCGAGCCGAGGATGCGGTCGACCGGGGCGTCCCGCAGGTAGGCGGCCACGCTGCTGCCGAACAGGTGCGGCTCGCCGGTCTCGACTCCGGACAGGATGCGCAGCTCCGGGAACCGGCCCCGCACGTCCTCCAGCTCGGCGAAGTAGCCCTCGACGTCGATCTCCGCGTGCCGGGACGCGTGCCGTTCGACCAGGCCCTCGTCGGTCGCCCGGTCGTCGGGATCCCAGACGGTGAAATCCAGGTGCTCGGTGAAGGCGATCGCCGGGAGCCCGAGCTGGACGGCCTTCTCGCAGGCCCGGCGCATCGTCGAGGAGTCGGCGGTGTCCCAGGACCAGTGCGTGTGGACGTGGTTGTCCGGCGGTCGCTGCCCCTCGTGTGCCATCGCCTGTGGATTCTCCACCGTCGTCCACCGGTCCTGCGCGCTGGCCGGTGCTGTCACCGGCGGTGCCTACTGTCGGGGCATGACCACCGCCGCGCCGTCGTCCGAGGTCGCCAGCTCCGTGCACGCCGAGGCGCTGGCCGTGCTCCGCGAGCTCACCGGCCGGCCGGACGCCGTCTTCCGCGAGGGGCAGGACGCCGCGGTCTCGGCGCTGGTCGAGCGCTCCCAGCGGGCGCTGGTCGTGCAGCGCACCGGCTGGGGCAAGTCCGCCGTCTACTTCGTCTCCACCGCGCTGCTGCGCCGCCGAGGCAAGGGCCCCACCTTGCTGGTGAGCCCCCTGCTGGCGCTGATGCGCGACCAGGTGGCGGCCGCGGCCCGCGCCGGCATCCGCGCGGTCGAGATCTCCAGCGCCAACATGACCGAGTGGGACGACATCGCCGCCCGCCTCGCGGCCGACGACGTCGACGTCCTGCTCGTCTCGCCCGAGCGGCTGACCAACCCGCGGTTCCGCGAGGAGCAGCTGCCCGGCCTGGTCGCCCGGTGCGGCCTGGTGGTCGTCGACGAGGCGCACTGCGTCTCCGACTGGGGCCACGACTTCCGGCCCGACTACCGCCGCATCCGCGACCTGCTGGGCACGCTGCCGGCCGGGACGCCGGTGCTCGCGACGACCGCCACCGCCAACGAGCGCGTGGTGGAGGACGTCGCGGAGCAGCTGGGCGCCGGCGGCGTCGAGGTGACGACCGTCCGGGGCCCGCTGTCCCGCGACTCCCTCCGGCTGGGCGTGCTGCGGCTGCCGTCGGACCGCGCCCGGCTGGCCTGGCTGGCCGCGCGCATCGGGGACCTCCCGGGCAGCGGCATCGTCTACGCGCTCACCGTCGCCGCGGCGGAGGAGACCGCCGCCCTGCTCCGGGACGCCGGGCACGAGGTGCGCGCCTACACCGGCCGGCTGGACGACGCCGACCGCAAGGACGCCGAGGAAGCGCTGCGGGAGAACCGCGTCAAGGCCCTCGTGGCCACCTCCGCGCTCGGAATGGGCTTCGACAAGCCCGACCTCGGCTTCGTGGTCCACCTCGGGGCCCCGTCGTCGCCGGTGAGCTACTACCAGCAGGTGGGCCGTGCCGGCCGTGCCGTCGAGCACGCCGACGTGCTGCTCCTCCCCGGCCCCGAGGACATCGCGATCTGGCAGTGGTTCGCCACCTCCTCCATGCCGCGCGAGGACCATGCGGCCGCGGTGCTCACCGCCATGGCCGACGGCAAGGCCTGGTCGGTGGCCCGGCTGGAGACGGTCGCCGACGTGCGCCGCTCGCGGCTGGAACTGCTGCTCAAGGTCCTGGCGGTCGACGGCGCGGTCGAGCGGGTGCAGGGCGGCTGGCGCTCCACGGGACGCCCCTGGGTCTACGACGCCGAGCGGTACGGGCGGGTGACCCGCACCCGGGAGGCCGAGCAGCGAGCGATGATCGCCTACGCCAAGCCGGTCGACGAGGCCGAGTGCCGGATGGCCTTCCTGCAGTCCGCGCTCGACGACCCGACGGCTGCGCCCTGCGGGCGGTGCGACGTCTGCGCCGGGCCCTGGTACTCCACCGACGTCCCCGAGGCCGCCGCGCAGGCAGCCTCGGCGGCGCTGGACCGTCCCGGCGTGGAGCTCGCTCCGCGCGCGCAGTGGCCGACGGGTGCCGATCGGCTCGGCGTCGACGTGAAGGGCAAGATCGCCGCCGGCGACCAGCTCGAGCCCGGTCGCGCCGTCGCCCGGCTCACCGACCTCGGCTGGGGTCAGCGGCTGCGCTCCCTGCTCGGTGACGACGGGGTGGGCGGTGTCGTGGACCTCGAGGCGCCCGGCATCGAGGAGGACCCCGACGCCGCGTTCGACGTGCCGGTGCAGCGCTCGATCTCCGACCTCCCACCGGACGACGAGCTCCTCCGCGCGTGCGCGCGGGTGCTGGCCGCCTGGGACTGGTCGCAGCGGCCGGTCGCCGTCGTGGCTGTCCCCTCGCGCCGCCGTCCCCGTCTGGTGACCGGCGTGGCCCAGGGGCTGGCCCGCATGGGGCGGCTGGACTACCTGGGAGAGATGTCGCTGGCACACGGCGGACCGACCGGCCAGCCCGGTGGGAACAGCGCCTTCCGGCTGGCGGGGGTGTGGGACCGCATCGTCGTGGGCCCGGAGCTCCGCGAGCGGCTGGCGTCGCTGGCCGGACCGGTCCTGCTGGTCGACGACCTCGCCGACTCACGCTGGACGATGACGGTGGCCGGTCGCGAGCTGCGGCGGGCAGGTGCCCCGGCCGTGCTTCCCTTCGCCCTCGCGCTCACCGCCTGAAGAAGGACCCCGCTGCCCCCCACGCCTCGCACGCTCGGCGCGGACCCTGCACAGGGGCCGTGTCCACAGCTTTTCGCACACATGTGCGAAAAGTCGGAGTAGCGTCCGGGTCATGACGCTCGCCCATCAGCCCTCGATGTGGGACGTGGCCGAGGAGGCCACCCTGACCCCGCTGGCCGGCCGCGTGCAGCGGCACGTGCTGAGCGCCGGCGCCTGGGTGGACCACCTGCCCGGCTGGGTGTCCGGATCCGACGAGGTGCTCGAGGTGCTGCTCGGGGACATCGGCTGGCGGGAGGACCGGCGCCAGATGTACGACCGTGAGGTGGCGGTCCCGCGGCTGCTGCGCTGGTACGGCGGGAACGAGACGCTGCCGCACCCGCTGCTGACCGAGGCGCGTGCGGCCCTGAACACCCGCTACGGGCCCGAGCTGGGCGGGCCGTTCGTGAGCGCGGGCATGTGCCTGTACCGCGACGGCCGGGACAGCGTGGCCTGGCACGGCGACCGCCTGGGCCGCGGACGGTCCGGCGACACGATGGTCGCCATCGTCTCGTTCGGCTCCCCGCGCCCGCTCCTGCTGCGCCCGGTCGCCGGCGGGCCGAGCCTGCGCTTCCCTGTGGGCCACGGCGACCTCGTGGTCATGGGTGGCTCGTGCCAGCGCACCTGGGAGCACTGCATCCCCAAGACCAGCAAGCCGGTCGGGCCGAGGGTGAGCGTGCAGTTCCGCCCCCGCGGTGTGGCCTGAACCCACCGTCGAACCGCGGGGTGACACTCCTCCGCACCGCGTGAAACCCAGGCGATCCGCGGGTTCTGTCCCCTGGATCGACGGCTGCGGACCCCCTCACGGGACCCCCCTGCAGAGGCCCCTGGATGTCGTGTAACGTTCTCCATGCGCCGCGCGGCCCTGAGGGGCCGCCGGACCGGGACCCGCCGCTGGCGGGGGCAACGGAAACCGGCGTAGTGTTGGACATCCAGCCAGGTGCGGAGCCCGTGAGGGTCGAGTGTCTGCGCGTCCGC